>NZ_JAGHRL010000030.1:0-571 GCF_017743815.1 Ruegeria sp. R8_1 | reverse complement strand
ATCTTCGACTGCGCCAACCCGTGCGGTGTGTCGAGTTCGACCTCTTGCCACTCAGCCCCGGCGAAGAAAGAGGCTATACCAGTCCCGTATCTTTGGTGTTTTGGCAGAGGCATCATCGATTTTCTGACCTACGGCTTAACGCCCCCAGATATGCGCTGATAGCATTTCTGCAATGCAGCATGGATGATTGTCTAGTTTGCTTGTCATCTTTAGACCCCGGTGTTTCACATATTGAAAGGGTTCGGAGTGAGACTTGGTTATCTTTTCACCGTTTTGATCGCTTCGCATATTGTCGGCGCGATCTATCTGCTCTGCGGTCCAGAAAAGCTTGAGGTAATTGGCAATAGCATCAATGTGCAACTCACTGCTCTCTTTGGAAACTGAAGCGAAGATACTGCGGTCTGCTGACCTTGGGTAAACATTGTTGTGGAGATTAATAATAACTAGCGTCGAAATAGAGAGCTTAAGGACAAAGTGTTCGCTATGAAGTCTGCATATCTCACTGGTATAATTAGTCTTTTGTTCGCATTGTTTCTTTACCTGCTTTTCAGCGGGGTGGACGGCTACGAAG
>NZ_JAGHRL010000002.1:0-655720 GCF_017743815.1 Ruegeria sp. R8_1 | reverse complement strand
CCATCGACTCGACCTGTTCGGCCACTTCGGGGCGCACGTCGAACGCATAGGTGATCGCCCCCAGTGAGGTCGAGGTCCCGATCGCCGCCAGACCGGCCACGCCGGCCCCCACGATCAGAACTTTCGCGGGGGGAACTTTACCCGCCGCCGTCACCTGACCGGTGAAGAAACGGCCAAAGTTGTTGCCCGCCTCGATCACCGCGCGGTAGCCCGCGATATTGGCCATCGACGACAGCGCGTCCATCTTCTGCGCGCGGGAAATACGCGGCACCATCTCCATGGCGATCACGTTCGCGCCTTTGGATTTGGCCAGCTCCATCCCGTCTTCATTGCCCGCAGGGTTGAAGAACGAGATCAGCGTCTTGCCCTTGGTCAGACGCTTCAGCTCGGTCTCAGAGGGCTGACGCACCTTGGCGACGATATCGACCTCTTTCCACAACGCGGCAGCGGTCTTGATAACCTCAACCCCGGCAGCTTCATAGGCAGCATCCGAAAAACCTGCCGCAAGACCAGCCCCCTTCTCAATGGCGCAGTCATAGCCAAGTTTCTGCAACTGCAAAGCGGACTCGGGCGTCATCGCGACCCGGTTCTCACCGTCCAGTATTTCCTTTGGTGTGCCTAGCTTCACTGGCAGTCCCCCTAAGTTTCACTCGGTCCGAGCGGTTCGTCGGATATGTTTGATAAGCACGCTGTGTAGCTGACGCAACATTATTTCGCAAGCGCAGCATCCGTGACGCGGTGTCACTGCCTTGGCCACTCTAAATCCACCTGCGGGTTTTACGTTCGTAACGGGCGAAATCAGTGCGGAAACTCCGCCGCATTCGATCTTCTTCCGGCAGGATAAAGCGCCGCTCTAGCAACCAGACGAAGATCGGAATCAGGGTCAGCGACAGCACTGCATCGAAGCGCAGAACCAGACCGGCCAGAATCAACACGTCGCCCAGATAGATCGGGTTTCGGCTGCGTGAATAGATGCCCGACTGCACCAAAGACGAGGGCGTTTCGTGCGGAATGACTGTTGTCTTGAAACGACGAAACTCGGCCACCGCCAGAACCGCCAGCAAGATGCCGCCACCGATTAAAATGCCGCTCAGCAAATCGGTCAGGCCGCTGTCCAGAGACAACCCCATCGGGAAATGGCGCGCCTGAAGCCAGGCGACACATGCAAACCCGACTAGCCAGACAGGTGGTATATCGACCCAGCGCATTGGCAGCCTCCGCAGCGGACGACATGCAAAGGCACGTCGCTTCTGCGTGTCCTCGTACCGTTTTAAGGCTAGATTCGCAAAAGCGCGGGATGTCGCATCAATGGACAGAGAATTCAGGATCGGTTACGCCATTGAAAAAGACGCATTCTTGACACAAGGCCACTCCCTGCGATGACCGATTTTGCCGCGACCAAAGCCCTTTTCGAGCTACCAGACGGAGTGATTTATCTGGACGGGAATTCTCTGGGCCCCCTGCCCCACGCCGCCGGGAAAACCGTGGCCCGCATGATAGAGGATGAGTGGGGTCAGATGCTGATCACCGGGTGGAACAAGGCCGGCTGGATGGGGTTGCCCACAGGTCTGGGCGATCGCATCGGGCGGCTGATCGGAGCGGAACCGGGCAGTGTCGTGACTGGCGACACGCTGTCGATCAAGGTGTATCAGGCCGTCGCCTCGGCGCTGGAGCTGTGCCCGGATCGCAGGGTAGTGTTGTCAGACAGCGGCAACTTTCCCTCGGATCTGTATATTGTCGACGGTCTTTTGCGCTCGCTTGGATCGGATTATGAGTTGCGCGTTGTCGCCCCCGAAGATGTCGCCGCACACATCACCGAGGACGTAGCGGTTTTGATGCTGACCGAGGTCGATTACCGCACCGGCCGGATGCACGACATGAAATCACTGACCGAACTGGCCCACGCAAAGGGCACCGTGACGGTCTGGGATCTGGCCCATTCCGCCGGCGCGATTCCGGTGGACCTGTCCGGTTGCAACGCGGATTTCGCGGTGGGCTGCACTTATAAATATCTCAATGGCGGCCCCGGCGCGCCCGCATTCATATATGTCGCGCCCCGTTTGACGGATCGCGTACGCCCGGCCCTGTCAGGCTGGCTGGGGCACGAAGCCCCGTTCGCATTCGATCTGGACTACCGCCCCGGCAACGGGATCGAGCGGATGCGCGTCGGCACTCCTCCGATCATCCAAATGACGGCGCTGTCAGCGGCGATGGATATCTGGGACATGGCCGATATGGCGGATGTGCGCGCGAAATCTATCGAATTGACTGAGCTGTTCATCACTCGGGTCGAGGCCACATGCCCCGACCTGACCTTGGCAAGCCCGCGTGATACGGCCCAACGTGGCAGTCAGGTTTCCTTCCGGTTTGCCGAAGGCTATGCCGCGATGCAGGCCTTGATCGCACGCGGTGTGATCGGAGATTTCCGGGCCCCTGACATCATGAGGTTCGGGTTCACCCCGCTCTATATAGACGCGCAGGATGTTGAGAACGCTGTCACGATTCTGGCCGACATAATGAAGAACCGATTATGGGATACGCCAGAGTACAAAACGCGCCAGCGGGTTACGTAACCTCGATTCCCGCTCCAATAACCGTGGCAAGATTGGAGTTTGATCGGATGAATTCCTGATAATCGCTGGCTGAGGTTTTTATCCCGCGCAGCGCTGAGGCAATCATCTTGGCCGTTTCCCTTGGCCCATCAAACAAACGTACCCGCCCCTTTTCTGCCTCGCGCCGCAGCCAGTCAGCATAAAGCGCCATCAACTGCGCTTCACCCTGTGTCACGATATCGGCGGCAGTGGACACGCTGGCATCCAGCAGCTCTAGCCCATGCGGCGAAGACATGATCTCGGCCATGCCATCCGTTTGCACATGGATCGCATTTCCGATGATTTGCGAAACTGATCCCTCCATATTCAGCGCTTCGGCAACGGCGGCCGTTTTACGCTCGTAGTGCAAATGTGTCAGTTGGCGCAGGATGGCCTCTTTGTTTTGAAAATGCAGGTACAGGGCCGGTCGGGACATACCCGCGCCTTTGGCGATGTCATCCATTGACGTTTTTTTGAACCCATAAGCCGAGAAGGCTTGAAGCGCCGAATCCAATATAGTCAGGCACTTATCATCCAAAACATAATTTTCCAGCGTAGCTTTTGACATTTTTTACCCATTTTGTCAGTTGACCATCTGACATATTCAGCTAACTATGTCAGAAAGTAACGACAGCTACAAGGCAAGAGGAAGCGCAATGGCGACCAATCTGAAGATCAACGGAACGTCACATCAGGTCGACCTGCCTGAAGACGTCCCTCTTTTGTGGGTCCTGCGAGATGAGCTTGGACTAACCGGCACAAAGTTCGGATGCGGCGTTGCAGCGTGCGGCGCTTGTACCGTTCACATTGACGGCGAGGCTGTTCGGTCCTGCCAAGTCGCGTTGTCAGATGTGTGGGGCGACATCACCACGATCGAAGGGCTTGGCACACCAACCGCTATGGCCAAGATCCAGCAGGCATGGGTCGATCATCAGGTTGCGCAATGCGGCTATTGTCAGTCAGGTCAAATCATGCAGGCCGCGGCGCTGCTGGCCGAAAATCCAACGCCCACGGACGCCGATATTGATGACGCAATGCAAGGAAACCTGTGCCGTTGCGGCACTTACCCGCGCATCCGGGCTGCGATCCATGACGCGGCCTCCAAACTGAAGGAGGCATAAACCATGGCATCTGTTGGAAAAATCCTCCGTCGTACGTTCCTTATCGGCTCGGCCGCCGTTGTCGGCGGTGTCGCCTTTGGCGCTTATTACGTCACGCGCCCGGCCGCGAACCCGCTGCGACCCGGCAAAGGAGAGACCGCCCTTAGCCCCTTTGTCCTGATCGACCAGCAGGGAGTAACCCTGTTTGCTCCGCGTGCCGAGATGGGACAGGGCGTTATGACCACATGGGCCGCACTCATTGCCGAAGAGCTTGATGTTGATCTCGACGACATCCGCGTTTTGCACGGTCCTGCAGCTGCAGCCTATTACAACTCGGCGTTGATGGCCGAGGGGCTGCCAAATAAGGGCTATGACGCCAGCGAGTTCCAGCACAACCTGGGCGAGGCCCTTGGCGTGCTTGGCAAACCGCTGAGTCTTCAAGTCACAGGTGGCTCGACCTCTATGAAAGACGGGTTCGAGCGGATGCGTGAAGCCGGTGCCACCGCGCGCGAGACGCTTAAGCAGGTCGCCGCTGATCGGCTGGGCGTGGACCGGACACAATTGAAAACCGAACGCGGCGCAGTGATCGCGCCGGATGGCACGCGCATTTCTTATCCCGAGCTCGCCGAAGCCGCCGGTCAGATCGAACCGCCCAACGTTGCATTGCGCGACCCATCGACCTGGCGCCTATTGGGTCAGAACCTTCCCCGCGTCGACGTGGTAGGGAAATCCACCGGTACAGCTGAGTTCGGCATCGACGTGCGACCCGAGGGTTTGAAATTCGCTTCCGTTCGAATGAACCCGAAGCTGGGCGGCACAATGAAGGGATATGACTCCAGTACAGCCGAATCCATGCCCGGCGTCGAAAAGATCGTCAATCTGGGCAACGGTGTCGCGGTGGTCGCAAGCAACACCTGGCTTGCCATACAGGCGGTCGAAGCCATCGACATCGACTGGGGTGACGCCCCCTACCCCCCCGAAACCGACGGCTTGTTTGCCAAGATTGCCGAAGCGTTTGACGACGCGCCAAACTCGACCATGCGCGACGATGGCGACGTGGACGTTTTGCCCGACGGCGCGACAGAAATCTCGGCGGAATACAAAGTGCCGTACCTGGCCCACGCCACAATGGAGCCGATGAACGCCACGGCCCTGTTCACTGGCACCAAGCTAGACCTGTGGTGTGGCAACCAGGCACCGACATTGATCCAGATCCGCGCCGCGAATACAGCCAATCTGGATACCGAGGCGGTCGATATTCATACCACCTATCTAGGGGGCGGTTTCGGTCGCCGTGGTGAACTGGACTTTGCAGAAATTGCCACCAAAGTTGCGATGGCGGTACCCAGTGTTCCGGTTCAGACGACCTGGAGCCGGGAAGAGGATATGCGTCACGATTACTACCGCCCCGGTGCAATCGCCCGGATGCGCGGAGCGGTCAAGGATGGCACTGCCGTTCTGATCGACGGTAAGGTGGCGTCGCAATCCAGCACGCAACAAGCAGTTGAACGCTATACTGGCCTGCCGGGCGGCGGCCCCGACAAGGTTCTTGTCGAGGGGTTATTCAACCAGCCCTACGCCGTGCCGAACTACCGCATCAGCGGCCACATCGCCGATCTGGCCGTGCCAGTAGGCTTCTGGCGCTCGGTCGGCAACAGCCATAACGGGTTCTTCCACGAAACTTTCATGGACGAAATGGCCCATGCCGCAGGTCGTGACCCGCTGGAGTTCCGGCTGGAGCTGGCCAAGGCCGAATTCGCCCCAGCTGCAGGTGTTCTGCAAGCCGTGAAAGAGATGTCCGGCTGGACCGGAGAAACCCCAGACGGTGTCGGACGGGGCGTCGCCATGACCTACAGCTTTGGCACGCCGGTTGCTCAGGTCATCGAAGTGGTTGACGAGGACGGCACCATTCGCATCGCTAAAGCGTGGATCGCCTGCGACGTGGGCATCGCTTTGGATCCGGGCACGGTCGAGGCGCAGATGTTCGGTGGAATGATGTACGGCTTGTCGGCCGCCGTTATGGGGGAAATCACGTTTGCGGACGGAGAAGTAGAGCAATTCAACTTCCCCGACTACGACGCGCTGCGCATGCACAACGCTCCGGTGACCGAGGTGCGTATCCTCGAAACCAACCCGCGCCTGGGAGGCGTGGGCGAGCCTGGCACACCTCCGTCAATGCCTGCACTTGGAAACGCGTTGTTCGACCTAACGGGCGAGCGGGCACGCACCCTACCATTGATCAATCAGTTCGATTTGCTGGTTTGATCGCGATGCGCCGGTCTGGTTCTTCTCTCCTGGACCGGCGCACGCCTTCTATGCCGATTGCTGCAGCGTCGCGGCCTTAGAGCCAGCAGACCATGCATGGACAGCTTGCCCGAACGCTTTGAACAGCGGGCGCGAGACCGGGTCGTTCTCGGCATCCCATTCCGGGTGCCATTGCACCGAAAGCGTAAAACCCGGGGCGTCCTTTATATAGATCGCTTCTGGCGTTCCATCCGGCGCGTGGCCATCTACCACAACCCGATGCCCGACCGTCTTGATCCCCTGCCCGTGCAGAGTATTCGTCATGACTTCGGTCGCATCCATCAAACGGTGAAATACGCCGCCTTCGGACAGTGTCACGATATGGCGCAGCGCAAACTTTTCTTCCAACGTCCCATCCGGTGGCATGCGATGGTTCATCCGCCCCGGAAGATCGCGAATTTCGGGATAAAGTGTTCCACCCATCGCCACATTGACCTCTTGAAACCCGCGGCAAATGCCAAAGAACGGCTGACCCCTTTCGACACAGGCCCGCACCAACGGCAGTGCGATCGCATCCCGCGCCCGATCAAAATCGCCATGCGCATCGGTTGCGGGCTCACCATATTCCTCGGGGTGCACATTCGGGCGCGCGCCGGTCAGCAAAAAGCCGTCACAGACCTCCAGCAATTCTTCCACTGAAACGTAGCGGGGATCAGCCGGAATTAGCATCGGCAAACAGCCTGATACGTTCGCAACCGCGTCAGAATTCATGGTCCCACCGGCATGGGTCGGGTATTGATCATCCAACAAGTATGAGTTGCCGATAATACCCACAATAGGTCGAGGCATTCTTATTTCCCGGTTGTTTTTGCGTTTCGGGAAAGCTAGCCGCCGTCACAGCAGCGCGCAATAGCACAGCCCCTGTGTGGCAGCGCAGGCACTTGTTCACTTATGCACAAGGGGAACAAGCAACAGTCAAATGACCATTTGTGAGGCATTCCACGAACACCGAAAGTCGAAGGGCCCAGGGGCCCTTCGACAGGTTCATCAAATCTCGCCGATCAGGTTGGCAGCTTCGATCCCCGCCATCGCCGCGATCGCGTCATTATCCGAGGTGTCGCCGGTAACGCCAACAGCGCCGATCACGGCCCCTTTCTTGTCGCGCAACAATACGCCGCCCGGCACCGGTACAACCTGCCCCCCATAAACACCGTTAACAGCGGCCATGAAATAAGCCTGCGCCTCGGCCCGCGCCATCTGCGCGGTGCCTGCCATGCCCAGCATGACTGACCCATAGGCCTTGCCCTGTGCAATCGCAAAACGACCCGGCGCGGCACCGTCTTCGCGCTCAAACGCGATCACGTGACCACCGGCGTCCAGAACAACAACTGACAGAGGTTTCAGCTCCAATTGGCGGCCTTTTTCCAGAGCCTTACGCACAATTGTGCGCGCCTTACGCAATGTAACAGCCATGCCTGATCCCTTTCATCTGGCTAAAATATCTTGGGAACACGAGGGGGACCACAGCCCCCTCGTTCCAACCCTATCCGTTCAGCCCAAGCTGGCTTTCAACTCCAAACGGCGCGCGTGCAAAACCGGCTCGGTGTAACCCGAAGGCTGAACGCGGCCTTTGAACACCAGATCACAGGCTGCCTGGAATGCCACACCGTCAAAACCGGGCGCCATCGGGCGATAGCTTGGGTCGCCTTCGTTCTGGCGATCCACCACGGCGGCCATCTTCTGCATCGCCGCCATCACCTGTTCTTCGCTCACCACGTCATGGAGCAGCCAGTTGGCCAGCGCCTGCGACGAAATCCGGCAGGTCGCGCGGTCTTCCATCAGCCCGATATCGTTGATATCCGGCACTTTCGAACAGCCAACGCCCTGATCGACCCAACGCACCACATAGCCCAGAATGCCCTGCGCATTGTTCTCGATCTCACGCGTGATCTCGTCTTCGCTTAGGTTGCGGCCTCCCAGCAGCGGTACGGTCAGCAGATCGTCCAGCGTTCCGCGCGCACCACTTGCGGCCAGTTCGTCCTGACGGGCCAAAACGTCAACCTTGTGGTAATGCGTGGCGTGCAGGGTCGCAGCGGTCGGCGACGGCACCCACGCGCAAGTCGCGCCCGATTTCGGGTGGCCGATCTTCTGATCCAGCATGTCGCCCATCCGGTCGGGCATCGCCCACATGCCTTTGCCAATCTGCGCCTTGCCTTTCAGACCACAGGCAAGACCAATATCGACATTGCGATCCTCATACGATGTAATCCAAGGCGTCGCTTTCATGTCCCCCTTGGGCAGCATCGGACCTGCTTCGATCGAGGTATGGATCTCATCCCCGGTCCGATCAAGGAAACCGGTGTTGATAAAGGCCACGCGCGATTTCGCGGCGCGGATGCATTCTTTCAGGTTGGACGAGGTGCGGCGCTCTTCATCCATTATGCCCAGCTTGACGGTGTTGCGCGGCAGGCCAAGGATGTCCTCGACCATATCGAAAATCTCGGCCGCAAACGCCACTTCGGCAGGCCCGTGCATCTTGGGCTTGACCACATAGACCGAACCCTTGACCGAGTTCCCACCTTCACGCTGCAGGTCATGCATCGCGATCAGCGTGGTGCAGAGCGCATCCATCAGGCCCTCACCGATCTCATTGCCTTCACCATCCAGAACGGCGGGGTTGGTCATCAGGTGGCCCACATTGCGGATCAGCATCAGCGAGCGGCCTTTCAGCACATCCTGTTCGCCACCTGCGGTGGTATAGGTCAGATCGTCAGCCAGTTTCCGGGTGAAGGTGGTGCCGCCTTTGGTCACCTCCTCAGCCAGATCGCCTTTCATCAGACCCAGCCAGTTGCTATAGGCCACGACCTTATCTTCGCCATCCACACAGGCCACCGAGTCCTCGCAGTCCATGATCGTGGACAGCGCCGATTCCAGATGAACATCAGCAATCCCAGCCGGGTCGGTCGCACCGATGCTGCTAGAGGCATCGACGACGATTTTTACGTGCAGCCCGTTATTCTTCAGCAGAACAAAATCGGGCTTCTCAGCCTCACCGCCAAAGCCAACAAATGCCGCAGCTTCGGCCAAAGCGGGGACTAGCGCACCGCCTTCGACCCGCAGATCGGACACATCGGCCCACGAGCCTGCAGCCAACGGTACAGCATCGTCCAGAAAACCTTTGGCCCATGCAATCACACGGGCACCGCGCGCCTCGTCATAGCCTCCGGCGGCTGGCAGATCGCCCATCGCGTCCGTGCCATACAGCGCATCGTACAAGCTGCCCCAACGTGCGTTGGCGGCGTTCAGTGCAAAACGGGCATTGGTGATCGGCACAACCAGCTGCGGGCCGGGTGTCGAGGCGATCTCGGGATCGACATTGGTGGTTTCGATCTGGAAATCGTCACCCTCTTCGACCAGATAACCGATCTCGCGCAGGAATGCCTGATAGGCGCTGGCGTCGTGGTCCTGACCTTTGCGGTCCAGATGCCATGCGTCCAGCTGGCTTTGCATCTTTTCACGCTTGGCAAGAAAGTCGCGGTTTTTTGGGCCCAGCTCGGACACCATGCGCGACAAACCATCCCAGAACGCATCGGCAGTAACACCGGTGCCAGGCAAAGCCTTGTCTTCGATGAACTCGGCCAGAACCGTATCAACTTGAAGCCCGCTGCGTGTCTGTCTGCTGGTCATAGTGTTCCTCCCGCCTTTTTGTGCACCACTGTGTGCAGCCAGCATTTAGAGTGAAAGTTTCCGATAGGCAACGTGCCGCAACAATTTCGGTAAAAAAAACTTACCAAAATCTCGTGACCAGCTTTTGCTTGGGCTCCGACACCGCTTGCAGCCCATTGCCACAGACCATAACGTCGCCTCAAACTCCAACCGATGCGAGGCCCCGATGCGCGACGCTGCCCCTACGACGATCTATCTGAAAGATTACACGCCCTTTGGCTATCTTGTGGACAGCGTGCATCTAACCTTCGATCTTGCGGCCCACGCGACCCGCGTAACATCGCGCATCGCCTTTCGCCCCAACCCTGATGCCAAGGACCGCACATTCTTCCTGCACGGCGAAGAGCTGACCCTGATCCGCGCCTCCATTGACGGGGTGCAGATCACGCCCGAGGTGACCGATAAGGGCCTGACCGCCCCCGCCCCCGACGCGCCCTTCATATGGGAGGCCGAGGTCGAGATTGACCCCGGCAACAACACCGCGCTTGAGGGGCTCTATATGTCTAACGGCATGTATTGCACCCAGTGCGAGGCGGAAGGGTTCCGCAAGATCACCTACTACCCCGATCGCCCTGATGTGATGTCCACCTTCACCGTGCGCATCAATGGCGATCTGCCGGTCCTGCTGTCCAACGGCAACCCAAGCGGCAAAGGCGAAGGCTGGGCCGAATGGACCGACCCGTGGCCCAAGCCTGCCTACCTATTCGCGCTTGTCGCGGGCGAATTGATCGCGCATCCCGGCCAGTTCACCACCATGTCCGGGCGCGACGTCGCGCTGAACCTCTGGGTCCGCCCCGGTGACGAGGGCAAATGTGCCTTTGGGATGGAGGCGCTGAAAAAGTCGATGAAATGGGATGAGGACGTCTATGGCCGTGAATACGATCTGGACGTGTTCAACATCGTGGCCGTCGATGACTTCAACATGGGCGCGATGGAGAACAAGGGACTGAATATCTTCAACTCCTCGGCCGTGCTGGCCAGCCCCGAGACCTCGACCGATATGAATTTTGAGCGGATCGAGGCGATCATCGCGCATGAGTATTTTCACAATTGGACCGGCAACCGCATCACTTGCCGTGACTGGTTCCAGCTGTGTCTGAAAGAAGGTCTGACAGTCTTCCGCGATGCGCAGTTTACGTCCGATATGCGCTCGGCCCCGGTGAAACGCATCCATGACGCCATCGACCTGCGCGCGCGGCAATTCCCCGAGGATAACGGGCCGTTATCTCACCCGGTGCGACCCGAAAGCTTTCAGGAGATCAACAATTTCTACACCGCCACCGTCTACGAAAAAGGTGCCGAAATCATCGGCATGCTGAAACGGCTGGTGGGCGATGAAGCCTATTCCAAGGCGCTGGATTTGTATTTTGACCGCCATGACGGGCAGGCCTGCACCATCGAAGACTGGATCAAGGTATTCGAGGATACGACCGGTCGCGATCTGAGCCAGTTCAAGCGCTGGTACAGCCAATCCGGCACTCCGCGCGTGACGGTGGCCGAAGAATGGGCAGACGGCACCTACACCCTGACCCTGTCGCAGCGCACCGAGCCCACGCCGGGTCAGGACGAAAAGCTACCGCAGGTGATCCCGGTGGCCGTTGGCCTTCTGGGCCCCAACGGTGATGAGGTCCGCACGACTGAGGTGCTAGAACTGACCGAAGCCAGCCAAAGTTTCACCTTCACCGGGCTGGCGGCCAAACCAACGGCCTCGGTCCTGAGGGATTTCTCGGCCCCGGTTATTCTGGAACAGGATCAAAGCAGCGCCGAACGCGCCTTTCTGCTGGCCCATGACTCGGACGCGTTCAACCGCTGGCAAGCCGGGCGCTCGTTGGCCGAAGACACGTTGTTGAACATGATCCAAACCGATGCAGCACCCGATGCGGACTATCTGGATGGCCTACTGGCTGTGCTGCGCGATGGTGACTTGGACCCGGCCTACCGCGCACTGATGCTGGGCCTGCCGACGCAATCAGAAATGGCGGCCGCCTTGCACGAGAATGGCGAAACGCCTGATCCGATGGCGATCTGGACCGCCGTCGAGACGCTGCGGCAGGTCACTGCACAGCACGTCCAAGACCTGCTGCCGCGTTTGCACAGCGAGACCGTGATTGACGCCCCCTACAGCCCGGATGCTGATCAATCGGGCAAGCGCGCCTTGGGCGGGGCCGCTTTGGCGCTGACCTCACGTCTGGACGGAGGGGCCAAAGCCGCCGAGGAATACAAGACCGCCGACAACATGACCCTGCAACTGACCGCCCTGTCCTGCCTTCTGCGCGCAGGTAAGGGACAGGCTGAACTGGCCGCATTCTATGACCAGTGGCAACACGACCGGTTGGTGATGGATAAGTGGTTCGGCCTGCAGGTCTCGATGGCGGCACCAGAGGCGACGGCGGATGTGGCGCGAAAACTCACCGAGCATCCGGACTTTAACTGGAAAAACCCCAACCGCTTCCGCGCGGTCATGGGAGCGTTGGCGATGAACCATGCCGGGTTCCACCGGGCCGATGGTGCGGGCTATGCCCTGCTGGCGGACTGGTTGATCAAACTGGACCCGGTGAACCCGCAGACCACGGCGCGGATGTGTTCGGCCTTCCAAACATGGAAACGCTATGACACCGACCGTCAGGCCCTGATCCGCGCGCGGTTGACCCGCATCGCAGAAACACCCGATCTGTCGCGGGACACGACCGAGATGGTCTCGCGCATTCTGGGCGCATGACGCCTTACACGTTCACACGTCAGAACAGGACGCCGCGCGTTTTGGCGATCCTGCTCTGCATCTACGGCGGGTTGATCGCTCTGGTCGTGTGGTTTGACGCGGTATGGTGGCTGATCGCTCCGTTGGCCCTGACCACTCTGCCCGCTGTTTGGGACTTTGTGCAGGGTACCAAAGCCGGTTTGTCGGTGGCGCAGGATACGATGAGCTGGTTCACCGGACCGCGCAAGGCCGAGGTCAATCTTGCCGATATTGACCACGTTCGAATGGACACGCGCTGGGATTTCTCAGTGCGTGTATCGCTGGTCTTGAATTCCGAGAAAAAGATTCGCCTGCCTGATGAATCAACCCCTCCGCACCGGGTGTTTGAGCAGGTCCTGCAGGCCACCGGGCTGCGGGTTGAACGGCATCATTTTACTGTGTTCTAGGGGCAATCCGGATACCTCACCCGGATTGTTCACGAATTTACCACCAAACTACCCCTGAATCTTGAATTTGAGCAAAATCAGAAGAAAGATTAAGTCCAACGTTACCAGTTTTTACAGTTACCGAGTTTTACCATGTTGCGGTTCTTCAAATCCAACGCGCCCAGCGCATCTGTCCCCCAAATCCACCCCGAGTTGTGTCTGGCGCCAGATGTGTCTGCGGTGTTTCCGCAACGTGGCCAAGTGAATATTCCCGTTGTTGACGCGCGCTCCGAGGACATAGCAGGCCACGATGCGATTGAGCGTGGCCGTTATTTGGCCCGTCAGGGGATGTGGTCCGAGTTGTCCCAGAAAATGAAAGCAGCCGACGACGCTCGCGAAAGCGCGCCTGACGGTATGCCCGTTGCAGATCTGTTGGCCTTTGGTGCCCGTTCAGACGTGGTTTTGGCGGTCGAGCACGCTTTGTCGGATCTGCAAGAGGTGCGCGATTACGACCTGCTTGGGGGTATTTCTGAGCTGGAAGATGAAATGCACGAAAACGCTGACGATGCGATGATCGCATTGGTCGTTGCATTGGCGCATATAGACATTGCGTGGGCATGGCGTGGGACGGCCACGGAGGACAAGCTGCCCTCTTTGCATCAGTCGCGTTGCGCAGCTCATTTCGACCGCGCCGCCGCGATCCTTCCGAAATGCCGTGAGGCCGCGCCGGACAGCCCTTTGGTTGCAGCGGCCGATTGTGCTCTGCTGGCCGGACAGCGCAAGACGCATGTCCGTGTGGCCGACAAATACGAACGCCTGATTACGCTGGATCCCCATAACCAACGCCATATGCGCGCTATGGGCACGCATCTGCTGCCGCGCTGGTTCGGCAGCTATGAAGAGCTTGAGGTCCAAGCCCTGCGCAACGCCGCCAGAACTCATGATATCTGGGGCGCAGGTGGTTACACTTGGGCGCAGTTCGACGCGATCGTGCTGGATGACGAAGCCTGTGCGCGGCTGGATGTCGAATACTTCCTGCAGGGTCTTCATGACATTCTGAGCAACCGCCCCGATCAAGAAATGGTAAATATGCTGGCGGCATACTGCGCGATCACGATCAAGCGTGGCATTGGCCGGAATGAAGAGTCGGACGCTGTTCGCGCTCAGATCCACGAAGCCGCAAACTGGTTGATCCGCGATCACCTGACCGAATTGCACCCGCTGATCTGGGCACATGCGGCCAACGGATTCAACAACGCGGCGCGCGTCAACTCGACTGAACGGTTTGCAGCACGCGGTCACCGCGACGCGCTGCGGGCGATTGGCAACCTGTTTAGCGAAGAACTGCGCAACGGTATGGATGTGACCTTCACCTCAACGGGCCTACACCTCTCCAGCCACTGAATTCCCCCTTGCCCCTTTGGCGCGCCGGGCCTAATACGCAAGCCTAGACTTCTGCGGAAATTAGAGGCGCGCCATGCTCGACCTGACATACGAAATGCCTAAAATCAAAACCATTGCCGGTGCCAAGCACGATTGGGAACTGGTGATCGGGATGGAGGTGCACGCTCAGGTCTCATCCAACGCCAAGCTGTTTTCTGGCGCATCGACCCAGTTCGGGGCCGAGCCGAACTCGAACGTGGCCTTCGTGGACGCGGCGATGCCGGGGATGCTGCCGGTGATCAACGAATATTGCGTGGAACAGGCGGTGCGCACCGGGCTGGGTCTGAAGGCGGATATCAACCTGAAATCGGCCTTCGACCGCAAAAACTACTTCTACCCTGACCTGCCGCAGGGCTACCAGATTTCCCAGCTGTACCACCCTATCGTGGGCGAAGGCGAAGTGCTGGTGGAAATGGGCGACGGCACCGCGCGCATGGTTCGGATCGAGCGTATCCACATGGAGCAGGACGCAGGCAAATCGATCCACGACATGGACCCGCATATGTCCTTCGTCGACCTGAACCGCACCGGCGTCTGCCTGATGGAAATCGTGTCCCGCCCCGACATTCGCGGCCCCGAAGAGGCCGCCGCCTATATCGCCAAGCTGCGCCAGATCATGCGTTATCTGGGCACCTGCGACGGCAACATGCAAAACGGCAACCTGCGGGCCGACGTCAACGTCTCGATCTGCTTGCCGGGCGCGTATGAGAAGTATCAGGAAACGCAGGATTTCTCGCATCTGGGCACCCGCTGCGAGATCAAGAACATGAACTCGATGCGGTTCATCCAGCAAGCGATTGAGGTCGAGGCCCGCCGTCAGATCGCCATCGTCGAAGGTGGCGGCGAGGTCGAGCAGGAAACGCGCCTGTACGACCCCGACAAGGGCGAGACGCGGTCCATGCGGTCCAAGGAAGAGGCGCATGATTATCGCTATTTCCCCGACCCTGACCTGCTGCCGCTTGAGATTGAACAAGCCTGGGTGGACGACATCGCCGCCAAGCTGCCCGAACTGCCCGACGCCAAAAAGGCGCGTTTTATCGAAGCGTTTGGCCTGACCGACTATGACGCCTCGGTCCTGACCGCCGAAGTGGAAAGCGCTGCCTATTTTGAAGAGGTTGCGCAGGGTCGCAACGGCAAGCTGGCCGCGAACTGGGTGATCAACGAGTTGTTCGGCCGATTGAAGAAAGAAGACCACGACATCACCGACAGCCCGGTATCGCCCGCGCAGTTGGGTGGGATCATCGACCTGATTTCCTCGGATGCCATCTCGGGCAAGATCGCCAAGGACCTGTTCGAAATCGTCTATACCGAAGGCGGTGACCCGGCGCAGATCGTCGAAGAGCGCGGTATGAAACAGGTCACCGATACCGGCGCAATCGAAGCCGCTTTGGACGAAATCATCGCCGCCAACCCCGCGCAGGTGGAAAAAGCCAAGGTGAACCCGAAACTGGCGGGCTGGTTCGTTGGTCAGGTGATGAAAGCCACCGGCGGCAAGGCCAACCCCAAGGCGGTGAACGAGCTGGTTGCCAAGAAACTGGGCGACTGAACCAACTAAATTTTATGCAAAGGCGGCAGAGGGCATCCCCACTGCCGCCTTTCTTTTGCGCTGTGTCCGGGCAACACACGCCGGGCACGGCGCGAAGGAGACTTTCCCAATGGCCTCAACATGCTAGATTGCAGGGAACGAACAGGTAGGAAGATCCGATGCCGCGCTACGAATACAAAGTTGTCCCCGCCCCGCAGAAAAGCGGCAAATCAAAGGGCGCAAAAACCGCCGAAGGCCGGTTTGCGGCCTCGATCGAACAGGTACTAAACCAAATGGGACAGGATGGCTGGGAATATCAGCGCGCAGAATTGCTGCCCAGTGAAGAACGCGCTGGCTTTACCAGTTCGACCGTGAACTGGCGCAACGTGCTGGTGTTCCGGCGCGAAATCGATGTGACTTTTGTCAGCACACGCGGCCCGACAGAAACGCCGGAAGGCGTACCTTTGGCCCAGCCTGTTCCGGGCCCCGAAATGGTCGTAGCCCCTGCCCCGATTGCGGAAGAGGTGCAAGAGCCGCCGCTGTCATTGAAGGGCTTGGAAACAGTTCCCAGTTCGGACGACGCACCGCCGGAGAAATAATGAACAGCATTGCCAATTGGACTTTTTTGATTTCACATTCTTTTATTTCAACACTTTACGTTTGTTTCACTTTGATGTTCACCGGTCAGCTGCACGCTGATCCGGGCGCGAACACCCCTCCTAACTGCGTGACAAATATTGATGCTGAGGGGACAGTTATTGCCGGTCACTTCGGCTTAGTCATCTCACCGACTCCATTCTTCTCTGTCGAGTCTAAAGAAGATGAATTAGAAGTCTTTCAAAACACTCGGTACAAACGGGGTGTCCTTATCTATTCGATACCAAAACATAATTTCGAACTCGCTGGTAATTCCGGCCAAAGCAATCCAGGAGAAGATGTTGAAACCAAGATGGTCTTCACAATGGAAGATGGCACAGTTGCCCATTCCTGTACGGTTCGTTCGGTACCGTTTGATGAAACCATTCATGACCCCAAAAGAACTCAAGTTGGAGATTGCGATCTAAAGCAAATCTCCGGCCTAAAGTCTTTGTCGGCAGGGCACGTACAGATTTTTGAACCCCCCCTCAAGCTGAGCGAAGTGGCTAGTGCGCCAAAAACAGTATTACTCGCTTCTCAGGTTACGGCACAGTTGATACAACTGCGCGGGCAATCTGAAGGTTGGGCCAACTTTGTTTGGTTTCCGGAACAAGAAACAGAGTTCGGTTACATTGGAGGTATCTGCAATATCGCTGTCGCCAAAAGCACCTCGACCATAGAAAAGCGACAGCCAGAACACCTTGAAGCATGCAAAGATGTTGATAACAAAGATCTGACTCTAGCCATAGGTGAGAAAGCCACCATAGCTATGTCGCTATACGGTAACAACCTAAATTTCTTCTCAGGCAAACTAGATCAAAACTACCCGGTAATTGAAGTAACAACGCCGTCAATTTTTGGTTCATCTGACCTAGAAGAGTTCGAAGTAATCGCTTCAAGACCGGGAAAGATGTCTTTGGTCCGAAGAATTTATCTCCCTGAAGAGCCGAAGTTGAAATACGATGTTTGCGTGGTAACTGTGAATTGACGAAGTCCAAATCAGCCGGATACCCAATCTCGAATTCCTAGCGCCCTACGCGTTCGTACCACACCACTACACACCTATATCCAACGCCAAAGCGTGAATACGTGGAACGATATCGCCCAGCGCTTTGTGCACCGCCCTGTGGCGGGCTACGCGTGATTGCCCTTCGAAGGCTGCAGAACGAATCCGCACGTTAAAATGGCTTTCGCCACCTTCCTGAAAGCCCGCATGACCCCGGTGGCTTTCGCTGTCATCCACCACCTCAAGCTCATGCGGGTCAAAGGCGGATTGCAAGGCAGTCCGGATTTCGTCGGTCACAGTCATTTTTACGCTCAGCGGCAAAAATTTTACCGCCTCCCCTCTTCTACTTTCGGCAGCTTAGACTAAACTGCTGCCTCCGAGTCGAGAAGATGCGTTCTTAAGGATCACAGAATGACGAAATCAGACCCCTTTGGATTCGATATGTCCGTCTCTAGCGCCAAGAAAAAGAACCCGCGCGGGCGTCGGGGGATGTCGGGCGCATCCGAGACATCGGTCCGAATCTGTGACCATGAAGGCTGTGACGAGCCGGGCAAGTTCCGCGCCCCCAAAGCGCCGGATGTGCTGGATGACTTCTTTTGGTTCTGTCAGCAGCATGTGCGCGAATATAACCAGAAGTGGAATTTCTTCGACGGCACGACCGAGGCCGAGCTGAACGCGCAGCGATCCAAAGACAAGGTCTGGGAACGCGAAACCAAACCGATGGGTGACCCCGAGGCCCGCGCCTGGGCCCGTCTTGGTATTGAAGACCCGCATCAGGTTCTGGGCGCGAACAGCACGCAGAACAAAGGCCGCACGGCAGGCAACGGCGGCCGCCGCCTGCCCCCCACCGAGCGCCGTGCGATTGAAATCTTGGAAGCCAATGACAGCTGGACCAAAGCTGAAGTGCGCAAAGCTTATAAGAAGCTGATCAAGGTGCTGCACCCGGATATGAACGGCGGTGACCGCAGCCAGGAAGAACAGCTGCAAGAGGTTGTCTGGGCCTGGGACCAGATCAAGGACAGCCGGAACTTTAAATAGCTGAATTAGTGCACGAACATATTGCGTAGGGCCACTGCTTCTGGTCGCTTGAGGCAACGCAGCCGCGTTTGTTCCTTCGCGGTTGCGGAATTACGTATTTCGGGGAAAATCATACAGAGCTCTTCCACGTCTTCACGGCCAAAAGACTGCAGCGCCATTTCTCCCAGAAATAAGCTTTCGGTCGGCAAACCATTCGACATCAGTATCGCGTGCCGATGACATGCAATGTGAAAATAGGTTACGGGTTCGCATGCGTTCACCTGGCGAATGGTTTTGTCGTTCACCAAATGAATAGCTGCGACGAAAACCTTGGGCTCACCAAACAAAAATTCTGCACGCCATCCTTCCAGAACAATTCTGTGTTGCGGCGACACATACAAGTCTTGATCAGGCAAGCCTTTCCCTATCGCTCCTTTTTTAATGCAAACAGGACGCAAGCGAGGGGCCCTATTCAATTCTTCGACGCTTATTGTCTTTTCACCGATCCATTCAATGGGTAGCAATTCGCCGCTAGAAACGCGCACCTTGTCCCCAACGGACAGTTCTTCCACGAGGCAGCGGCCCGTTTCGGTTTCGATCAAAGTACCCTTAACGAAACACGGCACTGTCCCCTCTGGAAGAGAGACTGTCACGATAATGGAATCGTTATTGCCGTTACCGGGCCCCGTGGAGGCAAATATTTCGAGAGTAAGTTGAGTGTTTGGAGGAATATCGGCTCCCGGAGTTAACTCGACGGTCAAAAGTCCGCTTGATGAAATCGAAACCGTGTAGTCGGACGGGTCTAATCCGCCGGTCCCCGAAACGACAACACTCCATGAAGCTCCGGCTTTAGTTGCTATGTATTGCTGAGCGACAGAGGTCGAGCCACTGGGAATCGAAATCGAAGTCGGGCCTAGAATTGTCAGTGCCATTTGAACCTCAAACGGGAAACGTTAAACTGGGAACTCGTTATGTGCAGGCTTTTTGTGATATTAAACCATCACATAGTTCTATTGCAATGTAAGCATTGAACCATGATTTGCGGTCATATTTAGCAACTCGAGGATTGAGTTCTGGGCAGAAAAAGACTGAGTGTGACTTCGTTTCATATCAATAAGGCCAATTTCAAAGAAACATCCGCCTCAGCTCAAACTCATACCTCTTTCCCTTGCCCTTGCCCGCAATATGTTGCACCAAACACAGGTTCGAAAACCCGCACGAGGTTGCGGTACCAGGAATAAGGACGACAGGCATGGATTGGCCGATTGACGCAAATGCACATCCCTCAGAAGAGATTTCGGTTCGCGACGTGTTCGGCATCGACACCGACATGCAGGTCAAACGCTTTTATGAAGTGACCGAACGGGTCCCCGAGATTGATCCGACTTACAAATTTGACCCTGAGACGACGCTCGCAATTCTGGCGGGCTTTACTCACAACCGTCGCGTGATGATCCAAGGGTATCACGGCACGGGTAAGTCGACCCATATCGAACAGGTCGCCGCACGTCTGAACTGGCCTGCGGTGCGGGTCAACCTCGACAGCCATATCAGCCGGATCGATCTGATCGGGAAGGATGCGATCAAACTGCGTGATGGCGTGCAGATCACCGAATTCAGTGAAGGTATATTGCCTTGGGCCCTGCGCAACCCGGTCGCGATCGTGTTTGACGAATACGACGCCGGCCGCGCAGATGTGATGTTCGTGCTGCAGCGCGTACTGGAAGCCAACGGTAGCCTTACCCTTTTGGACCAGAACGAGATTCTGACACCCCACCGGTATTTCCGCATGTTCGCCACAGCCAACACCGTTGGCCTTGGGGATACGACAGGCCTTTACCACGGTACGCAACAGATCAACCAAGCTCAGATGGACCGCTGGTCGCTGGTCGCGACGCTGAACTACCTCAGTCACGACGCCGAGACGATGATCGTGCTGTCCAAGGCCCCACATTACAACACAGCTGAAGGTCGCAAGATCGTCAGCCAGATGGTCAGCGTCGCCGACCTGACCCGAACCGCCTTCATGAACGGCGACCTGTCCACGGTGATGAGCCCGCGAACAGTGATCAACTGGGCCCAGAACGCCGAGATTTTCCGTGATGTTGGTTACGCGTTCCGCCTGTCCTTCCTGAACAAATGCGATGAATTGGAACGCCAGACCGTGGCTGAGTTCTATCAGCGCTGCTTTGATGAGGAACTTCCGGAGAGCGCGGCAAGCGCGAGCTTGGGCTAACACCCCACAAAAGAACAAACGATTCAGATACGGCCAGCCTGAAGTCTCAGGCTGGTCGTCGTGCTTCTGCCGCCCACCAAGATGGTCGATATGATGCCGCAAGTGTTGTCTGGAAATACCGGAGCCTGTCCTAACTGGCTTTTCGCAGGCACCACCCGGACCCGTTCAGGACCGAACTTGCCAAACTCAGATGAGACTTGCAGCAATCAACCGGCCCCAAAACGCGCCGAGGACACCTATGACTAAAAGGCAAGCAGCCTCGCCCGATAAATGCTGTACCAAAACAGATCAACGACCATCGATTGTGGCGGATGGGTCACTGGCGAAACCGTGAATTGTATATACCTTGATTATACAAATTACATCCATATCATATCCAATGCATGGTACATTGGAAAACACCTCTTGTAATAACAACAACTATCTGGGCATTCGCCTCTCCTGTTACCGCATTGCCGACAACGACGTCTGACAGGGCTGAACTGTTTGCTGTCTGCTCTGGCCGGTTAGAAGCGCTAGCGGCCCGCCAACGGGCCCGCATCGGGGACGAAAATGCGCCTGCCGCAAATCTGCAGCAACAGTTCGACCAAATGCTGGAAGCGGTTCTGCCGTGGGCGCTGTCCGAGGGTATCGAAGAACAACAGCCCAAACGGTGGCGTGTGCGCGGATGGGTTGAAGTCGCCTACCTGCTGGCCGATATGGACTATAGCTTCGACGCGCGCATCGCCGAAGGGGCAGAACAGCAGTTGGCGCGCAGAATCTCGGAGTGTCGGGCCGTATTGCTTTAGGATCGCGATGTTGAAAAGCGGATCGCCCCTATGGTCAAGCCCCCGGAATGGCTCTAGGTTGCCGGGGCAGAACAAGACCGGACCCGCCGCCGATGAGCAAACCAAACGACAACCCCGCTGATCCGTTCAAAAAAGCCCTGGCCGAGGCCACGCGGGTTATGGCCGACGACCCCGAGCTGAACGTCTCGTACACCGTTGATCCATCAGGCATGTCGGGCGAGTCGATGCGTTTGCCCCAGGTCAGCCGCCGAATGACACGAGAAGAGGTTTTGCTGGCGCGCGGAACAGCCGATGCACTGGCCCTGCAACGCCGATACCACGATGACGCGACGCATGCGCGCTATGCGCCTCCGGGGGATATGGCGCGGGACCTGTACGAAGCGATGGAGACCGCCCGTTGCGAGGCGATGGGTGCGCGGGACATGCCGGGCACGGCCAGCAACATCGACGTCAAGATCAGCCACGAAGCGATACGGCGCGGTTATGACCAGTGTAAACAACCCGCGGACGCGCCTCTTTCCGTTGCCGCCGGATATCTGATCCGCCACTTGGCGACCGGTCGTGACCTGCCCCCCGCCGCCGCAAACATCATGAATCTATGGCGTGGTTTTATCGAGGAACAGGCTGGCGGATCGCTGGAAAACCTCAACGATATCCTTTCGGACCAGGCTGAATTTGCCAAATTCTCGCGGCAGGTGATCAAGGATCTGGGATATGGCGACCAGTTGGGTGACGACCCCGACGAGCTGGACGACGAACAGGAAGATCAGGCCGAAGAAGACGCCGAAGAGCAGCCCGATCCGGACAGCACAGGCGACGACGACCAGCAAGAGCAGGACGCCGACGCCACGCCTGAACAGTCGCAGGAAGAACAGCAGGACCAGTCTCAGGCTCAGGTCTCGATGGACGAGATGGCCGATGATGAGATGGGCGACGAAGCCGAAATGCCGGAAGGTGAGGCTCCGCTTGAACCACCGGCCCCGCCACCTGCCTCGGATGCGGATCCTGATTACAAAGTGTATTTGAACACGCATGATGAAGAAATCGCAGCCGAGGACCTGGCTGAACCGGCCGAACTGGAACGCCTGCGGGCCTATCTGGACCAGCAGTTGGAGCCGCTGAAAGGCGCTGTGAGCCGCTTGGCCAATAAACTGCAGCGCCGTCTTCAGGCACAGCAGAACCGCAGTTGGGAATTCGATCTGGAAGAAGGCATCCTGGATGCGGGCCGTCTGGCCCGCGTGGTGGCAAACCCGACCACTCCGCTCAGCTTCAAAATGGAAAAAGACACCGAGTTCCGCGACACAGTGGTCACTTTGCTGCTGGACAATTCGGGGTCTATGCGCGGACGACCGATTTCGATCGCGGCAATCTGTGCCGATGTTCTGGCGCGAACGCTGGAACGCTGCAACGTCAAGGTCGAGATTTTGGGCTTTACCACCCGCGCCTGGAAAGGTGGGCAAGCACGTGAAGCCTGGTTGAATGACGGTCGCCCGCAGCAGCCGGGGCGTTTGAACGATCTGCGCCACATCATCTATAAAGGGGCCGATGCGCCCTGGCGTCGTGCGCGCCCAAATCTGGGCCTGATGATGAAAGAGGGCCTGTTGAAGGAAAACATCGACGGTGAGGCACTGGAATGGGCCCATCGCCGGATGATGATGCGGCGCGAACAGCGCAAGATCCTGATGGTGATCTCGGACGGCGCGCCGGTCGACGACTCAACGCTCAGCGTGAACCCGGCCAACTATCTTGAAAAACACCTGCGGGACGTGATCGCGATGGTCGAAAAGCGCAATATGGTCGAGCTGCTGGCCATCGGCATTGGCCACGATGTAACACGCTATTATGACCGGGCGGTTACGATTACGGACGTCGAGCAACTGGCCGGCGCCATGACCGAGCAATTGGCCGCGTTGTTTGACAGCGACCCACGTGCCCGCGCCCGCATCATGGGGATGAAGAAGGCGGGCTAATGCCGCTCCGGGTGAAACTCAACACATAATGGGAAAGACCCTGAACCGATGAGGTATGAGATGTTTCAGTCCTTTGCCGTGACCGCACGACCGGAACAGGGACCTCCGCGGCTGGCCGCCCTCAGAAAAGAGCTGGCCCAAGACGGGCTGGACGGTTTTCTTATTCCGCGCTCAGACGCGCATCAGGGCGAATATGTCGCCCCGCGGGACGAACGTTTGTCTTGGCTAACAGGCTTTACCGGGTCGGCAGGTTTTTGTGCCGTGTTGCCCGACGTGGCCGGTGTGTTTGTCGACGGGCGATACCGAACACAGGTCAAGGTTCAGGTCGCCCAGGACTTTACCCCTGTGCCGTGGCCCGAGGTCAGTTTGGGCGCGTGGTTGAAGGACAATCTGCCCGATGGCGGCAAGGTCGGTTTTGATCCGTGGTTGCACGCTGCTGGCCAGATCACCAACGCACGCAAAGACCTCGCAGGCAGCGGTATAGACCTTGTTCGCAGCCCCAATCTGGTTGACCGCATATGGCCCGATCAACCTGCCCCACCGATGAACCCGGTTAAAGCGCACCCTCTGGAATTCGCCGGTGAAAGTGCCGCCAGCAAAATTGACCGTCTGGCCGAGGCTTTGACTGCTGCTGGCAACACGGCCGCCGTGATCACCTTGCCGGACTCGATCATGTGGCTGTTGAACATTCGGGGCTCGGATATCGGATACAACCCAGTGGCGCACGGTTTTGCCATTTTGCACTCGGACGCCAAGGTTGACCTGTTCATGGCACAGGAAAAGCTGGGCGTGTCACTAGGCGATCAGGTTCGCGTTCACGCGCCTGAAACGTTCCTTGATGCTGTTGCCGCGTTACAGGGGGCAATTCAGGTTGATCTTGGAACCCTGCCCCAAATCGTAGCTGATGTTTTGCAGGACAAGATCGTCGATGCCGGCGACCCTTGCGCCCTGCCGAAAGCCTGCAAAAACCCTGCTGAAATCGAAGGCAGCGCCGAGGCTCACCTGCGCGACGCAGTGGCGGTGATCGAGACGCTTTGCTGGCTGGATGACCAAAGCCCCGGCAGTGTCACTGAAACGCAGGTTGTCACAAGGTTGGAAGAGAACCGGCGCAAGGACAGCGCGCTGCAGGACATCTCGTTTGATACAATCGCAGGCACCGGTCCTAACGGCGCTATCATGCATTACCGCGTCACCGAAGAGACCGACAGCCTTCTGGAAGACGGGCACATTCTGGTTCTCGACAGCGGTGGTCAATACCTTGATGGCACCACAGATATTACCCGTACCATCGCTATTGGTGAGGTCGGTGACGAAGAAAAAGCCTGCTTCACCCGTGTCCTGAAGGGTATGATCGACATGTCGATCTTGCGTTGGCCCGTGGGCTTGGCTGGGCGCGATATCGAAGGCGTGGCTCGGGCCCCGCTGTGGGCGGCAGGGCAGGATTTCAACCATGGCGTCGGCCACGGCGTCGGCGCGTACCTGAGCGTGCACGAAGGCCCTCAGCGTCTGTCGAAGGTCAGCCATGTCCCCCTTCAACCCGGTATGATCCTTTCGAACGAGCCCGGCTATTACCGTGAAGGTGCTTTTGGCATTCGTATCGAAAACCTGGTCGTGGTGCAGCAGGCCCCTAACTTGCCCGGTGGCGATGCCGAACGCGCAATGCTGAATTGGCGGACTTTGACCTACGTTCCAATTGACCGTCGATTGATTGTTCCCGACATGCTGACCCACGCTCAACGTGATTGGCTGAATGCGTATCACCGCGACGTTGCGGAAAAAATAAGACCAAGGCTGGGCGCAGAGGCGCAACTGTGGTTGGATGCCGCAACCGCTCCGATCTGACACCCAGCTGTTACATTCCGGAGGCAGAGGAAAAGCCCGACATCAGTAAGGGTTAAGGAGGTAAGATGACCAAGATCACTATTCGCAAAGCACCGGGTAAATGGAGCGTCCGTTCCGGTGGCGCCATTTTGGGTGAAAGCACAAATGCGCTTGAACTGCTTGAAGGTGATCTGGACCCGGTGATCTATTTCCCCCGCAATGATATTGCGATGGCGTTTCTGGACCAGACCGACAAAGTCACGCATTGCCCCCATAAGGGTGACGCCGCGCACTTCTCGATCGTCAATAAGTCTTCTGTGACTGAAAACGCGGCGTGGAGCTATGAAAGCCCGATCCCCGAAGTCGCCGATATCAAAGGCTATATCGCGTTTTATCGGCTCGATTCAGTCAAAGTTGAACAAATCTGAGCGGGACTCACATCGCCTCTTTCATCAGGTCGACCATCGCCAGATCTTGACTGACCCGACCGTAAGCCTGCGCCATCGCTGTCAATGTGTGCGGCGGGCAGCCAATTTCTTGAAGGCAAGAGGCATCAATCACGCGGACTCGACCATCGAAAGCTGACTCGACGACCTGATCTACTGGCTCATCTCGATCCCCGACTGTCAGTTTGTGATAATGAAAGCCCTGACCAGGGGCGGTGACGCCCAGCGTGTGCCGCACTCCATGCGATGCTAACCAGTCCAACAAATTGCGCAGACCAATGTCCTGATCAGCGTCCGGCACTTTATTTGCTTCAATCCGGCCCTCGCGCGGCAAATGCCTGAGCTGCACCATAGTTGTCGGCGTCCAGATCCGAATGGGCTGCACAAAATCTACAAGTCGCCCGATACGACGTCCCCGCAAGTGGGGGCCTAAACCAAATGTGGCAGTTATCAAGCTGATCGGAGCCTGTGAGACGGCATAGACAGAGGCGAAAAGATCGCACCGCCCACCTACCTTATGTTTCAACGTCAGGGCATTAAAGTGTCCTGCCTCAGCATAAGCGCGCGGCGATCCCAATGCACGGCTTAACCAAAGGCAATTCATGATGTACGGGGCGTGGTCGCGAAAGCCGATCTGCGATGCTTGTGGCAGGCTGCGCGCTAGCAAGTTCGCTGTACCTAATACTCCCGATGCCAGAAACACGTGCCGCGCTCGCAGTTGAGTTCCATCATCCAGGTCCAAGCGTACCATCCCCTGCCCTGACAAGATCCGGCTAACACGCCCCGCTCGGACCGAGACGTTCGGCATCTCTTTGAGGCGCGCCTCGACCGCTCGGGCCATGGTCCGAAGCCCGGCATTGGGAGTTTCTGAAGTTCCGTTCAGCAAACGTGGGACACTTTTTTCCAGTCCGTTCTCTAAAAGCTCGTGCCGGGCACCGCCGACCACTTTCAGATCGCGCTGCACAGCTTCGCACGCGGCACAATAGTCCCACCATGTTTCCAAAAACTGTCCCCTTCCCCAAGGGTCATCACAGTCGTAAACCTGAAGCTGTTTACCCCAGTAATTGGCCAGCCCACCGACTTCGGCGGCAGCAAACATCGGAGGTGCGTCGCCTGATACTTCGGTGCGGTCGGCCAGACACGCGGGCTGTTGTCTTTCATACGCAACCGAGACAATCTTGACCGGCCCACCCTGAGAAGGCTTGGAGGTGGCCCCCGTCACCACAGCCACAGACCCAGAGAAGCCCCGCATAGCTGTAAGTGCAGCGTATGCAGCGGGCCCTGCTCCGACTAATGCAATATCAACGCTTTGCATGACTCAGCCCTGTCTCCAGCACAGCCGCACGTTGCAAATGGCCATTTAAGAGACGGTCAAAACTTGAAAACGTTTCTACAGACCGGCTCACCATGACAGGTAGGCCCAGCGTAATTCGGACCGCAGGCGGATACTCGCCCATCGAGGTTGTAGTCTCAGCAAAGGTCATGGTGCCAACTCGTTTCTGACAACATGCAATTCTGCGTCAGACCCCAGCACTGGCAGCGCGTAACCCGCGCCTCTCGACCCCAGCCAGAGACGCTGAACGAAACTCTTTAAATACATTACCAACCACTCCCATTCACATGAGTTCTGGTGCTAAAACAGTTCGTTATTCGTTTGGTCGTTCAAAATATGAAAGCCGAGCAGCCTGACGCCGTGCACAAAATCAGGGTTGCAATAGGTAGTCAGCGCGGAACTCGGGCAGAATACTCTTGATTAATATTAACCGAAAGTTAACAACTAGATCAAGAAAAGTTGAGCCAAAGTGTGTTTCAGCCCGTGAAACGCCGATTTTCTTCGGGCAATCAACGAAAACACTGGGCCATGGCGTTCTGTTACCATGGCCAGGGCGCGACACTCAGCGGTTGACACCAAAAAGCGAGAGTATCAAGTCACTCGGCCTGTTCCCTCAGCGAGACAAGGATATCCACGATAGCATTTACCACTTCGGGGTCGTCCAGAGCCGGATCGGGCATCGACGTTTCGGCAGCGATGGATTGCGGATTATCAAGGAACGCGACAAGCTGGTCCCGGGTCCACTTTCCACCCACTTCAGACAATGACTGCGAGTAGTCGAAATCGGTCAGGCCCGCGATCTGACGACCGAAGACTTCGCCCAAAGACGGGGCACTGGTGCTGGGTAACACGCCGAATCCGTGACACTCCGCGCAGCCATCCAGGGCCGTTTCTACTGCACTTGCCTTGCGTTCCGGCAGTTCCAGATCAGTGATCTTTGAAACCGCAAACTGAAAGCTGGGATCGAACTCGCCAACAGTCAAACGAACCACTTTTCGCTGATCGGTCCACAATGCGAGCTCGTCCCCATGTTGATGGACATATCGTATCCGCAGCCCCAGTGGGATACGTTCTGCGAACAGAATGCTCTCTCCGTTGGTACGAATTCGAAACAGGCTGTTCCCGGCCAGCGATCCGGCAATCAAATCCCCATCCCAGGCAGGATGAAAGTCATCAACGTTCATCAATGAACTAACAGCCACCGAGGGCAGCCAGGAATACGCCGGCAGCTGGAAGTCGGGATGGCGACCATAGTCCAGCGTATCAGGCAACGGCAATTTGTTGTATCTCGTTCCAAGCGAAACCTGTGGCCATCCATAGTCCTCGCCTTCGCGGATCAGGTTCAGCTCATCCCCGCCGCGCCGGCCATGTTCAACCGTCCACAGTTTGCCGTCCTGGTCCAGCGCTATTCCCTGCATGTTCGAATGACCCTGACTGACAACACGGCTATCGCCGGTGGCCAAATCCACTGCGATCACCTTGCCGTACATCTGATCCGGGATTTGCGACAATGGCACCGGAGCGTAAATTCCGTCTTGCGCATAGTCACCTGCAGCCAAGAACAATGTGCCATTCGCGTCTACACGAAACCGTCCGCCCGCCATATGGCCCTGAATCGCGCGACCTTCGGGGTTGGGCGCAAGGCAGGGTTCTGTCCCGAACAGCACCGTCCAGTCTTCGGCTTTGATTGAGGCAGTTTCAGCAGACGCGCCTTGCAATGGCGCGGTCGAGATTGCCGTGCGATAGCAGTTCTCGCCCTCGACCCATTCTGTGAAAGAAACGATCAGTTGATCGTCCACAACATCCACATCATTGTATCGAAAAAAGAAATGCGCAAATTCATAGTCGGGGTTCGCCTCAGCAAACGCCAACATTGCACTCCAACCGTTCGGGGGTGGGGCAATTTGCAGTTGTTTGGCCTCTGCTCCGCCCGCTTCAAAAAAACCTCCCTCGTGGGTCATAACGATGAGGTCGTTGCCTAAGCTGGCTAACGCGCCACCGCTACCGACACGTTCGACGGGGATTTCGGTCTCTTTCATATTCAAGGCAGTGAAGATTGTCTCGATCTGTGCGGCCCCATCCAGCGCAACAACAGGCGCAGAGTGTGGCGCGGCCACAGGGCGGCCGCGCAATTCATGCACCTCAAGCATCAAAAGCACAACGGAAACAACAAGTGTTATAAGGGTAACGGGCACGATCACCGGGCTCGCCAGTACCCATTTAAGAAAACTCATCCCCTGACCTCAAAATATTTTTGTTTTCGCCGTGCAATCTGGCGCTGCTCGGCCACATAGAACCCTGAAACACAACCGGTATCAACCCGACCGGGTCGTGCCGCGCACAACAAGATCGCTCGCGTTGCACCCTTGCAGCCCTCACGATGAGTTCACGCGGCTGTTGAATGATTTCTGGTACGATCCGGTGCAAAATACGTGCGACCATAGCCGGAGGACGCAATGTCGATCACTCGCCGTAGTTTCACTGGAATTCTGGGGGCCGCTGCCATGCTTCCCACGTCACTCTGGGCGCAGAGCGATCCTGTCCTCGAGGCCATCCGCACGACGCTTTACGGCAGCAATTCCGATTTCGAGGAAGGAATGGCCTATCTTGTCAATCGCGGGCAGCCGGACGTGGTTCCGGCACTGCTGACGGCGATGCGTTACGGGCGCCGCCGCAGTGATGAGATCACGGAAGTCATGCGCACCCTGACAGGCGAAAATATCGGTGTGGATTGGTTCGACTGGATGATCTGGCAAGAACGCAATCCACAGATTACGCCGCACCCCTCGCTGATCCCGTTCAAGCGCGAAGTGCTGTTAGGGATAGACTCGAACTTTGACGATTTCCTGCGCCCCGAATACCTGCAACCTGGCAAAATGAAGATCCGGTTGGAAGAGATTACATGGGGCGGTGTTCAAAAAGACGGCATCCCCTCGCTGGACAATCCGACGCTGATCCCGGCCGCGCGCGCGGACTACATGAAAGACGATGACCTGGTCTTTGGCGTCTCGATCAACGGGGATTCGCGTGCCTATCCGTTGCGGATCATGGGCTGGCACGAGATGTTCAACGATGTAATCGGTGGGGTGCCTCTGGCGTTGGCTTATTGCACGCTCTGCGGATCGGGCATTTTGTTTGAAACGCAGGTGTCGGGGCGCAGCAAACCGTTGGTCTTTGGCTCGTCGGGGTTCCTCTATCGGTCCAACAAGCTGATGTTCGATCGCGAGACTCATTCGCTGTGGAACCAATACACCGGCAAACCCGTCGTCGGCCCGCTGGTCGATAGCGGGATCGAGCTGAAACAGCGCCCCGTGGTGATCACCACTTGGGAAAGCTGGAAAGGGTCGCACCCCGATACCAAAATCCTGTCCCTGAACACCGGGCATCGTCGGAATTATGGCTCGGGCGTGGTTTATCGCGAGTATTTTGCGTCGCCCGAGCTGATGTTCCCGGCACTGGTGGATCAATCGCAGCACCGGCAAAAGGATTATATCTTTGCAATCCGTCAGTTCGGCGCGGCACGGGCCTGGCCGCTGGATGCGTTCAACAACACGCGCGTGATCAACGATGCGATTGCCAACCGCCCGCTGGTTCTGATCGGCAATCCCGACAAACGTGCCGTGCGCGCCTATGAGCGTGGGTCGAACCGTTTTACCGCATCAGAGGGCGGGCTGGTTGATCAGCAGGGCCGCAAATGGCGCCTGACCGAGGAAAAACTGATCGGACCGGACAGTACGGAATTGCCGCGCGTGGCCGGGCATATCTCGTACTGGTTCGCATGGGACAACTATCTGGGCGACGCGGCAACGGTCTATCGCGGCTAGGAATGCTCTTCGGCGGCTGTGGCCGCCAGCGCACGGTTATAAGCCTTAAGCGCATCGACGTGATAAAGTGCGCCGACCGGGTTTTCGCACCCGTCATCGTCGATCACCACGACCGGGATACAAGGGATATCCTCGCGGTCGAAATAAGGCATCGCGGCCTCAAGCGTCGCGCTGGCCTGCACACACAAGCCCTGCTCGATCAGCGCCTGCGCCTCATCGCGGCTGATCGATCGGGCATCCCCCAAGGGCCGCATCACCGCCCCAGCACGCAGCATCGCCAGCAGATACGCCTGCGGCCCGGCGGCTAGATGCACATCACGGCGCTCGAGCTGGGTCAAAAAGAACGACCGGTCCACCAACCGCGAGGCAAGCGCGGTCGACATCGAGACCGAGACCATCACGGCCAACCCGATCTGCCAGTCTCCGGTCAGTTCAAAAACGATCATTGTAGTCGAGATCGGTGCGCCCAGAACGGCAGCGGCCACCGCCCCCATTCCGGCAAAAGCATACAACGTATGCGTTCCCGACACATCCGGCAGCAACCCGGTGGCGATCAGGCCAAAGGCCAACCCAGTCAGCGCCCCCACCATCAGCGACGGCGAAAACACCCCGCCCCCCATACGCCCACCCATGGTGATCGCTACAGCCACGGTCTTAATCACGGCAAACATGATGGCTGCCGATAGAACCAAATCTCCGGTCAGGGCACGGATCGTAGTTTCGTAGCCCACACCGATGATATGGGGAAACCAGATGGCGATCAGACCAAGCATCGCCCCAGACACGGCCGGGCGCAGCCAGCCCGGCAAGGACAGGCGAGTCTGGATGTGATTGCCGATGTCTTCGGCAAAGAAGATCGAACGCATTAGCAATAGCGCCACCAAGCCGCAGATCAGGCCAAGGATCAGAAAGGCCGGCAACTCGACGTAGAACTGCAGCGATCCGGGGGTATCCAGGGTAAACTCGGTCACGTCGCCATATTCCAGCCGATTGATCACCGTCCCCGCGACCGAGGCAATTACGATAGGCGCAAAGGCATGAACCGCGAAGTGGCGTAACACCACCTCAAGCGCGAACAGGGCCCCGGCGATGGGTGAATTAAAACTGGCCGAAACCGCGGCCGCCACCGCGCAGCCCAGCAGGTCGCGCCCGGTGATCCCGTCGGCGTGGATACGGTTCGACACCCAGGTCGAGATCACCCCGGCCATATGCACCACCGGCCCTTCGCGCCCCGTGGACCCGCCTGTGCTGAGCGTGATCAGCGAGGCAAACAGGGATGCGATCCCCGCCTTGCCCTCGACCCGGCCATCGGTCAGCGCCGCGCCTTCGATCACATCCGCGACCGAGCGCACGCGCCCGTCATCGGTGAACCTGTGTAGGATGATACCCACGATCAGACCTCCGAGGATCGGCGTGATCAGCACGATGAACCACGGCAGTTTCTCGACATGGGAATGCAGTAGCAGGATGTCTTCGGTGTCATAGACCCACGCCTGCAGCGCCCGGATCGCTTTGCGGAAACCCAGCGCCATGAACCCGGCGGCGATGCCGATGGCCAGAGCGATGAACCAGAACTGGATCTGGCTTGGCCCCCGCCGCCGCATCACCCGCCAGCCATCCTTCATCGCGGCCAAAGCCTGATGCAGCTGGTTGCGCAGAACGGTGCGGGTTGACTGGGTCATGTGCCCTCGGGAGATCAGAAGATATCCCTTACTAAGCCACGGAGGGCACAGATAAAAGCCGGATCGCGCGTCTGTGAGGCGCTATACGTCCAACAGGGCACGGGCGGCGGCGCGGGCCTGATCCGTGATCGTGTCGCCCGCAACCATGCGCGCGATCTCATCCACGCGGTCGGGTTCGGCCAGCGGGATGACGGTGGACAGGGTCAGCCCGTCGGTCACTTGTTTCTGCACCCGCCAGTGATGCGCCGCGCGGGCCGCGACCTGTGGCGAATGCGTCACCACCAGCACCTGCCCGCCCTGCGCCAGTGATGCCAGACGCCGCCCCACCGCATCCGCAGTCGCACCACCGACGCCGCGGTCAATCTCGTCAAAGATCATAGTGCGGGCGCTGTCATCGCCGGTCAGACAGACCTTGAGCGCCAGCAGAAACCGGCTGAGTTCCCCGCCCGAGGCGATCTTGTTCAACGGCCCGGAGGGCGCGCCGGGGTTGGTGGCGACGGTGAAAGCCACCGCGTCAATCCCCTCGGGGCCGGGATCGGCGGCGGTGAGTTCGGTCTGAAACACCGCGCGCTCCATTTTCAGCGGAGCGAGCTCGGCCATCACAGCCGTGTCCAACTGCCCCGCTGCCTGCTGACGCGCGGCACTGAGCCTCGCCGCCGCCTGATCATAGGTGTCCTGCGCAGCCGCAACCGCCGCGCGCTGGTCGGCCAGATCGGCATCGCCTGCGTCCAGCTTGTTCAGGCGGTCGCGCAGCGTATCAGCGAAGGCGCCAAGATCGTCGGGGGCCACGTCATGTTTGCGGGCCAGAGCGCGGATTGCGAACAAACGTTCCTCGGCCTGTTCCAGCTCCGCCGGATTGAACTCCAGCGCCTGCAGGCAAGCATTCACACCGTCCTGTGCCTCGCCCAACTCAATCAGAGCCCGGCCCAAGGCGGCGATCGGCTCCTCCAACTGACCGCCGGCGCTATCAGACACGCCCTCCAGCCAGCGCACGGCATCCGACATGGCCGTTTCGGCCCCATTCCCGCCCAACAGATCAAACGCGCGGGCCACGTCATCACGGATGCGCTCGGCCCCTTGCATCATGCGGCGGCGCGCGTCCAGATCGGCATCCTCGCCCGGTTGCGGGTCCAGCTTGTCCAGCTCAGCCACAGCGTGGCGCAAGAATTCCTCTTCTGCGCGCATGGCGGCCAACGCTGCTTCGGTCTCAGCCAGCGCTTTGCGCTGCCGCGACATATCAGTCCAAGCGGCGCGTACCGCAGCCAGATCATCCGAAACGCCGGCATAATCGTCCAGCATCGCCCGATGCCCGCGCGGGTTAAGCAAACCCCGGTCATCATGCTGGCCATGCAGCTCCACCAGGGTCTCGGACAACGCCCGCAACACCTCGCCCGAGCAGCGCCGGTCATTGACCCATGCGGTCTTGCGCCCTTCGGCGGTGTTCACCCGGCGCAGGATCAGTTCCTCGCCGCCCGGCAGCCCGGCCTCGGCCAGAATCGCATGGGCGGGGTGATCTTCGGACAGCTCGAACTCGGCCACCACCTCGCCCTGCGCGGCCCCCTGACGGACCAGTTCCGCCCGCCCGCGCCAACCCAGCACAAAGCCCAGGGAATCCAACAAGATCGACTTGCCTGCGCCCGTTTCGCCGGTCAACGCGTTCAAACCCGGCTGAAACGTCAGTTCCAGCCGGTCGATGATCAGCATGTCGCGGATATCAAGGGCGCGCAGCATCGGATCCTAGCGTCCCGGAGCTTTGGCCATGGCGATTACAACCACTCACCTTTGACGGTCTGGCGGTAAATTGTGCTAAGCCAGTTGTTGCCACGGCTCTTAAGGTCAAGCCCGCGCGATGTCAGTAACTTGTAGCCCGCGTCATACCACTCGGAAGATTGGTAATTGAATCCCAATATTGCCCCGGCCGACTGTGCCTCATCCACCAGACCCAGCGACAGATACGCTTCGATCAGACGATAGAGCGCTTCGGCGGTGTGCGAGGTGGTTTGAAAATCCTCAACCACGACGCGGAAGCGGTTGATCGCCGCAGTGTAGTGATCCTGACGCAAGTAATAGCGCCCGATCTCCATCTCCTTGCCGGCCAGATGGTCGAAGGCCAGATCGAACTTCAGAACGGCAGAAGTTGCATATTCGCTGTCAGGATAGACTTCGATCACGGTCCGCAACGACTGCAACGCCTGGAACGTCAGACCCTGATCTCGTCCAACCTCGTCGATTTGGTCATAGTAGCTAAGCGCCAGAAGGTACTGGGCATAAGCTGCATCCTCATCCGCCGGATAAAAATCTATGAACCGCTGTGCCGCAGCACGGCTTTCTTCATAATTCTTGTCGGAATGATACGAGAAGGCCTGCATGATCAGCGCGCGCTTGGCCCAATCGGAATAAGGGTACAAGCGCTCGACTTCTGAGAAATACCACGCCGCGTCGTCCTGCCGATTCTGCGACAGCTCAAACTCACCGCGCGTGAATATCTGTTCAGGAGTGAAACCCTCAAGATTCTGGTTGCGGTCAGCCCCCTGGCCTCCGCATGCTGTCAAAACTGCTGTCAGAAGTAACGCGCCTGCGAATCTGACTGCCGCCTTGGTGCCACCCATTCCGCCTATCCTTGTCGTCTTGCTTGTCGAGGCACGCCCCGGTTTGAGGCTTGGTTTAGCACATATAATTCCGGGGCAAAACGCCTTAGTCAGCCTGCTGTCGGAATTGTCGACAGAGTTGATCCAATCAAGCGACTTCGGGAATTTCGTTCCAAACCAGCCCTTGCCCTGGCAGACGCGCAGCTTGTTCCGGCGTGCACAGGATCGGGCGAACTGCGCCGGGGGTCTCAAACAACTTGCGCAGCAGAGTGTTGGTCATCGCATGTCCCGACTTATCACCGGTAAAGTGGCCGAGAATCGGACCACCTGCCAGATAAAGATCGCCTAGTGCGTCCAGCATTTTATGGCGTACGGCTTCGTCAGAGTGACGGAACCCGCCGGGTGTCAGAACTTCGTTCCCTTGCACGACGACCGCGTTTTCCAGCGTTCCACCAAGGGCCAAACCGTTTTCGCGCATCGCTTCAACATCTGTGCGGCGGCAGAAAGTGCGGCAATCGCTGAGTTCCCGCGCAAATGAGCCGTTGCGCATGTCCAAAGTTTTGGTCTGGCGTCCGATGGCGCTGTCCTCAAAATCAATGTGGAAATCGATAATCAGACCGTCGGCAGGCGCAATCGAAGCGCTCGCTCCTTCCCGCGAAGCAGTCACGGGCTTTAATACTTCGTAGGCCAGAACCGGGCTGGCCTGACGGCGCACGCCCTTGGCCATGATCCCACGCACAAATTCGATTGACGATCCATCCATGATCGGAACTTCGGGGCCATCAATCTCAATCAGCGCGTTGTGGACACCACATCCAGCCAGCGCAGCCATTATATGTTCAACCGTCGACACCGAAGCGCCCGCATCGTTGATCAGCCGGGTGCAGAGCGGAGTCCGCTCGACCACATCATAGATAGCAGGGACCAGTGCATTGCCCAGTTCAATATCCGTACGTTTAAACCAGATGCCATGGCCAGCTGCCGCCGGTTTCAGCACCATATTCGCAGGCTTGCCGCTATGCAGCCCGACACCGGTAAACGTGATCGGAGATTTGAGCGTATGTTGCAATTTGGGCCTCGGTGAGTGGTGTCCGACCTAGTTTGGCCGTGTTGGCATCTCAGTTAAGGAACGCGGGCAAAAGGCTCAACTCACTCTTTGTAACCGAATGAAACATGAATGTAACAGATCGGCAAAAGCCTGCTTACACCCGGTTACACAATTGTTTTAAAACGAAAAAGGGCCGCCAAACAGCAGCCCTTCTTAATCAATTTGTTACCGCGATCAGTTGGCTTGACGCCGCAAGAAGGCCGGAATTTCAATCCGATCTTGCTCGGGGTCTGCCTCATCATGCGCCGGCGCCGTAGCGTCAGATTGGCGCATTACGGGCTGTTGGCGCTGGGGCTGTGCCGGCGTATCGGCCGCGTGACCGGTCATTCTGTCGATCAGCCGGTTAAACCCAAACCGGGGACGATCCGCATCAGATTGAGGTGCGGGTGCCGGCGCAGCCGTTGGCTGAGGCCGCGGTGCCGCGTACCCACGATCAGACGGTGGAACATTCTGAACCGCTGCCTGCAAACGCTGCAGCGCTTCCGGTGATGGTGTCCCTGCAGTCGGCTGAGGCTGAGGCGCGACATAACTGTCGGTCGTAGTTTCAACCGGATCAGGCGTCGGCTCGAATTCAGCTACACGCGGCTGATAAGCCGGAGGAGGCAGGTCGTCGTCATCCTGTTCGGCGCGCGGCTGGAACTGAGGCTCTTCGGCCGCTTCGAACAGCGAAGGCTCACGAGCCGGTTCGGCCTCTGCAGGTTCGGGCGCGGAAACATATGCGTCTTCCTGCACAGGCTCTTCTGCCGACACAGTGCGCGTCAGCGGGGCTGACATCGAGCGACGCGCGACCGGCACATCCTCGGACTTCTCGGTCGCGTCAATGCCAGTGGCAACGACCGAAACCCGCATTCCGCCTTCCATAGCCGTGTCCAGTGTCGAGCCTACGATGATGTTCGCCTCGGGGTCGACTTCTTCGCGGATACGGTTGGCCGCCTCGTCCAACTCGAACAGGGTCAGATCATGCGAACCGGTGATGTTGATCAGGACACCCTTGGCACCTTTCAGGCTGATTTCGTCCAGCAGCGGGTTGGCAATCGCCTTCTCGGCTGCCTGAACCGCACGATCCTCGCCGGTGGCCTCGCCCGTTCCCATCATGGCTTTGCCCATCTCGTCCATCACGGCACGAACATCCGCAAAGTCGAGGTTGATCAGGCCCGGACGTACCATCAGATCAGTCACGCCTTTGACGCCCTGATACAGCACGTCATCGGCCATCGAGAACGCCTCGGTAAAGGTCGTCTTTTCATTGGCCAGACGGAACAGGTTCTGGTTCGGGATGATGATCAGCGTGTCGACGACCTTTTGCAGCGATTCAACGCCGTCTTCGGCCTGACGCATCCGTTTGGCGCCTTCGAACTGGAAGGGCTTGGTCACAACGCCCACGGTCAGCACGCCCAATTCGCGCGCGGCTTGCGCGATGATCGGCGCTGCACCCGTTCCGGTGCCCCCGCCCATACCGGCGGTGATGAAACACATATGCGCGCCAGCCAGATGATCTACGATCTGCTCGATGCTTTCCTCGGCGGCTGCGGCACCCACGGTCGGACGCGCCCCTGCGCCCAGACCTTCGGTGACTTTCACGCCCAGTTGCACACGAGCCGACGACTGGCTCTGCTGCAACGCCTGAGCGTCGGTGTTGGCGACCACAAAATCCACGCCATCCAACTGTTTTTCAATCATGTTATTGACGGCATTGCCGCCTGCCCCGCCTACGCCAAATACCGTAATCCGAGGCTTCAATTCATCGTGCCCGGGCATCGAAAGATTCAATGTCATGCTTCTGTCCGCCTGTTTATATGCTCCGCCAACGCGGTGTTTTTCTTACCTATCCTGCCACAATTCTACCGACCGAAACCGCAAACGTCACGCCAAAAATCGCCAGAATCCACAAAATATGGAGGAAATAAGGCGTTCCACGCCAGTATTTCGTATTGTTTGCCAGATGTTGCGGAGCGAACTCAATCCAGCACAACAGATGCGACCGCCGCGCCGCAGATTACGGGCATGTCACGTACGTATTTCTTGTCTTTGCATGTTGCGGAAAACTGCTCGGGTCCTCACGCATGGCCTCTGTCGGACCTTGTGGATATCTTGCTGGATTCGACGTTCATCCGCAAGGGAATTCTTCAACCAATAGGAGTACTTGGACAGTTTAGTCCCTCATCAGAAATCTCTCTCACAATCTGGATTTCTGTATTCGCCAATGTCGCCAGACGAACCATGAAACTACCATTGTGCACGAAGGGCCACCAGCACACGGGGAACCCATCGACATCGTCGTCGTACAGGAAACAAAGCTGGCCATCAGGGGTTGTAATTTTTCCGTAGACGCAACCCCTACCCTCCATGCGCCAGACTGAGAGACTCGGGCTCAGGAACTCTTCGGCGCCAACCAAGCCACCGTTATGGAAATCGTAGAATTTGACGGTCTTGCCTACAACGGCCCCCAGAAAAGCCTCGGGTGTGATCAGGGTCTGACCCTGAACCGATGCGGGAATCGCGACAAACAGCGCCGCGACCAGTGTCTTACCAATTGTCACGGAACCAACGGACAGCTCGTTTGAACGGGCGCGCAGCATAGGTGTCGACAGGGATTTCGAAGTCCCACCATTCATCCTGCGGATGCGCCGCAAACAAGCTGAGCCCCACCACCGAAGAAAATCCCGGACCAGTCGCCGATTGCGGCAACCCGTGAACACGCAGGGGACGCCCAAGACGAACGCGCTGCCCCAGAATACGAGTCGCCAAACCGTCCAAACCCATGATCTGGCTGCCTCCACCGGTCAGAACGATCTGCTGGCTGGGCAGATGATCGAACCCGGCAGCATCCAGTCGAATGCGGACTTCTTCCAAAATCTCTTCTACACGAGGACGCATGATGCCGATCAACTCGGCGCGGCTGACGGTGCGCCGGTCATGTTCCCAATCTCCGGTATCACCGCCGATGTCGATCAGGTCACGGTCATCCGCCCCGGTCGCGTGAACGCCGCCGTTGAAGGTCTTGATACGTTCGGCCACATTCGCAGGAACGCCAAGCCCCATCGAGATATCCGACGTCACATGATCGCCGCCCATGCGTACGCAATCGGCATAAATCATGTGTTTTTTCATAAAGATAGACACACTTGTCGTGCCGCCACCCATGTCGATACAGGCCGCGCCCAACTCTTGCTCATCTTCAACCAGTGCGGAAATGCCCGAAACATAGGCCGAGTTCGCGATCCCGGCCAATTCCAGATCACAGCGCTTGATGCAGCGCACGATATTCTGAATAGCGACCGCATCAACCGTCAGCATGTGCATATCGACCGCAAGGGTCTGACCCATCTGCCCCCGAGGGTCGATAAGGCCCGAGCGATTGTCCAACGCAAAGTTCACCGGCTGTGCGTGCAGTACCTCGCGACCCGCGCCATAGTCCGGCACATCGCAGGCGTTCAACACACGTCCGACCTCGGCTTCGCTGACCACCTGTCCTTCCAGATCGACCTGCGCATCCAACCCATAAGACCGGGGGTTCGCGCCCGAGAAGCAGGCGATCACGTGATCGACCCGAATATCGGCCATCTTCTGCGCAGCTTGCAGAGCGGTGCGGATGGCGCGTTCGGTTTCCTGCATCGCAGTGACTTCGCCAAACTGCACCCCGCGCGAACGTGTGGTCGCAGCGCCGATAACCCGGAACCCGGTCTGACCGGCCAGAGACCCGATGCTGTTGTCCTCACTTAACCGCCCTGTTCCGTCGAAACGCAGCACCAGACAGGAAATCTTTGAACTTCCCACATCCAGAATCGCAACAACACCGCGTTGCATCGCCTGTCTGCGCATCTGCCGCATGGCCCGTTGGGACTGATAGAGATCGGTCATCATGGTCGTTACTGCCTGCTACTCACGTCTGTTTTTGTACTCCACCAGTCTTCGCTGGCAGCTTTGGTCATTCTAATGGTTGGACGTTGTCCGAGGCGCATATCCACAACGGCCACGTCACGTTCCAACAGGTCCTGCACCTCATTAACCGCCAAGACGCGTTCCAGTGCGCGCACGGACCGATCGGTTGGCAGCATGATGCGCTGACCTCGGTCAAGAACCAGATCCCAGCGGCGCTCGCCAATTCGAACAAGACCCCGCACACGCGCCCCAAGGCTGCGCGCTGTTGTCAGCAGTTGCAGTGCTTCAGCGACATGTTCGTCCGCGCCCTTTCCTGCAATAAGCGGCAGTGTCGCGTGGTCCTTGCGGGAGGCGACCCGCTCAACATGCGCGCCGGTTTCGTCCAGCAACTCGGTTCCGCTGCGCGTGCGCCAAACCACCACGGGTTGGCGTTCAACAACATCAACCTGAAGAATTCCGCCGGGGCGAATGCGAACCGTCGCAGATTTGACAGGATCAAGACCGGTAATCGTGTCGCGGATTTGTTCGGCGTCCAGATCCCAGGAACTGATCGGGAAATCCAGTGGCACAACTTCACGAATGTCTTCGGAGAGATTCGGCCCAGCGCCATCAATGGCCATCAAGTTGACCATGAATTCCGGTCTTTGCTGGATCGAGGTCTTGATGTCATTGACGTAAGCTACAACCGCCTCTCGCCGCTCCTCAGCACTAAAATACAGCCCCGTAGCCGCGCAAATGGCCAGGATGGGCAACCCATATTTCAGACCGCGGCGTATGCCCGGCGTAAGCATCCAACGCTGTATTCGGTAGCTGAGGCGCGACGGAGCCGGGTCGAACCGTTGCGATTTGCGGCCGAACAGTTTCACGCCGCCCAACCGCAGTTTTGGTTCTGTTTCGTGGCGTTCGCCTGACGCGAAATCGGCATCCGGACCCGCCAATGGCTTGGACCGATGTATGACAGGTGCGCGCGTGGCTTTTAACGGTCGCATGAGGCGTCCTCCACCATCCAGGCACACAGCTGGCCAAAGGTCATACCGCAATGTTCGGCTTGCTCGGGCACCAATGAGGTCGGTGTCATTCCGGGCTGGGTATTGGTCTCCAACAAAAACAGGCCATCTGCGCCCATGCTGTCATCCCAACGATAATCAGTACGGGTCACACCGCGACAGCCCAGTGCGTTATGAGCTTTCAGCGCATGATTCATGCAGCGGTCAAAAATATCCTGCGGGATGTCGGCAGGCAGCACGTGCCACGAGCCGCCGGGCTTGTATTTGGCATCATAGTCATACCATCCGCCATCAGTCATGATCTCGGTCACGGTCAGAGCGCGATCGCCCATCACGGTCACGGTCAACTCGCGCCCGGCCACGTATTTCTCGACCATCACGTAATCTGGCATGTCGTCAGACAGTTGCGGCGGCCCTTTCGAGCCTTCGTGGACGATATAGATCCCGACACTGGACCCTTCGTTATTGGGCTTGGCCACATAGGGCGGATCCATCACATGTGCGGCGGATACATCGGGCTTGGGCACGATCACGCTGGGAACAACAGGCAAACCTTCGGCGGCGAACACCTCTTTGCTGCGCTGTTTGTCCATCGCGAGCGCCGAGGCCAGCACGCCAGAATGCGTGTACGGAATGCGCATCCACTCCAGCAGGCCCTGCACACAGCCATCTTCACCCCAACGGCCATGCAGAGCGTTGAAAACCACATCCGGTTTGACATCCGACAGGCGCGCAGAAAGGTCGGGACCTGCGTCCAGCTCGACCACTTCAAAGCCTTCTCCCCTAAGGGCGGCTGCGCATTCGCGCCCAGAGCTGAGTGACACCTCGCGTTCCGCCGAGGGGCCGCCCATCAATACCGCCACTTTGGGGTGTGTCCTGCTCGACTTACCCACTTAGCGCCTCAATGTCCCCGGACCTTATGCGGTGGTCCGTACTGCGTTTATGCCTTTGATCCGTCGCCTGAATTTGCCTGTTTTGGTCTGACGGTTGGGGCTTTATTCCTTCAACGGGTCACCGACCCGCATGATTTCCCACTCTAGCGTGATGCCGCTTGTTTCGTAAACCTTTTTTCGCACCTCTTCGCCCAGGCCTTCAAGGTCAGCGGCAGTGGCACCGCCAGTGTTGATCAGGAAGTTCGAGTGCTTCTCGCTCATCTGCGCGCCACCCTTGGTGGCCCCTCGCATCCCGGCATCGTCGATCACTTTCCACGCCTTAAGATCGTGCACGTCATCCGCCCTGCCCGTTGAGGAAAACCCGGCCGGGTTACGAAAGGTTGAACCTGCGCTGCGGTCTTTGGTGGGTTGGGTCTCGTCCCGTTTTTGCAATTGCGCCGCCATCCGATCATGCAGCGCCTTTGGATCGCCCGAGGGCCCCTCGAACGTGGCCGAAATCAGCACCGCCCCATCGGGCAAATCCGATTGACGATAGCGGAAGTTCAGGTCCTGCGGCGTCAGGTCCACGACCTCGCCATGACGTGTGACAATGGTGGCCTTGCGCAACACATCCGCTGTGTAGCTGCCATAGCAGCCAGCGTTCATCCGCACCGCCCCACCGACCGAGCCCGGAATGGTCCGCAAAAACGTGAGGTCCACCCCCGAATCTGCCGCTTTGCGCGCCACATGCGCATCCAGCGCCGCCGCGCCCGCTGTGACGGTGTTGCCTGCGACCTCGATCCCGTTGAACCCGCGCCCCAGCCGGATCACTACGGCGCGCAGCCCCCCGTCGCGGACGATCAGGTTTGATCCGACACCCATGGGGAACACGTCGAAGTCTTCGGGCAGATCGTGCAGAAACGCTTTCAGATCGTCAATATCTGCAGGTTGGAACAAATAATCCGCCGGACCGCCGACACGAAGCCATGTCAGGTCGTTCAACGCTCGGTTCTGGGTCAGTTTGCCACGGGGTTCTGGAAGAGATGTCATTCCGGTTCCTTCGCGGATTTACTTCCTCCGCGCAAGCCGTAACTGTCACTGAGCCGAACCAAGCATCCGACGCACCCACCGCCCCAGATAAATCACAGGCCAACGCAGCACGGACATACCCATCGCCAGCACCAACAGTCCGATCCACGGGCCGTTCTGCAAGGTGACATAGCCCAATATCGGAATCCCCACCGCGATCAGGACATAGGCGCGGGTCCAGTGGTTGTCCTTGCTGGGGATCATCGCCAGCACATTCGCGGCGATCCCCCACAACGCAGCCAGAGCGATTGACCAATTCATTCCTGAACCTCCTGCCCGGTCCAGCGCCGCCAATAGTGGCGGATCGGATTGCGGAACATGGATGCGAAGCCTGCAAAAGCCAGCACCGAAACGACCCAGCCGAAGTCATGACCCAACCAGACGATCAGCGCGGGTGCACAGACAAACAGCACCACGCCCGGTGGAAACTGCAGACGCATCGGCAACATCGCCACGATGGTCGAGGCGATGACCCACAGCCCCGCAAACACCACTGAATTCACCATGCGCCCCTCCGAGGACGTTGTTTCGCGGCTGCAAACGCTCAAATCAGTCGAGCGTCAAGTTGGTTCCCTGCGTCACACAGCTTGTTTACGTTGCAAACGGTTGGGCAAACCGTTGGCCCAGGCGCTGATTGTCCCGGCCCCGAGGCAAACAACCATGTCACCGGGACGGGCTTGTTCGCGGACCAGACGCTCCAGATCGTTTTCATCCAGCAGAGCACGGGCGTGACGATGACCGTGGCGGATCAGGCCCTGCACCAGATCATCGCGGGATGCGCCCTCAATCGGGTCTTCTCCGGCGGCGAAGATATCAGCGATGGCAACCACGTCGGCATCGTTGAAACAGGTGCAGAAATCGTCAAACAAATTGGCCAGACGCGAGTAGCGGTGCGGCTGATGCACGGCGATCACGCGACCCTCGGTCGCCTGACGAGCAGCTTTTAGCACGGCGGCAATCTCAACCGGGTGGTGGCCGTAATCGTCGATGATGGTAACGCCATCGACCTCGCCGACTTTGGTAAAGCGGCGATTGACGCCACCGAAATTGGCCAGCGCCTCGCGGATTTCGGCGGTTTTCATGCCCAGATGGCGGGCCACAGCGACGGCGGACAAAGCGTTCGAGACATTGTGGTCGCCGGGCATAGGCAGCGTGCAGCCCTCAATCACCGTATCTTCGTATTGCAGGTGGATATCGAAATGCGCGACGCCGCCCTTATAGGTCAGATTCACCGCCCGCACATCGGCCTGCGCGTTGAACCCGTAGGTGCGCACCCGGCGGTCGCTGATGCGGCCCACCAGCGTCTGCACCTCGGCGTGGTCGGTGCAGCACACAGCCAGACCGTAGAAGGGCAGATTCGAGGCGAACTCGTAAAACCCATCCCGCAGCCGGTCGAAATCGCCCCAATGCTCCATATGCTCGGGGTCGATATTGGTGACGATGGCGATGGTCGCAGGCAGGCGGTTGAACGAGCCGTCCGATTCGTCGGCCTCGACCACCATCCATTCGCCCTGCCCCATTCGTGCGTTTGAACCATAGGCGTGAATGATGCCGCCATTGATCACGGTGGGGTCGAAATCGCCCGCCACCATGAGCTCGGCCATCATAGTGGTTGTGGTGGTTTTACCGTGGGTTCCGGCGATGGCGATGTTGGATTTCAGGCGCATCAGCTCGGCCAGCATATCGGCGCGCCGTACCACCGGCAGGCCCTGCGCGCGCGCGCCGTCCAGCTCGGGGTTGCCCGGTTTGATCGCGGTGGACACCACAACAACGGCCGCGTTTTCAAGGTTTTCGGCCCGCTGACCCACAAAAATCTCGGCCCCCAGACCAGCCAGACGGTCGGTGATTTTTGAGGCTTTGAGGTCCGAGCCCTGCACCCGGTAGCCCAGGTTCAGCAGCACCTCGGCAATGCCCGACATCCCAATTCCGCCGATGCCAACGAAGTGGATCGGCCCTACGTCTTGCGGCAGTTTGGTGGCTGGATTCATGGGGTCTCCTTCTGCGCCAGCTCTTCGACAAGGTGAACAAGACGCTCGGTCGCGTCTGGGGCTCCGGTCGATAGGGCGGCACGGGCCATTTTTTGTGCGGCCTCGGGGTTTGTCAGAACGGCGGTGATTTGCTCGGTCAGTGCTGCAACGTCAAGCAGGTTCTCGGGGATCATGATCGCCCCACCCGCCTGCACCAGCCCGCGCGCATTGGCGGTTTGGTGATCGCCCGCAGCGGCGGCAAAGGGGACAAGGATTGAGGGCCGCCCGATGACCGAGATATCGGCCACACTAGACGCGCCCGAGCGGCTGATCACCAGCTGCGCATCGGACATCCGCCGGGGGACGTCATCGAAAAAGGGCAGAACCTCGGCCCGGATACCATGGTCGGCGTAAAAGGCGGTGACACGTTTACCATCTTCATCGCGGGCCTGATGAGCCACGCGGATATGGTCGCGCAGACCATCGGGCAAGGCCGCAAGCGCACCTGGCACCACATCACTGAGGATGCGTGCGCCCTGACTACCCCCCATCACCAGAACCGACATTGGGTAGTCTCCGGGCGGGATATAGCCTGCCGCGGCACGTTCCAACACCGCACCGCGCACCGGATTGCCTGTATGCACACCCTTTGCGCCGTCGGGCAAATCCGTGGGCCAAACGCCACAGGCCACTTGGGCCACGCGCTTGGCAAACAGTTGGTTCACGCGGCCCAGCACACCGTTCTGTTCATGGATCATGCGCGGAATGTTCAACAGCGTCGCCGCACCTAGCGCCGGGATCGAAGGGTAACCTCCGAACCCCACCACCACATTGGGCCGGTCACGCATCATCTGCATTGCCATACTTGTCACGCCGCCCGCGATCTTGGGGCCGACCATCGCCTTGGCCGCCAGCCCGCCGCGCGCGAAGGTGGCCGATGTCGCCTCGACAATCTCGGTCGAATGCGGAAATCCGCCGGTATAGCGCGCGCCGCGCGCATCGGTGGACAGGCGCACGCGCCAGCCTTTCTGCAGCATCGCCTCGGCCAGCGCCTGCGCCGGGAACATGTGGCCCCCGGTGCCGCCCGCCGCAATCAATAGGTACGGTTTGCTCATCAACCCCGTCCGCGCAGAATATCGCCCAGCTCGCCCTGCGGTCGGGTGCGGGTGAACGCCAGCAACATGCCTACTGCGATACCGCCCGCTATCAGCGATGAGCCGCCATAGCTGACGAACGGCAGCGTCATTCCCTTGGCGGGCAGCAGGCGCACCGCGACGCCCATGTTGATCATCGCCTGAACGCCGAACATACAGGCAAGACCGGTTCCGGCCAGACGGATGAACATGTCCCGTTCCTTCATCAGCCGCAGCAGCGAACGCACTACGATCAGCGAGTAGAGCGCGATGATGATCAGCACCAGAATCAACCCGTATTCCTCGGCCGCGACGGCGATGATGAAATCGGTATGGGCATCGGGCAAGGACCACTTCACCTGCCCCTCACCTACTCCGACGCCGAACAAGCCGCCTTCGCGGATGGCGTTGGTGGCATAGCCAAGCTGCGTGGTCGGATCGACCTCTTGGTTCAGAAAGCCGTCAATGCGGCGGGCGAAGTGTTCCGAGTTCGAATAGGCGAACATCCCGCCCAGCACGACGGCCCCAGCCATTCCCACCAGTAGCAGCATCGGTGCACCGGCCACGAAATACATCACGCCCCAGCCAAATAGAATCAGACAGGCCTGCCCAAAATCAGGTTGCAGTACCAGCATCGCCACAATCGCCATGCACAGCGCAAAAGACCACAATCGCCCCGGAGGGCCGTTGATCTCTTGCGAGGCCGCCAGCAGCCACGCGGCCACAACGATAAAGCCGGGTTTTAGAAACTCTGAGGGTTGCAGCGAGGCAAATCCCAAGGAATACCACCGCACCGCGCCCTTGCCGAAATCGGTGCCAAACACGGGCAGAAAGGCCAACGCCACAAACGCGCCCAGAAATCCCAGAACCGCCAACCGACGCACCAATGTGGGTGACATCATCGAGGTCAACAGCATCGCCACCAGCGCCAGCCCGCCAAACAGCGCCTGCCGTTCGACATAGTGGAACGGATCAAACCCGTTGCGCCCGGCCAGCGGCGGCGATGAAGCCAGCCCCAATAGCAAGCCGATGACAAACAGGATCAGCACGCAGGACATGGTCCAGCGATCAATCGTGCGCCACCACTTTGGTAGAATCGGTTCGCCGCGCGTGTCCCGGACCGCGCCATACACCATCTCAGTCATGAGATACCGCCACTATCTGCCTCGTTCACGCCCCGTTTTCGGGGTCTGATTGAGACTCTACAGCGATTTTGGCTTTGGGGCTAGGGAAATGAGGGGCATAAGCGGAATTCGATCAGCCCCAGAGTTGAAATAACGCGTCACGCTTTAATTGGGTACCGGTCCGGTTCCTCAAAGACATCAATCACGCGCGTACCGGCCTTGATCTGACCTCCGTGTTCGACCCCCGCCGGGATCGAATAGCTGTCGCCCGGACGGTAAGTTTTCGTCTGGTCTCCGATCGTCAGCGCAATCTCACCTTCAACGACCGTGCCCCATTGCGCACCATGCGAATGAAGCGGAAGCTCCATATCCTTCAGAAAAGTGAAGAACGCCACCAGACCTGCGTCCGAGCGAATGACAGCCGTCTGCACCACATCTTCAGGGAAAGGAACGTCCAGTTTCGGAAAGGCCGTTATGAAATCCGGGTAATGCATGAATTGTTCCTTCTCCTCGGGTGAACTGTCGCCGCAGGATGACAGTGCTTTCGGCAGCTGGCAATCGGGATTGCTCACATACGGCCAGACCTTGAGCGAGGCGACGGCGCGCTCTTGCGTTCCGACGCGATCCGCGCCATCCCCTCGTCCATGACCTTTGACACGATCATTCTTGGTGCCGGTGCAGCCGGTATGATGTGTGCCTCCCACTGCGGCGGGCGTGTTCTGGTGATCGACCATGCCAAAGCAGCCGGAGAGAAAATCCGCATCTCAGGCGGAGGGCGCTGCAACTTTACCAATATGTATGCGGGCCCCGGAAATTTCCTGTCGCAAAACCCGCATTTTTGCAAATCCGCACTGGCGCGATACACGCAGTGGGATTTTATCGATCTGGTCGGGCGTCACGGCATCGCGTGGCATGAGAAAACGCTGGGGCAATTGTTTTGCGACGGGTCTTCGAAGCAGATTGTCCAGATGCTGTTGGACGAGATGACCCGCGCCGGGGCTGAACTCTGGCTGCAAACCTCGGTACGTGATCTGCGCAAAACCGAATACGGCTTTGCGATCGAGGTTGAGCGCGAAGGCCAGCGCCAAAACCTGATTTGCCGCAATCTGGTGCTGGCGACGGGTGGCAAGTCGATCCCCAAGATGGGCGCAACGGGGTTAGCCTATGACATCGCCCATCAATTCGAGCTGCGCGTTACAGACACGCGGGCGGCGCTGGTGCCGTTCACCTTTTCGGATGGCCGGTTCAAGGAGCTTTCGGGTGTGTCGCTCCCCGCGCGCCTGTCCAACGACCGCACCAGCTTTGACGAGGCGCTGCTGTTCACCCATCGCGGTCTCAGCGGGCCGTCGGTGCTGCAACTGTCGTCCTACTGGAATGAAGGTGAGGCGATCCATGCGAACCTGATCCCCGACCTGCCCCTGTTCGACCTGCTGCGCGATCAGCGTCAGGCCGGAGGGCGCAAAGCCCTGACCACCGAACTGGCCCGACACCTGCCCGCGCGGCTGGTCAACTACCTGAAACACCATATACCAATGCGCGGCAATCTGGCCGACCAGTCCGACGCCGCCCTGAACGATCTGGTGACGGCGCTGTCCAACTGGTCCCTCACCCCCTCTGGCACCGAAGGGTATCGCACCGCCGAGGTTACTTTGGGCGGGATCAACACGGATGAATTGTCGTCCAAAACGATGGAGGCCAGGGATGTCCCCGGCCTCTATGCGATTGGCGAAGCGGTGGATGTCACCGGCTGGCTGGGCGGCTACAATTTCCAGTGGGCGTGGTCTTCGGGTCACGCCGCCGGAACCGCCATAGCTGCAGGCTAGCCTACGACGTTATAGCCACGTCCGCGCATACAGTTGCGCACGAGAACTTCTTTGTTCTGGTTTTTGTTTATCACGTCTGCACCGGCACCTACCAGCGCACCTGCGACTGCGGCGCGCCCCAGATTGTCGCTGCTGTCCTGAACGATCCCGGTAACTGCCGCAGCACCCGCCGCCCCGATTGCCGCGTTACCGGCCGTAGTCCCATCAACCGAAGCCTGCGAAGCTGCCAGCTGTTGGCATTGCTGTAGGTCGACGTTGTAATTCGGGCCGACCGGCCCATCGACGACGGGTTGATAATTCGCACCAGTGTTTGTGCAGGCGCCGGCCACCAAAAGCGCAGGCAGGACCAGAGAAAACTTACGGTAAGTCATAATGATAACCTCGTGTTGAATTTACAGGCAAGCAAGACCAATTAGTTATGGGCGTCAAGCAGATAGCACCGCAGCTTGGCCCAACCGGCAATCTATTGCAAATTTCTAAAGCGAAAGGTTCAGACGAACCTGCGCTGCGAAATCCTCTCCGCGTTGCTCGAAGTTGTCATATTGATCGAAACTGGCCGCAGCTGGGGCCAGCAAAACTGTATCCCCTGGCGCCGCATCCGCCACAGCCTGCGCGACGGCCTCGGCCATTGTGGTACAGACCTGCGCCTCCACCTCAAGCTGCATGGCGAAACTGGCGGCCTCCCGCCCAATGACATAGGCTTTGACGACTTGATCGCAGGCTGTGTTCAAGGCAGACAAACCGCCTTCCTTCTCAAGCCCGCCGCAGATCCACCGGACGTTCTTAAACGCACTTAGCGCCTTGAGCGCGCTGTCTACATTAGTGGCCTTCGAATCATTCACAAAGGTCACGCCATTCGCTTCGGCGATAATCTGACTGCGGTGTGGCAGACCGGGATAGCTGTGCAACGCATCCTCAATCACGCGCGGGGCCAGCCCAAGCGCGCGACACGCCGCGTAAGCAGCGCAGGCATTTTGATGGTTATGCGCGCCCGGCAGCCCTTTGACGTTGCGCAAGTCAATCGCGCCTGCCTGCCGACCTTTGCGGTATTCGGACAAAAACCCTTTGCGCGCAAAAACCTGCCACCCGGGCCGCGTCAGTTTTCGGGCAACCGAGATCCGGATCACCCGGTCATCCGTTGGGCCTTCGGCCAATTGCCCGGCCAAAAACGCGCCTTCATTTTCGTCGACGCCAATCACTGCCCGGTCCGGGCCACCTTCGGCAAACAGGCGACGTTTGGCGGCAAAGTAGCCGCCCATACCCCCGTGCCGATCCAGATGATCCGGAGACAGATTGGTAAACACCGCGATATCCGGCGTTAATGCACGCGCCAGTTCAGTCTGATAGCTCGACAGCTCCAGCACGACGACTGAAGCATCCCGACCGGGTTCAATATCGAGAACCCCACGCCCAATGTTTCCGGCCAACTGGGCCTCTCGGCCTGCCTCGGTCAGAATGTGATGGATCAATGCCGCCGTGGTTGATTTGCCGTTAGAGCCTGTGACCGCAATAACACGTGGGGGTGTGTCGAAATTATCCCATTCCGGGCCCGCAAACGATCGAAAAAACAGCCCTATATCATTGTCGACTGGCACGCTGGCATCAAGTGCGGCTGCGACGACTGGATTTGGTACAGGGTAGAGATGCGGGATACCGGGCGAGACGATCAGCGCAGCGATTTGATCGAACGCCCCTTGGCGGCGCAGATCGGCACAGGCAAACCCCTCGGCCTCGGCTTTTTCGCGAGCAGCGGGATTGTCATCCCAACAGACAGCTTCTGCCTTGCCCGCCCTAAGCGCACGCGCCGTGGCCAGACCCGAGCGACCAAGCCCAAGCACCGCTACTTTCTGCCCCGAAAACCCTTTGACCGGGATCATCCTGACCACCTTGTTCTGTCGTACATGTCGCGGCCACCCTGCGCAGAAGACACAAGTCTTGGCAAGAGACGCAAAAGGCTCGCGCGTCAGCGCGAGCCGGGCCCAACAGGTGGCAGGCGGGCCGCAGGCCCTCCGAGCCTGGCGGGAGCGTTACCGGACCTTAAGTGTCGCCAGCCCGATCATCGCCAGGATCAGCGAAATGATCCAAAACCGGATCACGATGGTGGGCTCAGCCCAGCCCTTTTTCTCATAGTGATGGTGGATTGGCGCCATCAGGAACACCCGCCGTCCGGTGCGTTTGAAATACAGAACCTGAATGATAACACTCAGGGCTTCAACGACGAACAGGCCGCCAACCACGGCCAGCACCAGTTCGTGCTTGGTCGCTACTGCGATGGCTCCCAAGGCACCGCCCAAAGCCAATGATCCAGTATCGCCCATGAACACCGCAGCCGGGGGGGCATTGTACCACAGGAACCCAAGCCCTGCGCCAAACAAGGCCGAGGTAAAGATGAAAATCTCGCCTGTACCCGGCACGTAATGCACATCCAGATACTCGGTAAAGTCGACCCGCCCAACCGCATAGGCAATCACACCCAAAGTCGAGGCCGCGATCATCGCAGGCATGATCGCCAAACCGTCCAGCCCATCGGTCAGATTCACAGCATTCGCAGCGCCAACAATTACAACAATCGCGAACGGGATATAGAAAATACCCAAATTGACCAGCGTATCTTTGAACACAGGCACCGCCAGTTGGTTCTGCAACGCCTCGGGGTGGTGCAGTGTTGCCCAGACCGAAGCGAGCAATGCGATCAACACGCCCAAAGCCAAACGCATCTTGCCCGACACGCCCTTAGTGTTCTGTTTGGACACTTTTGCGTAGTCATCCGCAAAGCCAATCGCCGCATAGCCCAGCGTCACGAACAAGACCATCCAGACATAGGGGTTGTCCCACCGCGCCCAAACCAGCGTCGACGTGACCAGAGCGCCCACGATCAGCAGCCCCCCCATCGTCGGCGTTCCCGCCTTTGAAAAATGTCCCTCGGGCCCGTCATCTCGGATCGGTTGACCTTTGCCTTGCTTGCGGCGCAGCACGTTGATCAGCGGTTTGCCAAACAGGAACCCGAAAATCAGCGCTGTCATAAAGGCACCGCCCGCGCGGAAGGTGATATAGCGAAAGAGGTTAAAGAAATCCCCGCCATCGGACAGATTGGTCAACCAATAAAGCATACTAACACCTTTCTCGTGCGGCGATCATGGCTCAAGCGCGCCCCCTTGCCCCATTTTCCGTAAACCGTCAACAATCCGCGCCAGCGCCATGCTCAAAGATCCTTTGGCCAGCACGATATCGCCCGCGCAGATCAGATCCGGCAGGTGCGCGGCCATTTCGGCGCTGGTTTCAGTCCAAAGCCCGCGTTTCCCTTCGGGCAACGCCTGATGCAGCGCCTGCATCAACGGACCGATGCAATGCACCTGATCCACATGCGCCATCGCCACAACATCGGCCATGGCCGCGTGCATGTCGGTTTCCTGCGCGCCCAATTCCTTCATATCGCCCAAGAACGCGATCCTACGCGGGCCCTGCGCGGCGGCCAGAACGTCCAAGGCCGCCTCCATCGAGGTCGGGTTGGCATTATAGCTGTCATCCAGCAGTTCAATCTGCCCACCGCTCGCCAACGACAGCGTCTCGCGAACACCGCGACCCGCGACCGGAGACCACCGGCGCAGCCCGATAATAGCCTGATCCAGATCGACGCCCAGCTCAACGCATGTCGCCAAAGCACCCAGCCCGTTCATGGCGAAATGCGTACCGGCCGACCTTACGTTAAATCTTAATGGCACCCCGTCCAGCGCCGCAGAGGCATGGACCGAGTCGGCGGTCTGCGCCACATCCGTCAGCACATAATCCGAAGCGTTCCGCCCAAATTCGACGATCCCCGCTCCTTGAGCCTGCGCACAGCTGCGCAACACATCCGCGTCGTCAATGTCGGCGTTCACGATGGCTGTGCCTCCGGGTTCCAGCCCCTCGAAAATCGCGGCTTTTTCATGGGCGATGCCCGTGACCGACTCAAACGCCTCAAGATGCACCGCCGCCACAGTCGTCACCAACGCCACATGCGGGCGGGCCTGTTGGGCCAGGGGCGCAATCTCTCCGGGATGGTTCATGCCAATCTCGATCACGGCGAATTCGGTGTCGCGCGGCATCCGCGCCAAGGTCAGCGGCACGCCCCAATGGTTGTTGTAACTGGCGACGCTGGCGTGGGTTTTGCCCTGCGTTTCCAGAATATTGGCCAGCATTTCCTTGGTCGAGGTCTTGCCCACACTGCCCGTCACACCCACCACGCGCGCATCGGTGCGTGCGCGGCCTGCTCGGCCCAACGCCTCCAACCCTGTCTGCACATCGTCGACGATCAGCAACGGCGCATCCTCGGCCACGCCATCGGGGATGCGGGACACCAAAGCCGCGCCGGCCCCCTTCTCCAACGCCTGCGCCACAAAGTCATGCCCGTCCCGTGCCGCCTTTAGCGCCACGAACAGGTCGCCGGGTTGCAAGGTTCGGGTGTCAATCGACACGCCGTTCACGGACCAGTCACAGGTGACGCGCCCGCCGGTAGCCTCAGCGGCCTCAGCCGCAGTCCAGAGCGTCATGCAACCCTCCCGTCCAGCGCGGCCACGCTGATGCTGGCTTGTTCCACATCGTCAAAGGGCAGAACCTGATCGCCGACAATCTGGCCGGTTTCATGCCCTTTGCCCGCAATCAACAAAGCATCCCCCGGTTGCAGCGCGTCTATGCCGCGCAGAATGGCCTCGGCCCGGTCGCCCACCTCAGTCGCCTCAGGCGCGCCCAACAAAACGGCCGCGCGGATGGTCGCCGGATCCTCGCTGCGGGGGTTGTCGTCGGTGACAAAGACCACGTCAGCATGGTTTGCAGCCGCTTGCCCCATCAAAGGCCGCTTGGTCGCATCGCGGTCGCCACCTGCGCCAACGATGGCAATCAACCGCCCCATCACATGCGGGCGCAACGCCTTGAGCGCAGTGGCCACAGCATCCGGCGTATGGGCATAGTCGACAAAGACCGCCGCTCCATTATGGCGCGTCGCCGCAAGTTGCATCCGGCCCCGCACGGTTGTCAGATGCGGCAGAGTTTCAAACACGCGCTCAGGGTCCTCGCCGCCCGCGATCACCAGACCACAGGCCAGAAGGATATTTTCAGCCTGGAACCCTCCGATCAAGTTCAGGCGGGTTTGGAAGACCTTGCCTTGCCACGAGAACCGCAAATCCTGCCCGGTCGCGTCAAAACGCTGGTTCATCAGGCACAGATCGGCATCGCCCAGCCCAACGGTCAGAACCTCCTGTCCGCGCGCCTTGGCGATCTTGCGGACCTCGGCTCCTTTGGGGTCGCTCATATTGACCACGACTGTGCCGTCCTGGGGCAGAACCCGGTCGAACAGACCCGCCTTGGCCGCGAAATACGCCTCGAACGTCTCGTGATAGTCCAGATGGTCCTGTGTGAAGTTCGAGAAACCCGCAGCCGCCAGATGCACGCCGTCCAGACGACGCTGTTCCAACCCGTGCGAGGATGCCTCCATCGCGGCATGGGTCACGCCATTTGCGGCGGCTTCGGACAAACAGCGATGAAGGGTGATCGGCTCGGGCGTGGTATGGGCCAGAGGGGCAGTCCATGCGCCCTCAACCCCGGTGGTACCAAGGTTTACGGCAGCGTGGCCCAGTTCCATCCAGATTTGGCGCACGAATGTGGCGACCGAGGTTTTTCCATTGGTCCCGGTGACGGCCACAATGGTCTGCGGCTGCGCGCCAAACCACAGCGCGGCACATCCGGCCAGTGCCTGACGCGGGTCTTCGACAACGACCAAGGCCGCGCCTGATGCGGCCAGTTCATCGGCTGCAATCTCGGCCCCTTCGGCGTCCGTCAGGATCGCCGCCGCGCCCATGCGCAGGGCGTATTGGATGAACGCGCCGCCATGAACCCGCGTGCCGGGCAAAGCAGCGAACAAAAAGCCCTCCTGCACCTCGCGGCTGTCCACGGCCAGCCCGGTGATGTCAGGGTTTGCCCCTCCGCGCGCGGTCAGGGCCAGTTGGCTGAGTGTTCTTGTTCTTGTGCCCATGCCCTACCCTTTGCCGGACGGTCTAATTTGAGGTGAGCGTTATAGCAGCGCGCGCTTCAGGCTCAAGCCGAGGTCGCAACCCCAACAACGGGGCAATGCGCCCGATCAGCTCGGCAGCAACGGGCACGGCTGTCCAACCGGCCGTGCGGCGCTTTTCGCCGTAGGCGACGATCGATGGCTCATCCAGCGTGACGATCAGCACGTATTTGGGGTCATAGGCCGGGAAAATGGTCGCGAAGGTGGAAATCACCTTGTCATCATAATAGCCGCCACGTGGTTTGGGCTTATCAGCCGTGCCGGTCTTACCCGCCACGTCATAGCCTGCAACATCGCCGAAGCTGGCGGTGCCGTCGGTGACAACCTTGCGCAACATCCGCTGCGCCTGTTGCGCGGCACTGTCAGACATCACGCGCGGCCCGTATTGAGGCCCGTTTTTGCGCAAGATCGTCGGGCTGACATAATGCCCACCATTGGCGATCGCGGCATAGCCCGCCGCCAGATGCATCGGGCTGGTCGACAGACCGTGGCCATAAGAGATCGTAACCGTGCTGAGTTCGCCCCATTTCTTGGGCTTCAAAGGCTCGCCGCCCTTGGCCTCGACAATTTCAAACGGGGTCGGATCGAACATACCCAGCGAACGCAGAAAATTCTGCTGCCGTTTTGCGCCGATCTGCAGCGCCAGCCGCCCCGTTCCCCGGTTCGAGCTGTGAACGATCACATCCGCCACGCTGATCTTGCCGTAATTTTTGCCGTTGAACTCGCCAATCGGGAAGCGACCGATCCGCATCGGGCCCGACGTGTCGATGATCGTCTCGGAATTCACCAGCCCAAGCTGAACCGCCTGCGCCGCCGTGAAAATCTTGAAGACCGAGCCCAGCTCGTACACGCCCTGCACATAGCGGTTGAACAATGGGCTGTCCGAGGGATCGAACCCCGAAGTTGGCGGGCGCGGTCGGTCATTGGGATCAAATGACGGCAGCGAGGCCGCCGATACCACCTCACCCGTATGGGCATTCATCAGAACGGCCGAGGCTCCCTTGGCGTTCATGATTTTCATGCCACCATACAGAACCTGTTCGACCGCCGCCTGAACAGTCAGGTCCAAAGACAGTTGAAGAGGTTTGTTGCCGTTGGCCGGATCACGCAGATAATCGTCGAATTGCTTTTCAACGCCCGCGACACCGATTACCTCGGCGGCGCTGACGCCCTCGCGACCAAAGCCCGAGCCGCCCAGAATATGTGCGGCCAGCTTGCCGTTGGGATAAAGCCGCATCTCTCGCGGGCCGAACAGGATGCCGGGGTCGCCGATGTCATGGACAGCCTGCTTCTGCTCGGGCGATATCCGCTTCTTTATCCAAAGAAATTTACGATTGCCGGTGAAATCCTTGACCAGACGTTCTTTTTCAAGATCGGGGAAGATCGCCACCAATTGATCAGCGGCGGCTTCGGGGTCGATCATCAAGGGCGGCTGCGCATAAACCGAGTATGTGTCCAGATTGGTCGCCAGAATGCGCCCTTCACGGTCAACGATATTGGCGCGCTGCATGGCGATGGCGGCACCGGGCGCGCTGGCTAGCGGTTCCTGCGCCTCGGAGGTGGCGAGCATCCCCATGCGAAAACCAACCACCGAAAACGCACAGAAAAAGAACAGACCCAAAACCAAAAGCCGCCCCTCGGCGCGGGCGCGGGCGCGGTCTTTCATGTCTTCGTGACGCTGGCGGATATTTTCGCGCTCGATGGCTTTGGGGTTTTCGCCGCGGGCGCGGGCGTCAAGGATACGGGCTAAGGGGCGCAGCGGTGTCCGGGTCATGGGATTTGCACCTCGCCAAACGCCTGAATGTTCGTGATCGCCTGCAGTTCGATCGGATCAACGATCGGCAGATCGGGATCTTCGGCATAAGAGACCTGGTCAGCCCGCCCAAACTGTTCTGCGCGCAGAGGCAGCAGGCCCAGACGCTCGAAATTCAGGTCGGCGAGTTCACGCAACCGGTCCGGGCGGTTCAGATAGGCCCATTCTGCATTCAGAACCGCCAGCCGAACTTGCGCCATGCCGATCTCACGCTGCAGCTTCTGTGTCTCTTTGACAACTTGCTGCGTGCGGTAGTTTTCCTGATAGGCCCACAAAGCCAACCCAAATACCGAAAGCGCAGTCATCACATACAATACACTCTTCATTTTGCCCTTCCCCCAATTTGCGGCATCCCAATGGCGCGGGCCTCAATTTCCCCCGCCGGAGCCTCAGTCCGCACAGCAACACGCAACTTGGCCGAGCGCGCACGCGGATTCTCCTGCAATTCTTGATCGTCCGGCCCCACCGCCTTGCGCGTTTTCAACGTGAATTGCGGCAGGTCCTGCGCGATTTCAGGCGCGTAACGATTGGCGCGCCCGGTCTTTCCCGCGCGCGCCTGAAAGAACCGCTTGACCATACGGTCTTCGATGGAATGGAACGTCACCACTGCCAATTGTCCGCCGGGCTTCAAAGCCCGCTCGGCGGCCATAAGACCCTGAAACAGTTCCTCATATTCCGCATTTACTGCAATTCGCAGGCCCTGAAAGCTGCGCGTTGCCGGGTGCGATTGACCCGGCTTCGGGCGCGGCAAGCAGGATTCGATGATTTCGGCCAGACGCAGCGTGGTCGTAATCGCCTCATCCGCACGTGCCTTGACGATGGCTTTGGAGATGCGGCGGCTGGCGCGCTCCTCTCCAAAGTGAAACAGAATATCAGCCAACTGCGCCTCGGACGCGGCATTGACCAGATCAGCGGCACTTTCGCCTTCTTGGCTCATCCGCATATCCAGCGGGCCGTCCTTCATGAAGGAAAACCCACGCTCGGCCTGGTCCAGCTGCATCGAGGACACGCCCAGGTCCAACACAACCCCATCCAAATCCTGTGCATACTCATCCATGCGTGAGAACACACCGGGGTGCATCACCAATCGGTCGCCGTAGTCGCCAACCCAATCCGCGACCATTTCAAAGGCCAACGGATCGCGGTCCACACCGATGACCTTCTCAGCCCCCGCCTCAAGCAAGCCTTTTGTGTACCCACCGGCGCCGAACGTGCCATCCAGCCAGACGCCCGAAACAGGGGCCACAGCCGCCAGCAATGGGCGCAACAAAACAGGGATATGAGGTTTGTCCGAAGGGGGCAGAGCGTCGGCCATGCCGCTACGCCCCCTCGACGCCATCAAGATAGACCATCGGGTCGAAGTCATCGGGCAGATCGTCCAACCACTCTTCCGCCTTTGCCAGCTCTTCAGCCTCATAGGTCTCGGGCTTCCAAATCTGGAAAGTATCGCCGGCGGCTATAAAGAAAGCCTCGCCTTCCAGATCGATTTTGTTGCGCAGCTTGGCGGGCAATACCAGACGACCCGTTTCATCAACGTTGGTCGGATGGGACAGACCGTGGAACATGCGTTGCAGCATCCGGCGCTGCATAGACCCGCGCGGCAAAGCATCAATCTTGGCGTCGACCTCGTCGATCGCTTCCATTGTGTAGCATTCAAGGTATTTTCGACGATGATCGCCGTAGACGATCACAAGCTCAGGGTTATCGCCGGGTTGCCAGTTCGGGTCAGAAGTTTCAAGCACACGGCGAAATGAGGCCGGGATCGACACCCTGCCCTTCGTATCCACCTTGTGGTGGCTTTCACCTCTGAACCTGCGCGCCAAGACGACTGTCCCTTTCGCTTGCGCCCCACTTGAACTTCACGTTCCCCCCGGATGAAAAACGGCGGGTTGATCTGCTGCCACTGATCAACCCGCCGCATTGGCCCGCTGAGCGGGAAGTCCAGCTGCGCGCGCCACCTGGGGGGATGTCTGCTCGCCCGCGCGCCGGATCTCTTGATTGATGAAAGCGAGATGCCTGTATGAAACCTGAATTTTATTGGTTCGGGGTCGTTTGGTGCCCCATGTGCCTCGTCCTCATCGGATGAATAAGGGATGCCATGGGAATTCATGGAAATCAAATAAAAAATTCCGGCACGCCATCACGGAAGGCCCAATATAAGGAGAATCTCAATAGACGCAAACAGGAAAAAGGCACCATAAAAAGTATCAATATCGCACCTTGTCACTACATATAGACAAATATGAGATGAACCCAGTATGTCCCACGATTTCCCAACTTTTTTTCCTAATGTGCGGATTCTTGGGTAATCGCCATTCAAACACACCCTAAAAACCGCGAATCAGCGTTTGAAAACGAGCTGATTATCATCGTCCGCAGAAAGACCCATGGTTTCCCATTTAACCCTTCCCCAAAAGATTCTTCTCTTTTTCAATGAGCGAGGGCGCTCTCAAAGCGCACAAATTTCAGGAAATGGCGATGAAAGTTGGGGCAAATTTTATGCGCAAGAAATCAAGGTGACACTTGTGGCGAAAACTGTAAATCGTGGAAACCCTTATTTTTAAGGCACTTTTGGCAGATAGCTTACAACGCTTTGATATCTATGCACTTGCCGCATAGCAGCATTGACGACGTGAGCTATTGTGCAATCGCAGCATTCGCCTATCTTCAGTCTCAAGCAAACGCCGGAACGATCCGGCAGCAACGAGACATATCGAGTTAAGAAAATGGCAGCAGTAACACATCAGACCGCGCTCAAAGGCGCACCGGCAACCGGCCTGGCCTCTCTGATTGAAGCCGCAAAAACCCGGTACGCCCGTTATCGCATCTATCGCCAGACGGTCAACGAGCTGTCCGAGCTGTCGAACCGCGAACTGGCTGATCTTGGCCTACACCGGTCGATGATCCGTCGCCTCGCGATGCAGGCGGCAGAAGAATACAGCGCACGTTAAGCGCACCGACATAACCGAGATCAGGTCCTTCCTCCTCCCTTTAGGACCTGTATTTCAGCGGCGGCACTTCTCCTCCTCCCTGGTGTCGCCGCAGATTATACCGGCCCTGAATGCCGGAACGTGACACACCGGGTTCTCCTCCTCCCTTTCCCGGTGTTGAAAGCACGCGGCGACGTCTCTCCTCCTCCCTGACGTCGCCGCGTCTTACAAATACCGGGATCAGACCCGGAAGCAGATACATCGGGGCTTTCCTCCTCCCTGCCCTGATGTTGAAAGAGCGCGACGACACCTCTCCTCCTCCCTGGTGTCGTCGCGACTTACACATACCGGGATCAAACCCGGGTTCGGATACATCGGGACTCTCCTCCTCCCTGTCTCGATGTTGCAAAGAACGGCGGTTTCCTCTCCTCCTCCCTGGAAACCGCCGTTTTTCTTTTTCTGAACGCAAAAAAGGCGCCGCGGTCAGAACCGGGCGCCCTTGCAGAGTCGAGCATGTGCCGTCAGGCACATTCCATTTGATTAAAACGGTACGTCGTCCTTAGCCGACAAGAATCGCGATACGACCTTCTTTACCCCGGCCTTGTCGAAATCGACCTCGACCTTGTCGCCTTCGATGTCGATCACCGCGCCATAGCCGAATTTCTGATGAAACACCCGCTCACCCAGCGTGAAACTCGCCACCGCCGTCGCGTCGATCACCGTATTGCGGCCTTCTTTGGGCTGAGACATCCCATACTGCCCCTGCCGCGCCTGCATCCGCTTCCAGCCGGGCGAGTTATAGACATTCGCTTCGGCCGCGCGTGTTTCGATACTGGCCGTAGCCTGCCCGCCACCGTACAGACCCGGAGGCGTCAGCACCTCCACATGGTCCTCGGGTAACTCGTCGATGAAACGCGATGGCATCGCGTTTTGCCACTGCCCGAACACCCGCCGATTGGCCGCGAAGGAAATCGTACAGACCTCCTCCGCGCGGGTGATGCCGACATAGGCCAGCCGCCGCTCCTCCTCCAAACCTTTCAGGCCGGATTCGTCCATCGAACGTTGCGAGGGGAACAAGCCATCCTCCCAACCCGGAAGAAACACGGCGGGAAACTCCAACCCTTTCGCCGCGTGCAGAGTCATGATCGAGACTTTGGCCCCGTCGCCATCCTGCTCATTGTCCATGACCAGACTGACATGTTCCAAAAACCCTTGCAGGTTCTCGAAATTGTCCAACTGGTTGACCAGTTCCTTAAGGTTTTCCAAACGCCCCGGTGCCTCGGGCGTCTTTTCATTCTGCCAATGGGCCGTATAGCCGGATTCGTCCAGAATGATCTGCGCCAGTTCGATATGTGAGACCTCTGGCTCGCCAAACCTCAGGGGTGCACCGTCGTCGATGACCGAGTCATCCTCGACCTCAATCCGTGGCCCGCGCGTCATCGCATTCCAGCGCGCCAGCCCGTCGATCAGCTCTCGCAAAGCCTTGCCGCCTTTGCCCTTGATCAGCCCATTATCGACCGCAATCCGCGCGCCATCGACCAGCGACACGCCATGTTCTCGCGCGGTCATCTGAATCGTCTGCTGCGCCTTGTCGCCCAAACCGCGTTTCGGCGTATTTACGATCCGCTCGAACGCCAGATCGTCACCGGGGCTGACCACCAGCCGGAAATAGGCCATGGCATCGCGGATCTCCATCCGCTCATAGAACCGAGGGCCGCCGATCACCTTGTAAGGCAGACCGATGGTCAGAAACCGATCCTCGAACGCGCGCATCTGGTGCGAGGCGCGCACAAGGATGGCGATCCCATCCAGATTCATCGGACGAATCCCGCGCGTGCCGCCCTGCAGCGCGTCGATTTCTTCCCCGATCCAGCGGGCCTCTTCCTCACCATCCCAATGGCCGATCAGATTGACCTTGTGGCCGTCTTCAGCATCCGTCCACAGCTCTTTGCCCAGACGGTTTTCATTGCCGCGAATGACATTCGAGGCAGCGGCCAGAATATGCGGGGTCGAGCGGTAATTCTGCTCCAGCCGCACCACAAACGCGCCGGGAAAATCCTTTTCGAACCGCAAGATGTTGCCCACCTCGGCCCCGCGCCAGCCATAGATCGACTGGTCATCATCGCCCACGCAGCAAATATTCTTATGCGCCCCGGCCAGCAGCCTCAGCCATAGGTATTGGGCGACGTTGGTATCCTGATACTCGTCCACCAGAATATAACGGAACCAGCGTTGATATTGCTGCAACACGTCCTCGTGCTGCTGAAAGATCGTGACCATGTGCAACAGCAGATCGCCGAAATCCACCGCATTCAGCTCGCGCAGGCGGGTCTGGTATTGGGCATAAAGCTCAATACCCTTGTTGTTATACGCCCCCGCATCCGCAGCGGGCACCTTGTCGGGCGTCAGCGCGCGATTCTTCCAATCGTCGATGATCCCGGCCAGCATACGCGGCGGCCAGCGTTTTTCGTCGATATTGGCCAGCTTGATCAACTGCTTGAGCAGGCGCAGCTGATCATCCGTGTCCAGAATGGTGAAGTTCGATTTCAAACCCACCAGTTCCGCATGGCGGCGCAGCAGCTTGACGCAGATCGAATGGAACGTGCCCAGCCACGGCATCCCCTCGGCCGGTTGGCCCAACAGGCGACCCACGCGATCACGCATCTCGCGCGCGGCTTTGTTGGTGAATGTCACGGCCAGAATCTCGTTCGGCCGCGCCTGACCCTTGGTCAGAAGATGCGCAATCCGCGCCGTCAGCGCCTTGGTTTTGCCGGTCCCCGCTCCGGCCAGCATCAGGACAGGCCCATCCAAACGCTCAACCGCTTCGCGCTGCGCCGGGTTCAGTTCATCAAGATAAGGTGCGGGGCGCGCAACCATGGCGCGCTGGGACAGGGATGCGCCTTCAAAGGCGTCCATTTCATCAAAACTGCTCATCGTGCCAAGCTACGCCGAATAAGGCCCGAGGGAAAGAGTTTGTTCACCCCTTGTTCGCCAAGAATTACCGTTTGAACTATAAGCAATTCTATTCAACAGCTCTGCAGTTTGCCGGCCCGCGTTAACCTTTGCTCAAAAAGCACACCCGATAGTGAATTCAAAGCTGTGGGAGCGCGATTATGGAACAAAAACTTAAACTAGGCTGGTCATATCGGCTGAAATTGGCGGCCATTGTGCTGACGCTTTTGTCCCTGACCGCGTTTTCTGGTTGGGGAATATACGCAGTGCCAGCTCCGGTCGTGGACCGTATGCTTGAAGCGGACCTGAGAAAAGAAGCCACGCAGCTCGGCAAACAAGTGACATCGCACCTGAAGGATGTTCAAGCCACGTTCCAAACCGGATTCGTCGGCGGCCATGATCAGGAGTTTCTTGAGCTTTTGCCTGCAACATCCGACATCTATCGTTTCAAACTGTTCAACGCAGATGGTCGCGTCTTCTGGTCGTCACGGTCCTCCGACCTAGGATCAGTGAACTCCAAACCGTATTTTGACGCCGTAATCAAACAGGGCAATATCTACTATAAACACGAAGAAAAACCTTTGTCCGAGGTCGAGGATTTCGATGGCGACGCTATTCACGCCTCGGGCCCGCAAACACGCCACGTTGCCGAAATCTACACTCCGATCATTCGAGACGGTCGTTTTCTGGGCGCGATTGAGTTCTATTCGGACATTACGGATGTCAGGAACCTGTTCATAGATCGCGTGCGGTTGTCTCTGTTTATTCTCAGCACTGTTGCCCTTCTTGCGTTCAGTGTCGTGACATTGGTCGTGTTCCGCTCTAACCGCCGCCAGGTTCAAAACCTTCGCGGGCGCGCAGCCAAAGAACGTGAGTTGATGGACGAACAACTGCGTTTGGCCCGAGAAGTCCGTTTGCTGGGCGAGTTGAATGAATGGCTGCAATCCAGCCGGTCTCTGGACGAGCTGTTCGACATGGTCTCGCGTTTCATGACCCACATCCTGCCCGAGGCAGAAGGCAGTGTGTATGTATACTCGAACTCACGCGATGTGCTGGATGGGTGTGCCAGTTGGAATGGCGGCACGCATAAGTCTCACATCCACCCCGAAGGATGCTGGGGTCTGCGTCGGGGGCGAACCTATGAATTCGGTGCGTCCGAGATCGACTTTGTCTGTGAACATGCCGAGCCCCATGATGGCCGTCCTTATTTCTGCTTCCCGATTCTGGCCCATGGCGAAACGGTCGGTCTGCTGCATCTGCGGGCGCTGGAAGGCCGCGACACGTGCTTTCACAAAAGCCGCAAACTGGCGCAGCTCTGTGCAGAGCAAATCAGCATGGCAATCGCCAACGTTCGGATGCGCGACCAGTTACATGACCAGTCAGTGCGGGACCCGCTGACCGGCTTATTCAACCGGCGCCATATGACCGAGACGTTGCGCAAGTCCATTAGCCGCAGCCAGCAAACAGGCGCTCCGCTCAGTTTGATTGCAGTGGACGTGGATCACTTCAAAAAGTTCAACGACACTCATGGGCATGACGCCGGAGATATGGTTTTGCGCGCTGTTGGATCGGCATTGGAACAAGGGTGTGACCGGGATGAGATCGCCTGCAGGATCGGCGGAGAAGAGTTCATGCTGATCCTGCCCGACAATACTCCGGAAGATGCCATGACCCGCGCTGAACAGCTGCGCCAGGCGGTTGAGGGTATTACCGTGCGGTACGGTGAAAAATCGCTGCCCCGCATAACGATTTCTGTGGGTGTCGCCAATTACCCGGCGCATGGAACCATGCCGCAGGATCTTATGCGCTCGGCGGATGATGCGCTGTATGAGGCCAAGGATAAGGGCCGCAATCAGGTTCAGGTTGCCGGTAAGGTTGATCCGAGCTCTGGGCGCGGGGATCAGACTGGCGATACAACGCCTTCCATCGCAAAAATTAGCGCAAAGTCCTAAATTTCTTGCCGAATCAGACGCCAACCACGATCAATCCGTATGGATTTGCACAGCAGATACCCCAGCATCGAAGATCTGAAACGTCGGGCTAAAACCAGAATTCCCCATTTCGTGTGGGAATACCTGGACAGCGGTACCGGAGTCGAAGCGACACTGAACCGAAACCGCACCGCCCTGGATCGTATTCGCTTTTTGCCCTCAATCCTGCACGGAACGATATCTTGCGACACTGGCACCGATTTTTTGGGGAAACGTTACCCGCTCCCGTTTGGTGTAGCTCCGATCGGAATGGCGGGCTTGATCTGGCCCGACGCCGAGGGGGTTTTGGCCCGGGCCTGCGCGGCGGCAAGCCTGCCTTTTACCCTATCAAACGTTGCGACCCAAAGCCCCGAAGACATGGACGGCCACATCGGGAGTGACGCGTGGTTTCAACTCTACCCCCCAAAGGACCCAGACATCCGCATGGATTTGCTCAACCGGGTCAAAGCTGCCGGATTTTCCACGCTGGTAATGACTGCGGACGTGCCGGTGGCCTCTCGACGGGAAAGACAAACCCGTTCGGGGCTTACGAACCCGCCCAGGCTGACCCCCCGCTTGCTGGCACAAATCATTCAACGGCCTGCATGGGCCCTTGCCATGGCGCGTAGTGGGCCACCGCGGATGCGCACATTGGACAAATACACCGACGATTCAAGCAATCTCCCTCCGACAGCGCATGTTGGGTATCTACTGCGCACGTCGCCGGACATGGACTATGTCAGATGGCTGCGCGATGCGTGGGATGGTCCTTTCATAGTTAAAGGGGTGATGCGTGCCGAGGATGCTGAACCGCTGAAACAGGCGGGTGTCGACGCCTTGTGGATATCCAATCATGGTGGTCGACAATTCGACGCCGCCCCCGCAAGTATCGAGGCGCTACCAGCCATTCGTGCCGCGACAGATCTGCCACTGATACTCGATAGCGGCATCGAAGGGGGGCTGGATATTCTGCGCGCGAAAGCACTGGGCGCAGATTTGGTCATGCTTGGACGTGGTTTCATGTATGCTCTCGCAGCCCTGGGCGTCGATGGCCCTGACCATGCGATAGACATTCTGCGGCAAGATCTGCTGGCGAATATGGGTCAGCTGGGGGCAGAATCTCTGGATCACTTGCCACCTGCAATATCTCAGATTGATGCTGCGGCGCAGCACATGTAACATGTTAGCGCCAACATAGGGCGTTTGCGAGCGTTAACATGCCGGTTCTACCCAGAACGACTGATATACGTGCGCGTATTGTCCGCTTATGAACACGGCCAAACCATAAAGACCGGGACCGCAAATGACCGACTTCAACAAGATCCTGATCGCCAACCGCGGCGAGATTGCCATTCGCGTGATGCGCGCAGCCAATGAGATGGGCAAACGCACCGTCGCTGTCTTCGCCGAAGAGGACAAGCTGGGCCTGCACCGTTTCAAGGCGGATGAGGCGTATCGCATTGGCGAAGGCATGGGCCCAGTGGCTGCATATCTTTCGATTGATGAAATCATCCGCGTCGCCAAGGAATGCGGCGCAGACGCGATCCACCCCGGTTACGGCCTGCTGTCGGAAAACCCCGATTTCGTGGATGCCTGTGTGCAGAACGGCATAACCTTCATCGGACCGAAAGCTGAAACCATGCGCGCCCTTGGCGACAAGGCCAGCGCCCGCCGCGTTGCGATTGCAGCTGGCGTTCCGGTCATTCCTGCAACTGAGGTTCTGGGCGATGACATGGACGCGATCCGCGCAGAGGCCGCCGAGATCGGTTACCCGCTGATGCTAAAGGCCAGCTGGGGCGGCGGCGGACGCGGGATGCGCCCGATCGAATCCGAGGCAGAGCTGGAAGAAAAGGTACTGGAAGGCCGCCGCGAGGCCGAGGCCGCTTTTGGCAATGGCGAAGGCTATCTGGAAAAGATGATTACCCGCGCCCGCCATGTCGAGGTTCAGATTCTGGGCGACAAGCATGGTGAGATTTATCACTTGTATGAACGCGACTGCTCGGTTCAGCGCAGGAACCAGAAGGTCGTGGAACGCGCCCCTGCCCCGTATCTGAGTGAAGAACAGCGCGCGGAAATCTGTGAATTGGGCCGCAAAATCTGCGCCCATGTGAATTACGAATGCGCGGGCACGGTCGAATTCCTGATGGATATGGAGACCGGCAAGTTCTACTTCATCGAGGTGAACCCCCGCGTACAGGTCGAGCACACCGTCACCGAGGAAGTCACCGGTATCGACATCGTGCAGGCGCAGATCCTGATCGCCGAGGGCAAACCTCTGGCCGAGGCAACCGGCGCGGCCAGTCAGGCGGATGTGCATCTGAACGGCCACGCGCTGCAGACCCGGATCACAACCGAGGACCCGCAGAACAACTTTATCCCCGATTATGGCCGCATCACCGCCTATCGCTCGGCCACCGGGATGGGCATACGTCTGGACGGCGGCACCGCATATGCGGGCGGGGTGATCACGCGTTTTTACGACTCGTTGCTGACCAAGGTTACGGCCAAGGCGCCCACGCCTGAGGCTGCGATTGCCCGGATGGACCGGGCGCTGCGCGAGTTCCGTATTCGCGGTGTCAGCACCAATATCGACTTTGTCATCAACCTGCTGAAACACCCGACCTTCCTGTCGAATGAATATACCACCAAGTTCATCGACACGACGCCGGACCTGTTTACCTTCAAGCGTCGCCGCGACCGGGGCACCAAAGTTCTGACCTATATCGCGGATATCACCGTCAACGGCCATCCTGAAACCAAGGACCGGCCCGAGCCCCGGGCTGACCTGAAAGAGGCCAAACCGCCCGCTCTGAAGGGTGAACCCAAGATGGGTACCCGCAACCTGCTGGAACAGAAAGGCCCGCAGGCTGTGGCCGACTGGATGAAGGCGCAGCGCCAGTTGCTGATCACCGACACCACAATGCGCGACGGGCACCAGTCGCTGTTGGCCACGCGGATGCGCTCGATCGACATGATCAAGGTTGCGCCGACCTATGCCGCGAACCTGCCGCAACTGTTCAGCGTCGAATGTTGGGGCGGTGCGACCTTTGACGTGGCCTATCGGTTCCTGCAGGAATGCCCGTGGCAGCGTCTGCGCGACCTGCGCGAGGCGATGCCGAACCTGATGACCCAGATGCTGCTGCGCGGGGCCAATGGCGTTGGCTATACCAACTACCCTGACAACGTGGTGCAGGAATTTGTCCGTCAAGCCTCGCAAAACATCGACGTGTTCCGTGTATTCGACTCGCTGAACTGGGTTGAAAACATGCGCGTGGCCATGGATGCGGTCGTCGAGAACGGCAAAATCTGTGAAGGCACCGTTTGCTACACCGGCGATATTCTGGACCCGGATCGCGCAAAATACGACCTGAAATACTATGTCGGCATGGCGAAAGAGCTGCGCGACGCGGGCGCGCATGTTCTGGGCCTCAAGGATATGGCGGGCTTGTTGAAACCGGCCTCGGCCAAGATCTTGATCCGCGCGTTGAAGGAAGAGGTCGGACTGCCGATCCACTTCCACACACACGACACCGCGGGCATCGCCAGCGCCACCATTCTGGCCGCGTCCGAGGCCGGCGTGGACGCGGTGGATTGCGCGATGGACAGCTTCTCGGGCAATACCTCTCAGGCCACCTTGGGCACCGTGGTCGAGGCGCTGCGCCACACGGAGCGTGACACCGGGCTGGACATCAAGGCCATCCGCGAGATCAGCGATTATTTCGAGGCCGTGCGCGGCCAGTACGCGGCGTTTGAATCCAGTCTGCAGGCTCCGGCCTCCGAGGTCTATCTGCACGAAATGCCAGGCGGTCAGTTCACCAACCTCAAGGCGCAGGCGCGCAGCTTGGGGTTGGAAGAACGCTGGCATGAGGTCGCTCAGATGTATGCCGACGTGAACCAGATGTTCGGCGATATCGTCAAGGTGACACCATCGTCCAAGGTGGTTGGTGACATGGCGCTAATGATGGTCAGCCAGGGCCTGACCCGTGCTGACGTTGAAAGCCCGGATACGGATGTGGCCTTCCCTGATTCAGTAGTGGACATGATGCGCGGCAACCTGGGCCAACCTCCGGGCGGGTTCCCCGACACCATCATCCACAAGGTCCTCAAGGACGAGGCCCCCAACACGGACCGCCCCGGCAAGGATGTACCTGCCGTCGATCTTGAAGCCACCCGCGCCGAGCTGTCGAAGCAACTGGAAGGCAAAGAGGTCGATGACGAGGATCTGAACGGGTATCTGATGTATCCCAAGGTCTTCCTGGACTATATGGGCCGCCACCGTACCTATGGTCCGGTTCGTACCCTGCCCACGCGCACCTTTTTCTATGGAATGGAACCGGGCGAAGAAATCACGGCCGAGATCGACCCCGGCAAGACGTTGGAAATTCGGTGTCAGGCTATTGGTGAGACCGATGAAAAAGGCGAAGTGAAGGTCTTTTTTGAACTCAACGGCCAACCGCGTGTAATTCGAGTGCCAAACCGTCTTGTCACGTCGTCGACACAGACGCGCCCCAAGGCTGAAACCGGCAACCCTGGCCACATCGGCGCACCAATGCCCGGCGTCGTCGCAACCGTTTCCGTGACTGCCGGACAAGAGGTGAAGGAAGGCGACCTGTTGCTGACCATCGAAGCCATGAAGATGGAAACTGGCATCCACGCAGAGCGTGACGCGACCGTTAAGGCGATCCACGTGCAGCCCGGCGGCCAGATTGACGCTAAGGACCTACTGGTCGAACTTGAGTGAACGATCTAGTTTAATTCCCAACCTTCGGGCCGCTCGGACATCCGGGCGGCCCGTCGCTTTGCAAACGGGAGGGAAAACATGCTGTCTATCACACCTATCTACGCTGCGCTGCTGGCGATCATCTACGTCGCTCTCAGCGGCTGGGTCATTAGTACCCGCCGGAGCCAAAAGATCTCGTATGGCGACTCGGGCAACAGCGAGATGCTTAAAGCGGTACGAACCCATTCCAATTTTGCAGAATATGCTCCGTTTGGGTTGCTGCTGATCGCCATGGTCGAGCTTCAGGGGACCAGCGGCCTGTTGGTCAATCTGTTGGGGCTGTGTTTGCTGTCCGGACGCATGCTGCATGCCTATGGATTCGGTAAGACGCCTCAGATCGTTATCCTGCGCCAACTCGGTATGGTTTTGACGTTCACAGCCCTTCTGGTGGCGGCTATCTCGAATCTGATATTGGCCTTTTGATCACCGCAACACGGGTCAGCCGGTCAAAACACGTGTTTCAACCCTAGGCAATTGCCCGAGGTCAGGCTCGGCCTTTCCAAGCCTGTCCTCGTCCCGCACGCTCAGTGCACAGCTTAAAACGATCAAACCGGCCAATAGAGCCGTCTTAATGTCTGCCACCCGCTTCATTTCCTCGTTTCCATCCTTGTTGTTTTACGTTGCTCTATGTCTTGAACACTTCAGCAGCGCATTTCCGTCGAAATATTTTTGCAGTTTTTTGTGCTTTTCCGCTTGCAGCCCTGCGCGGGAATTTATACATCCCTCCTCACTCAACGGCGCGGGCGTAGCTCAGGGGTAGAGCATAACCTTGCCAAGGTTAGGGTCGGGCGTTCGAATCGCCTCGCCCGCTCCATTGAGAGGTCTTCGGACCAACATAGTATCTGATGCGGGCGTAGCTCAGGGGTAGAGCATAACCTTGCCAAGGTTAGGGTCGGGCGTTCGAATCGCCTCGCCCGCTCCAGATACCAAATTCTTGAAACTTTTCTGGCCACCTGCCAATTGTTGCGCCATTCTGTTGGCGTTGTAGGTGTTATCGTTACAAGTTTCAGGATTTTAACATGTCAGGATATAGTATCAGGTCACTGACCGCAGATGAATTACAGCACGCCGTTGACTGGGCAGGCCGCGAAGGGTGGAACCCCGGCGTGCACGACGCTCAGTGTTTTCGCCCAATAGACCCAAATGGATTTCTGGGCGGCTTTCTGGATGGTGAGATGATCGCGTCGGTCTCGGCCGTGAACTATGACGACGCTTTTTCATTCCTTGGCTTTTACATTGTTCGGCCCGAATTTCGACATCACGGCCACGGTCTCGAGATAGCCAGACACGCACTTGCCCATTGTGAAGGCCGCAACATGGGGTTGGATGGCGTGGTCGAGCAACAGGATAATTACCGGAAATCAGGGTTCACCTTTGCCTACAACAATTTCCGCTTCGGCGCCCCCGTTCGACAGGTCTTGCCCAAACTGGGTCAAGTTCTGGGCAACGGGGTTGCGCCCATAAAGACAGCCACCGACGCCCTTAAAGCCTACGATCGGCAGCTATTCCCGGCAGCGCGGGACGTATTTTTGCAAAGCTGGCTAAACGCCTACTCCCACATCTCACGCGTCTACACCGAAAATGGTCAGATCAGAGGATATGCCACCCTTCGTCCCTGCAAGACGGGATATAAGGTGGGTCCGCTATTTGCCGACGACGCCGCAATAGCGCAGGCGCTTTTGGCCAGTTTGCTCGCCGCTATTCCTGTAGATCACCGCGATCACGATGTCTTTGTCGATATGCCCCAGCCCAACGATGCCGCCATCGCGATGGCGCAGCAGTTGGGGTTAAAGAAAGTGTTCGAAACAGCGCGCATGTATTCCGATCATGAACCGGACATCGACCTGAGTCGGGTTTTCGGGGTAACTACGTTTGAGTTGGGTTAGAACGCCTTGAACGTCATCGTGGTCAGCGATCTTTCGATATCAGGAATCACCAGCAAGTTTTCGTTGATGAAATGACCCACATCCTCAGTTCCCGGGATATAGAGCTTTAGCAGCAGGTCGTATTCACCGCTGGTCGAATAAAGCTCGGAATGAATTTCGCGCAGGGCGATGTCTTCGGCCACCTTATAGGTGGTGCCGGGTTTGCAGCGGATCTGGATGAAAACGCAGGTGGACATGGGCCGGGCCTTATTGGTTCGTGTTGGTCGCAAGCTGGCACGAGGCGCGCCAGGGTGCAATCCCCTGCAACAGTTTACGGCGAATGCGCCTTTGCGGTCTGGATATGCGCGCCCTTCCCCGTCTATAAGCGCGCCTGAAGCAAAAGGAATTCGCCCATGCGCAGCGCAAAGATCAGCCGTCAGACCGCCGAGACCGAGATCTCGGTCGAGGTCAATCTGGACGGCACCGGCACCTATGACAACCAGACCGGCGTCGGGTTCTTCGATCACATGCTGGACCAACTTGCGCGTCATTCGCTGATCGACATGACGATCCGCGCCAAGGGCGATTACCACATCGACGACCACCACACGGTCGAAGACACCGGCATCGCGCTGGGTCAGGCGCTGACGCAGGCACTGGGCGACAAGAAGGGCATCCGGCGCTATGGCGAATGCCACTTGCCGATGGATGACGCGCAGGTGCGCTGTGCGCTGGACCTGTCGGGCCGTCCGTTCCTGATCTGGAACGTGGACCTGCCGACGCACAAGATCGGCACGTTCGACACCGAGTTGGTGCGCGAGTTCTTTCAGGCGCTCTCCACCCACGGCGGCATCACCCTGCATATCGACCAGTTGCACGGCTTCAACAGCCACCACATCGCCGAGGCCGCCTTCAAGGCCGTTGCCCGCGCGCTGCGTTCGGCGGTTGAGACCGACCCGCGCAAGGCAGATGCGATTCCGTCCACGAAAGGCGCGCTGTAAATGCTCACCGCCATTATTGACTACGAAAGCGGCAACCTGCACTCGGCCGAAAAAGCGTTTCAGCGCATGGCGCGGGAATTGGATGCGGGTGAGGTTGTCGTGACCTCGGACGCGGATGTTGTCGCGCGCGCAGACCGGCTGGTTCTGCCCGGCGACGGTGCGTTTCCGGCCTGCGCCGCCGAGCTGCGCGGCCATAAGGGCATCCATGACGCCATGGTCGAAGCGGTCGAGCAGAAAGGCCGTCCGTTTCTGGGCATCTGCGTCGGGATGCAACTGATGGCCTCTACAGGCCATGAATACACCGACACCGATGGTCTGGCCTGGGTTGCGGGCGATGTGGTGCGGATTGAACCGTCAGACAGCGCGCTAAAAGTGCCGCATATGGGCTGGAACGATCTGGTTCTGGAAAGCGATCACCCGGTGTTTGACGGAGTGAAATCCGGCGATCACACCTATTTCGTCCACTCCTACCATTTCCGCGTCACCGATCCGGCACAGCGTCTGGCTTATGTGGACTATGGCCAAGAGGTCACGGCCGTGATTGGCCGTGACACAATGGTTGGAATGCAGTTTCACCCCGAGAAAAGTCAGGATGTGGGCCTGCGCATGATCGGGAACTTCCTGACGTGGACGCCCTGATCCCTTACTGAACGCGGGTCCAGGTCTGGCCGCGGCAGATCAGACCACCCGCGGCACAGCCTTTGACGGTCAGCTTGTTCTGGCTCTCCAGCTGCATTTTTGAGCCGTAGGTCTTATCGCGATCGGGCGCCCAGATTTTACCGCCGGAATACGCGCCATCCCCTTGCGCCTGCATGTCCCAGATCATCTGTTTGCCCAGATTCTCATAGTTCAACGATTGATTGCCCGAGGCGTCAAACGCGCTATCGATGGTTCCACAGATGGCACTGCCGCAGGGCTGGATCGAAACGTGCAGATAGTTGCCTTCATCTCCAGGCTCGGTTTTCCAAAGACCGTCGACCGGGTCTGCCAGCGCTGCCGTAGAAAGAACAGAAAAGGCTGCTGCTGCAATGAATGTAGATTTCATGATCTTCTCCCTTTTATGAGGCCACTTTGTCGCGCCTTATGTCGTCGGGCAAGAATGACCCCGCGTCGCGTTGCATCCCCTGCCCCGCTTGTGCGATATCCCCCGCGTGTAACACTGATATAGGGCCGCCGATCATGATCCTCTACCCCGCCATCGACCTCAAAGACGGCCAGGCCGTGCGCCTGTTGCGTGGCGAAATGGACAAGGCGACTGTGTTCAACGACGACCCGGCCGCCCAGGCGAAAGCATTTGTCGAAGCCGGGTGCGAGTGGCTGCATCTGGTCGACCTGAACGGTGCCTTCGCCGGCGAGCCGGTCAATGCCGCCCCGGTCGAGGCGATCCTGTCGGCATGCAAAGTACCCGCCCAGCTAGGTGGAGGCATCCGCGATATGGCAACAATCGAAACCTGGATCGACAAGGGACTCGCCCGCGTCATCCTTGGTACCGTTGCGGTCGAAAACCCAGATCTGGTCCGCGAAGCCGCGCGTGAGTTTCCCGGCAAGGTCGCCGTGGGTATCGACGCCCGCAACGGCATGGTCGCCACCAAAGGCTGGGCCGAGGAAACCGATGTCGAAGTCACTGATCTAGCACGCAGCTTCGAGGATGCGGGCGTCGCGGCCATCATTTACACCGACATCAACCGCGACGGCGCGATGCAGGGCCCGAATATTGATGCCACAGCCGCCCTCGCCCGCGCTGTGTCCATTCCGGTGATCGCGTCGGGCGGAGTGAGCTCGCTGGACGACCTGATCGCCCTGCGCGATTGTGGCGTGGAATTGAATGGCGCGATTTCGGGTCGTGCGCTTTATGACGGGGCGCTTGATCTGAAAGAAGCGCTGGCCACGCTCGGCGCTTAATCAAGCCGACCGGCGGTTATTCCAGCTTCCATGTGTGTTTCCGGGGCTGCCCATCTTTGTATGGCTGCAGCTCCGTTTCACTGATTTTCACGAATTGAAAGCAACCGGTCCAGTCTCCGGTCTTTTCGCACCACTTATCGCCATCAATATACCACTCGCCGTCGTAGGAGTTTCCCCCGAAATTACCGGCAAGTTTACCTTTTTTGCGACCAGTACTGTATGCCTGTGCCCACTGGGTCTTGTCATCCTGATTAGAAATAGACCGGACTGTTGATCCGGGTAGGGTTGCCAAGAGTTCTGACTTGGACATGAATTCTTGCGCATACGCTCCGGTGGCAAACACACCGGCACACATCACTGCTGCGCTGATTGTTTGTAAGGCAATTCTCATAAAAACCTCCCAATATGTACTTTGAAATGCGGCAATTCTATCACAAATCGCCGCCATCCCAAAACTTGAGAGGTATCGCCACGCACCCGCCGGCGTGGCAGAACCTTATTGCGCGGCCGCTGCAGTCAGTTTGGCCAGTGCCCCGCGCATCTTTTCGATGACCGGCGCGTCAGAGACACCATTGAGATCGTCCAAGGTCTCTTTCGGGTCTTCATAGGCCAACCAAACCTGCCCGTCGGCGTCCTCGTAAGCCTGAACCTTCAGCGGCAGGAACAGCCCGGCGCGCGGGTCGATCTGCATGGCGGGTGTACCAAGTGCAGGGTTGCCGAAGATCAGCACCTGATTGGCCGGGATCGGTGTGCCCACCTTCTCGGCCCCAGCGGCATGGTCGACGCGGGCAAAGACGGTCGCGCCTGCATTGCCGACCGCAGCCTCAAGCGCGTCCAGCGCCTCGGCCACGGATTTATTTGTTTCAACTTTGATGATGTCGTCTGCCATGGCGGACAGTGCCCCTCCGAATGTGAGTATTGAAGCAAGAATAAGATGTCGCATCTCGATAATCCTTTTCATGAATTTCACATCTAATTTCCACGGCTTCGCGGCAGATCACAATCACAAGTCTGGCATCGGCGGGGCTTTGCCGTTAGAGGTGCGCCAACAAAGGACTTCGACATGCTGAAAACACGCATTATTCCCTGTCTGGACGTCGCTGATGGCCGCGTGGTCAAGGGCGTCAATTTCGTCGGCCTGCGCGATGCGGGCGACCCGGTGGAATCGGCCAAGGCTTACGATGAGGCTGGCGCGGATGAGATCTGTTTTCTGGACATTCACGCCACCCATGAAAACCGCGGCACCATGTTCGACGTGGTTCAGCGCACGGCCGAGCAATGCTTCGTCCCCCTGACCGTAGGCGGCGGCGTACGCACTAAGGACGATGTTCGTGCCCTGCTGTTGGCGGGGGCGGATAAGGTCAGCTTCAACTCTGCCGCCGTAGCCAACCCCGATGTGATCGGCGAATCCGCCGATCAGTTCGGCAGCCAGTGCATTGTCTGCGCCATCGACGCCAAGACCGTCAGCCCCGGCAAGTGGGAGATTTTCACCCATGGCGGTCGCAAGCCCACAGGCATCGACGCGGTCGAGTTCGCCAAAACCGTTGTCGCCAAGGGCGCGGGTGAGATTCTGCTAACTTCGATGGACCGCGACGGCACCAAGGCGGGGTTCAACCTGCCCCTGACCCGCGCGATTTCCGATGCGGTGGACGTGCCGGTGATTGCCTCGGGGGGGGTCGGCAATCTGGACCATCTGGTCGAAGGCGTCACAGAAGGTGGGGCCAGTGCGGTTCTTGCGGCCTCGATCTTCCATTTCGGCGAATACACTATCCGCGAGGCCAAAGAGCATATGGCCGCCGCCGGCATTCCCATGAGGCTGACATGAGTATCCTGCACGATCTGGCCGCCACGATCGACTCGCGCAAGGGGGCGGACCCCGACAGCAGTTGGACGGCCAAGCTGTTGTCCAAAGGCCCCGAGAAATGCGCCGAGAAATTCGGCGAAGAGGCCGTCGAAGCCATCATCGCAGCGGTCAAGAACGACAAAGCCGGGCTGACAGCCGAGGCAGCGGATGTGCTGTATCACCTGCTGGTCATGTTAGCCGCGCGCGATGTAGCGCTGGATGATGTTTTGGCCGAACTGGCCCGCCGTCAAGGTATCAGCGGCATCTCCGAAAAAGCTGCAAGGCCAAAGGGCTAGGCTTTCGCCGACGTGCCTTTATGATCGGGTTTCAACACCGAACGGATCAAAGGGCCCGCAGATGATCAAAACCTTGGCCACCCTATTGGCCCTTGTGGCGCTGGCTGCTTGTGCCAGCCCTCCGCCCCAAACCGGGGACGAGGTGCAACGTCTGGCCACCGAAATCCGCAATCTGGGGCCCGGCGTTGATCCATCCGAGGCCGACCGCGCCGCACGTATCACCTATGCCTATACCGCGCAGCTGGCGCAGGAATACCAGATCACCGATCCCCCGCTGATCCACAATGCCAAGGTCAACAAGGGCCTAAGGCCGCGCGGACTGTGTTGGCACTGGGCCGAGGATATCGAGCAGCGCCTGAACCAAGAGGGTTTCAAAACCCTGAAGATGCACCGGGCCATCGCCAATGCGGATAACCCGCTGCGAATTGACCACAGCACCGCGATTATCAGTCGTTCAGAGGATGGGATGCAGGACGGAATCATTCTGGACCCCTGGCGGTACGGCGGAACTCTTTTTTGGTCACCCTTCAGCGAGGACACCCGATATGACTGGGTCCCGCGCGAGGTTGTGTTGGCACAAAGGCGTATCGAACAATACGGCGAGCTCCTCGCGTATACAGGCCAATAGCTTATAGCTTGGACGAGATCACCCCAGTCGCGAACCCACCCATGCGCAGCTCGCCGAAAAGGCGCTGATATTCGATCTTGGGACAGCGATTCATCACCACATCAACACCGCGCGTCTGCGCCTTTGCTGCAGCGTCGGCATGTTCTACACCGATCTGCATCCAAATGGTTCCCAATTCCGGAAACGCGTCCAGTGCTTGATCAACGATCGGAGGAACAGCCTCGGACCGTCGAAAAATATCAACCATATCGACCGATTCCCGAACATCTGACAAAGACGCCCGAACCTTGGTGCCAAACAGCTCTTTTCCCGCATGCCCAGGATTGACCGGGATAACCGTGTACCCCTTGAGCGATAAGTAGCGCGCAACATAATAGCTGGGCCGGACCGGGTTCATCGAAACACCGACCACGGCCACAGTTTTCGTGCGCTTAAGGATGTTCGACAGAAATGCGTCTGTGTATTCAGTCATGCCGCCACCCTATGCGCAGTTCCGCAAAGAAAAAAGCGCCCAGGTAATAACCCGGGCGCAAGGTGTTGGAACGAGGGACAGTGAAATGACCCGCGGCAGTTCCGTTCCGCGGTCACTGTGACATTTAAGCATGTCCAGGCTAAAAAAAAGAGGGGGCGCGCATTTTTGTGATGACAGATCACGAAAAGCGGAAACTCGCCTAGTTTTCGTAGAGGATAACAGGCCAGTTTGCCTCGGCCATTCGAATAAATCCGGTTGTATCCTGTTCCCACATACGCTCGATCGCTGGCGAGTGCGTCAGGTAAAGGCGTCCATCGATTACCTGCCACAGGTTCGGGTCTGTACTGACCAATTCCCCCTGAGCCATCGCATAAGCGCAGTACCCTCCGAACTGGGGCGCATACGCACGCGGGTTCATTTCGAACGCATCACGGTTTTCAGGTGTCGCAAAGTGCCACTCGGCCCCTTTCCACACCACAGAATACTCTGGGCGGCCGCGAACAGGGGCATCGCCGTTGAAATACGAAACCGCATCATACCCAGCCATAGCTGCGCCATCCGTCTTGTAAAACACGGGTAAGTGCTGCGCGAACGCAGCAGGAGCAAGCATAGAGGCGGTTATCGCGCCCAATAGGAAACGTCGGTTCATCTTCATGAGGTCTTCATTAGGAAGTCAAGGTATCAAGATGCAATTGATTAATGCATCTGAAACCCCTCTTAACGCGGATGTGATCGCGCGTGGGTGAATAAACGCCCTAGTCGAAAATATCCTCGATCACATCCCATGCTTCGTCGAACACGCGTGAAAAGACGCTCTTTTTCTTCTTCTTTTTGGTCTTTCGCTGTTTTTCGATTCGGCGGTCCGGCTTTACGTCGGACAGCTTGCGCTTGGGCACCATTTTGAGGTCGTGCAACGGTGCGCCGCAACTTGAACAGCTTAGCTCGTGGCGCTGCTTACCTTTCAGCACCAGCGCAGCTCGGGTGCCGCAATAGCAGCAGGTGACAATTTTCGAAGGGGTGGAAATGGCGCTCTCCTGTCTATCTATGCCTTGAAGCATATAGGGCAATTGCGGCCGCATTTGAGACATTCAGCGATCCAAAGCCGCCTGCCGCGTCAATTTTCACCAAGTGGTCAACGGTTTCCTTGGTTTTCTGCCTTAACCCCGGCCCCTCGGCCCCAAGCACCAAGGCGACCGGTTGGTCGAACTTGCCATCCAGCGTCGCCTCTATCGTCTGCTCGGCCTCTCCATCCAGGCCCAGAACCAGAAAACCCATATTCTGTAGTTCGACAATGGTATCGGCCAAGTTGCGCATGCGCAGGTAAGGTTGCCGCTCCAGCGCGCCGCTGGCCGTTTTGGCCAAAGCGCCGGTTTCCGGGGCCGAATGATGTCGCGTGCCGATCACCGCACTGGCCCCCAGAACCTCGGCCGAGCGGAGAATCGCCCCGACGTTATGCGGGTCGGTCACACGGTCCAGCAAAATGACACGCGGATGTTCACGCCCGATACAGTTTTCGGCCAGCCCGCCCCAATCCAGCGGCTTGACCTCAAGCGCGGCCCCCTGATGCACCGAGCCGGGGTCAATCGGAGCCGTGAACTTGCGCGGGTCAACCATTTCAGCCTCGATCCCTGCAAATTCAATGGCTTCGTTCAGCTTGTCGCGGGCATTCCGGGTCACGATTAGGCGCAATTTCTGCCGTTTGGGGTTCATCAAGGCATCGCGCACAGCGTGCAGGCCGAACAACCATACAGTTTCAGAAGCGGCCGCCTTGCGCGCCTGTTCCTTTTCAACGACCCACTTGGGTTTCTTCATTTCTTGGGCCTCCTGGCCGGGAATTCGGTTTCCTGCGCCAAAGCAGTATTTTCCTGTTGACGCTCGTTTAAGGCGCTAGTAATCACGCCTCCACGTCAGGTGCAACGCCTGACAGTGGGCGACAGGCCGCAAGGTGTGGCAGGGGACTGTAACTCCCTCGCGGAGACGCACGCCTGGTTCGATTCCAGGGTCGCCCACCATCTTCCTCAGATGGTAAAAAAGCGCAACAGGTTGCGTAATGTGCAGCGCGCATCAACTTCGTTCGCGAAATTGAATCTCTGGGTGACGTCGCGAGTTTTCATATTAAAAAAACGCCCCTGGCATACCAAGGGCGTTGTTTTTTACACTGAAAGAACCCGCGTTAAGCAGCGGCTGCTCGTTGCGCTGTGATACGGTCAAACCATTCCAGAATGGCATCTCGTTTCGGCGTAATTTCTTCTGCTGCGCCGCCCGTGAACTCTTGGAACTTTTCCATGTTCAGACCGTTAACGCCAACTAGAACGGGGATATCCTGCGCCAAAGCTTCGGCAATCAAAGGACGAAACCCGCGCCCGTCAGCCTCATGTTTGCCGAACTTGTTGACGATCAACAATTGCGGCTTGTCGGCAAGCGACGCGGTCACATACCCCACAGCCTGTTCCAGCGCGGCGGGATCCAAACGGCATCCTCGGGATTGGGTGCCCAGCGACTGCGAGATGCGGATGGTGTCACCTTCGGGCAGAACGCGCACGTCCATATCGCATTTGGTGCTGTCAACGCATTCAGTGTTGGTTTGCACAACGCCTGCAAGCCGAGCGCCAGATTTCAACAGTTGTTCAGCAGCTGCGGCCAGCAAAAGATCGGTCGCGCCACGGTCGGTGGTGGTTACATAGCCCAGGTACATTCAGAGACCCTCGTCGTAAAACTGTGACATTCCAGATAGCACGCAAGATACGCTCCGGCCACTCCTTTACCCTAAGGTAAAGGAGAAAGCCCGATCACAGCTGCGTGCAGGTGAAGCAGAACCGCATATGCGGCAAGTGAAACCAGCCAGACCCAAAGGGGTGGCCAGGGATGCGGGGCGCGCAGGGAAAAGCGCGCGGTGTTACGGGACAGGCGAATCCATTCGATGCCCATCTCGCGGGATTTGCGCTGGTCAATCAGGGCCATTCCCATCGCCGCGAACCCGGCAAACAGGCCAAATAGGATCACGTGAGAAAGGCTGCCATTGGCCAGCAGATGCGCGATGGCCCACAGCATCAGCGCCGCCAGCACCGGATGTCGAGTGGCGCGCAGAATGCCCGGCTTTTCCGGATCGAACCGGCGTTGACCCAATCCACCGAATGAGAACGGATTCTGTATCGTCACGCCGGCGGTGGCCAGCCACAAGGCGATGGGCATGACCAACAATGGCACCCAGCGGAAAACAGGCCAAGGTGGGATGACCTCGACATAGGGCGCACGACTTGCCGCGACAATCAGCCAGCCCAGAACCAGCAATGACAAAGCCGAATAAGCTGCGAAATATCCCTTGCGCCCCAACGCTGTGATCAACTGCCCACGCAAGGCGGGACGCGCCGGAATAGCGTGCGTCAGCATGAATGTGATCAGCGCTGCAAGGAATAGGACCCAACCAGTCATCAGAGTCTCCGAACGTGTTGCACCCGGTTTAGCCCTGTGGGTTGGGAACGTCTTTGTTCGAAATCAAATCAGGCGGGGCGGTCGCGCCGCCCCTGCCCTGAGTTACAGGCCCAGTGCCTTGCGGCGTTCCTCGGCAAAGCCCTGCACCATACGGTCGGCGATCAGCGCCAGAATGGCCATCGCCGCCCCGGCCGAAATGCCAAGTCCCACATCCGCCTGCCCCAGCGCCAGATAGATCGACTGGCCCAGACCGGTGGTGCCGATCAGCGCCGCGATCACCAGCATCGCAAAGGCATAGAGGATCGTCTGGTTGAGCCCCAGCAGGATAGTCGGCGCGGCATAGGGCGCGCGCACGTCGCGCATGATCTGCCACTCGGTCGCGCCGCTAGAGATTGCGGCCTCCATCATTTCCTCGGGTGTGTTTACCAGACCATGGCGGGTGTACCGGATCATCGGCACGATCGCATAGGCGCAGATTGCCAGAAACGCCGAGAACTCGCCAATCTGGAACACCATCAGCACCGGGATCAGGAACACGAACAGCGGGATCGTCTGCAACATGTCACAGATCGGGCGGACGATTTTCCAGACGGGTGCCCAAACCGCGCTGGCCAGACCGATCAGCCCGCCGACTACGGCACAGGAAAACACAGCCGCACCGCTGAGGTAAAGCGACAGCAAGGCGCGCTCCCACAGGCCCGAGACAAGGATGGTGCACAGCAGCCCCACGGACAGCGCCGCCAGTCGCCAACCGCCCGCGACATAGCTGAGCGCAGCAGCCCCCGTCAGGACAAAGGGCCATGGAAGATTCGCAATGCCAGTTTCCAACATGCCGATCAGGATCAGCACAACCAGCCCTCCGGTCAGATGCCCGCGCCATGCCATCAGCGCCGCGATCACAGCGGCCACGGCAAAGAGACCGAAGCTCATCCCGGGCGTCCACTGAAAGCCCCATGTGAACGGCAAAACCGCTTGGTCGAGGCCAATCCGCAATGGCAGCAGCACGTAGAACAGCGAGTTGTTCTTGAGCGCATCCAGCCACGGGCCGTTGGCCTGCGTAAAGGCGGTCAGGCCGCTGTCAATCGCCTCTGCCATCGGATCCAGCAGGGTCAGCTCGGACGGGTTCGGCAGCCACAACCAGAAGGCCGCAGTGAACAGCACGGTAGAGCCCAGAACCGCCCAGACAACGCGCTGGTCATAGCGTTTGCGTTCGGTGGCCAGCGTTCCGCTCATCCGGTCGATGACGACGGCAAAGACCACGATCACGAGACCGGCCATCAGGGATTCGCCAAACTGCGCTTTGCGCATAGTCAGCAGAACTTCCCAGCCGATATCGTTGAACCCTCCGATCACGGCTGCGATGATTACCATCGACAAAGCCGCCATCAGGCATTGGTTCACACCAACCATGATCTGGGTCGCGGCCGCTGGGATTTCCACCTGAAACAGTTGCTGGAACCGCGTACCGCCGGACATGATGGCGGCCTCTTTGATCTCGGGCTCGACCCGCTCCAGTCCCAGCATCACATTGCGTGCCATGGGCGGTGCCGCGTAGATGGCCGAGGCGATCAGACCCACCACGGGACCAAAGCCAAAGAGCAGAAGCAAAGGCGTCAGATAAGCGAATGTCGGCACGGTCTGCATGACGTCCAGCACGGCCTGAACAAAGTTTTTCACGCGGGGGATCTCATTGGCCAGAATGCCGATTCCTCCACCCACAACCAGCGCCACTGGGACCGAAACGGCCACCAGCGCCAGAGTGTTCATGCTTTCAGCCCAATAACCCGAGGCCAGCACAAAGCTGAGGCCAATGAACCCCAGCGCGGCCATTGGCAGCCCGCCCAGATACCAGCCCAGCGCGGTGACAAGCCCGATCAGGATCGGCCATGGCGTATTTGCCAGAACGAAATTGGCCGCATCCATCGGGTAGGTCATCAGATCGGAAAACAACCGCATCGCCGGTTTGATACCGTTCAGGAACCAGTCGAGGAAGGCTCCGACCCACTGCGTCGCCGGCAACTCCCATGCGGCGGGCCATTTGACCAGCCACGGGGCAATGCCCTCAAGCGCCAGACACAGCGCGCCGACGATAACGGTGATCAGCGCCGCCTTGGCCCCGACCGTCAGGCGTGCCTGCGCAGGGATGTCCGTGATCGCCGTCATGTCTCATCCACCTGAAGCGCCGCAGCCAGATCGGACGGGTGAACCGTACCGACGATATTGCCCGCCTCATCCCGCACGGGCACGGGTTCGTACAGCTCCATGCAGTGTGCCAAGGCTGCGTCCAATGTCATACCGGTTGTCAGACCAGGATCGTCCGGGCCACGCTCGGACTCGTCGCGCATGACCGAGGCGACCTTGGCGTGTTGGCCCTTGGCGACGTCTTTCGAGAATTCGCGGACATAGTCATCGACCGGGCGCAGCACGATATCGGTGGGCGTGCCGATCTGAACGATCTTGCCATCGCGCATGATGGCGATGCGGTCGGCCAGTTTCAGCGCCTCTTGGATGTCGTGAGTAATAAAGACGATGGATTTCTTCAACGTCGCCTGAATGCGCAGGAATTCATCCTGCAGCTGACGACGGATCAGGGGATCGAGGGCCGAGAACGGCTCATCCAAAAACCAGATGTCGGGGTTCACGGCAAGACTGCGGGCGATTCCCACGCGCTGCCGCTGGCCGCCCGAAAGCTGCCGAGGGAAGCTGTCTTCGCGCCCCTCAAGGCCGACCAATGAGATTACCTCTTGCGCGCGGGCCAGGCGTTCCTTTTTACCAACGCCTTGAACACGCAGCGGATAAGCCACGTTTTCGGCGACGGTCATATGGGGGAAAAGACCGAAATGCTGGAACACCATGCCCAGCTTCTTACGGCGCAGGTCCGTCAGTACCTTCTTCGAGGCTCCAATGACGTTCTCGCCATCCACGCGGATTTCACCGCCCGTACCGGGCAGCAGTTGCGAGATGCAGCGGATCAGCGTCGACTTGCCCGAGCCCGACAGGCCCATGATGACGAAAAGCTCGCCCTCTTTGACCTCGAAATTGGCGTCCTGCACGGCAGGAATGAACCCGCGTTCGCGCAGATCGGAGGCGGCTTTGTCCGGGTCACTCCCTGACCGAGACAGCGCGTCGGTCAGGGCCTTGTCTGCACCGGGGCCAAAGACCTGCCAGAGATTCTGGCAGGCAATGGCTGGCGTTTTAGCTTGCGTCACTTAGGCTGGCTCACTGTGTTGCCGCGTCAACGACCGGACGCCACTTACCTTCGTTCTCAGCCATCCACGCAGCGACGACTTCCTCGACCTTGCCGCCATCGACGTCGATCGCGCCCATCATCGGCTGCTGATCTTCGACCGCCAGCTGATAGTTGGTCAGGATTTCATAAGCTGCGGGCCATTTGTCTTCCATGCCGCTCCAGCTTGCCTTGAAGATGCGCGAGGGTGAGAAGTCACAATCATTCACCGCGTTGGGGTTCGGACCCCATGCGGGATCGTTGAAACAGGCCTCTTCACCAACAGGCAGGTCAACAAATTGCACGTCATAGGCCGACATCGCCCAATGCGGTTGCCAGAAGGTAATCAGCAGCGGTGATTTACGCTCGGTCGAGGCGCGCAGCTCAGCGATCAACGCACCTTCCGAACCAGCGGGCACAGCTTTGAACGGCAGTTCCAGACCGGTCATACGGTCCGCGCCAGGGGTGCCCCAATCCGCCGGGTAATCGACCAAACGACCACCGGGCAGCGTTTCAGCAGTTGCGAAAACCTGCGCGCAGTCTTTCAGAGCTTCCCATGCGGGCAGTCCCGGGCACAGTTCGGCCACGTGGGCAGGATAGGCGATGCCTTCCTTGGCGTTCAGGCCCAGATCGCCGATTTCCACAACGGTGCCTTCGTCTACCTTCTTGGCATATTCGTCGGAAACGTTCGACGACCAGATTTCAAGCGTCGCATCGATATCGCCATCGGCCAGTGCCTGGAACTGGTTCATCATGCCAGCCGTGACATATTCCACGTTGTACCCTGCGGCTTTCAGCATCTCACCGGCCACATGGGTGGTCACATGCTGACCAGTCCACTCGTTGATCGCCAGTTTGATCGGTTCATCCACGGCGCCCATATCGGCCGCAAAAGCCGAGCCCGCAACGGTCATCGCCAAAAGGCTTACACTGAGTTTTTTCATCGACATTCTCCCTGTCTTTTTTGCTTCGCCCACCCCGGCACAAACACGCACCTCGGGGGCTGTCTCACGACATTACCATGCCGCAACATGCACAATTCAAGCCGGAAAGGGAAAGCAAACAGTTGGGTCCAGCGCGGAAATCATACGCTTGACCGACCTAAATGTCCCCCGCCCGCCGGCATGCACCGAAAGCCCGCCCCCACGTGTTTTCACATTTCGCTGGGTGCGGACATTGATTGACCAGTCAATCACAAACCAGAATCACCTGATTTGTCGAGTGTTTCTTTCCAATTTCCCAATTTTTTCCCCGAAACGCGTAGGCCTTGCCCTGCATTCGGGGCCTTGAAACCCCGGGCCTGACAAGCAACGCTGATCAGAAAGGACACCGCTATGCACCATTTTGACGATATCTTTCGGATGGCCGCCGACCGACATGGCGGCGCCGACGCCCTGAATTCGCAGCTCGAGACACCCAAATCCCCAGAAGAACTTGCGGATCTGCCAGAAGACCGCTGGCTATCGGTGATGACCAAATGCATATTTCAGGCCGGTTTCAGCTGGAAAGTGATCGAATCCAAATGGGACGGGTTCGAGGCTGCGTTCGACGGTTTTGACGTGGGCCGATGCGCCTTCATGGACGACGAAAAGTTCGACTCCCTCTTGCAAGATACCCGAATCGTGCGCAACGGCACCAAGATCGCCGCCGTGCGTGACAACGCAGCCTTTCTGCTGGAACTGCGTGAAGAAGGTGGTGCAGGCCGGGTGTTGGGTGGCTGGCCTTCGACCGACTTTGTCGGTCTGCTTGAGATGCTGCGCAAACGTGGTGCGCGCTTGGGGGGAACCTCGGCGCAGATCGCAATGCGCTTTGCAGGCCGTGACAGTTTCATTCTCTCGCAGGATGTTACAGCACGGCTGATTGCCGAAGGCGTCGTAGACAAAGCGCCGACCTCGAAGAAAGCCATGAAAGCCGTGCAGGCTGCTTTTAATACGTGGATGGATCAATCCGGGCGTTCGCTCACGGAAATCAGCCGCGTTCTGGCTATGAGCGTTTGAAAACAGGTTGCAGGTTGAAGGTCAGGGATTAAGGTCGGAACATGTTGCGCCTCATTTTGATGACGTCTTTGTTGTTTCTTTACTCGTGCGGCCGTCCCCTTACGGAAAACGAGGTCGCCTTTGCAAGCGCTGTTCAGGGCAACACGCTGGACCTAAAGAACGTACGTTTGGTCGAAGGCGCCCCGGTCGTGCCGATCACCTTTTATCGCAAAGACCGTCCGCGTCTGGCTTGCCGCGAGCGTATCCTGCCGCCAACCAAGGAAGGCGTGGTCACTGCGAAACCTGCTGCCGTCGCGTTGTTTAACAAAGTCTACTTCACGAAAGACTGGTACCTCGAGGATTATATGTCCGAGTTTCCGGAACAGATGGACCTGATCGCCGCCATGTTACTGGCCCATGAATTGACCCACGTGTGGCAGTGGCAGAACCGGGAAACCACGGGCTATCACCCATTGCGTGCAGCGGCCGAGCATGGGGGAAATACGGATCCTTACCAATTTGATCTGACGACCTCGCCCGATTTCCTGTCCTACGGGTTCGAGCAGCAGGGCGCCATTGTCGAGGAATACATCTGCTGCCGTGCACTGGATCCAACTGCACCGCGCACTCAACGGCTGCATGAAATGCTGGGACAGCACTTTGACCTAGCAGCGCTACCCGGCGAACGCCGCGAACGGGACGTGGTAATCCCCTGGGCCGATGCTGAGGTCGAGGGAATTTGCCGTTAAGGCTATTTCGCTTGCAACGTTTGAAGGTACGCCACTAAGTCCACAATTGGCTGGCTTGTCAGAATTGGCTGCCCTTGAGGTGTTTTCATCGAAGTATCCTGACCATCGAAATATGGCCCGTAGACCGGCATTGGGCTGCCGTGACTGACTAGGGGATCGCGCCCGTCAATCCGCGCGACAACACGTGCGACCGGGAATGTGCCATCCGCGCTGGCCAAAGTGGTCAAATCTGTCGGCTGGATCACCAGCACCCCGGCCATAGGACCCTGCCCGGTAGCATCAATGCCGTGGCACGTCGCGCAATAGTGCTGGTACAGTTTCGCACCCTCTTGCACATCCTGCGCTATGGCGTGAGACCCCATTGCTAACCCTATCGAAACAAGCCCGAGTATCCGTCTGATCATCGCATCCTCCTGTCACGACTGACATTTGCAGACTTGCTCGTTGGGCAGCTTGGCGCAATGATCCAGATCAACGAAACCATAGGACACGGGCCATGACACAATACGCAGCCATCATGCTGGCCGCCGGAATCGGAGTTCCCATCCTCGCCGCATTGAACGCGGCTTTGGGCAAGATGATCGGTTCCCCCACGACCGCCGCAGTGGTTCTGTTTGCCATCGCCTTTGCATCTTCGGCGGTCGTCATGGTGCTATTTCCGGGGTTCGGAGCCTTATCGAAAATCGCCGGGGCACCAAGACACCTGCTGCTTGCGGGTGTGCTTATCGCCTTCTACGTTCTGTCTATCACCCACGTCGCCCCGCATTTCGGTGTGGGCAACGCGGTGTTCTTCGTGTTGATCGGGCAGTTGATCAGCGCCGCTGCCATAGACCATTTCGGCCTGTTCGGTGCGCAGGTCACGCCGCTGACATGGATACGCGCGGGCGGTATTGCTGTGATGGCCGCCGGGGTGGCGATCACTCAACTGGCTTAAGAACGCCCCCGTCCAACCGCAGCTTGCGATCCATCCGCGCGGCCAGATCCATATTATGCGTGGCGATCAGGGCCGACAGCCCCTCGTCCCGCACCAATGCCATCAGCGCATCGAACACCTGATCCGAGGTCTCGGGGTCCAGATTGCCCGTCGGTTCATCCGCCAACAATACGCGCGGCGCGTTGGCCAGCGCGCGGCAAAAAGCGACCCGCTGTTGCTCGCCGCCAGACAGAGCCGCCGGGCGGTGATCCGCGCGCGCTGCAACACCCACACGGTCCAGCAGCGCCATCGCCCTGTCCTGTGCGGCTTTCTCGGAGACACCATTGGCCAGTTGCGGCAGGGTGATGTTCTCCAGCGCCGTGAACTCGGGCAGCAGGTGGTGGAACTGATAGACAAAGCCCACATCCTGCCGCCTTAGCGCCGTGCGGGTACGGTCGCCTTTGCCTGCGATGCTCTGCCCCGCGATCTCGACCGTGCCGCCGTCGGGCGTGTCCAGCAGCCCGGCAATATGCAGCAGCGTAGACTTGCCCGCCCCCGAGGGCGCAACCAGTGCAACCGCCTCGCCCGCGCGCAGGTCCAGATCAACGCCGCGCAGCACCTGCACCTCGCCCGGTGTGCCCTTCAAGTAAGTTTTGGTCAGGCCGTTCAGCCGCAATGTCACATCACTCATAGCGCAGCGCCTCGACCGGGTTCAGCCGCGCCGCGCGGCGGGCCGGGAAATAAGTGACAAAGAAGGACAGGCCCAGCGACAGCCCCACGGCTTTGAGCACATCGGACAGGTGCAATTCAGCGGGCAGCGCATAGATGCCTCGGATCGACGGGTCCCAGACCCCGCCGCCCATGACAAAATTCACAAAGCTGAAGATCGGGTCGATATAGATCGCAAACAGGCACCCCAGCACAACCCCCATCGTGGTGCCGATAATGCCTGTAAATGACCCGCAAATGAAGAACACGCGCAGGACAGACCCCTCGCTGAGGCCAATGGTGCGCAGAATGCCGATATCGCGCCCCTTGTTCTTGACCAACATGATCAGCCCCGAGACGATGTTCATCGCCGCAATCAGTACGAGGATCGACAGGATGATGAACATCACATTGTCTTCGACCTCAAGCGCGCGCAGGAACCCGCCCGAGGCGTCCTGCCATGTCCATATCTGACTGCGTTCGCCTGCTGCTTCCAGGATGGGGATCAGAATGGGTGTCAGATTTTCAGGCTCATCCACCATAACCTCGATCTCATCGGCCACGCCTTCTCGGTTAAAGAAGGTCTGCGCCTGTTCGAACGGCATGTAGACGCGGGTGCGGTCGATGTCATAGCGCCCGGCCGAAAACACATAAACCACCCGATAGGCGCTGACGCGCGGCGAGGTGCCAAAAGCCGTCTTTACCCCGTTAGGCGAGGTCAGCTTGACCGTATCCCCTACTGTCGCGCCGATACTGCGCGCCACGCCCGAACCGATCGCAATAACGAATTCCTCGTTCTGGAATTCTGACAGATCGCCCACCGCCTGATCGCTTTCAGCGATGCCCGGCAAATCCAGCAGGTCGTCCGGCTGTATCCCAAAAACTTCGACACCGCTGCTGCGGTCGCGGTTGGTGATCAGCACTTGCCCCTTGACCAAAGGGGCCGCCCGTTGAACGCCCGGCACCTGCCCGATCCTGTCAGCCACCTGATCGTAGTTTTCAATGGTCCGATCTACGCGCCCCTGCGCATCAAAATTCCCAGCCGAATAAACCGTCACATGCGCGTTGGCCCCCAGAATGGTGCCGACAAACTCGGCACGGAACCCCGATCGAACAGCCAACGTTGCGATCAGAGCGAACACGGCCAAGGTGATCCCGATCAGCGAGATCCAGGTCATCACGCTGACGCCCCCCTCGGCGCGGCGCGCGCGTAGGTATCGCCAGGCGATTTTCCATTCAAAAGGTGCAAAGGGCGGGGGTGTCTTGGCCATGCCTGCTCCGGTGTTTTTGTTGGACGTGACCCTTTCGGCATTTGGCCGAATGGTCAAGCCGCGCGTTATCCCGACAAAGCAGCGGTTTGCTGCAATACGGCCTCAGCCCGGTTCCGGTCGCAAATGCCGCGTGCGTCAAGCTCTTGAAAAACACGGTCGCGCAGATCCTGTGGCAGGTTCGCGATGGCCCGGTTGTGCAACCCAAGCGTCAATGTGCGCGGGTCATCCAGCCGTTCCAGCAACTGCGTCAGCACCTCGGTCGAATAGGTGGGCCAGAGCCCGATGGCTGTAGACTCCGCTTCTTCGAACCATGGGGCGTAACCGTCGTGGGATTTCAGGCAAAACGCGTTCATCAGCATGAACTCAGATGGCCGCCTGCGCGACGCGAACAAGGCCTGAACCGAGCCGTAGCGCGCGTTGATTTCATCCAGCAGCGACAGGACAAGCGACCTCCGCACCGGGTACGGCGTTGCAAAGGTTGTCGTCTTGATCTGCCCCGGATCAGGCCGTGGCGCACCTAAGGCATCCAAACTTTCCAGCAGCCAGTTGCGATGGAAATCACTTTCAATGTCAATGAACGGGATGCGCGCCGCGCCATCGGGCGTAAAAAACTCAGCCTCATCAAACTGGCGCAGAAACAGGTTCTTGGTGTCCAGAATGACCATGTTCTCGGACACCGCGACCCGCGCCGCGCCCAGTTTCAGAATCTGTTGATTGCGGTAGCCATTGTTGCCACGCCATCCGCCCTTGCGGATCAGCGGAATGCGAAAGCGGTTCTCGATCAGCACACGATCCAGCGCCGGGCGTCGCGCACAATGACCGGCCCCCAGTAGAACATCGTCCCCACTGAGGACGCGCACCTTGTCTTGCAGTGCTCCGTAGGCAGGGAGAATCGGCTCGATCTGCTGCCGCAACGTACCTTCATCAACGTCGTTCATGATCACATGGATCGACCCAACCTGCGCCGGATCAACAAACCGGGCGAAGGAAAGGGCCTGAAGTTCCAGCAAAGGAAAGTCCCTGGAATATACAACCGTTGCGAAACTCAGCACCACCCGGACCTTTTTGCGATTTTCCGCCCATCTAGCAGCATTTGCCGACCTGTCCAAGCGAACCACACCACGAATCAGTCGCCGGTTCCGGCAAACCGCTATTCGAGGTAAGGATGATTTAGTCGAACCTCTCAAAACCAAAGGTTGTGATACCGTTCACAGACCAGCGGCGACTGTTTCAGCTATGTAGTCAATGCAGGGTTCGCGTGATTGACTGAACTTAAAATGCAACATTTTCGTTGGAATAATATTTCGCTTTTTGATTATTTTTCGAAACTTTGTCACCCTGACTTTGGGGGAATACAATTTTTAGAGCGGGGGTCGCTCATGAGTATTCGACTAAACAAAGAAAAAGCGGGCGCGATTTCGGCCCGGCAGGCATCGACAGAACTGGATTGCGAAACAGCGGCATTGCTGAGGGCCGCGATACGTCCTTTGTTTGCCAGTGCGGCCAGTTGGAATGGCCTGACAGACATCCTGAAAGACAAAGGCTACCAGCTTGCCTTCCGGCAAGGACGCCTGTGCCTAACCGACATAGCAACGGCAAAGCGGGTGTGTGGGCTGAGGTTCCTAGGGCTGGAGTTCCGCGACCTGGTGCAGCGCATGGGGCGTCCCATCGTTGTGGCTCGCGACAGCGAAACGGGTGATCTTTTGGCTTCGCGCCCCTCTGTGGGTAACGCCTAAAAGCTGCGCCAAAACTGGACTGAGCGCCGCGTGCACTTCCACAAGCTGTGGCGCGCTGCCGCTTTGATACCGGTGCAAGAGCCAGGTTGCAGCATCAGCCCAAGGACCAGTTTCGCGGGCATGTGTCCGCGATGGTAGAACCGGCAGAAGTCATCTTCGGTCAAACCATCTGCGGCCTTCAGCTTATCGTAGTACTTCATCCAAACGCGCGCATAGTCCCGGGCCGTCAGATCCGTATCACTGCTTGCACCGCGCCCCCAGAACATCGAAATCGGCTCGTCCATACGTTCGCCCTGATACCCGGCAGATATCATGCGCAGCATCAGGTCATAATCAGCCGCCACGCGAAATTGCGGATCATGGCCGCCCAGCGCCTTGAACACGTCGCTTCGGATCAGGACCGAGTTGTGACAGAACGGCATACGCTGAAGGATCGCAGTCAGAGACATGCGTTTTTCGCGACTCTCTGTCCCATCCTCGAACCGGCGCAATGTAGACCCGTACAGGAAGTCGGGCCGGGTCGCGGTCAAACGGTCAGCGGCAGTGTTCAGGATGTCATCCAAAGCGAGCGAGTCGTCCGAGTTCAGGAACAAAAGGTATTGACCACGCGCGGCCCCCGCCCCCTTGTTCATCGCGTCGTAGAGGTTGCGGTCCGGTTCGCTGATCACGCGAGTCCGTTCTGCATTGGCAGTGACGTCCTGAAGAAACGAAACGGTGCCATCCGTTGAGGCACCGTCCTGAATAATATGCTCGGCCCTCAAGCAGTTCTGGCGGGCCATGCACGCGATTACCTCGCGAAAGCTATCCTGCCGCCCTTGAGACAGCAGGTTATGCGTCGCCGTGACAACCGAGATCAGCGGCGCGTCGGTGTCAGCCGATTTGCTCATAGATCTCGGCGATCTTAGTGACGGCGGCCTCGGGGCTGAGTTCCTCGCTCTCGCCAGTGCGGCGGCAGGTCAGTTCAACCACACCGTTTTTCAACCCGCGCGGACCAACGGTGATGCGCCATGGCAGGCCGATCAGGTCCATGGTGGCGAATTTGCCACCTGCCCGCTCGTTGCGGTCATCATAGAGCGGCTCCAGCCCCAGCGCAGTCAGCGCACCGTAGAGCTTGTCACAGGCCGCATCTGCCTCTTCATCGCCCTGCTTCAGGTTGACGATGCCGCAATGGAACGGGGTTACGCCTTCGGGCCAGATGATGCCCTTATCGTCATGGCTGGCTTCTATGATGGCGCCGATCAGGCGGCTGACGCCGATGCCGTGGCTGCCCATGTGAACGGGGGTCGGCTTGCCATCGGGCCCTTGGACGGTCGCGCCCATCGCCTCGGAATACTTGGTACCGAAATAGAAGATCTGCCCCACTTCGATCCCGCGCGCCACGCGGCGGCGCTCCTCTGGCACTTGGTTGAACAGCGCCTCGTCATGGGTTTCGTCGGTGCGCGCGTATTTCGAGGTGAACTCTTCCAGAATGGCCTGACATTGCGCGCGGTCGTCATAGTCGATCTGACGGTCGCCAAAACTCAGATCGGTGACGGCGCTGTCATAGAAGACCTCGGATTCACCCGTATCGGCCAACACAAGGAATTCATGCGTGTCATCACCACCGATGGGGCCGGAATCGGCGCGCATCGGGATGGCTTGCAGGCCCATACGCTCATAGGTGCGCAGGTAGCTGACCAGATGACGGTTGTAAGCGTGCAGCGCGTCTTCCTTGGTCAGGTCGAAATTGTAGCCGTCCTTCATGTAGAACTCACGCCCCCGCATCACGCCGAAACGCGGGCGGATTTCATCGCGGAACTTCCACTGGATTTGATACAGCGTCAGCGGCAGGTCTTTGTAGCTGTTGACGTGGCCGCGGAAGATATCCGTTACCAACTCCTCAGCCGTCGGCGTATACAGCATGTCGCGCCCGTGACGGTCCTGCATCCGCAGCATTTCCTGACCGTAGTCATCATAGCGCCCGGATTCGCGCCACAGGTCCGCCGATTGCAGGATCGGCATCTGGATCGCGATGTGACCCGCTTTGGCCTGTTCTTCATGCACGATGTTTTCCAGCTTGCGCAGCACTTTGAAGCCCATCGGCAGCCACGAATAAATCCCGGCCGACGCCTGCTTGATCATCCCCGCGCGCAGCATCAGCCGGTGGCTGACGATCTGAGCCTCGGAGGGGTTTTCCTTGAGAACGGGCAGAAAGTAACGGCTCAGGCGCATGGGAGGACCTTCAAAGGTGAGAATTTCGCTGCAAGGTGATTATGCCAAAGCCTCGCCGGGGGCAATCACGCAATGGCGTTTTTGCGACCTTGGGTCAGTCGCATTTTTTATTGACCCGCCAGTCAGGAACCTCAAGTGTAACAGGACTGTAAAAACATGAGGCCCCGATGCAGACAATCTCGGAACCCGCCCGTCAAATTCCTGTTGTTCACCAGACGGATGTTCTGGTCGTGGGCTCTGGCCCCGCCGGGCTGGCCGCCGCTTTGGCCGCCGCGCGCGCCGGGGCCGAGGTGTCGCTGGTCGACCGGTTCGGCTGCATGGGCGGCAACATCACCGCCGTGGGGGTCGAAGGGTTCGCATGGTATCGCCATGAACAGACCGTCGAGGCCGGTGGGATCGGCATGGAGTTCGAAACCCGCGCCAAGGACATGGGCGCGGCGGTGCCGGAAAGCCAGTCGCTGAGTTATGAGCTGGACAGCGAGGGGTTCAAGCTGGTCGCCGACAAACTGGTCGAAGAGGCGGGCGTGCATCCGATGCTACACCGTCAGTTCGTGTCCCCGATCATGGAAGGCGACCGGATCACCGGCATCATCACCGAATCCAAAGCCGGGCGCGAGGCGATCTTGGCCAAGGTCGTGATCGACGCCACCGGCGATGCCGACGTGGCCCACCGCGCCGGTGCCCCCACCCACAAGACCGCGCGCGAGGATATGATGGCGGCCTCGGTCATGTTCCATCTGGCCGGTGTCGACAAGCGCGCCTTTATGGAGGGTGTCAAGGCCGATCCGCAAACCTACAAGGACTGGGGCGGCGGCGGTGAGTGGAATATCGAAACCTCCGGGAAAGAGGACGAAATGTTCTCGCCCTTCGTTCACAAGCCTTTCCAACAGGCGATTGATGCAGGGATGATCCCGCCGCACCTGAACACCATCGCGGGCACCTGGGGCGCGATGCATGACACGGGTGAGCTGACCTATATGAACCTCATCCATCTGGCCGAGATTGACGGCACCGATCCCGACAGCTTGACGCTGGGTGAGATCGAGGGCCGCCGTCAGTCGATGCTGGCCATTGAGGCGCTGCGCCGCTTCATGCCCGGATGCGAAAACGCGCGGCTGCGGAACTTCGGCATGACCATCGGCATCCGCGATACCCGCAAGATCGACGCGGTCTACAACATGACCGAGGATGACGCCCGCCATCAGGGTCGATTCGAGGATACAATCGGCATCTACCCCGAATTCATCGACGGCTATGGCATCCTGATCCTGCCCACCACGGGGCGGTATATGCAGGTACCCTATCGTTCCATGCTCCCCAAGGGAATCAAGGGGTTGCTGGTCGCGGGCCGCTCCCACGGAGCCGACAAAGTGGCCCATGCGGCCACGCGCAACATGGCCTGCTGTGCGGTCATGGGCCAAGGCGCAGGCATCGCCGCCGCGCTATCGTTGAAAAGCAATCAGGACGTAGACAGGATGAACCTCGCCCCCGTTCACAAGGAGCTCGACCGTCAGGGTGTGCGGATTCACTGATGCAGCATATCCCGACCATCGACATCGCGCCTCTGCGTGACCCCGCGCACCCGAGCTACGCTCGCACCGTTCAGCAGATCATGGACGCCTGCACTGGGATCGGTTTTCTATCGATCACCGGCACGGGCATTTCCCCCGATAAAGTAGACGCCGTGCGCGCCTGCGTGCGCGATATCTTTGCGGTCGAAGAAAGCGCTAAATGGGATCAGGCGATCACGCGCGAGAACTATCGTGGATATATCCCAATGGGGTTCTTCACGCCCAATGACGGATCAGGCAAGGCCGACAAATACGAAGGCTACAAGCTGCACTATGACGTGGCCCTCGATGCACCGATCCGGCAGGACTGCGCGCTGTATGGCCCGAACCTCTGGCCAAAGGGCGTGGACAGCGCGCGCGACACGATACTGGGCTATTGGTCGCAACTGGACACGGTGGCAGATCAGTTGCTGGGCGCGCTTGAGGTCGGCCTGTCCCTGCCCACGCGCGCCCTGAGCGATGCCTTTGTTGATCCGATGACCAACATGACCCTGCTCCACTATCCTCCGCAAGCACCGGATGAGGGTGGATATGGTATCCACCCGCACAAGGATACCGATGCCCTGACCATCATCGCCCCCGACCCCGTCGGCGGGCTGGAGGTTCAGACCCGCGAAGGCGGCTGGATCACGCCGGACTGCCCGCCGGGCGGGTTTGTCGTGAATATTGGTGACATGCTAGAGCTTTGGTCCGGTGGACGCCTGAAATCCACCCCACACCGGGTTGTCAACCGATCAGGGCAAGAACGCTATTCCTTCCCATATTTCGCTGTACCACGTCATGATGTTGTTGTGCATCCGCTGCTGGAACCTTTGGACGGGTTCGAACGCCCTTCGGTCCATTGCGGCCATTGGTCGGCCGAGATATGGCGCACCAACTGGCCAGATGAACATGCCGATGACGCGACTCCGGAACTGGGTACGCTTGCCGATTGAGGGGCAGAAATCCACAGCCCCATGAACCGCTTGCATCGCCGCGCCGCATACGCCAAGAACATATGCAAGAACCGGCAACAAGGGGACGGGCATGGCGCTGCCAGTGAAGGACCAACTCAGATACTGGGGCATTGCCGCTGTTGTCTTCGTGTTCCTGATGTGGGCGCTGGGCGATGTGCTTTTGCCTTTCGTAATTGGCGGTGCGATTGCCTATTTTCTTGACCCGGTTGCTGACCGGCTGGAAAATCTGGGGCTGTCACGCATGGCGGCAACCGCGATTATAACCGTTGTCGGAGTTCTGGGCTTTGTCCTGATGATCCTGATGGTCGTGCCCGCGCTGGTCACGCAGCTGATCGACCTTGTCGAGTTCATGCCCAGCCTGATCAAACAGCTGCGCGGGTTTGTCGAGCAACAATTTCCCTCGCTGCTGGACCGCGAATCCAGCTCGCATCAATTCCTTGTCTCGCTGGGCGAGACGCTGCAATCCAAAACCGGGGATGTGCTGCAATCGGTGGCGGCGTCGCTGGGATCCGCGATCAATGTGGTGGTGCTGCTGGTGATCGTCCCCGTTGTCGCTGTCTATCTGCTGTTGGACTGGGACCGTATGATCGCCCGTGTCGGAGAGCTGTTGCCCCGCGACCACGCCCCCACCATAAAGCGCCTGGCCAACGAGATTGACGCCGTTTTGGCCTCGTTCGTGCGCGGTATGGGGACGGTCTGCCTGATCCTTGGCACCTATTATGCCGTGGCGCTGATGGCGGTGGGCCTGCAGTTTGGCCTGATCGTGGGCTTTATCGCCGGGCTCGTGACCTTCATCCCCTATCTGGGCGCACTGATCGGCGGATCGCTGGCAATCGGCCTGGCCCTGTTTCAGTTCTGGGGCGACTGGGCGCAGATCGGGCTGGTCGCCGGGATCTTCGCGCTGGGACAAGTGACCGAGGGCAATTTCCTGACCCCCAAACTGGTCGGCAGCTCGGTAGGTTTGCACCCGGTCTGGCTTTTGCTTGCATTATCGGTATTTGGCGCCATGTTCGGATTTGTCGGGATGCTGGTGGCGGTTCCGGTCGCGGCGGCACTGGGTGTCGTGGCCCGGTTCATGACTTCGCTTTATCTGGACAGCCGCTTGTATACGGGCCTTGAAGGGCTTCAACAGGACGACGAATAAATGCCCCGCCAACTGAGCTTTGACCTGCCGGCCAAAACCGCCTTGGGCCGCGAGGATTTCTTTGTCTCGCCTGCCAATGCGCTGGCGGTGGCGATGATTTCTGCGACCTCGTGGCCCGGCAACAAGCTGGTGCTCAGCGGCCCGGCGGGCGCGGGAAAGACTCACCTGGCCCATGTCTGGGCAGCTGAAACCGGAGGCCGGATTATTCAGGCCCGTGATCTGCGCTATGACGATGTACCCGCACTGGCCAGCACGCCGATTGCTGTGGAAGACGTGCCGATGATCGCCGGTGATCCCGACCTCCAAAAGACGTTGTTCCATTTGCACAACTTGACGCTGGCGGAAGGCAACGCTCTTTTGATGACAGGGCGCATGGCTCCGAAGTTCTGGGAACTTCCGCTGCCTGATCTTCAAAGCCGGATCGAGGGGGCACACCACGTAGCACTGGACCCGCCAGACGACGCTCTTTTGGGGGCGGTTCTGGCTAAACTGTTTCTGGACCGACAGCTAAACCCAGGCCCCGAGGTGATATCCTACCTTGTGAAACACATGGATCGTCGGTTCGAGACAGCCGCAAATGTTGTCGCCCAGTTGGATTTGGTGGCTTTGGCTGAAAAACGTGACATCACCCGCTCGCTGGCTGTGCGTGTCCTGAACTCGGACGTGGGTGATGTCGCATCTGACGATTGACCCAAACCCGACGATTTCGCATTCTAAGCACGGAATATCTGGAAGAGACATGGATCAGACCGTCGACACAGACATCCCCGACTGGGGGCCTTTCGGAAAACCGCTATTCGACAACCCCGAGGCCCGCGCCTTATCGCGTGTCGGAGTGGTCGACGTTGGATCGAACTCGGTCCGAATGGTTATCTTTGACGGTGCAGCACGGTCGCCAGCCTATTTCTACAACGAAAAAGTTATGTGCGAACTGGGCGCAGGCCTGTCCGAGACCGGGCGTCTGAACCCACGCGGACGGGAACGCGCATTGGCTGCCCTGCGACGGTTTGCGCAACTGGCCCAGGATTTGGGGCTGCCGGGCCTGCATGTTGTCGCGACGGCTGCGGTGCGCGAAGCCACAGATGGGCCTGCCTTCTGCAATGAGGTGTTTGCCGAAACTGGCCTGACCGTCTCGGTTATCGACGGCGGTGAAGAGGCGCGCCTGTCTGCGCAAGGCGTCCTGTTGGGCTGGCCCGGAGCCTATGGCTTGATCTGCGACATCGGCGGGTCTTCGATGGAACTGGCCGAGATCGGAGGCGGCGATGTAGGCCGCCGCGTGACCTCGGCCCTTGGTCCGCTCAAGCTGCGCGATATCAAAGGTGGGCGACGGGCACGCAAAGCACATATCAAAGCCACGATGGAAGAGCTGCGCGATCAAATGGGGCCGCAGCGTGACCGGCTGTTTCTGGTCGGTGGCAGTTGGCGTGCTTTTGCACGGTTGGACATGTTGCGCCGGGGCTATCCGCTGAACGTGCTGCACGAATACCGCATGACCACCAAGCAGGTTCACGAGACTATAAAATTCATTGAAAAGGGCGACCCGGACAAGCTGCGAAGCCTTGCTGGTGTGTCTGGCTCTCGTATGGCGTTGATGCCCTTTGCGATGGATGTACTGGCCCGGTTGGTGCGGACGTTCAAACCTAAGGATATCGCGATCTCAAGCTATGGCATCCGTGAAGGCTTGCTATATGAACAAATGCCGCAAATCCTGCGCGACCGCGATCCGTTGATCGAAGCCAGTCGGTTTTATGAGGCGAAAGATGCCCGCTTGCCCGGGTTCAGCAAACACTTGTTTGACTTCGTGATGCCCTTGTTCAAATCCGCCCCCGAGGCACGGGTGCGTCTGATCAAGGCGGCTTGCCTGCTGCATGATGTAAGTTGGCGCGCGCATCCCGACTACCGGGCCGAGACCTGCTTTGACTATGTCACACGCGCCAATTTGGGGGGCCTAAAACACTCCGAGCGGGTCTTCATCGGGCTTGCCCTGCAGCACCGGTACCGCAACAAGCGCGAAGATAACCGGTTTGCGCCGCTTTATGAGCTGTTGGATGAAAGCGGCCAGAAACAGGCCGAGATTCTGGGCAAAGCCATGCGGTTCGGCGCGATGCTTTGGATGCAGAACGACGCCACTATGGGTAAGTTGCGCTTTTATCCCAAAAAGCGACAGCTTGAATTGTTTTTGCCTGAAACCGCTGCCTCGCTCTTCAGCGAAGTGGCCCAAGCGCGCCTGAATTCACTGGCGTCTGCACTGAGGTCGGAAACCCGCGTTGTGATCAAAGGCTAAGCCTTAGATATCAATCTCACCTTCCGGCGCGTCCTGCGGCTGTACCGGTTCGATTTCGGGTGTTTCGGGCTTTTTGCGGATAATGATATCACCATTGGGCAGGATTTCCGGGACCTCATAGGTGCTCCAGTCCTCGATCTCGGCGGCCAGATCCGCAAGCGCTGGCCCCATCTCGGCCATGAAGGACTGCATCGCTGGTCCAAACTGATCAGCCAGCCCCAGCAATTCATCGAACGCTGGTTCCATTTCCTTTCGCAGACCTTCCAAGAACAGTTCGGCGCCCTGCTCCATCAGCGACGGGCCGCTGTCATCTTCAGCGTGGGCCGGTTGGGTCAAGGCTGCGGAAATCGCGCAGATCGTGATGAAATGTCTCATACTGGCAATATAGAGCCATCAGGCCGGTCATGTAAGGTCACAGATCAATATCCAGTGTGACGGGGAAATGATCGGATGCGGTCAAAAGCGCTTGATGCAAGTCCGTCACAGCCAGGCAGGCCGGGTCATGAAAAGGATGCCAGATGCGCCATTGCGGACTGCACGCCCGCAATTCCTCGCTGATCATGATGTAGTCCAGCAGAGCCTCAAGATACTCACCTTCGGTCGGGCGTGCAAAGCGCGCCGTCGAAAACAAACTACCCGGTTGATCCGCATAGGCCTCGACCGCGTGAGGGTCGAACAGGCCCGCTTGCAACAAAATCTCGACCGAGGATCGGCCGAACAGGTTTTCAAACTCATCCAGCCCCGGTCCATCGTTCAGATCGCCCATCAGGATCACGGGTTCTGCCGCGTCTAAATGAGCCCCTACCCGTCGCGACAGCCACACCGCCTGAGCCAATTGCTTGCGTCGATTGGCGATCGAGATTCGTATAGCCTCATCCCGGTTTTCGGCTCCATGAGGGGCTTTTGACTTCAGATGCGCGCCGATCAGACGAAAGCGCCCGCCCGCCGGTGTCCGCACCAAAAGCTCCATCGGAGGCTTTGAAAACCGAACGCGGTCTTCGGTCGCGTCGATGTCGAGGTCAATATGAAACACGCCGTCAAACCGTGGGGCGCTCTTGTCACCCGTCCCTTTCGGGTCGTGATTTACGGTCATGGCCATCGGGTCATACATCAGCGACAGTTCCTGATGTGTGTCGTTGGCAAAACCCATTACCGCGTGACTGGTGCGCAGATCAAATGCTTCGGCAAAGCGCTGCAACGCGCGCACGGTGTTCTGGGTCTTACCGGTGTTAGGCGCTTCGACAATGAGTATCGCGTCCGCATCTAGCGCCGTCAAAACTTTGGCAATCGCCTCAACCTGTTCCGCCTTGGTGATGTTGTGCCTGCCGGACCAACTGTCGTCGACAATCAGCTTGTCCTGACGATCAAAAAGATTGGCGAACCACTCGATATTGTAGGTCGCCAACCGCATTGCGGTCAGGCCCGAGCGCCGTTGATCTCATCCCATGCGCGGTTGATGTCGATCATCTTTTTCTCGGCCAGTCGAATCGCCTCTTCGGGGACGCCACGCGCCATCATCGCGTCGGGATGGGTTTCGCGCACCAATTGCCTCCAGACCTTTCGGATATCAAGTAGCGGCATATCCCGCGGAACACCCAACACAATGTAGGGATCATTTGGCGCATCCGGGACAAACCGCGCACGCAAGGCCAGAAACTGCGCCTCGGTCTGGCCAAAGATGCGGCTGACCTCTTCCAGAAACTCGTTTTCGTTGGGGTGGTAGAACCCATCGGCCATGGCGATGTGGAACAGCCCCTCCATCAGGTCGCAAAAGGTGGTGCTGTCATCGGCAAACATCCCCGCGATCTTGCGGGCATATTCCTGATACCCCGCCACATCGGTTCGGGCCATGTCGAACACACGGGCGGCGTCGGCCTCATCTTCGCGCGCGATCTGAAAGACATCACGAAATGCGGTGACTTCATCGCGGGTTACTTGCCCATCGGCCTTGGCCATCTTGGCGCCCAGCGCGATCACTGCGATCGTAAAGGCCACCGACCGTTCAGGCGGCGTACGCAGCTTTTCGAAAACAGCAGTCAGGCTTTCGCCCTTGGCAAGCGCGCTTAGCGCATCGGATATACGAGTCCAGATCGACATGAGCGCACCCTAGCCTTTGAAAACGCCGGTGTCAGGTGCGACGAGTGGCTTTGGGGCAAGAATTTTCTGCATTAGCACAAGATCCAGCCGTTTGCCCCATTTGAATCCTACCTCGGGCATCCGCCCGACATGTTGGAACCCAAGCGCTGCGTGAAACGCCTCGGCCCCCGGATTGGCCGATGAGATGCCGGCGACCAACACATGAACGCCCTCATGCCGCGCGACTTCTTCCAGTGCAGCCATCAGGGCCCTGCCCGCGCCTTTGCCGCGTGCTTGCTCTGATAGCTGAACAGAATGCTCGCGGCATTGGGCATATCCAGGGCCGGATCGGAACGGGCCATAGGTGGCAAATCCCTGAACCAAAGCGGCGTCTTCAACCACCAGATAGGCGCGGTCCCGTTGTCGGATATCCTCCGCAATGCTGTCGGTGTTGCGTTCAGCCGTCGTAAAGGTGATCAGTGTGTCCCGAATGATAGCATTCGCAATGTCCGCGATTGCCTTGGCATCCGCCACCTGAGCCTGACGAATTTTCATTCCAACACGCGCGGTCCATGCGGTGTCTCAAACTCGGCCCGCAATGCCGCAGCACCGCTGTCGAAAACCACGCCCTCCATCTGGCCCAACAGTTTCGCAAGGTCCAGACCTTCCGGATGCGAGACCACCAAGCGGCGCAATCGGCAACCGCTTTGCGTTAGCATCCGCGCCGGGTGCAGATCGCCATGCCATTGAATAAGAGCCGGAAACAGGTTGTCGAAAGGCAAACGACCACTCGGTGGGACCGCCATCTGCCACCGCAACGCACCTCGGGCCAAGTCGATTGGATGTCCAACACCATCGGGGAACACATCCAGCGCCGCGTCAATATTCGGCACCTGGCAAATCCAATTGGTCAAACGCGGGGGACCCTCGAACCGATCCAGATCGAACCAGCGTGTTCGCTCGGGATTTGGCGCGGTCGGGTCGATTGCAATGGCTTCGAGATACAATCCATCGGCCAACCCTAGAAGACGATTATGTGTTCCGAAGGCTTCGTGTTTGCCACCCTCTTGCAGGGTCACACCCAGCGCGTCTTCGATATGGGCTGCAGCCTCCTCTACGGTTTCGCCTGAGACGGCCAGATGATCCAGTAACATGAGTGCCTCCAACGTAGTGCGACCAGACCTTTTGGGTCTGGTCGCATGTTTCCGCCAAAGCGCCGGGATCACAAGATTTTTCGTCGAAAAATCTTTAGCCTTAGCCTTTGGCTTCTCGGATCAGGCGCAAGATGTCTTGTGCAGCCTCGGGAATGTTTGTGCCCGGTCCAAAGATCGCCTTGACGCCGTGCTCATAGAGGAACTGATAATCCTGCTGCGGGATCACACCGCCGCAAATGACGATAATATCCTCGGCACCGGCCTTTTTCAGTTCTTCGACCAGTTGCGGGGCCAACGTCTTGTGTCCCGCGGCCTGAGACGAAATCCCGACCACATGAACGTCATTGTCGACCGCATCCTGCGCCGCCTCAGCAGGTGTCTGGAACAGAGGGCCAACATCCACGTCAAAGCCGATATCGGCAAAGGCGGTCGCGATCACCTTGGCACCCCGGTCATGCCCGTCCTGCCCCATCTTGACCACCAACAGGCGCGGGCGGCGGCCCTCTGCCTCGGCGAATTCGTCTATGGATTTCTGGATCGCGGCAAAGCCTTCGTCGCCCTCATAGGCGGCACCATAGACACCGGCCAGTGTTTTCACCTCGGCGCGGTGGCGGCCGAACTCTTTCTCCATTGCCATGCTGATCTCTCCTACGGATGCGCGGGCGCGGGCGGCTTCGACCGCAGCAGCCAGCAGGTTTCCGCCCTCCTGGGCGGCTTTGGTCAGGGCGTCCAGCGCCCGTTCACATGCCGCCTCATCACGGGTGGCGCGGATGCGTTCCAGGCGCGCGACCTGCGCTTCGCGCACGGCAACGTTGTCGACGTCCAGAATGTCGATCGGGTCTTCCTGTTCCTTGCGGTATTTGTTGACACCGACGATAACCTCTTCGCCCCGGTCGATCATCGCCTGACGACGCGCGGCGCTTTCCTCGATGCGCAGCTTGGGCATGCCCGAGGCAACGGCCTTGGTCATCCCGCCCATCTCCTCGACCTCTTCCATCAGGGCCCAGGCCTTTTCGACCAGCTCATTGGTCAGGCTTTCGATGTAATACGAACCCGCCAGCGGATCGACCACATCGGTCACGCCGGTCTCTTCCTGCAGCACCAGCTGCGTGTTGCGCGCGATGCGGGCCGAGAAATCAGTGGGTAGGGCAATCGCCTCATCCAGCGCGTTGGTGTGCAAGCTTTGCGTGCCACCCAGAACCGCGCTCATCGCCTCATACGCCGTGCGGATCACGTTGTTGTATGGGTCCTGTTCCTGCAGCGAAACGCCAGAGGTCTGACAATGAGTACGCAACATCTTTGACCGCTCGGATTTCGCCCCGAAATCGGTCATCACGCGGTGCCACAGGGTGCGGGCGGCGCGCAGTTTTGCGATCTCCATGAAGAAGTTCATACCAATCGCAAAGAAGAACGACAGACGGCCCGCGAACTTGTCCACGTCCATTCCGGCCTGCGTCGCAGCGCGCACGTACTCGCGCCCGTCCGCCAGCGTATAGGCCAGCTCCTGCACCAGGTTCGCACCGGCCTCCTGCATGTGATAGCCCGAGATCGAGATCGAGTTGAACTTGGGCATCTCGTTCGAGGTATAGTCGATAATGTCCGAAATGATTTTCATCGACGGCTCGGGCGGGTAAATATAGGTATTGCGCACCATGAACTCTTTCAGAATGTCATTCTGAATGGTGCCGGACAGCACGGACTTGTCATGTCCCTGCTCCTCACCCGCCACGATGAAATTCGCCAGAATCGGGATCACCGCGCCGTTCATGGTCATCGAGACCGAAACCTTGTCCAGCGGGATGCCGTCGAACAGGATTTTCATGTCCTCGACAGAGTCAATGGCCACGCCGGCCTTGCCCACATCGCCCACCACGCGCGGGTGGTCGCTGTCATAGCCGCGATGCGTGGCCAGATCGAAGGCCACGGACACGCCCTGCTGACCGGCAGCCAGATTGCGGCGGTAAAAGGCGTTCGATTCCTCGGCCGTCGAAAAGCCCGCATATTGACGGATCGTCCATGGACGGCCTGCATACATCGTGGCCTTCACCCCGCGCGTGAACGGGCCGAAGCCCGGCAGCGTACCCATGTGCGGCAGATCCGCAGTATCCTCAGCTGTATAGAGCGGCTTGACGTCGATGCCTTCCAGCGTCTCTTTGGTCAGATCTTCCAGCGGACGCCCGCGCAGCTCTTTTTCGGCCAGCGCCTGCCAGTCTTTGGTATCGGTCATGGCGATTTCCTTTTCCTATTTCGGGTTACGCGCGAAGAGGAACCCGCACGCAGTTATGTTTCGAAGTGCCCGGCCAATCCGGGCTGCGCGCGACAAATTGAGCGCGCATTGCATTTCACTGGTCGCATTCATCTGAACAGGGGCTATATTCGATGGAACAGGAGGCCCCATGACACGAACGCTTGCCCTTGTTTTCTCGGCACTAATCCCGCTGGCCGCGATGGCTGCCGACGGGTCTGCGCCGGATGAGGATGAATTTGTCCGACCCGCAGGTGATAGCGAGTTGAGCGAGTTTTTATGGGTCAACAGACCCATTGTCGTCTTTGCCGACACGCCGGCAGACCCCCGCTTCCAACAACAAATCGACATGCTGATCGAAGGCGAAGCCGCGATGCGTGACCGCGATGTGATTGTCATCACTGACACGGACCCGGCGGCCAAATCCCCGATACGGTCGCAATTGCGCCCGCGTGGTTTCCAGATGGTGTTCGTCGACAAGGACGGCGTGGTCAAACTACGCAAACCGTCCCCCTGGAGCGTGCGTGAGATCGGTCGATCCATCGACAAAACCCCTCTGCGCGAACGCGAGATTCGCGAACGGCGCGAAGGCGGTTGATAACCTTCGCCACGCCCCAAGCCCCCGGCGCAGAACGCCGGGAGAGCTATGGGGTATGACAAAAGTGCTATCATGATCACTCGAACTCGATGATCACATCGTCCACGGCAAGACTGTCGCCGGGGCCTGCGTTGATCTTGGCGACCACACCTTTCTTCTCGGCGCGCAGGATGTTTTCCATCTTCATCGCCTCGACAGTGCATAGCGCCTGACCTTCCTGCACCTCTTGGCCCAGTTCAACGTCGATCTTCACGATCAGGCCGGGCATCGGGCAGAGCAGCATTTTCGAGGTATCGGGCGGCAGCTTCTCGGGCATTAGCTTGGCCAATTCCGCCTGACGCGGACGGCGCACATGCACTTTCAGGTCTGCACCCCGGTTGCGGATACGGAACCCACCCGAGATTTTGCCGACCTTCATGACCAGCGCTTCTCCGTCGACATCCAAAACAGCCAGTTGGTCGCCCGGTGTCCAATCCGAGGCAACCCGCAGGCTTGTGCCATCCGTGAAGGCGACCGTCGCGCCTTCTTTATCCGCTTCGATCTTGACGTCGAACTCCTGACCCTGCAGCGCAACATTCCAATGCGCGCCGACCTTGCGCTCGTGGTTGTCCATACGGCCCGAGACGCGGGTGCGACGAATTTCAGCGACCCGGTACATCGCCGCGCAAGACGCAGCGATACGGCGCAGGTCTTCTTCTGGCAGGGTGACGCCTTCAAAACCGTCGGGATACTCTTCGGCGATGAAAGCGGTGGTCATGTCGCCACTGATGAATTTGGGATGATCCATCACTGCCGACAGGAACGGCAGGTTGTGGCCGATGCCTTCGACCTCAAAGCTGTCCAGCGCCACGCGCATCGCCTCGATCGCGGCTTCGCGGGTCGGTGCCCAGGTACAGAGCTTGGCGATCATCGGGTCGTAATACATGCTGATCTCGCCGCCCTCATAGACGCCGGTATCGTTACGCACTGCCGCCTCGCCTTCGGGCGCGTCACCCTGCCATTTGCCATTCACCAGCATCGGACCGGCCGCCGTTTCCATCGGCGGGCGATAGCGGGTCAGACGGCCAATCGAGGGCAGGAAGTTGCGATACGGGTCTTCGGCATACAGACGGTTTTCAATCGCCCAGCCGGTCAGGGTGACGTCATCTTGGGTGATGGTCAGCTCTTCACCTGCGGCCACACGGATCATCTGTTCCACCAGATCGACACCGGTGATCAGCTCGGTCACGGGGTGCTCCACCTGCAGGCGGGTGTTCATTTCCAGGAAGTAGAAGTTCTTGTCCCCATCTACGATGAACTCGACCGTTCCGGCGCTGGCATAGTTTACAGCCTTGGCCAGCGCGACGGCCTGTTCACCCATCGCCTTGCGTGTCTCGGGGTCGAGGAAGGGCGACGGGGCCTCTTCCACAACCTTCTGGTTCCGACGCTGGATCGAGCATTCACGCTCACCCAGATAAATGCCGTTGCCGTGGCTATCGCACAGTACCTGAATTTCGATATGGCGCGGCTGAGTCACGAATTTCTCGATGAAGATCCGGTCATCGCCAAAGGAATTCGCGGCCTCGTTCTTGGACGACTGGAACCCCTCGCGCGCCTCGTCGTCATTCCACGCGATCCGCATGCCTTTGCCGCCGCCACCGGCGCTGGCCTTGATCATCACGGGATAGCCGATGTCGTTCGAGATTTTCACCGCCTCGTCGGCGTCTTCGATCAGACCCATGTATCCGGGCACGGTCGAAACGCCTGCCTCCTGCGCGATCTTCTTCGAGGTGATCTTGTCGCCCATGCTTTCGATCGCACCGACCGGGGGACCGACAAAAGCCACGCCTTCGGCATCAAGCGCTTCGGCGAACTTTGAGTTTTCCGACAGGAAGCCATAGCCGGGGTGAACCGCCTGCGCGCCGCTTTGACGGATCGCGTCCATGACCTTGTCGATTACGATATAGGACTGGTTCGCAGGGGGCGGGCCGATATGAACGGCCTCATCCGCCATCGATACGTGCAGCGCGTTGCGGTCCGCGTCCGAATAAATGGCAACGGTGCCGATACCCATCTTGCGCGCAGTCTTGATGACCCGACAGGCGATTTCGCCCCGGTTGGCGATCAGTATCTTGTTGAACATGGAACGTCCTTTGTCTTGGTGTTCGAAAAACGTAACACGCCGCCGCGAGGACTTAACCCCACGACGGCGTGATCAGCGATGACGGTCGGGGCCGAGTAAGCCCCGATGACTTCGTTAGCTACAGTTGTTTTGCGTCTTGCAATACAGCACGTTGCCGGCCGCGCCGACCACGGCCCCAAAGAGCGGGTCTGATTGCAGCACCGCCGCGCCGACTGCGCCGGCGCCACCGCCCAGGATCGCCTGTTCGCCCGTTGTGTCGCCACAGGCTGCAAGCCCGGCGCAGGTCGCCAATGCAAGCGCAAGTTTCGAGAGTCGCATGAATTCTGCCTCATCTGTTGGTTTGAATCAGTCGAAGCCAGATGCGCGGTTCGGGTACCGCTATTCAATAACAGACAGGTATTAGGCCAAATATGCGCAGCTTTATGCCGTCGAATCCCCGCTGTGTGCGCAAAGAAAAACGCGGGCAGGGATTTGTGAAACTCACAAGCCTGCCCGCGGAAGGAAGGGGTACGGAATAGTAGGTGCATGTGCGGCGCAGGCAAAGTAGAGCCGCACGGCTTGGACACCATGCACGGTGTGGTTGCACCTGCAAACTGTGATTCACGAGTCGCAATTTTTCCGGCTGGAATCTGCCCATTCAAAGAAAAGCCGCGCAATTTTGCGCCGACGCTGTTTCGCGCATATTCACGGGGACTCACGCGAATGTTCGTCACAATTCCGTTACAAGCGTTGACCCGAAAAACAAGCTTTGCACTTGCAGCATCACGTTTTGCGCACGCGATAGCGACGAAAAAAAACACTGCGTTCATAAGGTTAACCGATCTGTTCACCTTGCCGTGATCCAGGTCAGTTTTTTGCACAACTTTTCTTGAGATTTTTGCGTTTGATTGTCCCAATCTCGTGATTTCCCTGAAAATCGTCGGCGTGGAACGTTGCGCGTGCACACTCGCACACAAGGAAACATCCAAATGATTACAAAGAGAAAAACGGCATCTCTGCTCGCTGCCACTGCGCTTAGTGTGACTGGCACGCTTGCTCATGCCCAGGATGCGAATACGCAGGCCGAACTGGAGGAACTGCGCCTCCGGATCGAAGCCTTGGAATCTCAGGGACCGGGTTCCACCCCAGGTGACTTCAAAATCGGAAGCACGACGCTGGACGTTTACGGATACGTTAAAGCCGACTTCTTTTATGATTTCGACTTTGAACAGGGTGACACTGCCTTCGTGAACGCAATCGGTGAGCCTGCCAATGCAACCAGCGGCACCTTCGGGGCAACTGCGCGCCAAACGCGGATAGGGTTGCTGACCAGCACACCCAGTGCGATTGGGGATATCGGCGGCCAAATAGAACTCGACCTGTTCGGCGGTTCCGCCGCCTCCGGCGAATTGAGAATCCGGCACGCCAACATCCGAATAGGAGACGCTTGGCTGATCGGCCAATTCTGGACCAACTTCCAACCATTGGATACCTATCCAACCACAGTTGAATTCAACGGCCCTGTCGGCATCGCTTTTGCTCGTGTTCCCCAGGTGAGGTACACAAATGTACTGTCTGAGAGCGCCGAGTTTGCATTGTCCATTGAGGAAAACGTTAACGATTCCAACTCGGATGATCCCGTTTTCACCGCGTCGGCTGAATACAATGACGGCCGATACGTTGCCCGCGTCGCCGGTTTGTATGGTCGCGCGCAAGACGAAGATGGTATCAATGAAGTCGACCAGTGGGGCGTGACCCTGTCCGGGTCGGCCCGGTTGTGGGAAGGCGGTCTGTTCCAGGTCAACTATGTAACCGGTCAGGCGCTTGGTCCCTGGCTGATTGGCGTAGGCGATGCCGTCGTGAATGGCGAAGCTAACGACGTCGATGGCTTCACTGTCGAACTCCGTCAGCAAGTCAGCGACAAGTGGAACGTTGGTATCGCCTACGGTTACGAAGACTATGACCTTGCCACCTCGACCGGAGATCTGGCCTTTACCGAGCTGGAAACGATCCACGTCAACGCCTTCTATCAGGCCACCGAGACTCTGACGCTGAGCGCCGAATACATCTACGGCGAGCGCAACGATGTGATCTCGGGTGAGGATTTTGACGGCAGCCGCGTTCAAGTTGCGGCTCAGCTGAACTTCTGATCGCATATCACGACCCTGCCCCCATCGGGGCAGGGTTTTCCACGGAGCGTTGCCCGCGTGAGGATATACGGCCAGACAGGTCACGATCAGCGCAGTCCGTCGAAAATATCCGGAAACGACAGCTTTGCAGCGTCAGGATCAATCACCAGCAATGCGTCATAGCTGGCCGGATCAAAAGGATCCTCGGCTGGAATGACTTCACGCTCGAACAACCAGCTAAGACGACCGGCATCCAGATTACCCCTCTCAAAAGGCTGGTCGCCGAAATGCTGCCAGAGCGCCTCCATAAATCCCGCATCCGCCCGGCGGTCGGCTGGTTTGCGATCACGGAACCGTTCACGTCTGGTTAGCGGCGTCACGCCCTTGGGATTGGCCCGGCGGATCGTGAATTGGAAATCTGTTCCGGCCAAACGACCGGGAAATCCGCGGTGCTTCAGCATGTTGCTCCTCCGCTGACATAAACGTTCCCAAAAACATCGAAATCGCATCCTGTGATGGATGAGGTCATCTTGCGCACCTCCAAAGCCGCATTGCTGGTCAGAAACGCTCTGACGATCTGAAAACCGGGTCTCATGATCAGAGCCCCTCCCAGATACACTGCGCCTGCTCCAATCGGTAGGCTTCGAAATACTGCGTGGCGTCAGGTGCGGCCCGTCCAAATTCCGTTGGCCGATCAGATAGCGAGATCACTACACGTGCCGGTTCCAAATCGTATTCAGCGACATAGGCGACGGCCAGCGTATGGCACAGGTGCTCCATATCGACCGAGGCGACGTCATAGCCGATACGGCCTACGTCGGAACCGATCTTCGGAGCAACAAAGCGGAAACGGACCCAAAGTTCGCCGGGGTTGTTGTCCAACAGAACATCGCTCAGATGCACGGGCTGACCCGAAGGGACAGCCAAATTGGTTTCCGCAACTACAGGGGATGACAGGGTCAGAAAACCCAGACAAAAGGCGCGACCCCGGACCCACCAAAGGTGAGCTCCTCTCTCCGGGATCGCGCGCGCATGGCTTTTGGCCCGCGCTTTTCTAAATCTGGTAAGAGCACTCATTTATCAGCTTTGCCCTCAATGTCAAACTCAAGTCCCCGTCAGGCCTTCGTTACCTTGGACTGCAAAAGGAAATCGGGGTCGAGTTGACAAGAAACCGACCCCGCCCAAGCACTTACAACGGGATGTTGTCGTGCTTTTTCCAGGGGTTTTTCAGCTTCTTGTTGCGCAGGCTTGCGAAAGCGCGCGAAACGCGACGCCGCGTCGATTGCGGCATGATCACCTCGTCGATGAAGCCACGTTCGGCAGCAACGAATGGATTGGCGAAACGGTCTTCGTAATCCTGTGTGTGCTGCGCGATTTTCTCGGCATCGCCCAGATCGGCGCGGTGGATGATCTCGGTCGCACCCTTGGCGCCCATCACCGCGATCTCGGCTGTCGGCCACGCATAGTTGAAATCACCACGCAGGTGCTTCGACGCCATAACGTCATAAGCCCCGCCATAGGCTTTGCGGGTAATCACGGTGACTTTCGGGACGGTCGCCTCACCATAAGCAAACAGCAGCTTTGCACCGTGTTTGATGACACCGCCATATTCCTGCGACGTACCCGGCAAAAAGCCCGGAACATCCACCAGGGTCAGGATCGGAATTTCAAAGCAATCGCAGAACCGCACGAACCGCGCCGCCTTGCGCGAGCTGTCGATGTCCAGACACCCGGCCAGAACCATCGGCTGGTTGGCGACAACACCGACGGTCTGCCCTTCGAGGCGAATAAAACCGGTGATGATGTTTTTGGCGTAGTCTTCCTGAATCTCGTAGAAGTCACCCTCATCCGCCACTTTGGTGATGAGTTCCTTCATGTCGTAGGGCGTGTTCGGATTGTCCGGGATCAACGTATCCAACGAGGTCTCGATCCGGTCGGGTTCATCAAAGAACGGGCGGACCGGAGGTTTCTCTTGGTTGTTGAGCGGCAGGAAATCCACCAGACGGCGTACTTCGGCCAGCGCTTCAACGTCGTTTTCAAAAGCGCCATCCGCGACCGAGGATTTCTTGGTGTGGGTCGATGCGCCTCCCAGTTCTTCGGCGGTGACAACCTCATTGGTGACAGTTTTCACCACATCTGGGCCGGTCACGAACATGTAGGATGTGTCTTTGACCATAAAGATAAAGTCCGTCATCGCCGGGCTGTACACTGCGCCACCTGCACAGGGCCCCATGATCACGCTGATCTGCGGCACCACGCCCGAAGCCATGATGTTGCGCTGGAACACTTCGGCATAGCCCGCCAACGAGGCAACGCCTTCCTGAATCCGCGCGCCGCCCGAGTCGTTGATGCCGATCACTGGCGCACCGTTCTGGATCGCCATATCCATGATCTTGCAAATCTTCTGGGCATGCGTTTCCGAAAGAGACCCGCCAAAAACGGTAAAGTCCTGGCTGAACACATAAACCATCCGACCGTTGATCGTGCCCCAGCCGGTGACTACGCCGTCGCCCGCAGGTTTCTGGTTTTCCATACCAAAATCGGTGCAGCGATGACTGACGAACATGTCGAACTCTTCAAAGCTGTCTTCATCCAACAGCAGTTCGATACGTTCCCGCGCAGTCAGCTTGCCGCGCGCATGCTGAGCGTCAATCCGTTTTTGACCACCACCCAAACGGGCATTGTTACGGCGGCCTTCAAGCTCGGTCAGGATGTCTTTCATGACAGTGATCCCCTAATGTAATCTGGCGGGACACTATACGTTATACTTGCCAGTCCAAAGCAACTTTCGGCAAATTTGCAAACCTTTGAACATTTTTTAACAGAATAATGCAAATCCGCAAATTTCAACGCTGAGATCACAATGCTAATGCCAATCCCAAAATCGCGGACTATACAATTGAACTATGCAGTTCAGGTCATCTTCCACTCGACGCTCACCCCCATCTATTGCCACGCTTGTGCTATTGTCAGGGCTGTCGGCACTTAGTCTGAATCTCTATCTTCCCAGCCTGCCAAACATGGCTGTGTATTTCCAGACAGACTATAAGGTCATGCAGCTTTCGATCGCCCTGTACCTGATGGTTAGCGCGGTGCTGCAGATTCTTATCGGACCGATCGCAGACAAGGCCGGCCGCAGGCCAGTATTGCTGTGTGGCCTTGCCCTGTTCCTGGTGGTGACATTGGGCTGCATCTACGCGCCGAACGCCACGGTCTTTCTGGCGTTTCGGATGTCTCAGGCGATAATAGTCGTCGGCATGGTGCTTAGCCGGGCTGCCGTGCGGGATCTTTACGATCAGGATCAGGCTGCCTCGATGATTGGCTACGTGACAATGGGGATGGCGGTCGTTCCGATGATTGCCCCCGCCATCGGAGGGCTGCTGGAAGAATCCCTCGGATGGAAGGCTAATTTCTGGCTGCCTTTTGTTTTGGGCGCATTGACGCTGATCCTGTGCTTCAAAGACTTCGGAGAAACCTCAGCCAAAAGCGGGAAAACCCTGCTGCAACAGTTTCGGGAGTATCCCGAGCTGCTGACGTCTCCTCGCTTTTGGGGGTATTCGCTATCCTCTGCATTGTCGTCAGGTGCCTTCTTCGCCTACCTCGGCGGAGCCCCTTTTATCGGGACCGAGATATTCGGAATGTCAGCCGCAGAAGTTGGCGTATATTTCGGCGCGCCCGCGATTGGGTATTTTGCCGGCAACTTCCTAAGCGGTCGGTATTCCGTCCGATTTGGTGTCAACCGAATGGTCCTGAGGGGCTGCATCCTGAATGCCGCTGGCGTTTTTCTGTCGGCGCTTTTGTTCCTGTTCGGGCTAGGCACACCCCTTAGTTTCTTTGGGCTTATGACATTCGTCGGCCTTGGAAATGGCATGACGATTCCGAACGCCACTTCGGGCGCTCTTTCAGTGCGCCCACATCTGGCAGCGACGGCCGCGGGGCTGAGCGGCGCTATCATGCTGGCGGGTGGGGCTGGCCTCAGCGCACTGGCCGGATCGCTGCTAACCCGCGAAACAGGGGCGATGCCCTTGCTATGGCTGATGCTTATAACCGCCTTGCTGGCTGTCTTTGCAATCACATCCGTAATCCGGCGGGAACGTCGTCTGGGACTCTAGCAATGCTTGCGCCCCGCGATTTGCAAAGTTAATTTCCCACAACGGAATAGTTGCAAAGGCGCGCCATGGCGACCCAGAAACTCTATGCAGGCGCGAAACTGCGCGAGATGCGCACGCGCCTGACCCTGACCCAAAAGGAATTCGCCGCCAAGCTGGGGGTTTCGCTCCCGTATCTTAATCAGATGGAGAACAACAACCGTCCCATCTCGACCACGGTTGTTCTGGCATTGGCGCAGGAATTCGGCATGGACGTGACCGAGTTAAGCACCGGCGACAGCGAACGCCTTGTGTCAGACATGCGCGAAGCACTCGCCGATCCGGTTTTTGACGATGCAATGCCCCCGTTGGCCGATCTGCGACTGGCGGCATCAAATGCGCCTGCGTTGGCCCGCGCGTTTATCGCTTTGCACCGCACTTATCGGCAGACCCACGAACGGCTCGCATCGCTGGACGAAGCATTGGGGCGTGAAGATGCGCAAATTCAGGCCAGCCCCTGGGAAGAGGTCCGGGATTTCTTCCACTATTGCGACAACTACATTGACGCCGTGGATCGCGCGGCCGAGCGTTTCGCGTCAATCGCACAGGAAACCGGCGGCATTCGCGATGCCGCGATCAGCAGCCTGCGAGAAAGGGATATTCGGGTACACATTGCTGATATCAAAGAAACCCGACGGTATGACGCTGACAGCAAAACCCTGTCTCTGTCCTCGCGCAGCACGCCTCAAACGCAGGTGTTCCAGCTTTTATTGCAAGTCGCCCTGATAAACCAGGACAAGCTGCTGGAAGCGACGCTGGACTTTGCCAAATTCCAAACGGATGAAGCCCGCGCCATCGCCAAGATCGGCCTCGCCAACTATTTCGCAGGCGCATCCCTGATGCCCTACAGCGCATTCCTTGGGGCCGCGCAAGACTACCGCCATGATCTGGAACTACTCAGCAACCGCTTCGGGGCTTCAATCGAACAGGTCGCTCACCGCCTGTCGACACTGCAACGTCCCGGTGCCAAGGGTATTCCGTTTTTCTTTGTCCGTGTCGATCAGGCCGGTACAATCACCAAACGCCACTCGGCCACACGCCTGCAATTCGCCCGCTTTGGCGGCGCCTGCCCCCTTTGGAACGTGCACCGCGCCTTTGAAACACCGGGCCATTTCCTGCGGCAACTGGCGGAAACCCCCGATGGCGTTCAATACATCTCGTTGGCGCGGGACGTTTCGAAATCCGGCGGATCCTTCGGCGCGCCTGTGCGTCGCTACGCCATCGCGCTTGGATGTGAAGTGCGGCACGCCGAAGCGCTCGTCTACGCAGATAATCTGGATATCAATAACGCCAGCGCCTACGAACCTATCGGAATATCCTGCCGTATCTGTGAAAGGCAGAACTGCCATCAGCGTTCGGTTCCACCACTCGAACGTCGCCTGACCATCGACGCCCATACCCGCAATACCTTGCCTTACGAAGTCACCTAAACTTCACCTGGCCTGAAATACCCCGGGGGAGGCGCGGCGTGCCGCGACGGGGGCAGAGCCCCCGCCCTTTAAGCTTATGCTTTGGACAAGATCGCCCAGATCTCATCTTTTAGAACCGCGCGCTTCTTGCGCAATTCACCTTCGGCCAAATCCTCCATCGGCTCGACATTGGTTTCGGCTCGGTGCACCACGCGGTTGATCTCATGGTACTCCTCTGCCAGCCGCGCAAAGTGAGCGTCTGATTGCTTGAGCTGGCTCATCACCTCAACTTTGTCCGGAAACTCTTCGGCCAGTTCATGCGGGGTGTTGGACATTCCTGTTCGCTCCTTAGATTAGTCGTTGCGATTTAGGTTTATAGATGTCTGTGCTACCCCGCTTTGACGCGGATCAAATCACCGCTGTGCTGTCGCCCATTGGGGATGAATCCATGGCCGGTCATTGGCCTTGGGCAACGGGTTGCGCCCCAACACATGATCCGAGACCTTCTCTCCGACCATGATGGAAGGCGCATTGAGGTTGCCATTGGTAATCTGAGGGAAAACCGAACTATCGGCCACCCGCAGCCTATCCACACCGATCACGCGGCCTTCAGGATCAACAACCGCGTTTGGATCATCCGCACGCCCCATCCGACAGGTTCCGCATGGGTGATAGGCGCTCTCGGCATGTTCGGCGATGAAAGCGTTCAATTCATCATCTGTTTGAACGTCAGCACCGGGCTGGATTTCCTTGCCTGCGTAGGGTTTGAACGCCTCCTGCCCGAAAATCTCGCGGGTCAGGCGAATACAGGTGCGGAAGTCTTCCCAATCCTTCTCATGGCTCATGTAGTTGAACTTGATCACAGGGGCATCCTCGGCCCTTTTGGATCGCAATGTCACAGCACCCCGCGACGGCGACCGCATCGGCCCAACATGCGCCTGGAACCCATGCCCCTCGGCCGCCGCCTGCCCGTCATAGCGTACGGCAATCGGCAGGAAGTGGTATTGAATATCCGGGTATTCGACACCCGGCTGCGAGCGGATGAATGCCGCGCTTTCGAACTGGTTCGAAGCACCCAGCCCGGTTTTCGTGAACAGCCACTGCGCGCCGATCAAGCCCTTGCTGATCAGGTTCCAGTGTTTATAAAGCGTGATCGGCTGCAGCGATGCCTGCTGGATATAAAGCTCCAGATGATCCTGCAGGTTTGCGCCCACACCGGGGCGATCCGCGATCACCTCAATCCCATGCTCGGCCAGATGCGCCGAGGAGCCAATCCCTGACAACATCAACAGTTTGGGCGAGTTGATGGACGACGCCGCTAGCACCACCTCGCGCCGGGCGCGAATGACCTCAGTCTTACCACCGCGCACAAGTTCAACTCCGGTCGCCCGGCCATCCTCGATCACCACACGCCCGGCCAGACCCCGCACAATATCGCAATTGTCACGCTTGAGCGCAGGCTTCAGATACGCATTCGCCGCCGACCAGCGCCGCCCCTTCCAGACGGTCTGCTCCATTGGGCCAAAGCCTTCCTGCTTTTCGCCGTTATAGTCGCCCGTGATCTCGTAGCCTGCCTGCTGGCCCGCATCGACGAACGCTTTGAACAGCGGATTCTCGCGCGGCCCACGCGACACATGCAGCGGACCATCGGTGCCGCGCCACGCCGTGTCGCCCCCGTGCCCACCGTCGTGCCAGGTCTCCATGCGTTTGTAATAGGGCAGCACATCCGAATAGGACCACCCATCCGCCCCCATCTCGGCCCAGGTGTCAAAATCCCGCGCGTGGCCGCGCACATAGACCATGCCGTTGATCGAGGACGATCCCCCGATCACCTTGCCGCGCGGACACGCCAAACGACGGTTGTTCAGATGCGGCTCGGGCTCGGACTGATAGCCCCAGTCGTAGCGCGACATATTCATCGGATAGCTCAGTGCGGCCGGCATCTGGATGAACGGTCCAGCATCCGTTCCGCCATGCTCGATCACCAGAACCGAGGCCCCTGCCTCGCTTAACCGGTATGCCATCGCGCAGCCTGCGGAACCTGCGCCGACGATGACGAAATCTGCTTCCATTTTCGGGTCTCCGTTGCCCACCCGACGCCAAGTTTTTCGACGAAAAATCTCGGCCAAGCCGGAAGGGATCTTTCGATATCAGGTGTTTATTCTCCGCGGGGAAAGCGTTGGCTTTCCTCGACGACATTCAGGTCCATGTGGTTGCGCATGTAACGCTCGGATGCCTTTTGCAGGGGCTGGTAATCCCAAGGGTAGTACCCCCCCTGCCGCAGCGCCTCATACACCACCCAGCGGCGGGCTTGACTGGCACGTACATCTTCGTCGAACCGGTTTAGATCCCAACGCGCCTCGGACTTGGCACGCAGGGTTTGCAAGGTGCCTGCATGTTCAGGTTTTTCGGCGAGATTTTCCAACTCATGCGGATCGGTCTCAAGGTCGAACAACTGGTCGGGGTCCAACGCGCAACGGTTGTATTTCCACTTGCCATACCGCAGCGAAACCAGCGGCGCGTATGACGCTTCGGCGGCGTATTCCATCGCCACGGGCGCAGTCCGCTCGGCGCCTTTAGCCAGCGGCACGAGGTCTTCGCCATCGGTCCATGGTGCGATTTCGGCCATGTCGACACCTGCAAGCGCGCCAAGAGTCGGCGTGACGTCGATGGTCGAGACCGGTGCCTCAATCCGACCCGCTGGTAAATCGGGCGAAGCGATCATCAGCGGCACCCGCGACGAGCCCTCGAAGAAGGTCATCTTGAACCACAGGCCCCGCTCACCCAGCATGTCGCCGTGGTCCGAGACAAACAGGATCGTTGCCTCTTGCCGCGTGGTTTCCAACACTTCGAGGATTTCGCCGATCTTATCGTCCAGATACGAGATATTGGCGAAATAGGCCCGGCGGGACTTGCGGATATCGTCCTCGGAAATGTCAAAGCTACGCCAGTCATTCGCGTCGAAAATCCGCTTGGAATGCGCGTCCTGATTGTCATAGCCAAGATCGGAAACTTCGGGCAGCAGGTGCTCACAATCCTCGTACAGATCCCAGTATTTCTTGCGCGCCACGTAAGGATCATGGGGATGAGTAAAGCTGACGGTCACGCACCATGGGCGATCGTCCTTGCCGCGCGCCAGATCATAGAGCTTGGCCTTGGCGTTATATGCTACCTCGTCGTCATATTCCATCTGGTTGGAAATCTCGGCCACGCCCGCGCCCGTTACCGAACCCATGTTGTGATACCACCAGTCGATCCGCTCGCCCGGCTTGCGATAGTCGGGCGTCCAGCCGAAATCGGCGGGGTAGATGTCAGTGGTCAGGCGGTCTTCGAACCCGTGCAACTGATCGGGACCGACGAAATGCATCTTGCCTGACAAGCAGGTATAGTACCCAGCCCGCCGCAGGTGGTGCGCATAGGTGGGGATGTCGCTGCGGAACTCGGCCGCATTGTCATAGACGCCGGTGCGCGAGGGCAACTGCCCGGACATGAAACTGGCCCGTCCCGGTGCACAGAGCGGCGAGGCCGTATAGGCATTGGTAAACCGCGTGGACCGCGCCGCCAGTTTCTTGAGGTTAGGTGCATGCAGCCAATCTGCGGGACCGTCCGGAAAGAGGGTCCCGTTCAGCTGATCTACCATCAGGATCAGGATGTTGGGTTGTGTCATTTTTCAGCCTCGAGAAACGTGTCCAGCATGCGCATCGCATGATTCACCGCCAGCTGAGGCTCTTCAGGTGCGTTCAGCGCGGCATGGATATACAGCCCGTCGATCAGCGCCACCATGTCATCCGCAGCTTCGACAGGATCTTTCAACAGCGGACGCAAAGCGTCGACCAGATTTGACCGGATACGCGCCTGATACGTCTTCCACAGGCGCAGAGCCTCAGTGTTGGTTTGCGCCAAAACATAAAACGTCATCCAGGCCGCGATCACATCGGGTGTAAAACAGGACGGTGCAAAACAAGCGCGGATAATCGCTTGTGCCCGTTCCTCTGGGGCAGCCCCTTTCAGTTCGGCCAGCGCTTCTGCCCGGAAATCGGACAGGATACGGCGCATGGCGGCCAGGAAAATCTGATCCTTGCCCCCGAAATAGTGATGCGCAAGCGCGCTGGACATACCGGCCCGTTTGGCGATCTGGCTAACAGTGACATCAAGGGATTTCTTCGCCCCCAATTCGGCAATCGTGGCTTTGACGATCGCATCCCGACGGATCGGCTCCATTCCGAGTTTTGGCATCGATACCCCTCCACTGCGCAAGATGAAAAAACGCTAAGAGGTTTTTATTGACCCGTCAATCAATAACGCCTTGTTCCTTCGGAAACAGCTACAGTTTCGGAGCGATACTGGGTGTCGTCAGGCTGCCGCGGTTCAGAACGGCTTCGCGCCAGGCAATAAAGCTGACGGCGGACAGAATCAGAGTGCCTCCGGCAACGACCCAGATGTCGACGCTTTCGTGAAACACCAGCGCACCCATGAGGGTCGCCCAGATCAGCTGCAGAAACGTAACCGGCTGCGTCACCGCTACGGGTGCCGCCTGCAGTGCCAGCGTCATGAAGTAATGGCCCAACGTGGCAAAACTGGCGACCAGAAACAACACGCCGAGGTCATACAGACTAGGCGGTGTCCATACGGCCACCGCAAAGGGGATCAGCGCGAGTGTCACCCAGATCGACATATGCGCCACTACGACTGAGGGCGGCAAGTCCTGCACGAGCCGTTTGGCCAGCAAATATGACGCCCCTAACGTCAGCGAGGTCATCAACATGGCCATATGGCCCGGCGAAACCTCTCGAAAGCCGGGCCTGAGGATGATGGCAACCCCGATCAGGGCCACGCCAATGGCCGCGATGCGGCGAAACGCCAGTGGCTCACCCAGAAACAGCGCCGCACCAAGTGTCACGTAGACCGGGGTCATGTAGTTCATCGCTGTGACTTCAGCCAAGGGTATCTGGGTCATGGAATAGAACCACAACATCACCGACACCGCGTGAACGATCCCGCGTATGCCGAACAGGGTTAAGTGCCTGCGCGACAACGGTGTCGAGACGATCAAGCGCAGCGCGGGCAAGAGAAAGACCAACCCAAAAACGAACCGCAGAAAAGCAGCCTGTATCGGATCCATGCTGGACCCCAGCGACTTGACCAACGCTGTCATGACCACAAAAGACAACCCGGCCGAGAACATCCAGAACATGCCAGCAACAGGCCGAGCGGGGGCGGTGAGAGTTGTCATGTTAACGGTTCAACACTGAATACCGCTTGGGGACAAGCCCTCAGATCACGACAAGCTTGGCCGCGATCGCCAACATCACCACACCGATAATCACATCCAAGACCTGCCAAGCTCTGGCGCGGGCGAATATAGGAGACAAAAACCCTGCCCCGTAGCCGAGAGAGAAAAAGAAGACAAAGCTTGCGGTCATCGCACCAACAGCAAAAGCCAAACGGTCCTCGTATTGGGCTGAAATCGACCCGATTAGCACAACCGTATCCAGATAAACGTGCGGGTTAAGCCAGGTGAAGGCCAGCACCGTCAGCAGCACAGTCCGCAAACTAGATCGCTGACCGCCCTCTACCTCCATCACTGCGCCCCCGCGCCACGCGGAATTTAGGCTTCGCAACCCGTACCAGGTCAGAAAAATCGCGCCCCCGTACCGCATCGCGGTTTCGAACCAAGGAACCATCTGCGCCAGCGATCCGAAACCGGCCACACCCGCTGCGATCAGGATCGCATCCGACACCGCGCAGGTTAGACACAGGGGAAATACATGCTCGCGCCGCAAGCCCTGCCGCAAAACAAAAGCATTCTGCGCCCCGATAGCAAGGATCAGGCTAAAGCCGAGCGCAAATCCGGCAATCAGAGACGTGGGCATGAGAACTCCTTAAGCTGTTGGCCAGTTGACTACGATGCCCAAGGCTGCCTATCAAATTAAAGATGTTTATCCCGATTAAGTTTTACTAATGCTGCTCGACCCCAATCACCTGTCTGCTTTGTCTGCCATTCTGCGTCATGGCAGCTTTGAGGCCGCCGCGTCCGAGCTATCGGTCACTCCTTCCGCTATTTCCCAGCGAATTAAAGCGTTAGAGGACCGGGTCGGTGCCGCATTGATCCTTCGCGGCACACCCTGCACCGCCACTCCGGCTGGTCTGCGCATCGCCCAACACGCCGAGGACATCGGATTGCTAGAGGCCCAATTGGCGCGTGAATTGACGCTGGACCAAAACACGAACCCTACGCGTGTTCGGATCGCAGTGCCTGCCGACGTGCTGGCAACATGGTTTATCGACGCCATGGCGCAGGTGGACGACATGCTGTTTGATCTTGTGATCGACGATCAGGATTATTCCGCTGACTGGTTAAAGCGCGGAGAGGTCAGCGCAGCGGTCACTATCGGAGGTCAACCTGTCGCGGGCTGTGATGCAATCGCGCTCGGGTCGTTGAGGTACTTGGCGACAGCAAGTCCGGCCTTCATGCAAAGGTGGTTTCCGAAAGGGGTAAACATCGACAGTCTTGGCCAGGCGCCAAACCTGACATTTAACCGTAAAGACGGCCTGCAAAGGGCCTGGATCACTCAACAAACCGGGCGGCGCCTTTCGCCGCCCTCTCACTATCTGGCTTCTTCGCATGGCTTTGTCGAAGCCGCGATTGCCGGGCTGGGATGGGGGATGAACCCCGAAGGTCTTGTGAAGCCAGCGTTGCGCGATGGCAGCCTGTCCCTGTTGCTTGCGGATGCGCCTTACGATGTTCCCCTGACATGGCAAGTCGGGCGCATTCTGGCCCCGGCGCTGCGCCCGTTGACCCAAGCGGTGAAACGCAGCGCAAGCAAGGCGTTGCAGCCGGCATAGGTCAAGCCGAAGCCGAGCTTTCTGCCACCGGCAAAACCAGGCGATAGCAGGCAAAGGCCGCGAATACGGCCACCACGACGATAAAGGCAATGGCCCAAGCGACCTCGTGCATATGCGCCACCGCGGCCAGCGCGGCGGAAAGGATGACTGCGACCAGGCGACTGACGCTCTTGATCGCTGCTGCGCCCTTGACGCGCTGATCCTTCGGGGCCACGTCCAGGTAATACAGTTTTCGTGCGCTGCTGATGCCGGTCACGGCCACCGTCACGATGAACAGCGCGATCGCGTGCAGATGAACATCATGATCCAAGTGCAAGAAATGAAAAGTCAAAAGCACCGCCCCAGTGATGGCGACCATCAGGTTGCCCGTCACCATGACCGCCCTATGAGACTTCATGTTCACCACCTGCCACAACGGAGCGGAAACCAGATATCCAGACGCCGAGGAAACGATCATGGCTGTCAGACCCTTGGTCGAGGCATGGTGCGCCTCAGCCGCGATCAGGGCGAAAAAGGGCACTGAAAGTGTGGCCGCGACCAGAGGCAAGCGCATGATCATGTAACGCCGGAACCACGCCTCGTTGAACATCGCGGTGATGTCGGTAAAATAGGTGATGAACTTGCGTTTCGGTGCGGGCACGGCGTCGCCGGTGCTTTCTCCACCGCGCGCGCCTTCGAACATCGCCAGAATGGCCAGGCCCGACAGGATAAAAAAGCCCACGGACACGAAGATGATTGCCGAATGACGCGAGAAAGGTGGGTTTTCTTTAACGATCTCATGCACCAAAAGCGCCAGTCCAATGGCGCCGAGCCCTCCGACCCCTAGTTGCAGGTAGCGCATGATCATGCGGGATTTGGATTGAACGTGATCGCCCAGTAAGTCCGTATACATGAGCATCTGCGTCTCATCGACCAACCCGATGATGAAGAAAACAAGGACAAACGCCGCCGCGATCAGTGGCACATAACCCGTCGTCGCAACCCCCAGAGCGATCAGAAGGCAGAGGCCGACCGCGACCTCGGTCAGCGCAATGCCACGTTTCTTGCGGTCGTGTGCCGAAATCGAACGCGCCAGGAACACATCCGCAATCACGCTGCCCACCATGCGAACCGAGACCAGCGCGCCTGCTATGAACATCGGCAAGTCCAGCGAGACAGCAAGAAACGGCAGCACGATAGAGGGGCTGCCAAGCGTCCAGGCGATTTGCGACAGGATGCTTTGCCCGGTCAGAACCGGCAGATTTCGTTTTGCGGTGGTTTGGGAATTGTCCGCCATGCCCTCATACGCGTTTTTCAAGCAACTTACCCGGTTTAAAGCACCCGGCCAAGCACACTGAAAAGGCGCGTAAAAAAACCCGACCAGAGGCCGGGTTTTCCTATTCGAATAACGACAGGATCACAGCTGCGCCATGACCTCATCCGTTGCTTCGAAGTTGGTCGTTACGCGCTGCACGTCGTCATCGTCTTCCAGCGCATCGACCAGCTTCATCAGCTTTTGCATATCTTCCAGACCCAGTTCGGTCGTGGTCGTGGGTTTCCAGACCAGCTTGGTGGATTCGGATTCGCCCAAGGCCTCTTCCAGCGCGTTGGATACGTCGTTCAGATCGGTATCGGCGCACCAGATGATGTGACCGTCTTCCGAGCTTTCGACATCCTCAGCACCGGCTTCGATCGCGGCCTCAAAGATTGTGTCCGCGTCGCCCGCGTCCGCCTGATAGACAACCTCTCCCTTGCGGTCGAACATGAACCCGACCGAACCGGTCTCGCCCAGATTGCCGCCATTCTTCGAGAACGTGGACCGCACGGTCGAGGCAGTCCGGTTGCGGTTGTCGGTCATCGTCTCGACGATCACCGCCACGCCGTTGGGGCCATAGCCCTCGTACCGGATTTCTTCGTATTCGTCGCCTTCGCCTGCAACAGATTTCTTGATCGCGCGGTCGATCACGTCCTTGGGGACCGAGTTCGACTTGGCTTCTTTCACCGCCAGACGCAGGCGCGGGTTCTTGTCGGGATCGGGGTCGCCCATCTTGGCGGCCACGGTGATCTCTTTCGACAGTTTGGAAAACAGTTTGGACCGCGCGGCGTCCTGACGTCCCTTGCGGTGCTGGATGTTGGCCCATTTGGAGTGGCCTGCCATAATGCGTCCTCGTCATCGTGATTACGTGTTCGGCGCTCATATAGACGGTTGCAGGGGGCAGGATCAAGAGAGCGGCTTGCCCGATATCCCGTCACGGGTATGGTGGCGACATGACAAGTGATCAAATCATTCTTTTTGCCCTTTTCGCCACGGTTTTTGGAATGCTGCTATGGGGGCGGTTCCGATATGATCTGGTTGCCTTTTCGGCGCTGATGATTGGCGTCGTGCTGGGCGTCGTGCCCGTGGATGACGCATTCGCCGGGTTCGGCCATCCCGCAACCATCATCGTGGCGCTGGTTCTGGTGGTATCCGCCGGGCTGGTCCGCTCGGGCGCGGTGTTTCTGATCACGCGCTCGTTGGTCGATGCCTCGCGCGGGCTTGGCGCGCACATCGCGCTGATGGGCGGGATCGGCGCGGTCCTGTCGGCCTTTATGAATAACGTGGCGGCGTTGGCCCTGCTGATGCCGGTCGATATCCAGACGGCGCGCAAGGCCGGGCGGTCGGTGGGCCTGTCACTGATGCCGCTGAGTTTTGCCACCATTCTGGGCGGCATGGCTACGCTGATCGGGACTCCGCCCAACATCATCATCGCCTCGATCCGGGCCGAGACACTGGGCGAGCCGTTCCAAATGTTCGATTTCGCCCCGGTCGGTGGGATCGCGGCCATCACAGGGTTGGCCTTTGTCGCGCTGATAGGTTGGCGGTTGATCCCCAACCGCGGGCCGCAGACCGAAAGCTCTGAAGCGCTGGCCGAATACATCGCCGAACTGACCATCCCGCCGGAATCCCCTCAGATCGGCAAGCGTGTGAGCGAATTATACGAAGCTGCCGAGAAATCCGACGTGGCCATCATCGGCTTGATCCGCGACGGCAAGCGGCGCTATGGGCGGTCGGCCCATGCCACCCTGCACGCGGGCGACGCGCTGGTGCTGGAAGCCCGCCCCGAGGCGCTGGACGAATTCCGCGCGGCGCTGAACCTCGATTTCTCGGACACGCGACGGCAGGAGTTGCTGACCGCCGAGGGCGACGGGCTAGAGGTGATCGAGGTCGTCGCCACCGAGAACGCCCGCATCACCGGACGCACCGCGCAAGGATTGGGGCTGGCATGGCGGCAAAGCACCGTGCTGATGGGCATCTCGCGCCAGGGTCGTCAGATCACCGAACAAGTCCGCAAGACCGAGGTCGAAGCAGGCGATATCCTGCTGCTGCTCTGCCCCCGCGACCGCAGCGCGGATGTGACCGAATGGCTGGGTTGCCTGCCTCTGGCAGAGCGGGGCCTGAATGTAACCGCCAATGATAAGGCGTGGCTGGCGATTGGCCTGTTCGGGGCGGCCGTGCTGGCGGCCAGTATCGGGCTGATCTACCTGCCGATTGCGCTGGGTCTGGTCGTGGTGGCCTATGTGCTAACCAAAATCATGCCTATTAGCGAGATCTACAACCATATCGAATGGCCCGTCGTGGTACTGCTGGGGTCGATGATCCCACTCGGTAGTGCATTGGAGACTTCTGGCGGGACTGAATTGATCGCAAATGCGCTGATCCAACTGACCAACGGCCTGCCCGCATGGGCCATTCTAACGGTGCTGATGGTGGTCACGATGACCTTGTCGGATGTGCTGAACAACACCGCCACCGCCATCGTTGCCGCTCCTGTGGGCATCCAAATGGCGCGAACGCTGGAGGTCTCGCCCGATCCGTTCCTGATGACGGTGGCCGTGGCAGCCTCGGCTGCGTTTCTGACGCCCATTGGCCACAAGAACAACACGCTGGTGCTTGGCCCCGGCGGCTATCGCTTTGGCGATTACTGGCGCATGGGGCTGCCATTGGAGGTTCTAATCATCGCCGTTTCAGTCCCCTCGATCCTTGTGTTCTGGCCGCTGTGACGGATAAAGGCTGCTTATGAAACGATTTCTGATCCTGCAATTGCGCCCTGAGACGGACGCCTCGGATGCTGAGTACACCTCGGTCCTGGACAAAACCGGGCTGACGCCCGAGCGAACGCATCGCATCCGTCTGGATTGCGAAAATCTGCCTGAGGGGCTGGACGTAACCGATTACGCAGGCGTGATCGTCGGCGGAGGCCCCGGCTGCGTCAGCGATGACCCCGCGACGAAATCTGACATAGATGCCCGCGTCGAGGCGTCGATCATGGGATTGATGCCGCAGATAACTGCGCAGGACCATCCCTTCATGGGGTGTTGCTATGGCTTAGGCATTCTGGCCGCCCACCTTGGCGGGGCGGTCAGTAAAGAAAAATACGGTGAACCCGTCGGGCCTTCGACCTGCCACGTGACCGAGGACGGTATGCAGGACCAGCTAACGGCAGGGCTGCCCGTAACTTTTGACGCGTTTGTCGGCCATAAAGAGGCGGTTCAGGCACTACCCGAAGGATGCGTGCACTTGCTGGCCTCGGACCCCTGCCCGTTTCAAATGATCCGTTTCGGCCAGAACGTCTATGCGACGCAGTTCCATCCCGAGGCCGAGGCAAAGGACTTTGAGGAACGTATCAATATCTACAAGCATCACGGCTATTTTCCACCAGAGGATGCCCAGCGCCTGATCGACATCTGCCACGCGGCCGACGTCACCCAGCCGGCACTGATCCTGCGCCGTTTTGCGGAACGCTATGGCTGACCCAACGGCGCGGTTGCGCAATTGCGGACCGCTCGCATAGGCTGACCGGAACGGCTTTGGGAGGAGTTGTTCTTGGATCTACTCATATCTGTCGGCCTGCCCCTGTCGCTGGCCATTATCATGCTATCTCTGGGCGTGGGCCTTGAGGTTGCAGATTTCCGCCGCGTCCTGACACGCGGCTACCCCTTTGCTATCGGCGCGCTGTGTCAGGTCGTGCTGCTGCCAATCGCGGCCTTTGCCACGGTCAAACTGTTCGCGCTGCCGTCCGAAATTGCGGTTGGGTTTATGATCCTCAGCTTCTGCCCCGGCGGTGTGACCAGCAACATCCTGTCGAAACTGGCCAAGGGGGACGTGGCCCTGTCGGTCAGCCTGACGGCAGTGATCAGCCTGTTGTCGATGCTGACCGTGCCGTTTCTGGCCGCGTGGTCGATCGCGCATTTCATGGGGGCCGACGCCCCCGAAGTCTCGATCACCGGGCTGGCTGTCGCCATGTTCCTGATCACCACCCTGCCCGTCGCAATCGGTATTAGCATCCGCCATTTCGCAACTGGATTTGCAAACCGGATCGAGAGCGGCTTATCCAAGTTGGCAACGGTCTTGTTCGTGCTCGTGGTTCTGGCTGCATTGGCCGCAAATTGGCAAACATTCACCGAAAATCTCGGGATCATGGGCAGCGGCCTGATCACCCTGAACGTTGCACTACTGCTGATCGGTCTGGGGATTGCCAAAGCCGCGAACCTGTCATGGGATGAGGCCAAAACCGTCTCAATCGAAACCGGCATTCAGAACTCGACTCTGGGCATCACGTTAGCTGCGCTGATCACTGGCACCGAAAGCGGATTTAGCCCGCTGGCCCTGCCGTCGGCCGTTTACGGGATCACGATGTATGTCGTGGCCGTGCCTTTCCTCCTATGGTTCCGCCGAAAGGACGTCGCATGACCAATAACACTGCAGATGCCATCGTTGTGGGGGCTGGGCTGGCCGGACTGGCTGCCGCTGCCGAGCTGGGCGACCGGGGCAAAAAGGTCATCATCGTCGATCAGGAACCGGCACATTTTCTGGGCGGGCAAGCATTCTGGAGCCTTGGCGGGCTGTTCATGATCGACACCCCGGAACAGCGCCGCATGGGCATCCGCGACAGTCACGATCTGGCCCTGCGCGACTGGATGGGCAGCGCGCAGTTCCACCGGGATGAGGACGCATGGCCGCGCAAATGGGCCGAGGCTTATGTGGAATTCGCCGCAGGTGAGATGCGCCCGTGGCTGCACGATATGGGCCTGCGCTGGTTTCCGGTGGTCGGCTGGGCTGAACGCGGCGGGTCCTATGCGGACGGCCACGGCAACTCGGTCCCGCGGTTCCACATCACATGGGGCACTGGGCCGGGTGTGCTGGAACATTTCATCCGCCGCGTGCAGGAACATGTGGATAACGGGCTGATCCAGATGAAATTCCGCCATCAGGTCAGCCATATCATCATGCAGAACGGCTGCGCCAAGGGGGTCTCGGGCGAGGTTCTGGCCGATGACACCGCCCAGCACGGGGCCAAGACCAACCGCGACGAAGTGGGTGAGTTCGAGGTCTACGCGCCTTCGGTCATCGTCAGTTCCGGCGGCATTGGCGGCAATTTCGAGATGGTGCGCAAGAACTGGCCCCGTGATCGGCTGGGCGAGCCGCCTCAAAAAATGGTCGCAGGTGTTCCCTTTCACGTCGATGGCCGCATGATTGCCATCAGCGAGAAGGCCGGCGGCCACGTGATCAATGGCGACCGCATGTGGCACTATACTGAAGGCGTGCAGAACTGGGATCCGATCTGGCCAGCGCATGGTATTCGTATCCTGCCGGGACCAAGCTCGATGTGGTTTGACGCGACCGGCAACCGGATGAAACCGCCCTGCCTGCCGGGGTTTGATACCTTGGGCACGCTGAAGGAAATCCTGAAAACCGGCTATGAATACAGCTGGTTCGTGCTGACCCAGAAGGTGATAAAGAAGGAATTCGCCCTGTCAGGGTCCGAACAGAACCCCGACATGACCGAAGGCGGTTGGCGCGAAGTGCTGTTGCAGCGGATACTGACCGGATCAAAAGCCACCGCCCCGGTCGAGGCGTTCAAACAGCATGGCGAGGATTTCATTGTCGCCAATACACTCAGCGAGTTGGTGCGTGGCATGAACCAGATGGGCGACGCCCCAATCGACGAGGACCATCTGCGCGCCCAAATCGAAGCGCGGGATTCACAGGTCGATAACCCCTTCACCAAAGATGCCCAGATGGCGGCCATTCTGGCCGCGCGCAACTATCGTGGCGACCGGCTGATCCGCACCGCCAAGCCGCATAAGTTCCTTGATCCGAACAACGGTCCGCTGATCGCGGTCAAACTGCACGTTCTGACGCGCAAGACGCTGGGCGGGTTGCAGACCAACCTCGACAGCCAGATGATCGGCGCCGACGGTCAGGTCGTCCCCGGCCTGTTCGCGGCCGGAGAAGTCGCAGGCTTTGGCGGCGGAGGATACCACGGATACAACGCGCTCGAGGGCACGTTTCTGGGCGGCTGCATCTTCTCGGGCCGCAATGCGGGACGCTCACGCGCTGTTGCTTGATTAGTGCGCGCGGACGAATTTCAGAACGGGCTCTCCTGCTGCGTCCAGAAGGACAAGGCTGTCTCCGGCCATTGCATAGCGGGTGACAGTCTGAAGCGCGGCAAGGAATTGATCTTCGACCTCTTCAAGCTCGGGCGGGCATGCCATCAGAGTCGCAGCCATGTTGTCAGGGAAATTCAGGCTGTCACCACTGATTTCGGCTTGGCCCGAGAACCTGTTGCACCCGCCGGTACCGCCGAACGCGCCGCCCTGCGCAAAGGTAATCTGAGGCGGGCGTTTCGCGTCCACCACTTCTCCGTTAATGCCGATTGCTGTCCAGTTGGTGCCATCCAGACTTGCGGCTGGTTGCGAAGGCACCTTCACCAACAAAAGATCTGCCGTATCCCCCGCTCCTCGCGTTAGCACAGGGTTTACCGTATCTGTTGTGAACAGCAGTTTGTTGCCCTGATAGATAGCGCCTCGGACGGCATATGTCCGGCCATCTTGAATCAGCGCGTCGTCATAGGTCAGCTGGTAGTCGGCAGGGACATTGGTCAACGCATAGCGCTGCGACGCAAGCGTCACTGCAGGCGCATCAGCCAGAGAAACATCCTGCAGTTCGACGAAAAGAGTCGCGTCTGGAAGCACTGCGATCCGCTCGCGATATGTGGCGGTCCCGGTAACGGTACCTGCATGGCTTTGTCCGCCCAGAATAGTCAGTGCAACTGCGCCAACGACGATGGCCTGGCCGAGCTTCGGAATAGGCATGTTCCAATCCTTTCACATTCGTATTTGATAAAAAGATCGTGACTTGATCAGCGTTTACAAGCCCCCCGCATTTTATTCGGCAATTACGTGCCGTCGCTACAGCGGCCAGATCAGCGGAATCAGCAGCGACGCCAGCAGCCCCACGGTCAGGTTCAACGGCACACCCACCTTCAGAAAATCGGTGAACCGATACCCGCCGGGGCCGTAGACCATCATGTTGGTCTGATACCCTATTGGCGTCGCAAACGAGGCCGAGGCCGCGACCATAACCGCCACCACGAGCGGGCGCGCATCAATGCCCACCGCCTGCGCCAGACCGATGGCAATCGGCGTCACGACCACGGCCACCGCGTTATTTGACACAAGCTCGGTCAAGACCGAGGTCAGCAGGTACACGGCCCAGATGATTAGGAACGGCGGTAGAGAGCTTAAGCCGGGGGCAACCGCTTCGACAATCAGGGACACCGCACCAGATTTATCCAGCGCTGCGCCAATCGCCAGCATCGAGAAAATCAGCGCCAGTAGACGGCCTTCGACAAAGGAAAACGCCTCATCCGCGTCGATGCAGCGCGTCAGCAACACCACCGCAACCGCGATGATCGACAACAGCAGGATCGGAGCAACGCCAAGCGCTGCAAGCAGGACGATGCCAACAAGTGACCCGATCGCAATAGGCGCGTGACTGCGACGGAAAGCCCGAGCCGAAGGCTGCGAGACGTCTACCATATCCATATCTGCGGCCAGCTTCTGAACATCCTCAGGCGAGCCTTCCAACAGCAACGTATCCCCTACGCGCACAACCAGATCATCCAACTGCCGTCCGATATTCTGGTTCCGACGGTGCACAGCCAGCACATACACACCATAGCGCCGGCGCAGACGCATCGCGCCCAGAGTTCTGCCCACCATTCGGCAACCGGGAGTGATCAAAACTTCGACCGTCTTGGTTTCGACCGCCGAAACCTGATCGACGCGCTTCAATTCCTTGTTGCTCTGAAGGCTCAGCAGCTCGGTCATCTCGGTGCGCAAAACCACGCGGTCACCCAGCTTAAGCTCAACGCCCTTGAGGTTGCGACGCAGCGATTCATCGCCCCTAACCACGTCGATCAGACGCACGCCGGGACGTTTGAACAGCTGCACGCCTGTCACTTCGCGCCCGATCAAGTTGCTTTCTGGGGGAATAACTGCCTCGGTAAAGAACTTCATCTTCGAGCGATCGCTTAGAAGTGAAGCCATGCTGTCGCGATCCGGTAGCAGGCGCGGCGCAATGAACCGCAGATAGACCATGCCGTAGATCACCAGCGCGATGCCCAATGGCGTGACCTCGAAGATGGTAAACGGGGCCATGCCCTGCGACCGGGCCACACCATCCACCAACAGGTTGGTCGACGTGCCGATCAGCGTCAGCGTTCCGCCCAGAATCGCCGCATAGCTGAGCGGGATCAGCAGCTTTGAGGCCGGCACGTTCAGCGTCCGCGCAATCTGCACAAAGACCGGGATCATCACCACGACCACGGGCGTATTCGACACCACGGCCGAGGCCAAAACGACAAAAGCCATCAGAAGACCGATAGCAAAGCGCGGGTTCACCTGCGCCTGCTTTTGCGCGGTGGAGGTAAACGCATCCAGCGCGCCGGTACGCACAAGCGCCCCCATGATGATGAACATCGCCGCAATGGTCCACGGCGCGGGGTTGGACAGCACGGCCAGCGCGCTTTGGTAAGGCAAGATACCGGTCAGCAGCATGACGGCCACGCCGCCAATAGCCACCACTTCAGTCGGGTAGATCTCGCGCAGGAACATGATGAACATGCCCGCGACAACCATCAGCGCCAGTATCGCGCTGCCCGTCTCTGTCAGTTGGATGAATTGCATTCCTGGTGTGTCCGACCTCTGGCCCGGCGGTCAGTTTCACGCATTGCGCGAGGCAGAGCAAGCCTTACTGCGGCCCCGCATGCTGCAATCGCCCGCCAACACGCACCATATGCACAGATTTTGCCTGCCCGTCGCGATCATCGGTTTCGACAAACACGCCGCTTAAGGTGGCCTCGCCATTGGCGGGGGTGAACCGCGCCTTGGGCATCCCGGTGATAAAGCGGCGCATCGGCTCGACCTTATCCATACCGATGACCGAGTCGTAGTCGCCGCACATACCCGCATCGGTCAGATAGGCCGTCCCGCCGGGCAGAATCTGCGCGTCTCCTGTAGGCACATGTGTGTGCGTGCCGACCACAAGGCTGGCGCGTTTGTCGCAATAGTGGCCCATCGCCATCTTTTCCGACGTCGCCTCGCAATGCATATCCACGATGATCGCATTGGCCTGCCCGCCGCGCGGGTGGGACTTCAGGATCGGCTCAACACCCGAGAACGGATCGTCAAAGGGCCGCTTCATAAAGACTTGCCCCAGCACCTGCACCACCAGCACCTTGCGCCCCCCCGGCGCGTTGAACAAACGATGCCCCCGCCCGGGCGCCCCCTTGGCGAAGTTTACGGGGCGCACGATGCGTGGCTCTTTCTCGATGAATTGCAGCATATCTTTCTGGTCGAACGCGTGATCGCCCAGCGTCAGGCAATCCGCCCCTGCATCCAGCAGCAGCTTGGCGTGATCGCCGGTCAGCCCCATCCCGTTCGACGCGTTCTCGCCATTGACCACAACAAAATCCAGCCGCCATTCATCGCGCAGACGTGGCAAATGTTGTTGAATGGCCGTGCGTCCTGCACGGCCCATAACGTCACCCAGAAACAATATTCTCATACGAACCGTCCTAAGTGTGGCCTCGGTCAAGCACAAGTGGTTAAACTGCCGCCATAACGCAGGGAAACATATTGCATCAGGAGACATTCATGACCCGCTACATCTTCTCAGCCGCTTTACTGACCCCGTTGGCTGCCTGTGACCCCACCCCCGGGCCTGAAGTCGGACTGGCCAATCCTGCGGCTACGTTCTGCGTCGAAAAAGGCGGCACATATGAAATCGTGGACGGTGCCGAGGGACAGACCGGAACCTGCACCCTGCCCGACGGGTCAAAACAAGACGCGTGGGAATTCTTCCGCGCAGAAAACATGGGCTAGCTTAAAACGTCAGAACCCGGCTTTCGGTGATCACCATATCCAGCGGTTGATCTGTCGGTTCCAGCGGCAGCCCTTCCGCTTCCTGAGCATCAAAGGCGAACCCGATGGCCAGCGTCGGGCGTTGGGCCCGCAGCCCTTCCAGCGTGCGGTCATAAAACCCGCCCCCATAGCCCAGACGCCCGCCTTGTGCATCAAACGCCACCAGCGGCACGATCAGGATTTCCGGGTCGAAATAGTCGTCGACCTCGGGCACTTTCGCACCGAACGGGCCGTCTTTCAGCGCACCTTCGGGCGTCCAACGGGAAAACTGCAGCGGCTGCGCCGCGGCCTGAATGACCGGCACACCGACGGGGCCATAGGCCGAAGCCTCGGCCATGGCAGGCAGTGGGTCAATCTCGGTGCGGATGGGCATATAGCCCGAGATCGGCACGCCCCGGTGCCCTGCCAGCACTTCGGATAAACGTCCGGCCGCACCGGGCAATCGCGTGTCAAACGCGGCTTTGCGGCGCGCAAAAGCCGCCTTACGCGCGGCGGCTTTGATTTCGGTTAGATCGGTCACAGTAGCACCACGCTGGCAAGCCCCAGAAAGATGAAGAACCCCATGACATCCGTGGTGGTGGTCACAAAAGTCCCCGACGCCAGCGCAGGGTCAACGCCCAGACGGTCCAGCACCACCGGTACTACCGTACCCGCAAAGCCTGCGATGATCATGTTCACGACCAAGGCCGACCCGATCACGACACCCAGCATCGGAGAATCGAACCACATCATCCCCACCGTGCCCAGCACGACGGCAAAACACAGCCCGTTCAGCATCCCCACCAGCAATTCCCGCCGGATCACCCGCATCACGTTGGCCGCCGTCAGGTCGCGCGTGGCCAGCGCCCGCACCGCCACAGTCAGCGATTGCGTACCCGCATTCCCGCCCATCGAGGCCACAATCGGCATCAGGATCGCCAGCGCCACCAGCTGATCAATCGCCGCCTCGAACTGCGAAATCACCAACGAGGCACAGATCGCCGTACACAGGTTCACGGCCAGCCATGGCAGACGCCGCTTGCTGGTCGCCGCCACACTGTCCGAGATCGAGCTTTCGTCACTGACCCCGGCAAGACGCAGGATATCTTCCTCGTGTTCTTCGTCCAGCACGACCATGGCGTCGTCGATGGTGATCACACCAACCAACCGCCCATCTCCATCCACCACCGGGGCCGAGATCAGGTGATATTGGTTGAACGCATAAGCCACGTCTTCCTCGTCCTGATCCACGGGGATGGTGTGAAACTCTTCCTCGGCGATGTCATGCAGGGGAACCTCACGCCGCGTCGCCATCAGCTTGCCCAAAGTCACTTGTGCCACCGGCTTAAGGCGCGGGTCGACCAGCACCACGTGGTAGAACTGCTCGGGCAGATCATCGTTGGCGCGCATGAAATCAATGGCCTGCCCCACGGCCCAATGATCAGGGGCCATGACCACCTCGCGCTGCATGAGGCGACCGGCCGAGTTCTCTGGGTAGGACAGAGCCTGCTCGGCAGCGACACGTTCGGAATCCTCCAGCGCGTCAAGGATCGCCTCCTGCTGCGGCTCTTCCAGGTCTTCCAACAGGTCGACAACATCGTCACTTTCCATGTCGCGCACAGCGTCGGCCAGAACGTCCGGGCGCAGGACGCCGATCACCTCTTCGCGGATCGCCTCATCCAGTTCCGACAGAATGTCACCGTCGAATTCCTTGTCATAAAGCCGGATCAGGCGGGCACGGTCGTAAGGGTTGATCTGCTCCAGCAGGTCGGCGATGTCGGCGGCGTGCAGCGGCTCCATCAGCTCGACCAGCTTGTCGCGGTCATCTATGTCAACGGCGTAGAGGATCGCCGCTACTGTCCGCCGGTCCAGCGCATAGGCGTCATCATCGCTGGTCGCATCGGTTACGGGTTCATCGAAGCCTGTGGTCATGTCTGCCCCCGTGTTCTGGTCATTGGCCTCTAATTAGAAGAAGCAGCTACCGGAAAACAATGACAATGCGCCGATTTACCGACAAGTTTCGCCGCCCTATGGTGTTTCCACACCCCATACAGGCGGAGATGACAAAAAATGGCGCAAAAAACGCTGCTGAAAGGCCGTGTGCTGAGCTTTGAGGGCTCGCCCTTTGAGGGCGACCCCACTGATGCGGTTAAGATCAGCGAGGCGGTTCTGATCGACGGCGACCGCATTGCAGCCGTTGGGGACGCCACCGGCCTGCGCGCAGATCACCCTGAAGCAGCGGTGGTCGATCACGGACAGCACGTGATCATGGCCGGGTTCGTGGATGCGCATGTGCATTACCCCCAGACGGCGATGATCGCCAGCTGGGGCAAACGCCTGATCGACTGGCTGAACACCTATACCTTCCCCGAAGAGATGAAATTCGGCGACCCGGCCTATGCCGCCGAGATCGCCAACCGCTATCTGGACCTGACAGCAGCGCACGGCACCACGACCATGTGCAGTTTCTGCACCATCCACCCCGAAAGCGTGGATGCGTTTTTCACTGCTGCGCAAGCCCGCAATCAGCGCGTGGTCGCAGGCAAAACCTGTATGGATCGCAACGCGCCCGAGGGGCTGCGGGACACGGCGCAGACCGCATATGACCAATCGCAAGCATTGCTGGAGAAATGGCACGGCGTCGACCGTCTGTCTTATGCCATCACGCCGCGGTTTTCGCCGACCTCGACGCCCGAGCAACTGGAGGCGATGGGTGCGCTTTGGGCCGAGCATCCGCATTGCCTGATGCAGACCCACCTGAGCGAACAGACCGATGAGATCACATGGGTCCGCGAGCTGTTCCCCGAGGCGCGGGATTATCTGGATACCTACGAGAAATTCGGACTGCTGGGATCTCATGGCGTTTACGGCCATGTCATCCATTTGGAGGCGCGCGAACGGGATCGTCTGCGCGAGGTGGACGCGGCGCTGATCCATTGCCCGACCTCGAATACGTTCATTGGCTCGGGCCTGTTCGACATGACCGGGTTGATGCGCGACGGGCACCGGGTGGGGCTGGCCACGGATACGGGCGGCGGGTCGAGCTTTTCAATGTTGCACACGATGGCCTCGGCCTATGAGATCGGCCAGCTGCGCGGTGCGCCTCTGCACGCGGCGCAGCTGTTGTGGCTAGGCACTGTCGGGTCAGCTCGGTCGCTGCGGCTGGACGACCATATCGGCAATGTCGCGCCTGGGATGGAGGCGGACCTGGCTGTGCTGGATTTGGCCTCAACCCCCGCTATCGCCCAGCGCGAGGCTTGCGCGGACGATCTGTGGGAGGCGATATTCCCCACCATCATGATGGGTGACGACCGCGCCATTGCCGAGGTTTGGATCGGGGGACGGGCTGTTTCAGCTTGATGGGCCTGCGGCCCATGCCTCCGGCGGGGATATTTTTGGACAGATGAAGGGCGGACCCGCGCCTAGCCCGCCAACGCGCGGGCGAGGCGGTTTTGGGTTTCGATGATTCTGGGCAGGTCGAGCGTTGCGATCTGTCCGTCACGCACGATTTGGCGGCCTTCGACGAACAGGTGTTTGACCTTCATCGGACCGGACAACAACAGCGCGGCCTTGTCCCAACTGCCTGCGCTTTCGATGCCACGCGTGTCCCAGATGGCAATGTCGGCGCGTTTTCCGGGCTCTAGCCGGCCACAATCAGGTCGGTTCAGCACATCTGCCCCGCCGCGCGTGGCGATTTCCAGTGCCTCGCGGGAAGACATCGCATCGGCCCCGTTTGCGACGCGTTGCAGCAGCATGGTTTGCCGGGCTTCAAGGATCAGGCTGCCATTGTCATTGCTGGCCGAGCCGTCCGCGCCCAGACCCACCGGAACGCCGCGATCTCGCATCGCCCGGACCGGGGCAATCCCCGACCCCAGACGGCAATTCGAACAGGGACAATGGGCGACGCCGGTTTGCGTGCGGGCGAACAGGTCAATCTCGGCCCCGTCCAGCTTAACGCAATGGGCGTGCCAGACGTCCGAACCCGTCCAGCCCAGATCCTCGGCATATTGCCCCGGACGGCAGCCAAATTGGGCCTGAGAATAGGCGATATCCTCGTCATTTTCGGCCAGATGGGTGTGCAGCATCACGCCCTTGTCGCGCGCCAGAACAGCTGTATCCCGCATCAAATCCCGGCTGACCGAGAACGGCGAACAGGGGGCCAGCCCAACGCGGCACATTGCGCCTTCGGACGGATCATGGAAGGCGTCCACAACGCGGATCATGTCGTCTAGGATTGCCTGTTCCTTTTCGACCAAAGCGTCCGGTGGCAAGCCCCCGTCGCTTTCGCCAATGCTCATCGCGCCTCTGGTCGGGTGAAAACGCAGGCCAATCTCGGCCGCCGCAGCTATTGTATCGTCCAATCTTGCACCGTTGGGGTAAAGATACAGGTGATCCGAACTCAGGGTGCAGCCCGTCAAAGCAAGCTCGGCCAGCCCGATCTGTGCCGAGACAAACATCTCTTCCGGCCCAAATCGTGACCAGATCGGGTAGAGCGTCTGCAACCACCCAAACAGCAGTGCATTCTGCCCATCGGGAACCGCCCGCGTGAGCGTCTGATAGAGGTGGTGGTGCGTGTTAACCAGACCCGGCGTGACGACGCATCCGGCTGCATCGTGCACGTCCCCCAGCGTTGTCAGCCCATGGCCGATCGCTGCAATCTGACCGCCCCGGACCAAGATATCCGCACCCGCCAGTTCACGGCGCGCGTCATCCATGGTTAGGATTGAGTCTGCGTTTTTGATAAGGAATTCTATCACTTCGCCCTCCTTGCACATGCCCGTTTCATGCATGGAGTGCGATGGCTGGCGGAAAACGGGCTCAAGAACCAGCGGGGCGAACGCTACCCGACCATCGCCCCCGCATCAACCTGTTTCAAACGTTGTGCAGAATGGCCAGCGCCTTGGCATGCAGGTCAGCATTCGCCGCAGCGAGCACGCGTCCACCCTGATGTGCCGGGCCACCTTGCCAGTCAGTCACGATACCGCCTGCAGCCTCGATCACTGCGATGGGTGCCTGAATATCATAGGCATTCAAGCCGCATTCAATCACCAGATCGACCTGCCCCGCTGCCAACAACGCGTAGGCATAACAATCCATGCCGTAACGTGTCAGGCGCACGTGCTGCGCTACGGATTCAAAACCTGCGCGTTCTTGCGAAGTTCCCACCTCGGGGAACGTGGTAAACAAAACGGCTTGATCCAGCGTTTCTGTCGCGCGCGTCTTCAAAGGTTGTGTGCCAGTCGGACCTGAGACCTCGGCAGTATCCACCGACCCTATGAAACGCTCGCCAATATAGGGCTGATCAATCACCCCCATGACGGGTCCGTCCTGAGTGCTGAGGGCAATCAGAACCCCCCACGTCGGAGTGCCACTGATGAAGCCTCGGGTTCCGTCGATCGGATCCAACACCCAGGTGCGACCGCTGAGCCCCTCGACCTGCCCATATTCTTCACCGAAAATGCCATCGTCTGGACGGTGACGCGCCAGAACCGCACGCATGGCCTGTTCCGCCGCCCGGTCCGCGACAGTGACCGGGTCAAAACCGTCAGCCAGCTTGTTCGAGGTTTCCAGATCCGGTTTCCGGAAAAAAGGAAGAATGACCTCGCGCGCGGCGTCGGCCATTTCCTGTGCTACTTCTATGTCACTGAGCGAGATCTGTTGCATGCGACACCCGTGAGGATCACAGGCATCAGAGTCAACCCGCTAATTCAAGCGACGTCGCTGAGAACCCGAGCCAGTTCGAAAAGACGGCGGCGCTGGTTTTCAGGAATCGCATAATAGGAGCGGACCAGATCCAGTGCTTCCTTGTCCCCCATCAGATCCGCAGGAACCGATTTCTTGCCAGCGGTTTCTTTTTCGGCCTCTTCCAGACCTTCAAAGAAAAAGCTGACCGGAACATCTAGTGCCTCGGCAATGTCCCACAGGCGGGATGCGCTGATTCGGTTGGCCCCTGTTTCATACTTCTGGATTTGCTGAAACTTGATACCAACCTGCTGCGCCAGCTGCTGTTGAGTCATCCCAATCAGCCAACGGCGATGCCGTACGCGCTTGCCCACATGGACATCGACGTGATGGGTCATCGGTATTCTCCTCTACTACACACAACTTCCAGGGACGCACGGCCTACACCACCACCGCATCACTAGCGAGTCGCGCTTAACCACTCCCTAATTTGGAACATGCCCCCAAATCAGCACCATAGCGCAATATTGCGCCTTTTGGTGATTTTTTCAAGCGGGTTGAATCGAGATTACCCAACAATGGTTTACGGTTGTGCGATCGCAATAGACATAAACGCATACACGCATTGCAATATTATGTAATTCCTGCGCTGCCTTAGGTTGTCTCGCCCGGTAATGAATTGACAACGGTCGGACAAACCGAATCTATGCCGCAAACACGGAGCAAGATGATGCAGGCTTTTAGAATCGAAACCACCGGGGCCGAACCCCTGCTGTGCAATCTGGACATACCCGAGCCCGGTCCAGGACAGATTCGCGTTGCCATCAAAGCCTGTGGTCTGAATTTTGCCGATCTGTTGATGCAAAAGGGTACGTATCAGGACACGCCTCCGGCCCCATTCACCCAGGGCATGGAAATCGCTGGGATTGTCGACTGCTGCGGGCCCGACGTCACGCACCTTAGTCCGGGCGATCGCATCGCCATCTATTCAGGCCAAGGTGGGCTAGCCGAGTATGGTGTATTCGAGGCCGCGCGGGCGATCCCGATGCCAGACAGCATGAGCTTTGAAGACGCCGCCGCGATCCAGATTGCCTACGGAACAGGACATATGGCTTTGGATCACAGAGCGCAGCTGCAACCGGGCGAAACACTTTTGGTCACCGGCGCCGCCGGAGGCGTTGGCTTAACTGCGGTTGAAATCGGCAAACTTATGGGGGCTACAGTCATCGCGCAGGCACGTGGCTCTGAAAAGCTGGAGGTGGCCCGAAAGGCGGGAGCTGATCAATTGATTGATAGCTCTGAGGACCTTCGTATGCGGGTCAAGGAGCTGGGCGGTGCTGATGTCGTCTACGATGCAATCGGCGGCGATGTGTTCAAAGCCGCATTTCGCGCCACAAACCCCGAAGGAAGATTAGTGCCAATCGGCTTTGCCGGCGGCGAAGTCCCGCAAATCCCAGCGAATCATCTGTTGGTCAAAAACCTGACCGTTATAGGTTTTTACATCGGCGGGTATCTGAACTTCCGCCCGGAAATCGTGCGGAAGAGCTTTCAAACCCTGTTCAAGTGGCATACCGAAGGGCGCATAAAACCTCATATCAGTCATACGTTTCCGCTGACCGAAGCAGCCAGAGGTTTGCAGATGCTACGGGATCGGACCGCGACCGGAAAGGTCGTGATCACTATCTGATCCCCCTACCCCGCGACCGCCTTCAAGGGCGTGCCGACCAACATGCGGAAATTTTGACGGACCAAAGCAGCCAGGGCCTCGACCACATCACCTCGGCCCGCCTCTCCACCGTATAGGTTGATCATCTGCACAGGCAGATCGGGCAAAGCACCGCCGGAGTCGATAAGCTCGAGATGTGCGGCCTCGGTCCCTTCCAGCATCGCGCTTACAGCCAAATCGGCACTGACCGTTGCCTCGATTGTACGATCATCTTCGGCGTCGACGGTCAGTTCCCAGGGAATGTCCTGTGCATCAAGGGCGCTGATCACCTTGGGTCGGAAAAGGCACCGGCGCCCTTCGGCCAAGGGCAATGGACGCTTACGCCAAGCAGACCCATTCGGCGCACCGACCCAGCGCAAAGGCAATTCTGCGATCGATTCAGCACCATCGGCCGCCCCGCCCTCGGTTGTCAGGATCAAATCACATTCGCCTTTCTTGAACATATCCTTGAGCTGCAACGAGAAAGACGACACCAGTTGGATGCGCACCCGAGGGAAATCTGAATTGAACTGCTTCAAAACACGCGGAATGGCCGGGTATACAATGTCATGCGGTACACCAAGCACGACTTCTCCCTCATAGGCCTGGTCCGTCAGCTTCGAGATCACCTCATCATTCAAAGCGACCATTCGCCGTGCGTACGCCAACAGTTGCTCGCCCGAGGGTGTCAGCGCGATGGTCCGACCGCTGCGGTCCAACAGATCCAGACCCAAAAGCTCTTCCAAACGCTTCAGCTGCATTGAGACGGCAGATTGCGTCAGATGCAGGAACCCGGCAGCGCGGGTCACTCCGCCTTGGTCGGCTACGGCCACGAAGGATCGCAGCGTCGTAATATCGAGATTTCGCATCTTCACGATTCCTTATGGATCAGATCAAAAACATTCATTTTTAAAATGTGTCATACCCCGCCATATAAATCAAGGAAGTTGATGAGACGGGCGATATTCATCGCAAATAGAGGAAAGGACATAAATTATGACCCAAGTTGCACTCCACCACCCCTGTCCGCCGCGCCGCCGGTTTGGCTTGAAAACGTTGCTGGACGCCGTGTCTTTGTATCGCCAGCGCTGCACACTGGCTCGGCTGGATGCCCGCGCGTTGGAAGACATCGGAATCACCCGCGAACAGGCAGAAGCAGAGGCCTCGCGCAAAATCTGGGATGCGCCGGAATTCTGGCAAAGATGATTTTTAAATTGATCTTTTTTCCTGGAATGGCGATCCGCATCAGCAGGTCGCCATTTTTGTTGTCAGTTTTAACCGGAATCCTGCGCTAAACCCTTGAAAGCTTGCCCGCAGTTGCCGATATTTGCGGGGAACGCCGCCCTCTCGCGGGCGCGCTTAGAATTAACGAAGGGAGACCCTTTTATGGCACAATTTGACACGATCCGGACAGCGGCCGGCGCGCGCGCTGCCCAGATTGACGAGGGCCTGCGCGCCCACATGAACAAAGTCTACGGCACCATGTCCGTCGGCATGCTGATAACATTTGCGGCGGCTTGGGCAATTGCCGGCCTGGCAACAACAACCGACCCATCGGCGGCAGCGGCGCAACTGAGCGCTGACAAATACCTGACATCGCTAGGTGCCGCCCTGTTTTCATCGCCGCTGAGATGGGTGATCATGTTCGCGCCGCTGGCCTTTGTTTTTGGCTTTAGCGCTGGGATCAACCGTATGTCGGCAGCAGCTGCGCAGACGGTATTCTATCTGTTCGCAGCCGTTATGGGCGTTTCGATCAGCTGGATCTTCTTGGTCTTTACCGGCGAGTCGATCATTCAGGTCTTCCTTATCACTGCCATCGCCTTTGCGGGGCTGTCGCTGTATGGCTACACGACCAAGAAAGATCTGTCGGCGATGGGCACGTTCCTGATCATGGGCGTGATTGGTCTGATCGTAGCATCGATCGTGAACATCTTCATTGCATCCTCGGCCATCGCCTTTGCAATCTCGGTCATCGGTGTGCTGATCTTCGCTGGGCTGACCGCATACGACACGCAGAACATCAAGACCACTTACCTGCAAATGGCCCATTCGGGTGATCAGGAATGGTTGGGTAAAGCGGCGATCATGGGCGCACTGAGCCTGTATCTCGACTTTATCAACATGTTTATGTTCCTCCTGCAGTTGTTCGGCAGCCGCGAGTAACGCGGTCTTCAGACCACGCAATTCAGGGCGAGCCAATGGCTCGCCCTTTTTTTTCGCAAGCTATTTAGTACACCAAAAAAGGCCCCCACCATCCAGTGAGGGCCTTTCGTCATAGACGGCTTAAAGAAAAGATCAGCTGCAGTTCAGAGGAACAGCAAAGCCCGAGCTGCGCTGCGACGACCCTTTACGAAACACATTGCCCGCAGGCAAACAACCAGTGAACTGTTCGGCGTTACGACCGAAGGCTGCGCCGATTTCGTTGTCGATACGGGTCGAGTTATTCGCGGTACGCAACACACCATACAGCGTTCCGTTTACGCTGACTGTGCTAAGGAACAGGTTTGTGTCTGAACCGGTCAGCACGACCGAATTGGTGTCACTGCGACCACCATTATCGATTGCGATCCGAGCGATTTTCTGGGGGTCGGTTTCGCTTGTCGTCACTGGCACCGCCGGCAAGACGGCGAGTTCTGCGGGTACGTTCGTTGCCTCAGGCAGGAAGGCGACCGCACCCGGAACATCCGCAATTGTCCGGGGCTCACCATCAATGCCGGTAAAGCCGACACCTGAGCGGTTGTAAGGGTCTTCACAGGCCGCAAGGGCCAGAACGGTAGCTGTGGATAACAAGATTTTTTTCATGACGGCCAACATTTTGGAACGATTAGCTGAAGCGTATGAGAAAGGCGTTCCAAAAAGCAACCCGCAGCCGTAGCGAATAGCTTTGGGGCTGATGCGCCGTTGCAACGGCACAGATGCAGCACAAGGTCGTCCGAGATCCAGCATCCAACCAACTTCAAACGAAAAAAGGCCCCGTAAACACGAGGCCTTCTAAACAGTCCAAGAGGGACCGCAGATTACTTAATCTTGCCTTCCTTGTACTCGACATGTTTCCGAGCGACCGGATCGTATTTACGAATGGTCATTTTCTCGGTCATGGTACGCGCGTTTTTCTTGGTCACGTAGAAGTGGCCCGTGCCCGCGGTCGAGTTCAGACGGATCTTGATTGTCGTCGGCTTCGCCATGGTTGTCTCCTGCGTCCGAAAAGGCAGGGGCCTTTCGGTTGAATTCCTATGAGCGTGCGCTTTTACCCGGTCGCACAGCCGAGTCAACCTGAATCGGTGTCTTTTCCGCACAATTCCATCCGACGCGCGACAGCCGAACTGTGTCGATTTGGTGGGATCACGGTTCCGTGATACAGTTCTGCGGTCGGAGCAGGCCAAAAGGCTGCATTCCGGCGGGATGCACGAGGCATCGGATCACAGGCAAAACCCTGGGGCAGCGCGGTTTTATCATGCCGTACACTTGGGGGGCTATTATGACGGAATGGGAACTTCAGGCCGAGGAATTGGCCAATTGCAACTGCAACTTCGGTTGCCCGTGCCAATTCAGCGTTTTGCCGACGCATGGCAACTGCGAAGCGGTTGTTGTCTATGATATCCAAAGCGGCCACTACGGCGACACCGATCTTGCCGGAATCCGCGCAGCAGGCGTCTACTATTGGCCGGGCCCGATTCACGAAGGCAACGGCCAGATGCAATTGGTGATCGACGTCTCGGCCTCGGACGATCAGCGGGCGGCGATGCAAGCTATCATGACTGGTCAGGACACGGATGAAATGGCGACATTCTGGTTCGTCTACAGCGCCATGGCACCAACCAAACACGAAACACTCTTTGTACCGATCGAGTTGAGCTGGTCCCGCGAAGACCGCACGGGCCACGCAAAGGTTCATGGTGTCTTCGATCTTGAGGTCAATCCGATTCCACATATCGTATCGGGTCTGCCCCATCGGGCATCCATACAATTACCGAATGGGTTTGAATATCGTCAGGCCGAGGCCGCCTCGGGGAAAGCACGGACAACGGGTGGCGAGATCAGCCTGAGCTTTGACGCCACCCATGCGCATTTGGCGCATCTCAACATATCAGGCCACGGCGTTCTTGGCGCGTGAACAGGTGCGATCATGACGTCCAAGAACAAAGCGGCTTTGGCCGGAGCCATTGATCGTGTATTACGCCATGACCGACTAGTCGTGTTGCTGAGTGTCCTCGCAGTCGTCCTTGGCGCTGCGTGGTACACAACAGTTGGCATCGGTATGAACATGTCCGCAGTGGACATGACCCGCATGGCCGGACCGATCGGAGAGCCAATGACAATGGCAGGTCAAACGACGTGGTCCCTGCCTTACGCCATCCTTATTTTTCTGATGTGGTGGGTGATGATGATCGCCATGATGACACCCAGCGCTGCTCCTACCGTTTTGCTTTATAGCGCGATCAAACGCATGGGGCCTGAAGAGGCCCGGTCCGCTGTCCTAAGCATGGTGTTTCTGGGCGGGTATCTGGTGACTTGGGCGGTCTTCAGCGCATTGGCAACAGGAGCGCAATGGGGGTTGGAACAGGTCGGGTTATCCGACGGGCCGATGATGACGATCCGATCCCGAACCTTTGCCGGGATTGTTCTGTTGGCGGCCGGTCTCTATCAACTGTCCAGCCTGAAAACTGCATGCCTGCGTCATTGCCGCAACCCTGCGCATTTTTTGGCCGACCACAGCAGACCGGGTGCAGTTGGCGCCTTTCGGACCGGCGTACTGCATGGGGCGTATTGCCTTGGGTGCTGCTGGGCGCTGATGCTGCTGCTGTTTGTTGGCGGCGTTATGAACCTTTATTGGATTGTCGGGATCGCCGTGTATGTCGCGCTGGAAAAACTTATCCCGCATGCAAGATGGCTGGTTCCCCTGACCGGCATTGCCTTGATCGTATTCGGTGGTTGGTTGATCGCAGGGCTTTCGATTCCGGTGACGTGATCAAGATACTCGGCTTTCGGGGCCGGCCAACTTAAGGGTCCCCTTCATTTTTTCAGGAGGTAGAAATGCCAATTTTCATTACATACGCCACTTATTCGCAGGACGGTGTCCGAGGGATGCTCAAGAAGCCGGCGGACCGGACAGGACCGGTGAAAGCTCTTTTAAAGAAAGTCGGAGGCAAGTTATTGGCTTTTTATGTGACAACTGGCGAAAACGACGTGGTTGTTGTCAGCGAGGCACCTGACGGAACTGATGCGGTCGCCGTCGGCATGGCCGTCGCAGCCTCGGGCGCGGTTTCCAAGGTCGAGACTGTTCGCGCATGGAAGGCCAAAGATTTTGTCGCGATTCAGAAAAAAGCCGCCAAACTTGCCGGAGCCTATTCACCCCCGGGCAAGTGAGCAGGGAATATGCGCGGAGGGCCTGTAAGCCGGATCTTGTTCCGGGGTTACCCCCTTCGATGACCATTCCTCTAGGCCGTGCATTGCTGCGCGGCTCAAGCTGCCAACCCGGTCCCTCTGGGCCAAGACAGGCTTAGCGGCGGTATCGGCGGGCGCCGACCGGCCCGCGCGGGGACCCTATTTGGCATTGCTCCCGGTGGGGCTTGCCGTGCCGCCGCTGTTGCCAGCAGCGCGGTGGGCTCTTACCCCACCGTTTCACCCTTACCTGTGACCGAAGTCGCAGGCGGTCTGATTTCTGTGGCGCTTTCCGTCGGGTTGCCCCGCCCGGGCGTTACCCGGCACCGTTGTCTTGTGGAGTCCGGACTTTCCTCTCGGGTCTTGCGACCCCAGCGGCCATCCGGCCCTCCGCGCGTTGGCTGGGTAGGCTTTGGGCCAAGCGGCGTCAAGAGTGGATTGGTTGGTAGAAGCGGCCAGCCCCTTCTTGGCCTGCGGCCAATTCAACCCCGAGGTATTTTGGGCCAGATGAAGGACGGATCAGGTTCTAGGGGATAAGCGCGGCGAAATCGGCAGGGTGCAAAGGGCCTGTTGCACTTGGACGGTGACGCAGGCGCACAGTTGCCAGCAGCGTCTCGTCGTCGGTTTGTGCAGTATAGCCTGCGGCGCGGGCAGCAGCGCGGAACGCCTCTTGTGTGAGGTTTTGCGGACAATCGCCTGCGCCCGATTGGGCGGCAAGGGCTTGGTGTTCCAGCCGAGACCAGGGAAAGCGCGGGCCGGGGTCGATTTTGCGGCCCGGAGCCATGTCAGAATGACCGATTATGCCTGATGGCGGGATATTCCAGCGCGACAGGATTGCGGGCATAAGGGTTTCGAGTGTCGCCAGTTGCGGCTCGGAAAAGGGGTGGTCGCCGCGATTGTCCAGCTCGATCCCGATCGAGCGCGAGTTGATATCAGTCTGGCCGTGCCACTCGCCTGCCCCGGCGTGCCACGCACGGTCTTCTTCGCGCACCATCTGCCAGAGCGTGCCACCACAACCGATCAGGTAGTGAGCGGACACCTCGTATTCCGGGTCGCAGAGACGCTCCAGCGCCGCCTGAGCGCTGTTCATTGCAGTATAGTGCAAAACGACCAGCGACGGTCCCAACCCGTCCCTGCGTGAGCCGAAATTGGGGGAAGGGTGCCAGATCGGTGTCAGGTCAGTTGTTGACGGCACTGCGAAACGGGCTGGGGTTCCAGCCGCAGGCATACCCGTCCCCGTCTGGATCCAACCCCTTACGGTCGCGCTGCGGGCCACCATTGGACAGGAACTCGATCTGTGCTTGATCCGCCGACGGGAATTTTGCGCAATTCCTTTGCGCCTTGGCCTGTAGGTTGAACCCTGCCCGGCTATAGAGCTGCGTACCAACCGGATTTGAAGTGCTCAACGCGTATTGCACAATGTTGGGCTGTCCATCGGTGCCCCGCTGAGGGATCGCCGTTGGGGCAACCACCTCATAGGTTTGACGATTCTTTTCGATCCGTGCCGCATCTGACTCGATGGAACGGCGGTCGGATACAGCCCCGAAATCCTGCTCATCCGAGATGGCGTTGTTGCTCGGAAGCTCTGTCGCAACCGGAGCGGTCAAAGGTGCACCAGAGGCAGATGTACTAGCCAATGCCGCCGCAGTAGCAGAGGCCAGGTCTGCGTTGTCTCCCGATGGGGGCAGTGCTGTACCCGGCGCGCCAAGCGCCTGCTCTGACACGTCTACTGGGCCGACCAGAGGGTTGCCCGTGTAGCCTTGGCCAGCCAATTGAGCCTCACGCTGCGCCTGATAAGACGGTGTATTGAAGTCGGTCCCCTGGATCGGGGCCACCGTGTTGCAGGCGGCCACAAACCCGATTGCGGGGATCAGAAACGTAAATCGCATCCGGCTGCTCCGTGTTGTCTTGCCTGCGCCCAGACCTACCACCATTTGCCCGGCTTGGCCACAAACCCGGCGGCGTTTTCCAGCGCGTAGGCCGTGTTGAGCAGATCACCCTCTTCCCAAGGACGTCCGATCAACTGCAGACCCAACGGCAGACCCTGTGCGTCCAGACCTGCCGGGACAGAGACACCGGGCAAGCCCGCAAGGTTCACGGTGACGGTGAAGACGTCGTTCAGATACATCTGCACCGGATCAGCCTCGGTCATCTCGCCCAGACCAAACGAGGCCGACGGGGTGGCAGGCGTCAGGATCGCGTCGACGCCTGCGGCAAAGACGTCTTCGAAGTCTTTCTTGATCAGGGTGCGGACGCGGCGGGCGCGGTTGTAGTAGGCGTCGTAGAAACCTGCCGACAGCACATAGGTGCCGACCATTACGCGGCGCTGCACCTCGTGGCCGAAGCCCTCGGCGCGAGTTTTCTCGTACATCTCGGTGATGCCGTCGCCCTGCGCCAGCGTGGCGCGGCGGCCATAGCGGACGCCGTCATAGCGCGCCAGATTCGAGGACGCCTCGGCCGGGGCAATCACGTAATAGGCTGGCAGCGCGTATTTGGTGTGCGGCAGCGAGATATCGACGATCTCGGCCCCAGCAGCTTTGAGCATCTCAGCGCCATCTGCCCAGAGCTTTTCGATCTCGGCGGGCATGCCATCCATGCGGTATTCTTTCGGAATACCGATTTTCTTGCCCTTGATGTCGCCGGTCAACATCGCCTCAAAGTTCGGCACAGCCAATTCCGCGCTGGTGGAATCCTTGGGGTCATGGCCACACATGGTTTCCAGCATGATCGCCGCATCGCGCACGTTCTTGGTCATCGGTCCGGCCTGATCCAGCGAGGACGCAAAGGCCACAATGCCCCAGCGAGAGCAACGGCCATAGGTCGGCTTGATGCCGGTGATGCCGGTAAATGCGGCAGGCTGACGGATCGAACCGCCAGTGTCGGTGCCGGTTGCCGCCAGACACAGGTCGGCGGCCACGGCCGAAGCCGAACCACCCGACGACCCGCCCGGTGTCAGTTGCGCATCATCATTGCCGCGACGCCACGGGCTGACCGCATTGCCGTATACGGATGTTTCGTTGGACGAGCCCATGGCGAATTCGTCCATGTTCAGCTTGCCCAGCATCACGGCACCGGCATCGGCCAGTTGCTGAGACACAGTGGATTCGTATTCGGGCTTGAAGCCTTCCAGAATCTTTGAGGCCGCCTGAGAAGGCACGCCTTTGGTGCAGAACAGATCCTTGATGCCGATCGGCAGACCGCACATGGCAGGCGCATCGCCGCCTTTGATCCGCTCATCCGCTGCCTTGGCGCGCTCCAGCGCGATCTCGGGCGTCTTGTGGACAAAAGCGTTCAGCGCGTCGGCATCATCAATGGCCTTCAGGCAGGACTCGGTCAGTTCCACCGAGGTTACGTCACCCTTGCGCAGCGCGTCGCGAGCCTCGGCCAGGCCCAGTTTGTTCAGATCGCTCATTTCTTACTCCACCACTTTGGGGACTGCGAAAAAGCCCTCGCGCGCGTCGGGGGCGTTGGCCAGAACTTTGTCCTGCTGGTTTCCGTCGGTGACCACATCCTCGCGCCGTTTCAGGCGCATCGGCTCGACCGAGACCATCGGCTCGACACCTTCAACATCCACTTCGTTCAGTTGCTCGATGAACCCAAGGATGGTGTTGAATTCGGATGCCAGCGCGGGCAGCGCGTCATCCTCGACCTTGATCCGGGCCAGTTTGGCCACCTTGGCGGCGGTGCTTTGGTCAATCGACATCGGAAAACCTCATATGCGTTAGGTGGCGTTTACCTGTCTGCCGCCCCGGTCGCAAGAGCGGCAGGGGGCGGATTTACCCGCCTTTCGCCGCGGCGACCCAAGCTGACTGCAAATGAAGCATACCCGCCATGCAAAAAATAAACCGATTAGTTCACTTTGCCTCTTGAAAAACTGAACTGAACTGTTCATTTCATACTCACGGAAACGCACAATCGGAGTAAGACGATGAAAACGTTCATGACCGCCCTTTTATTGACCTCGACCCTTCTGGCAGCGCAGGCACAGGCATTCGGGCCGACCATGGGCAGCCTGACCCGCGACCTGACTTTCCCCGAAACGGTCTCGGAACCTGTCTCTCAAGATAAAACGAAGGTCGGTAAGTGATGTGACCCCCTTCGTCCGGGTCGGGTTCCCCTCTCCCCGACCCGGATTTTATGCAATCACCTGCTGCGCTTAATCTGACGACACGCTAGGATGGACACAAAGTCAGCCATTCGACGGAGCACAAGATGAACCCGCGCAAACAAGCAGTTCTGGACGCGATTGACGCGGCCAACGCACAAGACCCCAATCTGGAAGATGGCCAACCTGCCGCCCTGCTCTACGGTCAGCGCATGACCGCCGAGTTGGACCGGCTGTTTCCAAACGCCTCGGACCCACTGCAAATCGCGGCGCGCGGTCAACATGTGGAACGTTGGAAGCTTGCGCGCAGCGAATACCCCGAAGGGCGTGCGGGCTATCTGGCATGGCGCAAAGCGCAAGCGGTTCATCATGCCGAAGTCGTCGCCGGGCTAATGGAGCTCAGTGAATATGGCGCCGGCGACATCGAAGCGGCTGAGCGAATGCTGCGCAAACAGGGCATCAAGCGCGACGACGAGGTTCAGGCGCTGGAAGATGTGATCTGTTTCGTGTTTCTAAAGTGGTATTTTGCACCCTTCGCCGCAAAGCACTCTGCCGAGAAAATCCAAAGCATCGTCGAAAAGACCGCCCGCAAGATGTCTGACGAGGGTCGCGCGCGGGTATTGACGGAATTTGACCTACCCAAAGAGCTTGCCGCCGCTTTCGAAGACTAACGCAGACGTATCATGTGCCTGCGATAGACCTCTATCATCCAGCCCAGCATGGTCGCATTCAGGATGTGCCACATGAAATGTGTACCCAACGGCAGGTGGCCGCAGATCGGTTCATCCAGCGCCCGGAATGCAATTGAGGCGATCAGGATTATCGCGCCGGTGGCCAGCCCTTTGGCCGTATCTGGAGCGCGCGTGCGCAACAAGAAGGCGTAGATCAGGATTAGCAACGGGACCGGCGCATAGGCCGCCGACCCGCCGAGACCGGGCACGAGTTGGAACACAGGTATGGTCGCGGCTGCATAAGGGATAAACAACGCCGTAACGATGGCGGCAAAAAGCGGCCGCATCTGCCAGACATCACGGTTTATCGCGAAAATGTAGACCAGAATATACAGCAGGATAGGCGCGACATCCGCCAGCGCCGCCCAGACCTGTGCATGTGTGTGGAACAGATAGCTGCCCACGCCGATCGCAGCTAGAATCGCCACCAGGACTGCAGCCAGCGGCATCCCCTGCCCCCGAACGCGCATCCACATAATCAACGCGGCAACCAGAAAGGCCGCGTTCGTGACTGCATTTATCGGCTCGGCCCAATAGGCGGGCGACAACCGTTCGCAATACCCGTCAATTTCCTGAAACCAGTCCATGAATTTTTACATAGCCGATGCTAGGTTAAAGCCAACAGACTGATTGGGAGGTTTTTTCATGAATATCATCTGGCTGGGTCACGGCAGCTTTCGCATCGAGACCGAAGGGCAAGTGTTGCTGATCGACCCGTGGCTGACCGGAAACCCGGTTTTGCCCGAAGACCAGCACGACGCAGCCCTTGAGGGGGCAACCCACATCCTGTTGACGCACACGCATTTCGACCATGTCGCAGATGTGGTCTCACTGGCCAAGCACCTCAAGGTTCCAGTCGTCGGCCAATACGATCTGATGGGGTATTGGAGCGAATCCGAAGGGATCGAGACCGTGGGCTTCAACAAAGGTGGCACGGTAAACCTGAACGGCGTGATGGTGTCGATGGTTCCCGCATCGCACAGCTCGACCTTCTCTACGCCCGATGGTTTGCGCACCGGTGGCAGCGAAGCCGGGTTCATGATCGCGGGTGATGGGCACATGCTATATGTGTCTGGGGACACGGACATAATGGCCGACATGGACTGGATGGGCGACTACTACAAACCCGATATCGGGATCCTGTCGGCGGGCGGGCATTTCACCATGGATATGAAGGGGGCTGCATACGCTGCCAAGCGGTATTTCAATTTCAAAACCGTGATTCCCTGCCACTACAAAACATTCCCGATCCTGGAACAATCCGCGCAAACGCTGATCGACGGGCTTCCCGGCGTAGATGTGATCGAGCCCGTGGTGATGCAGCCGATCAAACTATAGCGCACGAATGAGCCAAGGCATCGTTCCTTCTCCCGAATTGATCTCCGTTGTCAGACGGTGGAACGATGCCGTACGCCTCAAGGACCGCGCGACCTTGGTCAACATGCTCTCGTCTTCTGAGCATCTGCGGTATCAGGGATCAGCGGAAAACGAGGAGTGGTCGGGGCAGGTTTTTCGTCGAGGGTTTGCCGATCACACGAAAGAAATCCCCGACTTTGAGTGGGATGAACACTCGCTGGAAGCGTTTGAATGCGGCAGCGCGGGCTGGGCGCATTGCACCGCGACATTGACCTTTGCCTCGAATGGAAAGTCTGCATTTCACCGGTTCACATTTGTTTTGCACCTTGAGGACGGCGTTTGGAAAGTCGTGCAGGCGCATGTGTCCAACCCCACCTCGAACATGGAAAAAATCGGGATCGAGCACACTGCGCTGAACGCTCTGATCGACGCAGCGCGTCACGAATTTCAACATGATCAGACCGAAGGCACCGCTTCGGTCATGTTTACTGACATCGCGAATTCGTCAGTGATCACCCGGCGATTGGGTGATCGCAGATGGGCAGAGGTTATTGCGGACCATTTGGCCCTGACCTCGCAGATGATCGAGGCGAATCGCGGCCGGATGATCAAATCGCTTGGAGACGGAACCATGTCGATTTTCGCCTCTCCTCAAAACGCGTTAAGGGCGGCGATCGAAATCCAGAGCCGAAACGCTGCAGCAGCTTCCGACGCCCCATTTGGGCTGCGAATCGGCATTCACACCGGAGATGTCATCCAGCGGAACGAGGATTTTTTCGGATCGGTCGTCAACAAGGCAGCCCGCGTCACCGATATCAGCGGGCCAAACGAAATTCACGTCACCGACGTAACGCGCCTTTTGGTCGGGGCAGAGGATAACTTAGTATTCAGACCACCTGCGTCAGTTTCGCTGAAAGGATTCGGCGGGCCGCAAGTTGTCTATCAACTGGATTGGTCTGCGAATTGAAGCAAAGACCAAGTTACTTTTGCTCTCTTTTTTCAGCAAAAAACCGGCGCAACAGATCTTCACACTCGGCCGCGGCAATACCATCGAATACTTCGGGCTTGTGATGCGCTTGTGGATGCGAAAACACCCGCGCGCCATGCGCCACGCCGCCCGATTTGGGATCGCCTGCACCATAATACACCCGACGTATACGCGCAGCAGACAAGGCCGCAGCACACATAGCGCAGGGCTCCAGCGTGACGTACAAGTCATGCTCGGGCAGACGTTCGGACCCAGCCTCGGCGCAGGCTGCGCGCAAAGCGAGTATCTCGGCATGTGCAGTCGGGTCATTCAGTTCTCGTGTTCGGTTTCCCGCTGCTGCGACCACCCGGCCACCCTGCACAATGACGGCACCCACGGGAACCTCGCCGCGTTCGGCCGCTGCGCGCGCCTGATCTATCGCGATATTCATGTAAGACCTGAATGCCATGCCCCTGACTGCATCAGAAACCTGTCTTTCGCAAGGCGGCGGGATGCGCTATGGGCTGCGGATGACACAAACCCCTCCTCCCGGCGACCGGATCGCCAAAGTGCTTGCCCGCGCGGGCGTCGCCTCGCGCCGCGAAGCCGAACGTATGATCGAAGCCGGTCGTGTGACCGTCAATGGCAAAGCTATCACCAGCCCAGCCCTGAACGTCACCGGCAAAGACAGGATCACCGTTGACGGCAAGCCGGTGTCCGAACCGGAACCGTCGCGCTTGTGGCTGTATCACAAGCCCCCTGGTCTGGTGACAACGACGCGGGACGAAAAGGGCCGCGCGACGATCTTCGACAACCTGCCCGAGGACATGCCCCGCGTCATGAGCGTCGGGCGGCTGGACCTAAATTCCGAAGGGTTGCTGTTGCTGACCAATGACGGCGGCATCAAGCGCAAGCTGGAGCTGCCCTCGACCGGATGGCTGCGCAAATACCGCGTGCGGGTGAATGGTCGCCCCAAGGACGAGGATTTTGCCCCCTTGCGCAAAGGGTTGGTCATTGAAGGCGAGCGGTTTTTACCCATGGACGTCTCGCTGGACCGTCAGCAGGGCGCGAACGCATGGCTGACCATCGGCTTGCGCGAAGGCAAGAACCGCGAAATTCGCCGCGCGATGGAGGATATCGGTTACGCCGTGAATCGCCTGCTGCGCGTATCCTATGGACCGTTTCAACTGGGCAGCCTGAAGCCCGGCGAGGTCGAAGAAATTCGCCGCCGCGTGATGCGCGACCAATTGGGTTTGGACGCGGCCCCGGAAGCGCAAGCCAAACCCAAGGCTCGACCGCAAAGAAAACGGGCACCGATCGGCAAGAAATCTCGCAAGTGACGCGGGTTAGGCAACCTTCCCCCTAGCGTACACGCCCCTCATGCCCTAAATTTTATGTGAGGATCGTCTTTGGGGGGCATCATGTCCGGAACCGGAGTGCAGAAACTGGCCTACGCGGCCCTGGTGGTGCTGTTGTTTGGCGTTTGCACCGGCCTTCTGGGGGGCTTGTAGAAGCATGGCCAAACGCTATGGCGGAAAATACAGCCCACACGGTGAAGCCGACCCGACCGAACAGTCGTCGCGTGGTCAGTTCGACGGCGCCCGGGTAGAACCTGCTGGTGCCCGCGCCAACATTCTGTTCATCCCTCCCATACCATTGGTGTTTCTGTCGCTGAACGATGGCGCACTTGGCGTGACCATTGGCCTGATTGCAGCGGCGCTGCTGACCGGTGCGGCGTTTCTTCTGCGCGAGGGTCTGCGCGCCGAAGCGGCTTATAACGCTCGTCGAACGGCGCGACGGCCCGCCATTCCGCGCAAGATCTTTGCCAGTGTTCTCACGGGGCTTGGCACGGCGTTGGCGTCTTACAGAGTGGAATTTCTGGACGCAGCCGCGGCTTCAGACGCCGGTATCGCCGCGCCTGTTCTGTTTGGCCTAGCAGCCGCGACGCTGCATTCCGTGTCTTTCGGACTGGATCCGATGAAAGACAAGGGAATGGAGGGCATCGACACCTTTCAACAGGACCGCGTGGCCCGCGTGATCGAAGATGCCGAGACCCATCTGGCCGAGATGACGGATGCAATCAAGCGCGCAGGCGACCGACAGATCGAGGCGCGCGTTGAACGATTTCAGGACACGGCGCGCGAGTTATTTCGTACGGTCGAAGAGGACCCGCGCGATCTCGCGGGGGCGCGCAAATACCTGACCGTCTATTTGCAAGGTGCACGTGATGCGACCGTCAAATTCTCGGATGTCTATGCCCGCACGCGGGACGCACAAGCCCTTGCCGGTTACTCGGAATTGCTAGACGATTTGGAGCAGAATTTCGCGGCTCGAACCCGCAAGATGCTATTGGATGACCGCAGTGATCTGACGGTTGAAATTGACGTGTTGCGCGAACGGTTGCAGCGCGAAGGCGTCCGGTTGGACTGACCGGCCACTATTGCAAGAGAGGATTTCCCCATGTCCGACGAAATCAAGAATAAGGCGGTCGAAGCTGAGACGATGGTGCAGGAAGTTACTGCAGTTGCCCTTCCCGACCCCACCGCCGAGGTCATCTCGCTGGAGGATGCCGACGAGCCTGTCAGTGCCGAAATTCGCAAGCGGATGGACGAGATCGACATGGGCAACACCAACTCGATCGTCGCGTTCGGGTCTTCGGCACAAGCCGAACTGCAGGAAATAAGCCAAGCCATGTTGGCCGACGTACGCAACAAGGATGTTGGACCAGCCGGAGACAGCCTGCGCAACATCGTGACCACTATTCGCGGTTTCTCGGTCAGCGAGCTGGACGTACGGCGCGAACGAAGCTGGTGGGAAAAACTAATGGGCCGCGCGGCGCCATTTGCCAAGTTCACCGCGCAATACGAACAAGTACAGGGCCAGATAGACCGCATTACTGACGATTTGTTGGCGCATGAGCATACGCTGCTGAAAGACATCAAATCGCTGGATATGCTCTATGAAAAAACGCTGGGGTTTTACGACGAGCTGGCGCTTTATATCGCAGCGGGTGAGGAAAAGCTGACCGAACTGGACAGCCACGATATCCCCGAAAAAGAGGCCGCCGTTCAGGCCGCCCCCGAAGATGATCAGGTCATGAAAGCGCAGGAATTGCGCGACCTGCGCGCTGCGCGGGATGATTTGGAACGCCGAGTGCATGACCTGAAACTGACCCGACAGGTGACGATGCAGTCGCTGCCCTCAATCCGCTTGGTACAGGAAAACGACAAGTCGCTGGTGACCAAGATCAATTCGACATTGGTGAACACCGTACCGCTGTGGGAAACCCAACTGGCGCAGGCGGTTACTATCCAGCGCAGTGCCGAGGCTGCCTCGGCCGTGCGTGAGGCCAACGACCTGACAAATGAGTTGCTGACCTCGAACGCGGCCAATCTGCGGCAGTCGAACAAGATGATCCGCGAAGAGATGGAGCGCGGCGTGTTCGACATCGAAGCTGTAAAACAGGCCAATGCTGATCTGATCGGAACGATCAATGAAAGCCTTGCTATTGCCGATGAGGGCAAAGCCAAACGCGCCGCCGCCGAAGAAGAGCTTCAGAAGATGGAGGCCGAGCTGCGCGACACGCTGGCCGCTGCCAAGGCCCGCAAGGACGGCATCGGCGACAATTCCGGCACCGCTGTTCCGGGCTGATACGGTGGCAGGACTAAGGACACTCAGATATGCGTTGGGGTGCGTTGCGCTTTGGGCCTTGGCCAGTTGCGACGAAACCCTGACTGCGTCTGCAGTGCCTGAACCCCGCCCTGCGCCAGCAGCGCCTGCGCCCAACGCCTATACTGCGCCCTCAGCCGCCAGTCAGGATCTTGCCCGGTTTTACCAGCGGGTCGAACGCGATCTGGTCACGCGCGGCCTGCTGCGCACAGATGGCGGGGGCCCAGATACGCCCTACGACGCCAGCGACCTTGAGCGCAATTTCGACGTGATTGCGTTTTACAACGAGTATCCCGACCACGCCGTCACCGCGACGACGTACAGCACCGAGGGGCAACTCAGCCGCTGGACCACCCCGGTTCGTGTCCAAATTGAGTTTGCGCCCACCGTGGAACCACAGTTGCGCGAACAGGATACCGCTCAGGTCAACGCCTACACCGAAAGGTTAGCGAGACTTACCAGCCACCCGATCTCAGTCGTCACAAGAAAACCGAATTTTCATGTCTTTTTTGCAGGCAAAGACGACAGCGCATACGTGGTGTCACGCCTCAAGGAGCTCGCGCCCGGGATCAGCCAACCGGTTCTTGAACTGGTCGCAAACCCTCGGGCCAATATTGATTGCTTTGTAATTGCGTCCCCCACCAACCGGTCCCCGAACCAGTTCGTGCGGGCCGTGGTACTCATCCGAACGGAATTGCCGGACCTGCTGCGCCGCAGTTGCATCCATGAAGAAATGGCGCAGGGTCTTGGCCTGTCTAACGACAGTCCGGCTGCTCGGCCTTCGATCTTTAACGACGATGACGAGTTTGCTCTGCTGACCAGCCATGACGAGAAACTGCTTTCAATGCTTTACGATCCGCGCCTGCAACCGGGCGTGACGGCACAGGATGCCCGCCCCGTGGTGCGGATACTGGCACGTGAATTGATGGGCCAGCCGCTATAGGCCCAAGGATAAGGAGGCCCCAATGGGTATTTTCGATTTTCTGACCGGAGAATTCATCGACGTCATTCACTGGGTCGACGACACCCGTGACACAATGGTCTGGCGGTTCGAGCGTGAAGGCCATGCGATCAAATACGGTGCCAAGCTGACCGTGCGCGAAGGTCAGGCCGCCGTTTTTGTGCATGAGGGGCAGCTGGCAGATGTGTTCACGCCCGGCCTTTATATGCTTGAAACCAACAACATGCCGATCCTGACGACCCTGCAGCATTGGGATCACGGCTTTCAGTCTCCGTTCAAATCCGAGGTCTATTTCGTCAACACGACCCGGTTCAACGATCTGAAATGGGGCACCAAAAACCCAATCATGCTGCGCGATCCCGAATTTGGGCCAACCCGCATTCGGGCCTTTGGCACCTATACGGTGCGGGTGAAGGATGCCGCGAAGTTTCTGGTCGAGATCGTCGGCACCGATGGCGAATTCACCATGGATGAGATCAGTTTTCAGATCCGCAACATCATCGTGCAGGAATTCAGCCGCGTGATTGCGGGATCGGGCATTCCGGTTCTGGACATGGCGGCCAACACCGCCGATCTGGGCAAACTGATCGCGGCTGAGGTCTCGCCTGTGCTGGATGGGTATGGACTGGAGATGCCCGAGTTTTACATCGAGAACATCTCGCTGCCGCCTGCGGTCGAGGCGGCGCTGGATAAGCGCACATCCATGGGTCTGGCCGGTGATTTGGGCAAGTTCACCCAGTATTCTGCAGCCGAGGCGATGACCGCAGCCGCCAACAACCCCGGTCAGGGCGGTGGCATGGGGGCCGGTCTTGGTATGGGCATGGGAATGGCGATGGCGCAGCAGATGTCGAACATGGCAGCGGGTCAACCGAGCGGCCCGTGGGGCAGTTCCGCCCCCGCTGCCCCGCAAACAGCTGCACATGCGGCACCGCCGCCCCCGCCTCCGGTTGAGCATGTTTGGCATATCGCCGTCGACGGGCAGACCAGCGGGCCGTTTTCCAAGGCCAAGATGGGCCGAATGGCCGCTGAAGGAGAGCTAACCCGTGACACTCATGTCTGGACCGCAGGTCAAGACGGGTGGAAAAAGGCCGGCGAGGTGCAGGAACTGGCACAGCTGTTCACCATCCTGCCGCCCCCACCGCCGGGGGCGTAATCGGTGACCGACGTCAAGGCGGGGTCCCCGTATTCTCAGCGCGATCTGGGATGTGCGGTGAAACTGTCTGCGCTGTTGGGCTGGGTGGGCGTTATCGGCGTACCGCTGTTTGCGAGCCTGAGCCGTGAAGCTCTGGACATGGACTCTGTATTCCTTGTGTTTTGGTACGCGTTGTTTGGCCTGCCAATATCGCTTTTTATTTGCTGGCTGTTAGTCAAACCCTTTCTGCGCTTCATGATGCGCCGCCGGATCAGTTATATACGTGCGGCCATTTGGGGCGCAGGGATTGCGGTTAACCTCATCGCCATTCGGCTAGCCATCAGGTTCTTCAAAAGCTGGCGGATGTCACAGGATCCCAAAAGTACATCCAGCTATGGCGACGGGACCGGCACCATCTCGATCAACGGTGTCTACACCGACTATGGTTGGTGGGTATTTGCAAAGAACTCTCTGAATTTCGTCGCAATCTGTATCCTCTCGGCCTTGGTTGTTCGTTTGATAATTGGCCCCGGGAGCAGCGCCACGACCACAGAGGCCAAGCTATGACCGAAGAACACCGTTTCCCCTGTGACCAATGCGGCGCGGATTACCGTTTCAACCCGGGCGATGGTTCTTTGACCTGCGACCATTGCGGCCATTCGGAACCCATCGGCGCAGGCCCGTGGGGCGGGGCCAGCCTGAAAGAGCTGGATTTCGACAGCGCCATCGCCGACCGACTGCCAGATACCGAGATCGAGGAAACACGCGTTCTTTCGTGCCCCAATTGTGCGGCCCAGGTCGAATTCGATCCCAACACGCATGCCGCCGAGTGTCCGTTCTGCGCCACGCCCGTGGTGACGGATACCGGAGTCAACCGGCACATCAAACCGCGCGGCGTGCTGCCTTTTGCGCTGGATGAGCGGGCTGCGCATAAGGCGATGGGCGATTGGTTGGGCCGGCTGTGGTTTGCGCCCAACGGGCTCAAGGACTATGCCCGCAAGGGCCGGAAAATGCAGGGTATCTATGTGCCCTACTGGACCTTTGATGCCGACACCCAGTCCAGCTACCGAGGTGAGCGCGGCACGGTCTACTACGAAACCCGCACTGTCATGCGCGATGGAAAGCGGGTGCAGCAGCAAGTGCCCAAAGTGCGATGGTCGCCCAAATCCGGGCGGGTGGCGCGGTTCTTTGACGATGTGCTGGTGCTGGCCTCTCGGTCCTTGCCCAAAACCTATACCGACGCGCTGGAGCCTTGGGATCTTCCGGCGCTGGAACCCTATCAGCCCGAATATCTGGCCGGGTTCCGGGCCGAGGCGTACTCGGTCGAATTGAAGGATGGCTATACCGAGGCGCGCGGCCACATGGCCCGCGTGATCGAGCGGGACGTGCGCTTTGATATTGGCGGCGACCGTCAGCGCATACACGCGATTGATACCAATGTGCGGAATGTCACCTTCAAACACATCCTGTTGCCCGTCTGGATGGCCGCCTACAAGTATCGCGGTCAGACCTATCGGTTCGTGGTGAATGGCCGCACGGGACGGGTACAGGGCGAACGCCCATGGTCTGCTATCAAGATCACCATCGCCGTTGCGCTTGGTTTGCTGGTTGCTGCGGGGGTTGGCTATCTGATCGCGACCGGTCAGCAATAGACAGACACACAACCCGCCGGATAACTGCTTGAACATCCTTTGGTCAGACGCCATCCTGCGCGTCGTCAACGCCGAGGGGAGAGGCCAGTGTGACGCTATCCGAATTGAACAAGTTGCTGGACGAGCGCCATTCCTGCCGCGCTTTTCGCCCTGATCCGATTCCGAAAGACCAGATCGAGCAAATACTGACAAGCGCGGCACGTGTGCCAAGTTGGTGCAATGCACAGCCATGGGACGTTGTCGTTACCAGCGGTGCCCAAACCGACACCTTCCGAAAAGCGCTGCAAGAAGAGGCGACCACTGGCGCGCCTGCGCCTGATCTGCCCTTTCCGACGTCATATTCTGGCGTTTACAAGGACCGTCGCCGCGAATGTGGCTGGGCCTTATACGAAGCGGTGGGAGTTGAACGCGGAGACCGATCCGCCTCCGCAAAACAGATGATGCAGAACTTTACCCTTTTCGGTGCGCCTCATTGCGCGATTGTGTCCAGCCCGGCCGAGCTGGGCTCATATGGTGCAATGGATTGCGGCGGTTTTGTCACCGCCTTTACGCTGGCAGCGCAGGCTTTGGGCGTGGCGACTATCCCGCAGGCAGCCGTGGCCAGCTATGGCCCATTCCTGCACCGGTTTTTCAACATCCCTGACGACCGGCTGATCCTTTGCGCAATTTCCTTCGGCTATGCGGATTCAGAGCATCCGGCAAATAGGTTTCGTACAACACGCGCTGCACCAAGTGAATTTATCACCTGGGCCTATTAACCAAAGGAGCAGCACTTGCGGGCCGTTTTACAAAGAGTTTCCAAAGCCAAGGTCAGCGTAGATGGTTTTGTCGTTGGGCGGACCGGTCCCGGCCTGATGATTCTGGTTTGTGCCATGCAGGGCGATGACTTGAGTAAAGCCGAGCAGTTGGCGACCAAAATCGCAAAACTTCGAATTTTCAAGGACGACGCCGGCAAGATGAATCGGTCGGTTCTGGATATCGGGGGCTCGGCGCTTGTGATCAGCCAGTTCACGCTGGCGGCAGATACGACACGAGGAAACCGGCCCGGTTTCTCAGAAGCTGCCTCGCCTGATATTGGCAAGCACCTGTACGAAGAATTCGCGCGCTTTCTGGCCGCGCAAGGAATACCTGTCGAAACCGGGCAATTCGGTGCGGATATGGCCGTGGAACTGGTAAATGACGGGCCGGTCACAATCTGGGTGGAGAACTGATGAACCAAACGCAAAAGGCAATACGCATCTGGCAAGCAGGCGTGGATGCCGTTGGCGGCCACACCGCAACGCGGACAGCCCTTGGTGATATCCCAGCGCCCGACCAAATTCTGGCAGTGGGAAAACCTGCAGCGGCAATGGCCCTCGCCGCGCTTGAGCATTTCGGCCCGGTGCCAACCCTTGTCGTCACCAAGGACGATCACGGACGGGGCCTGCCTGATCATGTAACGGTGATCGAGGCGTCTCATCCTGTTCCTGACGCGCGCAGTCTGGACGGTGGGCGTGCGCTGCGACAAACCGTGGAAGGAATGGGAGCTTCGTCGCACCTGCTACTGCTCGTGTCAGGCGGCGCATCATCGCTGGCGGAAGATCTGGTACCAGGCCAGACGCTGGATGATCTTGAGCGATTGAACAAACGGCTTTTGTCCCAAGGGCTTGATATCACTGCGATGAATGTCGAACGTCGCAAGATATCCCGGATCAAGGGGGCCGGATTGCTGTCCCATTTCAAAGGGCGCAAGGCAACGGTTCTGGCGATCTCGGATGTGCCTGGGGATGATCTGAATGTCATCGGCTCGGGGATTGGAGCGCTTCCCTATACCCGTGATTTCGAGGCATCGGCACAGATTGTGGCCTCGAACGCCCACGCCCGTGCGGCCGCTGTCCGACAAGCCGAAATCGAAGGCGCAGCGGTATTTGCCGACGAAGAAGCTTTGCACGACGATTTTCTTGCCGTTGCAGCGACTCTCGGCCCACGCCTGCGCGACATGCCAAAGGGGGTCATGATCTTCGGAGGCGAACCGACGGTTGTTCTGCCGGACGATCCGGGACGCGGCGGACGCAATCAGGCGCTGGCGCTGGCATTGGCCAAGGAAATCGCTGGCGTCGAAGGGCTGACGGTGGTCGTAGGCGGCACTGACGGTACTGACGGTCCGACGCAGGCGGCAGGCGGTATTGTCAATGGATCCACTTGGGCAGACGGCGCAGAGCAAGCGCTGCAGAATGCCGACAGCGGCAGCTACCTTGAGCGTGCAGATGCTTTGTTGGTGACCGGCCCCACCGGGACAAACGTGATGGATTTGGTTGTCGCAATTCGCTCTTGATTTGACGATTTTTATCTCACCCGAAACGCACAAGACCACGAGACTGATCCGATGACTCATCTCTCCAATGCGCTGCGCGAGATCGAAGACCTGCCAGATATCGGTATTCACATGCCAGATGGGTGCCGCCTGTCTGCCCGCGTCTGGCGACCGGTGGATGCGCAGGACGATCCTGTCCCCGCCATTCTGGAGTTCCTGCCTTACCGCAAACGCGACGGCACCGCGACGCGCGATGCCCTGACACATCCTTGGTTCGCTAAGCGCGGTTACGCCTGCATTCGGGTCGATATGCGCGGCAATGGCGACAGCGAAGGGCTGATGGAGGACGAGTACACCCAGCAAGAGTTGGACGACGCCGTCTCGACGATCCGGTGGCTGGCCGACCAACCCTGGTGCACGGGTCAAGTTGGGATGATGGGGATCAGCTGGGGCGGTTTCAATTCGTTGCAGGTCGCTGCCATGCAGCCCGAGGCCCTAAAGGCGATCATCACCCTCTGCTCGACCGCGGACCGCTGTGCCGACGACATCCACTACAAGGGTGGTTGCCTGCTGAACGAAAACCTCGGCTGGGGGGCAACAATGTGGTCGTATTCGTCACGCGCTCCTGATCCGGCACTGCGCCCGAACTGGCGCGAACTATGGCTGGATCGACTGGAAAATGAACCATTCCTGCCGTCGGTCTGGCTGCGGCATCAGACTCGGGATGCCTATTGGCAGCACGGCTCGGTCTGCGAGGATTTCGGCGCTATCCGGGCCGCAACCCTCGCTGTCGGAGGATGGGGTGACGCCTACAAAAACACTGTTCCTCTGCTGGTCGAACAACTTGACGCCCCAGCCAAAGGGATCATGGGACCGTGGGTGCACAAGTACCCGCATTTCGCGATCCCCGAGCCCCGGATTGGCTTCCTGCAAGAGGCGCTGCGCTGGTGGGACCACTGGTTGAAAGGTGCGGATACCGGCGTGGATCAGGACCCCGACTATCGCGCTTATCTGATGGATGGGGTGCGACCGCAACGCTGGTACACCGAACGTCCCGGCCGCTGGATCGTTGAAGAAAAGGGCGCGACCTCGCACTTGCCTGTCCAGACGTTGGCGCTGACCAAGAACGGGTTGGGCGCGTCAGGCGCGCTGGACGCTCGCATCCGGTCACCGCAAAACTGCGGGATGGAAGGCGGCGAGTACTGTGCCATCTGGCTCGGTCCGGACATGCCCGGTGATCAGCGGGGGGATGACGCGTTGTCTGCTTGTTTCGACGGCGCAGTACTGTCCGATGATTTGGATATCGTTGGCGCGCCCCGACTACGGCTGCGCGTCAGCGCTGATAAACCACAAGCACAGATTGCCGTGCGTCTGAACCACGTGCACCCCGACGGTGCGTCGACGCGTATCACCTATGGGGTCCTTAATCTGTCACACCGAGACAGCCACGCGACCCCGTCTGCCCTGACACCCAACGTACCCTTCGAGATAGAACTGGACCTCGACCATATCGCGTACCGCGTTCCCAAAGGGCACCATTTGCGTGTCGCAATCTCAAGCGCTTACTGGCCGCTAATCTGGCCCTCGCCCGAGGCGACCGAGCTTCATATGACCAATGGTGAGATCGATATCCCTCTCCGCCCGTCATCCGGGGACGAATGGGTGTTCGAACCCGCCGACTCTGAAACCCCTCGCGATGTCGACACTCTGCGTGCAGACAGCAACAAACGTCGTGTAGAAACGGACATGAACACGGGCGAAACGCACTTGATCATCGAAGATGATTTTGGGTTGATCACAGATAAACACCACGGTCTGACACACGGGGGCACGGCCACTGAAAAATGGTCTATTCACCCCGAAGATCCGCTTTCAGCGCGCGGTCAATGTGTGTGGACACAGGAAATGCGCCGGGATGACATTCACCTGCGCACCGTGACCACTTGTGAAATGTGGTCGGATATCAACACCTTTTACCTGAAAGCCAAACTGATCGCCTATGAGGGCGAGACAGAGGTTTTTTCAAAGGAAACGGAGGATTCGATCCCGCGCGAACAGATGTGACTCGGTGCGGTATAAATGTATGACAATAAAACTTGCCCGGTGGGCAAAAATCAGCCAACTTTGACTCATGCGTCAATAAAAAGCCCGCGCAAGGGCTGAAATCCAATCAACTGGGAGATCTTTGGATGAACGAACAACTCACTCACATGACCAAACAGGTCACAGCCGGGAAACTGACCCGCCGCGAATTTATGGGAAAAGCGGCGGCATTGGGTGTTTCGGCAGCGATGGCCAGCACCATGTTTGCAGATGCAGCTCGCGCAGCGGGACCAAAAAAGGGCGGCGATCTTAAGCTGGGCCTTCAGGGCGGCGAATCCACCAACTCGCTTGACCCGGCAACCTATGCCAGCTCGGTTCCGTTTGCGAACGGCAAGCAGTTCGGTGACACGCTGGTCGAGGTCGCGCCCGATGGCTCGATCGAACCCCGCGTCGCCGAAAGCGTTGAAGGCAGCGCGGACGCTAAGGTTTGGACCTTCAAAATGCGTCAAGGCGTTGAATTCCACAACGGCAAGACCATGACCAGCGAAGATGTGCTGAAAACCATGGAGCGCCACTCGAACGAAGATTCCAAGTCCGGCGCTCTGGGCATCATGAAGGGCATCGAGTCCATGAAGGCCGATGGCGAGTATTTCCAGGTCACACTGACCGAAGCGAATGCCGACCTTCCCTATTTGCTGGCCGACTACCACCTGATCATCCAGCCAGACGGCGGCATGGACAACCCAGGCGCCGGTATCGGCACCGGCCCCTACCAGCTGGAGGTCGACGAGCCCGGCGTACGCCATGTTTTCAAGAAATTCGCCAACCACTGGAACAGTGAATTCGGCAACTTCGACAGCGTCGAAGTGGTTGTAATCAACGACGCAACCGCTCGTACAGCCGCATTGCAGTCGGGTCAGGTTCACGCGATCAACCGGGTCGAGCCCAAAGTGGCAGACCTGCTGGGCCGCGCCCCCAACCTGACCGTGCATTCAACAGCCGGTCGCGGGCACTATGTGTTCATCATGCATTGCGACACCGCACCGTTCGACAACAACGAACTGCGTCTGGCATTGAAATATGCGATCAACCGTCAGGAACTGGTCGACAAGGTCCTGCGTGGTTATGGCTCGATCGGGAACGACATGCCGATCAACGCGGCATATCCTCTGTTCGACGGCTCGATCCCACAGCGTGAATTCAGCATCGAAAAAGCCGCCGAGCACTATAAGAAGTCCGGTCATGACGGATCGCCCATCATCCTGCGCGTCGCAGATGGTGCCTTCCCGGGTGCCGTGGATGCCGCCGCTCTGTTCCAGCAAACCGCCGCTCAGGCCGGTATCCCGCTGGAAATCAAGCGTGAGCCCAACGATGGCTACTGGTCCGAAGTCTGGAACGTTCAGCCCTTCTGCGCCTCGTATTGGGGTGGCCGTCCGGTTCAGGATCAGATGTACGCGACCGCGTATCTGTCGACCGCTGACTGGAACGACACGCGGTTCAAGGTTGCCAGCTTTGACGAAATGTTGTTCCAGGCCCGTGCCGAGCTGGACAATGACAAGCGCAAGAACATCTACAGCCAGATGGGCCAGATGGTCCGCGACGAAGGCGGCCTGATCTGCCCGATGTTCAACGACTTTGTCGAAGGCGTCAGCAACCAGCTGGAAGGTTGGGAGACCGACCCGACCCAAGAGCTGATGAACGGCCAGATGTCTCGTAAGATGTGGTTCGCCTGATACGGATCACGGACGAATGCATCCTATTCTGAAACTGGTTTCCCAGCGCCTGGCGCTGGGACTCCTATTGCTGCTCGGCGCTTCGGCCCTGATTTTTGGCCTGACCGAAGCCCTTCCCGGAGACGCCGCGCAAGCCGTCCTGGGGCAGTCCGCAACCCCTGAAGCTCTGGCTAACCTACGCGAAGAAATGGGTCTGAACCGCCCTGCCCTGACCCGCTATTTCGAATGGCTGGGTGGCATTGTGCAAGGCGATCTGGGCCAATCCCTGACAAACAAGCTGGACATCGCCGAATCTGTTGGCGGCCGTCTGAACAACACTCTGTTCCTGGCGTTCTGGGCCGCGCTGGTTTCGGTTCCACTGGCCATTTTTCTGGGCCTGCTGGCAGTGCGCTACCGCAACCGGTGGCCGGACAAGCTGATTTCGGCTGTCACGCTGACCACAATCTCGATCCCGGAATTCCTGATCGGCTATGTGTTGGTCTATTTCGTTGCCGTAAAACTGGGCATGTTCTCGCCGCTGGCAATGATCAATGACAGCATGTCACTTGGGCAAAAGCTGAACTCGATCGCACTGCCCGTCATGGTGCTGACCATGGTTGTCTTGGCGCACATGATGCGTATGACGCGCGCCGCTATTCTGAACGTGATGCAGTCGGCCTATGTCGAAACGGCTGAACTGAAGGGTCTGACCAACTTTAAAATCATCTACCGCCACGCGCTGCCCAATGCAGTCGCGCCTATCGTCAATGTGGTGATGTTGAACCTGGCTTATCTGGTCGTCGGCGTTGTCGTGGTTGAGGTGGTGTTCGTCTATCCCGGCATGGGGCAGTACCTTGTGGACCACGTAACCAAACGAGATGTTCCCGTGGTTCTGGCCTGCGGCGTTATCTTTGCCGCGATCTATATCGGACTGAACATGGTTGCAGATATCGTTGCCATTCTGGCCAACCCAAGGCTGAGGCATCCGAAATGAAGAACATCCCTATCTCTGCAATGATCGGGCTGGCCTTTACAGCCCTCTACTTTCTGATTGCTCTGCTGGCTCCTTTGCTGGCCCCATATGGGATGGCCGAGGTCGTGGGCGATGTCTGGGAACCCTCCAGTTCGCAGTTCTGGCTTGGGACCGACAATATCGGGCGCGACCTTCTCAGCCGCATGATTTATGGCGGGCGGACCACGATCTTTATCGCAACGGCTGCGACGATCCTCAGCTTTGTGACCGGTTCGATCCTTGGATTTTTGGCCGCTGTTCTGGGGGGATGGGCCGATCAGGTCATGTCCCGAACAGTTGACCTGATCATGTCGATCCCGACGCTCATCAGCGCACTGGTGGTGCTGGCGATGGTGCCAGTGACCATTCCGGTTCTGATCATCGTCATGGGTCTGCTGGATTCCACCCGCGTCTATCGTCTGGCCCGCGCGGTCGCGGTAGATATCGCCGTAATGGACTATGTCGAGGCCGCCAAGCTGCGCGGTGAGGGGCAGTCGTGGATCATCTTCCGCGAAATCCTTCCTAACGCTCTGTCGCCGCTGGTGGCGGAACTGGGCTTGCGTTTCATCTTTGCGGTTCTGTTCGTCTCGACACTGTCCTTCTTGGGGCTGGGCGTTCAGCCGCCACTGGCCGATTGGGGCGGGATCGTGAAAGAAAACAAGGACGGCATCGTCTACGGCATCGGCGCGGCGCTTTACCCCGCTGTGGCTATCGCGACGCTAGCCATCTCGGTCAACCTTGTGGCTGACTGGGTCCTGAACCGAACCACATCGCTGAAAGGAGGCCGGGGATGAGTGATACCCTTCTCAAGGTCCGCGACCTCAAGATCGGCGCGACCGTCTATCCGCCGGGCGAAAAGCCCCATGACATCGAAATCGTGCACGGGGTCAGCTTTGACCTTGAACGCGGCAAGGTGCTGGGGCTGATCGGTGAATCCGGGGCTGGCAAGTCCACCATCGGTCTGGCCTCGATGGCCTATGGCCGGGGTGGCGTTGAGATCACCGGTGGGGAAGTCTGGGTCAACGGGCGTGATATCCTGAAGACGTCCTATGGCGATATCCGCAAGCTGCGCGGGGGTGAGGTGACGTATGTGTCTCAGTCCGCTGCGGCGTCCTTTAACCCCGCCAAAAAGATCATGGATCAGGTGGTTGAGGCTGCGGTTGAACAGAAAAAGTTCACCCGTAAAGAGGCCGAAGCCCGCGCGCGCGCGCTGTTCGCCAAGCTGGGTCTGCCCGACCCCGACAATATCGGCGAGCGCTATCCGCACCAGGTCTCGGGCGGTCAGCTGCAGCGCTGCATGACAGCGCTGGCCCTGTGCCCCGAGCCTGATCTGGTGGTTTTCGACGAGCCCACCACCGCGCTGGATGTGACCACGCAGATCGACGTTCTGATGGCCATCAAGGAAGCCATCGCCGATACCGGGGTTGCCGCGCTGTATATCACGCATGATCTGGCGGTCGTTGCGCAGGTCAGTGATGACATCATGGTCCTACGCATGGGCAATACGGTCGAATACGGCACCACCGACCAGATCATCAACAACCCGCAGGAAGAGTACACCAAGGCCCTGGTCTCGGTGCGTTCGATCGAACACGAGGAAAAGCAGCCCACACCTGAACCGGTGCTCAGCGTCGACGGCATCACCGCGCGTTACAAGGGGCTGAATTTCGACGTGCTGCATAACGTCAATGTTGAGCTGCATCCAGGGCAGACACTGGCGGTTGTGGGCGAGTCCGGCTCGGGCAAGTCCACGCTGGCGCGAGTCATCACTGGATTGTTGCCACCCCGCGATGGTGAGATCACATTTGCCGGGCGCAAGCTGTCGCCCGACCTCAAGGGCCGCACCCGCGAGGACCTGCGTGAGCTGCAGATGATCTACCAGATGGCCGACGTGGCTATGAACCCGCGTCAGACCGTGGGCACTATCATCGGCCGCCCGCTGGAGTTCTACTTCAACATGCGCGGCGCTGAAAAACGCAAGCGGATTGTGGAACTGCTGGACGAGATCGAGCTGGGCGAGAAGTTCATCGACCGCTATCCGGCAGAGCTGTCCGGCGGGCAGAAACAGCGTGTCTGTATCGCGCGGTCTTTGGCGGCCAAGCCCAAGATGATCATCTGTGATGAGGTCACCTCGGCGCTGGACCCGCTGGTGGCAGACGGCATCCTGAAGCTGCTTCTGGACCTGCAGAAGATTGAGGACGTGGCCTATCTGTTCATCACTCACGATCTGGCGACGGTCCGCGCAATCAGCGACAGTATTGCGGTGATGTATCAGGGCCGTGTGGTCCGCTACGGCCCGAAATCGCAGGTTCTGAGCCCGCCGTTCGACGACTATACCGACCTCCTGCTCAGCTCGGTGCCCGAAATGCATCTGGGCTGGCTGGAAGAGGTTGTCGCCCACCGCAAGATGGAGAGCGCCGGGAACTGATCCCACGAAAAACAATCATAAAATCCCGACGCTTGTCACAAACAGGTGTCGGGATTTTGCTATTTGGGGCGGGAACAAGCTGCCCCTGCCCTGCGAATCTCGTAGGGTCGCCGAAAGACCCCATGAAAAGGCCGAACCATGGACCGCAAACTTCTTCTCATCATCCTTGACGGTGTCCCTTGGCGTAATTTCCGCCGTCTGTTTGGCAACCTCGAAGGGTGGGTCGACAGCGGCGAGGCACGCGTGTGGAAACACCGCGCGGTGCTGCCGTCAATCTCGGCCAGTTGCTACGCTTCGATCCACACAGGTGTCTCACCGCAGGAACATGGCTGCACCGGCAATGGCAATGTCTTCCGCCTCGGCCACAAGGACGTGTTCAGCCAGGTACGCGAGGCCGGGGGTGTCACAGGTGCAGTCACTCATAGTTTTTGGTCGCAGTTCTTCAACCGCCATCCCTTCGACTACGTGCGCGACGTGGAATATGACGAACCCAACAGCAAGACGATCAACCACGGCCGGTTCCACACCATGACGGGCTACGGCAAAGCCAATCAGATGACGCCCTGCGACGTGGACCTGTTCGCCCAGCTCACCAATATGTGCCTGCGGTTCGGGCTTGATTACGGCATCCTGCACACTTGCACTCTGGACAGCATGGGGCACCGTTTTTTCCACGAAAGCGAAGAGATGGACCACGCTTGTTTTGTCATGGACGAGATGCTGGCCCCATTTATCCCCCGCTGGCGCCAGTTGGGGTACGAGGTGATCGTCACCGCCGACCACGGTCAGGACGACCGCGGCCACCACGGAGGGCGCAGTCCACTGCAACAGGAAACGGCGCTGTATTACTTCGGCGACGCGGAAGGCCCCGAGGCGGATACGGTCATAGACCAGCTTCAGTTGGCACCAACGATCCTGAAGAGGATGGGCGCATCGGTGGCCGAGACCATGAAGGCGCAACCCTTTCTAAAATGATCAGTCATAGGGCCAGATTTGCTGGCCCAGCGCTTCAATCGCGATCGAAATCCGCTCAAAACTATCTGCGGCACGTTTGACCGAGCTTCGTGCCCGCAGATAGCCATGCACCAGCCCCGCTTCGTTGATGCAATGTGCCTTCCCTCCGGCCTTTTTGATCCGTTCGCGATAGTCTGGCCCGTCATCCCGCAGTGGATCGCAATCCGCCGTCACAATCACCGTGGGCGGCAGCCCGGCGAAATCCGCATCCTGCAAAGGTGCGTAAGTCGGGTCATTTTGCGGAGGTGTGCCACCGCAACGCACCTTTTCGTAAAAGACTATGTCTTCCAACGTCAAAAGCGGCGCATGGGCATGTTCGATATATGACCCTTTGGAGCGGTCCCCGCCCAATCCCGGATAGATCAGAACCTGCCCCAGAATCCCATCCAGCCGACCCCGCGCGTGATGAGATACAGCGGCGACCAGATTGCCCCCGGCGCTGTCTCCGGCCAGCACAAGCGGGTCACCGAATTCACGCGCGGCCCATTGCACTGCGGTCCACGCATCCTGAAACTGCGCCGGATGCACATGTTCGGGGCAGAGCCGATAATCTACGGCAACAATTCGGTACCCGGTCTGCGCGCAAATTTCGGCGCAGACGTCATCGTGGCTGTCCAGTCCTCCGACAACAAACCCACCGCCATGCAGATAGACGACCGTCCGTGTCGGATCACCGGCAGTGTAAATGCGAACAGGCACACCTTCGGCGTGCCTGTCTTCTGTTTCAACGCCCGCCGGGCGCGGTTGGCGAAAGTCGCGGCACATGGCGTCATACACGTTGCGCTGATCCGCGATGGAAAGATCAACCGCATCATCTGGATAGCTTTCAGCGGTACGTCTTATGAACGCCCAGGTTTCTTCGTCGATCAGGCGTTCATAGTCCATGTCCCCTCCGCAGTCAGGCAGCCCATTCCCATGGCCGGGTGAACGATCCCAGCACTTTACTGACATCGTCGTCCGAGGAACCGTTCGCGTCAAGCTGTGCGACCAAACCGCGTTTTTTATCATCAAGCACCGAGACAACACGTGCCTCGACACCGGCTTTTTCCAGCGCACCGTTGTAGATACGGGTGATCGCCTGTTTGCGCAGTTCGGGTTTGAACACTTTTCCGACGGCGGTCTTGGGAAGCTCGTCCAAAATGGTCATGTGCTTGGGTTGTGCGGCGCGTTCGTGAACGTGAACGTCACAATACTCCATAAGTTCCTTTTCAGTGACCTTGGCCCCATCAACAAGTTCAACAAAGGCACACGGCACTTCGCCCGCATAGGCATCGGGCTGGCCAATGGCACCAGCGAATGCGACTGCCTCATGGCCCAGCAGGGCCTCTTCGATCTCGGCCGGGTCGATATTGTGACCTCCGCGAATGATCAGGTCTTTGGCCCGGCCCGTAATCCACAGGTATCCATCCTCGTCAAAGCGGCCCAGATCGCCTGTGCGCAGGTATTCGTCGAAATGGTAAAGATCTACGTTCTTGTCTGCTTCGGTATAGGTATTGCCAGCATAGACACCCGGGTTCGAAATACAGATCTCGCCGATCTCATTGGTAGCAGACTCGACCGGGCCGTCCGGGCTGTCGTTAAGGATTTTTACGTCCGTATAGGGGAACGGAATCCCGATTGAGCCGATCTTTTTCTCACCATCCGTCGGGTTACACGACACCAGACAGGTTGCCTCGGTCAGGCCATAACCTTCGATGATCGTGACGCCCGTGGCTTCTTCAAAGCGGCGGAACAGCTCGACCGGCAGCGGGGCCGAGCCCGAGAACGCAGTTTTCACGCTTGAGATATCGGCATCTACCGGGCGCTGCATCTTGGCAGCAATCGCCGTTGGGACAGTGATGATAAACGTCACCTTCCAACGCTCGATCAGCTTCCAGAAATTGTCGAACACACCATCGCCGCGATAGCCTTGCGGCGTCGGGAATACCACATGCGCACCCGACGACACTGCCGCCATCATGATCACATGTACGGCAAAGACGTGGAACATCGGAAGCGGGCACATAACAACGTCTTCGTCCGAGAACAGCAGCGTGTCACCAAGCCAGCCGTTATAGATCATGCCCGAGTACTTGTGCTGTGCCACTTTGGGCATACCCGTTGTACCACCGGTGTGGAAATAGCAGGCGACGCGGTCTTCCTTACTGTCTTCGAAAGTCAGAGTGGTCGGTTGTTTGGCAAGCTCTTTACTGAAGCTTTTGTAATCCGCATGCGCCAGATGTTCCTTGTCGCCCATCTTGGGACGCAGCAGAGGCACGATCCATGACTTGGGCGGGGTCAAATAGCGGTTCAGATCAATTTCGAGGATTGTGTTGACCTTGGGCGCATGCCGCACGGCCTCTTCAACCTTTTGGGCCACATCCGTCTTGGGGAAGGATTTCAGCGTGACAACAACCTTGGCACCGGTTTCACGCAGAATGGCTGCAATCTGTTCGGGTTCAAGCAAAGGGTTGATCGGGTTGACGATACCTGCAACCGCGCCACCCATCATGGTGATCAGCGTCTCGTTACAGTTGGGCAGGATATAGGCGACTACGTCCTTTTCCCCAACGCCCAACGACCGGAAGAGATTGGCGGCCTGATTGACCTTGCCCAGCAGGTCCGACCATGTCAGCGTCTCGGCCTTGTCTGTGGGACCAGAAAACAACTGAAAACTGATCGCATTGTTGTTCGGAAACTTGGTCGCGGTCCGCGACAGTAACTGGTGGAACGTGACCGGAACGTCCCGATCCTCCCACGGCATTTCCTGTTCAAGTTTCTTCTTATCGTCGATGCCAACAAACGACATGCGTCTCCTCCCGTTTTATATCGCAACCTGCGCGCGGATTTTTCCATCACAGGATGGAAGCAAAACCACGCGGGTTCAAGCAACGGGTTAGAGAGGGAGGGGGTAAAAAACTAAATTACGCTACGGCGAAAATCCGTTTCCCTAACGTCATACTACTCGGCAGCTACACCATCGGTGAACTGTAACCGCGCCAGACGTGCATAAAGACCATCCTGCGCCACAAGATCATCATGAGTACCCTGCGCCACAATTTGACCTGCATCCATCACTACGATCCGGTCCGCCTTTTTCACGGTGGCCAGCCGGTGTGCGACGATCAACGTGGTGCGTCCCGCACGCATCTGATCCACAGCACCCTGCACCGCCCGCTCGCTTTCCGCATCCAGCGCCGAGGTCGCCTCGTCCAGCAGCAGAACTGGCGCATCGCGCAGGATGGCGCGCGCGATGGCGATGCGCTGTTTCTGACCACCCGACAGCATGACGCCCCGTTCGCCTACGAAACTGTCATAGCCTTCCGGCAATGCCGAAATGAAATCATGCGCGGCGGCAGCGCGGGCGGCGGCCTCGACTTCAGGATCCGTTGCGTCCAACCGGCCAAAGCGGATGTTCTCACGGGCCGACGCGGCAAAGATCGTAGGGTCTTGGGGGACCAGCGCCATGTGGCGCCGAAATTCAGCTCGGTCCAAGTCACGCAGGTCGATGCCATCCAGGCTTACCCCGCCGGCATCTGGGTCGTAAAAACGCTGAATCATCTGAATGACAGTGGTTTTACCTGCCCCCGAAGGCCCGACAAAGGCGACCGTTTCGCCCGGGCTGACCGTCAGAGTCATCTGATCCAGCGCGACCACATCCGGCCGCGCAGGATAGCGGAACGTCACGCCGTCGAACCGTATCTCGCCCCGCACCGGCGCGGGAAGGGCCTTGGCTTGCGTGGGGTCGTTCACGGTGTCCTGCGCGTTCAGCAATTCGACCAGACGCTCGGTCGCGCCGGCTGCACGTTGAAGCTCGCTCCAAATCTCTGACAAGGCCGCGACCGAGCCAGCCATGATGATCGAATAGATCACGAATTGGATCAAAACACCTTCGGTCATCACACCGTTGCGGACGTCATTCGCGCCCATCCACAAAACGCCCACGATGCCGGAGAAAACCAAAAAAATCACGATCACAGTCAAAACGGCACGGGTTTGGATACGGCGCAATGAAACTTCATATGAAGTTTCCGTCATCTCTCCGAACTGGGCGCGGCTTGCCTGTTCGTGGGTAAAGGCCTGAACGGTCTGAACCGCACCCAGCGCCTCGCCTGCATTGCCGGATGAGGCGGCGATCCAGTCCTGATTCTCGCGGCTGATGGCCCGCAGACGGCGACCCAGTACCAGAATTGGCACCACGACCAGCGGGATCAGTAGCAGGACCATCGCAGTCAGCTTGGCCGAAGTCAGCAACATCAACACCAATCCACCGACAAACATCAGCATGTTGCGCAACGCAATCGAAACGGACGAACCCAGCACAGACTGGATCAACGTCGTGTCAGTAGTGATCCGGCTCAGGACTTCTCCGGTCATAATGCGTTCATAGAATTCGGGGCTCATCCCGATGACGCGGTCGAACACGGCCTTACGAATGTCGGCCACGACGCGCTCACCCAACCGTGTCACCAGTGCATAGCGAATACCTGTTCCGATGGCCAAGACACCGGCGATGCCCAGCGCAGCCAGAAAGTACCAATCCAGCAACTCGCCATCTTCGATGCGGAAGTTGTCCACCACCCGGCGCACGGCCAACGGCAGAGTCAATGTCATGCTGGCCGTTAGGATCAATGCCAATGTCGCGCCGATCATCAACAGCTTGTAGGGCTTCATGAACGGCCACAACGAGCCCAGAACGCCGATTTTTCTGGAACGCGCGCGCTCTTCGCTGGCGCCGGGCGCGGATTTTGCCGATGGACTGGCTGAGGCGTTTCTTGCCATGACTGGCCCTTACGTGGTGTTCGCGTTTATTTCAGCGCTTCTTGGCGATGACAGCGCGTAGGGTCAAGCTGCCATGGCAAAATCGAACACCAAACGGGCCTTTTGACGCAGAATTTTGGGGCTGACTTGGAGCGGGCGGCGGGAATCGAACCCGCTTCATCAGCTTGGAAGGCTGAGGTAATAGCCAGTATACGACGCCCGCTCAGCGGAGGTCGGTTTAAGCGATGCGTCAGATGGCGTCAAGCGTCCTTCGGCCGCTGTTTTCAAATTCAGCGCCGAAAAATTGCGCAGCCGACAAGCCTTTGCCAAGCAGTTCATTCAGTAGGAAACAACCACGTGCATTTTTCAAGGTTTGCACTGATGCGTATCATTTGATTGTGCTTCATCGACGGTCCATGCGTTTGCCCAATCAACTGGGCGGGATAGGTCGTCGCAGCTGTCAGAGCATCTGGCAAAGGAACACCCACCTGCGTCACCAGCACGCGGATGGCTGTCGTCAAATCCAGGTCGGCCCCAGCCAAAGTGCCATCCTCCAGAGTCAGTCGCCCATCAGTTCGCGTGATCCGGCGACCTTCCAATCTGAACTCGGACAAATCAGTGCCTGCAACGGCCATTGCATCGCTAACCAGATAGATCTGGCCCGGGCCGGATTTGGCAGCCCAAGCAGCTCGCATCGTTTCAGGATGGACATGGATGCCGTCTGCAATAAGCCCGGCTGAAAGACCACCGTTGGCTAGAGCAGAGCCAACCAAACCGGGCTCGCGGTTGCCCAATTGGCTCATGGCATTGAACAAATGGGTCACACAGCGTGCCCCGGCTGCTGCGTAACGTTGACAGGTCGCGAAATCTGCATCCGTGTGCCCGAGCGAGACAAGAATGCCCGCATCACTCAGCGCCCCAACTTGCTGTTCCGAGACCGTTTCAGGTGCCACAGTCACCTTGAGGCAAGGCAAATGCTGCGCCGCCTCAAGCAACATGGAAAGGTCGGTATCGGACATGGGGCAAATCAGATCACCGTCATGCGCCCCCTTGCGGGCAACCGACAGATGGGGGCCTTCCAAATGCAATCCCGCGACACCCGGAACGCCCTCTTTCACTGCCTGAATGGCCGCTGCGATCGCCGCCCGAGTCTTTTCGCTGGTATCCGTGATCAAAGTCGGCAGCAAAGCCGCGACTCCCAACCGGCGATGGGCCTGCGCGATCCGGCGCATGGTTTCGACCGAAGGATCATCGTTCAGCATGACACCGTCGCCGCCATTCACCTGCAAGTCCACATAACCCGGACTAACGATATCCCCGTTCAGATCAATGTGATCCCCAACAGCCGCTACCTCTGCGTCTGCTACGATTTCCACACTCTGACCGCTGCTGAATACAAGCGCATGATCACTCAGCAACCGCTTGCCGTCAAAGATTGCACCGTTTCGAAAGATCACTCTGTCTGTTGTCATACCGTCTCGGTCACTTTCTTGAGGTGACGCGGCGCGTCCGGGTCAATGCCGCGCATACTGGCGACGGATTCGACCATAGAGTAAAACGCGGTGATCGTCGTGATCGGATCGGTGATCCAATGATCCGTACGCTCTACTGGCAACTGCTGCGCCCGCGTGACGCGATCCGTGGTGGCGAAAACTATGGCCCCCTTATCGGCCAACGCGTCAGCGGCCTGCGCCGTCGTGTCCTCCGCCGCATCTCCAGCCGCAAAGACGATGGTTGGGAACCCGTCCTCGACGATTGAGACCGGTCCATGCAGCACCTCGGCAGCTGAATAGCTTTCTGCATGGATCTGACAGGTTTCCTTGATCTTCAACGCCGCTTCGCCCGATATCGCAAAAGATGGCCCCCTGCCCAAAGTAAACAGCGAACGCCCAGTAATCGTAGCCGCCGCTGCAGACCAGTCGCACTGTGCTGCACGTTCCAACTGGGCGGGAAGCGCCCGTATCGCCCCCAACAGTTCAGCATCGCCCTTGACTTCGGCCAGCAACCACAGCCCTGCCACCAGCGAAGTCACAAATGTCTTGGTGGCAGCGACGCTCAACTCGGGGCCGGCGTGCAGCGGCAGCATCGCATCCGCAACGTCTGCCAATCGCGATTCCGAGTTGTTGGTGATCGCCAGCGCAACAGCCCCTGATGACCGCAGCGAGCGCGTCAATCCGACAATATCGGGACTTTGGCCAGATTGAGACACCGACAGGCATACAGCGCCCCGCGCCATCAAGTCGGCCCCATAGATCGAACTAACCGACGGCCCAACCGAGGCCACAGGCAGCCCAAGCAATAGCTCGCTGGCATATTTCAGATAACTACACGCGTGGTCGGATGACCCGCGCGCCACCGTGATCAGGAACCGCGGGTCGGTTTCCCGGACCAGCGCGGCCGCGTTTTGAATACTAGCCGCGCCACTGCCTAGCAGCCGGTCAACCGCGGCAGGGATTTCCAAAATCTCCTGACGCATCTTGGATGTATGTTCGGACATCGGCCTTCGATCCTTCCGGTTAGAGCCGCAGCTCGGCGACGAAGTCATAAGCGTCACCGCGATAGAGAGAGCGGGTCAATTCCGCGACCCGCCCGTTTTTGAGAAATGAGAGTCGCTCGATGTTCAGCCCTGCCGCCCCTTCCGGCACATCCAGCAACTCAGCCTCGCGCGCAGCAAGATTAAGTGCCGAAATTTTCTGGACCGCCCGAACGGGACGACGCCCCAACCCGTCCAGAACCTCATAGAGCGAGGTGGTCACCTCAATCGGATTCGGCAGAATGTCCAACGGCAGTGCCGCTTTCTCAAGCGCCAGGGGGCGGCCGTCTGCCTCGCGCAGACGATAGATGCGGGCGATCTGCGCGCCTTCCGGCAAGTTCAGCGCAGCTATCTCTTGAGACGTCGCCGCAAATACGCCCCGCTCCAACCACTTTGACGTGGTCTGCATTCCGCGGCTCGACATGTCTTCGGTGAAAGACGTCAAATGTGTCAGCGATTGTTCGACCCGGGGCACGCGCTCGCGGATGAACGAGCCTGAACCCTGACGTTGTTCGATCACACCTTCCTGCACCAGCTCTTGAATAGCCTTTCGCACCGTGACGCGGGACAGATCAGTGATATCCACCAATTCCCGCTCGGACGGAAGAGATGAATTCGGCGCAAGCACGCCCGTATCTATCCCTTCCTGAAGGCGGCGGCGCAGCTGAACATATCGCGGTCCGTTCTCGGGGCTCAGCCACGCTTCTGCGCGCAAGAAGTCAGCAATGCTCATGAGCGTCCTCCTTTGCCAAGGCCAAGGCCCCGATCAGCGGTTCGCCCTGTGCTGGTCTTAGCGCAGCTTGCATGTCTGCGGGCAGATAATCGGCATAGTGCGGGCCAATTCCGCCTGTTAAACACAGGGTTAACCCCGCCTTCCACCCAAGGCGTTTCGCCATTCCACCGATGTAATCGGCACCTGCCTGCATGACCTGACGCGCAACCTGATCACCATCGGCGGCAGCGGCTGTGACCTGAGGTGCCAATGCGCCGAACGCCCCCGGCGCGGCCTGTCCCGCAAATTCGACAATTCCAGCAACACCGCCGAACTGGTTAGAAAACGCTTGCGTCAAGCTCGACTTCGCTTGGATCTGATCCTCCGTATTCAGCACTTCGGACAGCGCACGTCGACCAACCCATTGCGCGGATGCTTCGTCGCCCAAGATAGGCCCCCACCCTCCGGCAAGGCGGATGTCACCGTTGATCTGAACAGCCAGAAATGACCCGGTCCCGCAATGCGCGATCAGGCCATCTGAGGAACCCAATGCGCCCCTTACCGCTGCAGGTCGATCATCCTCGATCCGCGCGTTGGGCATGTCCAACGCCACTCGCAGTCGATCGGCGACGCTGTCACCCGTTACTCCGGCCAGCCCGATAAAGGCGGGCCAGCGCACCAATTCTGCTACAGAGGTATCCAGCCCCGCTGCCAATTCAGACAAACCGGCAGCGATCTGACGAACCCCGCCCTCGAAATCCGTTGATACATTGGCTGCTCCGGTCTCGACCGAATGAACGACGCCATCAACCTCAGCAGCGACCCTGCATCGGGTTCCACCACCGTCAACGGCCAGAAACGCGGTGTTTTGAGACTCAGTCATGACAATACCATTATAATACCTTTACTTCACAGGAAAGACCAAAATTCGGGCACAAATCGCAAATTCCCGGAGTTTAACGCAAAAACCCCCAAACATCTCTTGCAATAATAAAGTTATAGACAAGTGGTATTACATAGGTATTGTAAAAGGACTGTAAGGGGGATTCTCTTGACGCTGCCGTCGACTGAACAACTGCACATTGATGCCGCCCAACTTGACCGGAGCGATCTGGCCAACTCGGCCCGCGCCTTGGCCGCTGGTCAAATCGCTGCTGCGCAGGCTGTTGAGCGTGCGGCACCCGCGATCGCGCGGGGAGCTGCGGCAATGGCGGCAACACTCCGCACCGGAGGCGTACTGCACTACGTCGCCGCCGGATCATCTGGTTTGATGGCCGCAGCGGATGCGCAGGAACTGGGCGGGACATTCTCGATCCCTCCAAGTCGCTTGCGCATTCACATGGCAGGCGGATTACCGACCGGTGTTGAAATGCCCGGCGATACAGAGGACTCGGACGTAGGGCTTGCCGACGCCCTGTCCGACTTAAAGCCTACCGATACCGTCATCGCGGTATCGGCTAGCGGATCCACGCCCTATACTCTGACAGCGGGTGACATCGCGCGCGCCAAAAAGGCAACCTTGATCGGCATCGCCAATAATGCGGAAAGCCCTCTTCTTCAAACCGCTGACATACCAATTCTGCTCGCCACGCCACCCGAGTTGATCTCGGGCTCGACCCGCATGGGGGCTGGGACGGCGCAGAAGATCGCGCTCAATATGCTGTCTTCGCTCATGGCGCTTGATCTGGGGCATGTGCATGGCGGCATGATGGTGAATTTGCGCGCTGATAATCACAAGCTACGTGCGCGCGCTGCCGGAATCGTGGAACGGATCGCCAAGGTCGACACCGATGCAGCCCAGGCTGCGCTGGCGCAGACGAACGGCGACGTGAAACCGGCCATCCTGATCGCTGCCCTTGGCGTGTCAAAGGGCGACGCACTGGCGCGGCTTGAAGAAGCCGACGGCATCCTGAGCACCGCGCTAAACATGAATAACAACTGCTAACCAACTGGGAGAATGAAATGAAACGCACAAGTCTGAAGCTGGCTCTGCTGGGCTCAACCCTTATGGGTACGGCTGCCATGGCCGAAGATGTCACGCTGACCATCGAAAGCTGGCGCAACGATGACCTGACCCTATGGCAGGATCAGATCATTCCTGCATTTGAGGCCGCCAACCCCGGCATCAAGGTACAATTCACGCCCTCGGCCCCCGCCGAATACAACGCCGTTCTGAACTCGAAACTGGATGCGGGCTCGGCTGGCGACCTGATCACCTGCCGTCCGTTTGACGCCTCGCTGGCGCTGTACGAAGCCGGACACCTGACTGATCTGTCCGGCGTCGAGGCGATGGGCAATTTCTCGGATGTCGCCAAATCAGCGTGGCAGACCGATGACGGCGCGGTCAGCTTCTGTGTTCCGATGGCGTCGGTGATTCACGGCTTCATCTACAACAAGGACGCGTTCAACGAGCTGGGCATCGACGTGCCGACCACCGAGGATGAGTTCTTTGCCGCCCTCGACAAGATCAAGGAAGACGGCACCTATATCCCGATGGCGATGGGCACCAACGACCAGTGGGAAGCCGCGACCATGGGCTATAACAACATCGGCCCGAACTATTGGAAAGGTGAGGAAGGCCGTCAGGCGCTGATCAAAGGCGAGCAAAAGCTGACCGATGAGGCCTGGACCGCCCCCTACGCCACGCTGGCCCGCTGGGGTGAGTATCTGGGCGACGGGTATGAGGCACAGACCTATCCCGACAGCCAGAACATCTTCACGCTGGGCCGTGCGGCTGTTTACCCTGCCGGGTCGTGGGAAATCTCGGGCTTCAACGCGCAGGCTGATTTCGAAATGGGCGCATTCAAGCCGCCGGTCCGCAATGCGGGCGACACCTGCTATATCTCGGATCACACCGATATCGGCATCGGCATGAACGCCGCGACCGAGAACCCCGAAGCGGCTGAAACCTTCCTGTCCTGGGTCGCAAGCCCCGAATTCGCGGAAATCTTCGGCAACGCCCTACCCGGCTTCTTCCCGCTGTCCAGCACGCCGGTTGAGCTGCAGGATCCGCTGGCCAAGGAAATCGTCGGCTGGCGTGATGAGTGTGAATCGACCATCCGCTCGACCTATCAGATCCTGTCGCGTGGCACGCCGAACCTTGAGAACGAGACCTGGGGCGCATCCGTTGCGGCCATCAAGGGTGCCAAATCGCCCGAAGAACTGGGCGCCGAGCTGCAGGAAGGTCTTGCCTCCTGGTACGCTCCGCATCGGTAAGCTGATCCATACCCGGGCGGAAACGCCCGCCCGGGTACACCCTGCACCCCTTTGAAAGCTGACCCATGAACCGCCCCCGCTTCCGCTGGCATATCGTCGTGTTTCTGGCCCCTGCTGTGCTGGTCTATACGGCGGTGATGATTTTCCCGCTGTTCAACACACTGCGGCTGGCGCTCTATTCCGAAGTGGATCAGAGCCGCGTGTTCGTGGGCTTGCAGAACTTTCAAACCCTGTTTTTCGACCCCGTCTGGTCCGAGCAGTTCTGGAACGCTTTGGGCAATAATTTCTGGTTCTTCCTGATCCATATGCTTGTGCAGAACCCCATCGGGATCGCTCTGGCAGCCCTGCTCAGCCACCCCCGCCTGCGGTTCTCGGCGCTCTATCGGTCGGCGATTTTCATCCCGACAATCCTGAGCTTTGTGATCGTTGGCTTTGCATGGAAACTGATCCTGTCGCCCATCTGGGGCATCGCGCCGTCGATGCTGGACGCGGTTGGCCTGAAATCCCTGTTCGCGCCGTGGCTGGGAAAAGAGGAATATGCGCTCACCACGCTGGCGCTGATCTCGGTCTGGCAATTCGTGGGCATCCCGATGATGCTGATCTATGCCGCCTTGCTGACCATCCCCGAAGAAATCCTTGAGGCCGGAGAGATCGACGGCATCACCGGAGCCTCGGCCTTTTGGAAGATCAAGCTGCCGCTGATCCTGCCCTCGATCGGGATCATCTCGATCCTGACCTTCGTGGGCAATTTCAACGCGTTCGACCTGATCTATGCCGCCCAAGGCGCGCTGGCGGGGCCGGATTTCTCGACGGACATCTTAGGCACCTTCATGTACCGCACCTTCTTTGGCTTCCAGCTGCAACTGGGCGACCCGCATATGGGATCGGCCATCGCCGGGGCCATGTTCGCGATCATTCTGGTGGGCGTCTGCATCTACCTCTTCGGCATCCAGACCCGGATGCGCCGGTATCAACTGTGAGGGCGCATAGATGAACAAAGCACGCCATAACCCGCTGAATACCGCCGCGATGCACGGGGCGCTGATCCTTTACACGCTGATCGCCCTGTTCCCGGTTTTTGTGATCATCATCAACAGCTTCAAATCCCGCCGCGCGATCTTTCGCGAGCCGCTGGCGCTGCCGAATGCCGACAGTTTCTCGATGATCGGCTACGAGACGGTGATGAAGCAGGGAGATTTCTTCCTCTATTTCCAGAACTCGATGATCGTCACCGTTGCGTCGCTGTTCTTCATCCTGCTGTTCGGGGCCATGGCGGCCTATGCGCTGTCGGAGTACCAGTTCAAGGGCAACCTGCTGATGGGGCTGTATCTGGCGCTGGGGATCATGATCCCGATCCGCATCGGCACCGTGGCGATCCTTGAGATGATGGTGGCCACCGGGCTGGTCAACACGCTTTGGGCGCTGATTCTGGTCTATACCGCGCAAGGCCTACCTCTGGCCGTGTTCATCCTGTCGGAGTTCATGCGGCAGGTCAGTGACGATCTGAAAAACGCGGGCCGCATCGACGGGCTGTCGGAATACACAATCTTTTTCCGGCTGGTTCTGCCTCTGGTCCGACCCGCGATGGCGACCGTGGCCGTGTTCAACATGATCCCGATCTGGAATGACCTGTGGTTCCCGCTGATCCTCGCCCCGGCTGAGGAAACCAAGACGCTCACGCTGGGCAGTCAGGTCTTTATCGGTCAATTCGTCACCGACTGGAACGCGGTTCTGTCAGCACTGTCGATGGCAATCCTGCCGGTGCTGGTTCTGTATGTCATCTTCTCACGCCAGCTGATCCGCGGCATCACTTCAGGAGCTGTCAAATGACCAAAGTTCTGATCGCTGGCCTTGGCAATATGGGTCTCTGCCACGCGCTGGCCCATCACAACCACGCGGACGCGCAGATCGTGGGGCTGGTGAACCGGTCGGGCCGTGTAGATCACCCCGAGTTGGGCCAATACCCCGCCTATTCGGATTTCCACGCCGCACTGGCCGAGACCAACCCCGATCTGGTGGTCGTCGCCACCTATTCCGACAGCCACGCCGACTACGCCTGCGCCGCGATGGAAGCTGGTGCGCATGTCTTCGTTGAAAAACCACTGGCGACAAATGTGACAGACGCGCGGCGCGTGGTCGAAACGGCCACCCGCCTGAACCGCAAACTGGTGGTCGGCTATATCCTGCGCCACCACCCCTCTTGGATGCGCCTGATCTCCGAGGCGCGCGATCTGGGTGGGCCTTATGTGTTCCGCCTGAACCTGAACCAGCAGTCCTCGGGGGCGGAGTGGGAGACGCATAAGGCGCTGATGCAGACCACCTCGCCCATCGTGGATTGCGGCGTGCATTATGTGGATGTGATGTGCCAGATCACCGATGCGCAGCCCCTCCGCGTGCATGGCATGGGCCTGCGCCTGTCGGATGAGATCGCCGAGGACATGTATAATTACGGTCAGTTTCAGGTGATCTTCGAGGATGGCTCGGTCGGCTGGTATGAGGCCGGATGGGGCCCGATGATGTCCGAAACCGCGTTTTTCGTGAAAGACATCGTCTCGCCCAATGGCTCGGTCTCGATCACCGACGGCAACAAGGGCGCGTCGGCGGATATCGACGGCCATACCAAGGTTGGTGGTCTGCTGATCCACACGCCGGGCGGCGACCGTACCGTCGAGATGCCCGATGAGCCCGGCCATCAGGAACTCTGTGACGCCGAACAGGCGTATATGCTGCGCGCCATCGCTGACGATATCGACCTGACGCGCCATATGAATGACGCCGTCCAATCCCTTGCCATTTGTCTGGCCGCAGATGAAAGCATCCGCACCGGCCAGCCCGTTTCGCTTAAGGAGTCCGCAACATGACTGCTCTGACCCTGACCAACGTGAACAAATCCTTTGGCGAAGTGCGTGTCCTCAAAGACATCTCGCTTGAGGTGGAAGAAGGCGAATTCGTCGTCTTCGTCGGCCCCTCGGGCTGTGGCAAGTCCACCCTGCTGCGCGTGATCGCGGGGTTGGAGGATGCGTCCTCGGGTGAGATTAATATCGACGGCCAGACCGTCAATCTGGTGCCGCCGTCGAAACGCGGGATTGCGATGGTGTTTCAAAGCTATGCGCTCTATCCCCATCTGAACGTGCGCGGAAACATGACACTGGCGCTGAAACAAGAGAAACAGCCCAAAGCGGTGATTGAGGAACGCGTCGCCACTGCCAGCCGGATGCTGAACCTTGAGGAATATCTGGACCGCTATCCATCTGAGCTGTCCGGCGGTCAGCGCCAACGCGTCGCCATCGGGCGGGCCATCGTGCGCGAGCCGAAACTGTTCCTGTTTGACGAACCGCTTTCGAACCTCGACGCGGCGCTGCGGATGAATACGCGGATTGAGATCGCAAACCTGCACCGGGCACTGGATGCCTCGATGATCTATGTCACCCACGACCAGACTGAGGCGATGACGCTGGCCGACAAGATCGTCGTGCTGCGCGATGGGCGGGTGGAGCAGATCGGCTCTCCGATGGAGCTGTATAACAACCCCGCCAACCAGTTTGTTGCGGGATTCCTCGGATCCCCTTCGATGAACTTCCTGCCCGAAAGCCTGTTAGATCAGGGGTCAGACACCCTTGGGATTCGCCCAGAGGATCTGTTTCTGTCTGACGACGGCCCACTGTCAGCGCGGGTCAGCCATGTCGAGAAACTGGGCGGTGATACCAACGTCATTGCGACCGTTCAGAACCATTCGGTGACGGCGCGATTGTTCGGTCAACACGCAATATCCGAAGGCCAAGACCTGCGCCTCGGGTTCGCGCCCGAAAAAGCGTATCGGTTCGATGCAGATGGACAGCGGCTGCGTTAACCCCATCACGGCGATGTGATCAATCAATTTAGATGATTTTAAAACCCTGTCTGTGTCGCGCAGGCAGGGCTTCGGCGCGATTTAGCGCAATAAAAATGAATCTATTTTCAGGTCGAAATACAGCGGCTTTAATGGCGCTGTTAAGAACCTGTCACAAAGACCTCTTAAATCCCGTTCATCAACTTTCATTTTAGCCAGGAGCCATCCATGAAAGACGTCGACAACACCACACTTTCCGCAGACGACTGGGACGAGCTGCACTTCCCCCGCCCCGAGGAAAACGACTTTGACCGCGTGGTCGAAAGCGCCATTTCCCGCCGTGGTTTTCTGGCCGGTGTGGTGGCCTTTGGATCGGGCGCTGCCGCAATGGGCACAGGTCTGCTCAGCTCGACCTCGGCGCAGGCTGCTGACGCGTCGCGCTTTGCTTTTACCCCGATCGCGGCCCAGACCGATGGCACCGTTCACGTCCCCGAAGGGTACGAGTGGAAAGTCATGATGCGCTGGGGCGATCCGCTGTTCTCGGATGCCGACGGCTATGACATCGCCGATGGCGGCCCGGTCGAAAAATCCGACCGTATCTTTGGCGAGAATACCGACGGGATGGAAACCTTCTCGTTCCAGGGTCACGAACTGATCGCGATCAACCACGAATACCCCAACCGCAAGATCAACATGCCTGCCTCGAACGAGGGCGTTCCGGCAAATGCAGATGATGTTCTGAAACTGCAGAATATCCAAGGCGTGACGGTGATGGAAATCGCCGAAGGACCTGAGGGCTGGTCTGTTGTAAAGGACAGCCCGTTCAACCGCCGCATCCACCACAACACTCCGATGAAAATCGTTGGCCCCGCAGCCGGTCATGACCTGCTGAAAACCGAGGCTGACCCGACCGGCACCACCTCGCTGGGCACCATGAACAACTGTGGTGCGGGCAAGACGCCCTGGGGCACCTATCTGACCTGCGAAGAGAACTTCAACGGCTACTTCGGTTCGTCGGACGAGAATGCCGCCTATGACCAGAAGGTTGCGGACGGTATGGCGCGCTACGGTATCAAGGCCGAAAGCTGGAACGGTTACGAGTTCTTTGATCCTCGTTTCGACACATCGAAAAACCCCAACGAGCCGCACCGCGCGGGCTGGATCGTTGAAATCGACCCGACCAAACCTGACAGCACGCCTGTCAAACACACCGGTCTGGGTCGCTTCAAACACGAAAACGCCGAAGTCACCCTGGCTGCCGACGGTCGCGTGGTTGTCTACATGGGCGACGATGAGCGTGGCGAATACCTGTACAAGTTCGTCTCGAACGGCACCTATCAGCCCGGTGGTGAAACCGAGAGCCTGCTGAACGACGGTACGCTTTATGTCGCCAAGTTCAACGACGACATGAAGGGGGAATGGCTGGCCCTGACCCCGGAAACCACCGGAATGGACGATGCCGAGATTCGCATCTTTACCCGCATGGCGGCCTCCAAAGCGGGCGGCACCACCATGGACCGCCCTGAATGGGTCGCGTCCAGCCCGGTTGCGGTCGAGGCCTATTGCTGCCTGACCAACAACAAGAACCGCGGCGTCAAGCCAAACGCCGGTGGTGATGATACCTCGGTCAACGCGGCCAACCCGCGTGAAGCCAACAAGTATGGTCAGATCGTGCGCTGGCGTCCGGCCAATGACGACCACGCCGCCCAAGCGTTCGATTGGGACCTGTACGTCATGGCAGGCAACCCCACCGTGCATTCCGATGACCGCGCCGGTTCGCCCAACGTGAACGAGGGCAACCTGTTTAACTCGCCCGACGGTATGGTGATCGATTCGACCGGTCTGATCTGGATCCAGACCGACGGGAATGACGACAACGAGGAAGATTTCGCAGGCAACGGCAATAACCAGATGCTGGTTGGTGATCCTGTGACCGGTGAAATTGCACGTTTTATGACCGGCCCGAAGGGCTGTGAGGTGACCGGTCTGGCGTGGTCCACAGACCTGCGCACCATGTTTGTTGGCATCCAGCACCCCGGCAGCAACTGGCCTGATGGTGGTACGCCACGCTCGTCTGTCATCGCGATCAAGCGCGCTGATAACGGTCTTGTCGGCTAACTAATGCACCAACGCCCCCGGAGTTCTTTTCGGGGGCGTTGATCTTCAGATGTCTTCGCCCTTCGGGGCAAGTGGCCCCCCGGCGTCCAGCAAATGGCGTTCGGACAACCACGGGTTCAGCTTCAACGCCTGTTGCAAAGTCTCACGCGCTTCATCAACCCGCTTTAAGCCCAACAAGGTCAGCGCCTTACCACTGATCGCAGCCACATGGTTGGGCGACAGTTCGATCGCACGGTCCAGATCAGGCAGCGCCGCCTGATAGTCCTGTCGCAGAAAATGCGCAAAGGCGCGCTGGTTATAGCCTTCTGCGTAAGAGGGACAATATTCGACCAGTTTGTCGAAATCCTCGATCGCGCCCAGCAGATCCCATTGGCTGCGGCGGGTCATGCCACGGTCCAGCACGGCCTGTGCGCTGTCATCCGGTGCGTCGGCCCAAAATTCCCACAGCTGGTTTGAAAGGATTTGCGCGGCACGCTCATTCTCGGCTTGCTGGATTTGCGTGATGATCCCGGCAACTCCGTCCGAGTGGTCCGGCGCAGCGGGGCACCCCTCGGACTGGGCCGCAATCGTGCCCGCGACCAGAAATGCAAAAGCTGTAGCGATCTGTTTCATGTCTCAATGGTGACGCGCCATACACGTTCGTCAACCCACTGCATCAATCCCGCCCGAGACGCCGGTTTCCTTCACGGCCTCCATCGCCACAAAGGTCGAGGTGCTGGCCACATGCGGCAGGGATGAGATTTTCTCGGCCAGAACCGCGCGGTATTCCGACATCGACCCGGTGCGGATTTTCAGCAGATAGTCGAAATTCGACGCGATCATATGGGCTTGCTCGATCTCGCCCACCTTCCGTACAGCGGCATTGAACTCGGCCAGTGCCTTTTCTCGGGTGTCGGTCAGGCGCACTTCTACAAAGGCCACATGGTCCAGTCCAAGGCGGATCGGGTCCAGCAGGGCGCGGTATCCGGTGATGATCCCGTCCGCCTCAAGTTTCTTCACACGTGCTTGAGTGGGCGATTTCGACAGCCCGATCCGCCGCGCAAGGTCCGCGACCGAGATGCGCCCATCCTCGGACAGAATCGCCAGAATGGCGCGGTCGAACCGATCCAAGTCAGGAAAGTCCATTTGCATCGCATTTACCCCTAAAATCAGTTCAACCGACTGTGTGTTGCGAAATTTAAGGCAATCAACCCACCAAAGCGATCCTATATTTAACTAAAGCACTGGAGGATTCATGGCACACAGCCTGCGCACCCATATTGACGCCCAAACCTATGCCGACCCGTCGGCCATTCTGGAAACCCTCATCGCGCAGGCCGATCTGAGCGACACGGATCGTGCCGCCATCTGCGCCGCCGCAGCCCAACTGGTGCGCGACATCCGCGCCAGCACATCACCGGGCATGATGGAGGTGTTTCTGGCTGAATATGGCCTGTCCACCGATGAAGGCGTCGCGCTGATGTGTCTGGCCGAGGCGCTGCTGCGGGTGCCCGACGCCGACACGATCGATGCGCTGATCGAGGACAAGATCGCGCCCTCGGACTGGGGCAAGCATCTGGGGCAATCCTCGTCCTCGCTGGTCAATGCGTCCACCTGGGCCCTGATGCTGACGGGCAAGGTTCTGGACGAGGGCAAAGCCTCACCAGTCAGCGCCCTGCGCGGGGCGATCAAACGGCTGGGTGAGCCGGTGATCCGCACCGCCGTGGGTCGCGCAATGAAGGAAATGGGCCGCCAGTTCGTTCTGGGCGAGACGATCCAATCCGCCATGGACCGCGCCAGCGGAATGGAGGCCAAGGGCTATACCTATTCCTATGACATGCTGGGCGAGGCCGCCCGGACCGAGGCTGACGCCGCGCGATATCACCTGTCCTATTCGCGCGCGATAGCGGCCATTGCCAATGCCTGCACCCATGATGACATTCGCGCCAATCCGGGGATTTCGGTCAAGCTGTCCGCCCTGCACCCGCGCTATGAGCTGGCGCAGGAACAGCGTGTGATGGATGAGCTTGTGCCCCGCCTGCGCGCCCTGTGCCTGCTGGCCAAAGCCGCCGGGATGGGCCTGAACGTGGACGCCGAGGAGGCCGACCGCCTGTCCCTGTCTCTGCAGGTGATCGAAGAGGTGATGGCCGAACCCGCCCTTGCCGGGTGGGACGGGTTCGGGATCGTGGTGCAGGCCTATGGCCCCCGCGCAGGGGTGGTTCTGGACACGCTGTATGACATGGCGCAACGCCACGACCGCAAGCTGATGGTGCGGCTGGTCAAGGGTGCTTATTGGGACACCGAGGTCAAGCGCGCGCAGGTCGAAGGCGTCGATGGCTTCCCCGTCTTCACACGCAAGGCCGCGACCGATATTTCCTACATCGCCAATGCGCGCAAATTGCTGGGCATGACCGACCGGATCTATCCGCAATTCGCCACCCATAACGCCCATACGGTCAGCGCGATCCTGCATATGGCCGAGGGGCAGCCCTTCGAATTCCAGCGCTTGCACGGCATGGGCGAGACGTTGCACGGGCTGGTCAAGGACCAGAACGCCACCCGCTGTCGCATCTATGCGCCGGTGGGGGCGCATCGCGACCTGCTGGCCTATCTGGTGCGGCGGCTGCTGGAAAATGGCGCGAACTCCTCCTTCGTGAACCAGATCGTGGATGAGGACGTGCCGCCCGAAGAGGTCGCCGCCGATCCCTTTGTCACGATTGTCGACGCCGCCCGCCCTCTGCCCACCGGTCCCGACCTGTTCCAGCCCGAGCGCCCCAATTCGCGCGGGTTCGACCTGCACCATACCCCAACGCTGGATCGGATCGACGCCGCGCGCGATGCCTTCCGCGCGCATCACTGGTACGCGCAACCCCTGCTGTCGGACACGGCACACCCCGAGGGCGATAAGCCCGTCACCAACCCCGCCCAGCCGCAAGACCGCCCCGGAGCGGTCGCCCCCGCCAGTGCCGCCGATGTGGAACTGGCGCTGGCCTCAGCCGCACCGTGGCAAGCCCCAGCCGCCCAGCGCGCGCAGGTGCTGAACGCAGCCGCTGATCTGTATGAGGCGCATTTCGGCGAGCTGTTCGCCCTGCTGGCGCGCGAGGCCGGGAAATCGCTGCCCGACGCGGTGGCCGAACTGCGCGAGGCGGTGGATTTCCTGCGCTACTACGCCGCCAATATCCCCGATGCGGACCCGGCGGGCATTTTTACCTGCATCAGCCCCTGGAACTTCCCACTGGCGATTTTCACAGGGCAGATTTCGGCCGCCTTGGCCACCGGCAACGCTGTTCTGGCCAAACCCGCACCACAGACACCTTTGATCGCCCATCGGGCCGTGCAGCTGCTGCACGAGGCGGGCGTGCCGCGCGATGCGCTGCAATTGCTGCCGGGTGGCCCGCACGTAGGTGCCGCGCTGACATCCGATGCGCGGGTGTCGGGGGTGGCCTTCACCGGCTCGACCGGCACGGCGTTGAAAATCCGCGCGGCGATGGCGGATCATTTGCAACCCGGTACGCCTCTGATCGCGGAAACTGGCGGACTGAATGCGATGATTGTCGACAGCACTGCCCTGCCCGAACAGGCCGTGCAATCCATCATCGAAAGCGCGTTTCAATCGGCGGGTCAGCGGTGCTCGGCCCTGCGGTGCCTCTATGTGCAGGAGGATATCGCCGACGACTTGCTGACCATGCTGACCGGTGCAATGGAGGCGCTGGTGGTGGGTGATCCGTGGCGGATCGCAACCGATTGCGGCCCGGTGATCGACCCGGACGCACGGCAAGGCATCGCCGACCACATAGCCCAAGCCCGCAGTGAGGGCCGGTTGCTCAAGGAACTGGCGATGCCGCCCGAGGGCACCTTTATCGCTCCTACCCTGATCGAAATCTCCGGCATTGCGGCGCTGGAGCGGGAGATATTCGGCCCGGTGCTGCATGTGGCGCGGTTCAAAGCCTCGGATCTGGATCAGGTCATCGCCGATATCAACGCCACCGGCTATGGCCTGACCTTTGGCCTGCACACCCGCATCGACGACCGCGTGCAGCACATCACCGAGGCCGTCCACGCGGGCAATATCTATGTGAACCGCAACCAGATCGGTGCCATTGTCGGCTCGCAACCCTTTGGTGGCGAGGGGCTTTCGGGCACCGGACCCAAGGCGGGCGGGCCGAACTATATGGCCCGCTTCTGCGCACCGAATCGGCAGAACACCCGCGACACATGGGACAAAACCGCCAGCGATCTGCCCGAACCCACCGGCCGGCCAGCCCCCGTGCGCACCCAATCCCTGCCCGGCCCCACCGGGGAATCCAACCGGCTCAGCGAATTCCCCCGCGCACCACTGCTGTGCATGGGTCCGGGCGCAGATGCCGTTCAGGCGCAGGCCCAAGCGGTCGAGGCACATGGCGGCACCGCGATCCGCGCGCCCGGCATGGTCGACCTGCACCGGCTGGAAAACATCACGAACATCTCGGGCGTGCTATGGTGGGGCGATGAGGCCACCGCGCGGCAGATCGAGCAACATCTGGCTCGCCGCCACGGCCCGATCCTGCCGCTGATCCCCGGCCTGCCCGACCGCGCGCGGGTGCTGGGTGAACGTCACGTTTGCGTCGACACCACCGCCGCCGGAGGCAACGCCGCTCTGCTTGGGGGTGCGGCGTAACCGGACCTTGACGCTGGGCCGCGAAAAGCCCAGCGTCGCGCCATGTTTCCGATCCGTGACCACAACCCCTCGGGGCGCACACCTTACGTCGTCTATCTGCTGATGGCAGCGAATATCGTGATCTTCATCAGCTATGTGGGGATCATGGATAACGTGCGGTTACTCAACCAACTTTACTTCGATTATGCGGTAATCCCGGCCCGTATCACGGATGGATTTGCGCTGGAAACGCTTGTGACCTCGATGTTTTTGCATGGCGGCTGGATGCATCTGGCGGGCAACATGCTGTTTTTGTGGATTTTCGGAGATAATCTGGAAGACGAAATGGGTCATCTACCCTTTCTGCTGTTTTATGTGCTGGCCGGTATCGGAGCAGGGTTGATCCACGTCGTGACCGCTCCTGAATCGGTGATACCCACGATTGGCGCGTCTGGTGCCATTGCTGGCGTCATGGGCGGGTATCTTCTGATGTTCCCCAAAGCCCGCGTCGACATCCTGTTGATCCTAGTCGTCTATTTCCGCGTATTTACTATCCCGGCCTTTGTCATGTTGGGAGTGTGGTTGGGAATGCAGTTCCTCGGCAGCCTGGCAAGCGATCCTGACAAGGGCGGTGTCGCCTATTGGGCACATACCGGTGGGTTCCTCGTCGGTCTGATCCTATGCGTCCCCTTGTGGCTAAGGCGCGGCGCGATGTCTTATTGGAACCGCACCCACGGCCACCCGCCGCACCCCGAGCACGAATACAAGCTGTCACAATCCCGCATTCCCCGCATCCCGCGCCGGTAGGTGACCACCGCTTTGCCGCGTTACCTCTTGCGCGGCGGCCTGAACCAGCGCCCCCAGTTCCGGCGCGCGTTCAGCGTTGAACCGGACCGTTGGACCAGACACCGAGATACCTGCACAAGGCTCGCCCCGGTCGTTGAATATGGCTGCTCCGATACAGGACATTCCCTGATATCGCTCCTCCCGGTCCAATGACCATCCCCGCGCGCGGGTTTGATCCAAGTCTGCCTGCAACAGGGCGTCGTCTATTAAAGTATGAGGCGTGAAGCGTTCCGATTTGGCCCCGGTCATCAATCTGGTCAGCGCGGCCTCTCCCATCGCGGCCAGAATCGCCTTGCCCGTCCCCGAGGCATACATCGGCGTCCGCGCCCCCGGTGGGAAAAACGCCCGGATCGGGTTTGCTGTTTCAACCTGACCGACAAACACCACCTGCGCCCCGTCCGGGACCGCCAGATTGGCCGTTTCTCCGCTGTCCTGCATCAATCTGCGCAGGACTGGCCGTCCAATCTCGATCACACTATTACGGCGCAGGAACGAGGCTCCGGTCCGATAAGCCTCGATCCCGATCATCCACTCCTGTCGTTCTTCGTCGAAGGCCACGAACCCGTGTTTCTGCAAAGTCATCAGAATGCGGTGGGTGGTGGCCGTAGGTACACCAGTCTCACGTGCCAGATCGCTTAATGCTGCGCGCTCCAACCGGGCAGTTTCGGTCAAAACACCCAGCGCGCGATCCAGCGACTGCATCGTCCCGGCCGTGCTTTCCTTGAACAAGGACTTCGGTCTACCGCGCTGTCTTTTTGAAGATTCCATCCCATTTTCTCCGGTTTGCGATGCCAAATATTTTTGGCCCGTTTTTCTCCCCCAAGAAATGAAAAAAGGAAACTCAAATCAAATCAGCGCCTTAATAATAAAATTGCAAAAATGAAAATATTTTTCAAGAAAATTGCATGGCGCCCTGCATTCCCGGACACTGACCTCAAATGCGGAGGAACACGTCATGTCCAACCAAAACCCTGTTTTCATTCCCGGCCCGACTAACATCCCGGACAGGCTGCGTCTTGCAATGCAGGTCCAGACTCAGGACCATCGCGCCCCTGATTTCATCGAAACCTTTGCCCCCGTTCTTGAAGACACAAAGAAAGTTTTTGGCACCACCTGTGGTCAGGTCGTCACCTACCCCGCCAGCGGAACTGGCGGGTGGGAAGCTGCGGTGACCAACACGCTTAACCCCGGCGACAAGGTGCTGGTGGCCCGGTACGGCGTATTCAGTCACCGTTGGATCGACCTGTGTCAACGGCATGGACTGGACGTTCAGGTGATCGACTGCCCTTGGGGCAGCGGTGCCCCTGCCGAGCAGTTTGAGACCGCCCTGTCCAAGGACAATGCACACCAAATCCGTGCAGTTCTGGTGACCCATAACGAAACCGCAACCGGCGTTCGGTCGGACATCAGTGCAGTTCGGCGCGCAATAGACGCAGCCGATCATCCCGCGATGCTATTCGTGGATTGTGTTAGTTCCCTAGCGTCCATGCCGTTCGAGTTTGACGATTGGGGTGTCGATATCGCCGTTTCCGGGTCGCAAAAAGGGTTCATGCTGGCAACCGGCATGGCGATCCTTTGTGTCAGCCCCAAGGCTCTGGCGGCTTCGGCAACGGCGACGCTACCGCGCACGTTCTTCGATTTTCGCGACATGATGCAAGCCAACGCGTCTGGCGGCTTTCCTTATACCCCACCGCTGCAACTGATCTACGGGATGCGTGAAAGCCTGAAAATGTTGTTCGAGGAAGGGCTTGAGAATGTCTATGCCCGCCACACCCGTCTTGCTGAAGGCGTTCGGCGCGCCGTTGATGCCTGGGGCCTGCAACTGGTTGCCGAGTCGCCTGAGCTTTATTCCGACACTGTCAGCGCGATCTATGTACCGGACGGTATCAACAGCAATGCGCTGACAGATCATGCGTTCAACGCATACGGGGTGTCATTCGGCATCGGCCTGGGCCAGCTTGACGGTAAGGCGTTCCGCATTGGTCATTTGGGTAGCCTGACGGATGCGATGGTCCTGTCCGGCCTGTCGACGATTGAGATGGCGATGGCCGATCTGCACTATCCGATCAACTTGGGCAGCGGAGTCGCCGCCGCACAGGATTTCTATCGCAAGGGGTCGCCGGACCACGCCAAGGCAGCCGCATAAGGAGGGTTGAGATGTTGGACCATTCACAAGCCGCCAACCTGACGATCGCGGACATGCGCGCGGCGCAACGGCGGATCGCACCTCATATCAGACGCACACCGCTGATGACGTCGGACTACCTGAATGACCTGACCGGCGCGCAGTTGTTCTTTAAATGTGAGAACTTTCAGGAGGCAGGTGCTTTCAAAGTGCGCGGTGCTTGCAACGCGGTCTTCAGCCTCAGCGAAGAAGAGGCCGTCAAGGGGGTGTGCACCCATTCCAGCGGCAACCACGCGTTGTCGCTCTCATACGCTGCGGGTCGCCGGGGTATCCCGTGCAACGTCGTTATGCCCCGCACCGCGCCTCAGGCCAAGAAAGACGCGGTATGCAGGTATGGCGGTACCATTACGGAATGCGATCCTTCAACTTCATCGCGCGAGGCTACCTTTGCCGAGGTTCAGGCCCGGACAGGTGGTGAGTTCATCCACCCCTACAACGATGCGCGTGTGATCGCAGGGCAAGCCACTTGCTCGGCTGAATTGCTGGATCAAACCGGCGGCGTTGACGCCGTAATCGCCCCGATTGGCGGCGGCGGCATGGTTTCGGGCACCTGCCTGACCGTCTCGAACCTTGCATCCGGCACAGAGATTTACGCGGCCGAACCCGACCAGGCAGATGATGCGTTTCGGTCCTTCAAGGCTGGGTATATAATTGCAGACGACGCACCCAAGACCGTCGCTGACGGCTTGCTGGTGCCCTTGAAAGAGAACACATGGCACTTTGTCTCCAGCCATGTGACGGACATTTTCACAGCCTCTGATGACGAGATCATCGCCGCTATGAAATTGACGTGGAAGCACCTTCGGGTGGTGATGGAACCATCTTCGGCGGTGCCATTGGCGGTCATCTTGAAGAACCAAGACGTGTTCCGCGGCAAACGTGTGGGCGTGATCATAACAGGCGGGAACGTCGATTTAGACAAGTTGCCATGGCTGCAAGGATGAGGAGAGAGAATATGAACAAATCCACGAAATTTGACGATCTCGAGGTCGGCTTCGACATCCCTGCCGCCATTGGGATGGACGAGCGAGATATCCAGACGCCAAGCCTGATCCTGGACCTTGATGCGCTTGAACGAAATATCAAGAAGATGGGTGACTACGCCAAAGCGCACGGGATGCGGCATAGGGTGCATGGCAAAATGCACAAATCCGTGGACGTAGCCAAGCTACAAGAAGAACTGGGTGGCGCGGTCGGCGTGTGCTGTCAGAAAGTGTCCGAGGCCGAAGTCTTTGCCCGTGGTGGTATCAAAGACATCCTCGTATCCAATCAGGTGCGCGACCCAGCCAAGATCGATCGCTTGGCGCGTCTGCCCAAACTGGGTGCGCGCACAATCGTCTGCGTAGATGACGTGGACAACATCGCCGAGCTGTCGTCGGCAGCCACGCGGCACGGCACCGAGTTGGAGGTTTTTGTCGAAATCGACTGCGGCGCAGGACGTTGCGGCGTGACCTCGACCGCAGCAGTCGTTGAAATCGCCCAAGCGGTTCACGCCGCTGCAAATCTTAAATTCACAGGAATACAGGCCTATCAGGGTGCGATGCAGCACATGGACAGTTATGAAGCCCGCAAGGAAAAACTGGACGTCGCCATCGCGATGGTCAAAGACGCGGTCGAGGGTTTAAAAGCCGAAGGGATAGACTGCGAACTGGTCTCGGGCGGAGGAACTGGGTCGTATTATTTTGAAAGCGAGTCAGGCGTTTACAATGAACTGCAATGCGGGTCTTACGCGTTCATGGATGCCGATTACGGACGCATTCTGGACAAGGACGGCAACCGGATCGATCAAGGTGAATGGGAGAACGCGCTGTTCATTCTGACCAGTGTCATGAGCCATTCCAAACCTGATATTGCAGTCTGCGATGCGGGTCTCAAAGCCCAGTCTGTCGATAGCGGCCTGCCCTTCGTTTATGAGCGCGACGACGTGGAGTACCTCAAATGTTCGGACGAACATGGCGTGATTGGCGACCCGGACGGGGTTTTGAAAGTCAATGACAAACTACGGCTGGTGCCCGGTCACTGCGACCCCACTTGCAATGTCCATGACTGGTATGTCGGCGTACGCGGCGGCAAAGTCGAAGCCTTGTGGCCAGTGTCGGCGCGCGGAAAGGCGTACTAAGCGATGAGGGATGCCATGACTACTCAAGACGGACCGCTGATCGTGACCGAGGATTTATGTGCCCAACTCGTGGGCCGTCAACAAGCATTTGATGCTGTCGAGGCTGTCTTTGGCGCCATGGCCAGCGGCGGGGCGCGAAACTTTCCCGTGATCCGCGAGGCTTTGGGCCACGCAGATGCGATTTATGGGTTCAAGTCCGGGTTCGACCGCGAAGGGCAAGTGCTGGGTGTGAAGTCCGGTGGGTATTGGCCAGGGAATACAGATCGCGGCCTGACTAACCATCAATCCACAGTGTTCCTGTTCGACCCGGATACGGGGCGACTGTCGGCACTGGTTGGCGGCAACTATCTGACGGCAGTGCGCACTGCGGCGTCATCTGCTGTGTCCATCGCTCATCTGGCCCGTAAGGACGCCAAGGTTCTGGGCATGGTCGGGGCTGGCCATCAATCCACCTTTCAACTGCGCGCAGCCGCCGAGCAACGCATGTTCGAAAAGGTCGTGGCGTGGAATCCACATCCTGACATGCTGCCTCGATTGGCCTCCGTCGCTGACGAGATCGGGTTGGAATTCGAAAGCGTCAGCCCACAGGAGTTGGGCGCACAGGCGGATGTGATCATCACCATCACCTCGGCTTTCGAGCCCCTGCTGATGAAGGAGTGGATCAAACCCGGCACCCATCTGGCCTGCATGGGCACCGACACCAAAGGAAAGCAAGAGGTCGACCCGGCACTGGTCTCTGCGGCCTCGGTCTTTACGGATGAGGTGGCGCAATCCGTCTCGATTGGTGAAGCGCAGCACGCCGTCGGCAACGGGGCTCTTACAAAGGAGGCGATTACGCCCATCGGCGCTGTGATCAATGGCGTTCATCCTGGCCGGGTTTCGGCGGATCAGATCACCTTGTTCGACGGAACAGGCGTCGGCCTGCAGGATCTGGCGGTCGCATCCGTCGCCGCACGGCTGGCTGAGGACTGCGGGTTAGCCCAACGCATTGCGTTATAAACAAAAAAGCGCGCCTCGTACGGGGCGCGCTTGTTTAGCACTGGCTTAAGAAAATCAGCCCCGGATCACCTTCGAGAACTGGTCAAAGATCGGCTCATTCGAACAGATAACCTCACCATCCTCCAAGACACTGCCTTCTGGATTGATGGCTTGCACAAATCCGCCAGCTTCTTTCACGATGATGATCCCGGCTGCCACGTCCCACGCGTTCAGTCGACGCTCCCAATAGCCTTCGTAACGCCCTGCAGCGACATAAGCCAAATCCAGCGCTGCCGATCCCCAACGGCGCACGCCAGCGCAGGTGGGCATGATACGGGCCAGATCCTGCAAGGTCGCAGGCAGGTCGGAACGGCCACCAAAAGGCAAACCGGTCGCAAAGATCGATTCGATCATACGGTGACGGCCAGAAACGCGGATGCGGGTGTCGTTCATCCACGCGCCCTCGCCCTTTTCGGCAAAGAACATCTCATCCTTGGCGGGGTCATAGATCACGCCCGAAACGATCTTGCCCTTGTGTTCCAGAGCGATGGAAATCGCCCAATGCGGCAGGCCGTGCAGGAAGTTGGTGGTGCCGTCCAACGGGTCGACAATCCAGCGGCGCGTTGGGTCTTCACCCGCCTGCCCGCCGCCTTCTTCACCCAGCCAGCCATAGGTCGGGCGCGCGCCCAGCAATTCCTCTTTCAGGATCGCCTCGGCGGCGATATCGGCCTTGGAGACAAAGTCACCCGCACCTTTCATCGAGACCTGCAGGTTCTCGACTTCGCGGAAATCCTTGACCAGAGACCGCCCCGCCTTGCGCGCGGCTTTGATCATGATGTTGAGGTTTGCACTGCCTACCATTGTCCCAGGGCTCCTGTTCGGTCAAACCGCGCGTATACTGATGCAATGCGCCCTTGCCAAGAGGCTTGATGCGCATAGCCGCCCCGCGTTTCGCGCCTATTGCAATTGCAGCTTGCGCGCCTCGGTCCCGGCCAGTTCGATCAGTTCCTGCACATAGGGTTTTTCAAGATCCTCGGACCGCACTGCCGCATACAAGCTGCGGGTGATCCCGTCCTTGGTCAGCGGCCGGGTTACATAGTCCGAGTTATACTTGACCTCGCGCACCACCCAGTCGGGCATGACCGAAATCCCCCGGTTCGAAGCGACCAGCAAAAGGATGACCGCTGTCAGCTCTACCTGCCGGATGGCCGCCGGTTCCACCCGCGCGGGGATCAGCAACTGGCTGAACACGTCCAACCGCGTGCGTTCGACCGGATAGGTGATCAGAGTCTGACCGCGAAAATCCTCGGCCTCGATGAAATCCTTTTGTGCCAATGGGTGGGCCGAGGCCGCAACAAACACCGCGTCATAGTCGAACAGCTTGATGAACTCGACCCCCGGCAGGTTTTCTGGGTCCGAGGACACGACCAGATCGACCTCTTCCTTCTGCAGCGCGGGCAACGCGTCAAACGCCAGACCGGGGCGGATATCGACATCTACATCCCCCCAGGATTTACGGAACGCCTCCAACACCGGAAACAGCCATTCGAAACAGGCATGGCACTCGATCGCGATATGCATCCGGCCCGTGCGCCCATCGCGCAGCGAGGTGAACTCCTGCTGCGTCGCTTCGACCTGCGGCAGAATCTGTTCGGCCAGCCGCAACAGGCGCAACCCCGCCGCCGACAGCTTCATCGGCTTGGAGCGGCGCAGGAACAGCTCAACCCCGGCCTGATCCTCAAGCCCTTTGATCTGATGGCTCAGCGCCGATTGGGTGATATTCAGCTGGTCCGCCGCGCGGGCCAACCCGCCGCATTCATGAATCGCCTTGATCGTGCGCAGGTGCCGGAATTCGATGTGCATTCAATGGAACTCATGTTGTTCTTGAGGAATATGAGTTTGTCTCACAATGCGGGTCATGGCACAAGGCCTGCGACCAGTATTTACGAGGCCGAGATGACACAACCTGAGATTTCATTCGAATTCTTCCCGCCCCAAACGCTCGAGGCCTCGTTCCGCCTGTGGGACACCGTGCAGACGCTGGCTCCGCTGGACCCGCGCTTTGTGTCAGTCACCTATGGCGCTGGTGGCACCACGAGGGAATTGACCCGCGATGCGGTGGCGACTTTGCACAAGTCTTCGGGCCTTCCGGTGGCCGCGCATTTGACGTGCGTCGATGCGACCCGCGCTGAGACCCTGCAAATAGCGGATTCTTTCGCCAAGGCAGGTGTAAAAGACATCGTGGCACTGCGTGGCGACCCCCCCAAAGGACAGGACCGGTTCGTCCCTCACCCAGACGGGTTCGCCAATTCGGTCGAACTGATCGAAGCGCTTTCGGACACCGGCGCGTTCAAAATCCGCGTGGGCGCCTACCCAGACATCCACCCCGAAGCGCAATGCGCCCGCACTGATGTCGACTGGTTGAAAGCCAAGCTGGACGCTGGCGCAGACGAAGCGCTGACGCAGTTCTTCTTTGAGGCCGAGACTTTTTTCCGCTTCCGCGACGCCTGCGAAAAAGCCGGGATCGACAAGCCCATCGTGCCGGGCATCCTGCCAATCGAGAACTGGAAAGGCGCGCGCAACTTTGCCAAACGTTGTGGCACACGCATTCCCGGCTGGATCGAGCAAGCATTTGACAAGGCCCTCCGGGATGACCGCGAGGATTTGCTGGCTACTGCATTGTGCACCGAGCTGTGCTCGGACCTGATAGAAGGCGGTGTGGACAAACTGCATTTCTATACACTGAACCGGCCAGAACTGACACGCGATGTCTGCTTTGCCCTTGGGATCACACCAAAGCCCTCGTTGCAGAACGTGGCCTAGAGAAAGGCCGAACGATACCCGGTCAATCAGACGCAATAGTGGGAACAATCAAAACACTTAACTCGAAATTGTTCCCACATACCCCCTAAAAACTCACCAAATTTGACAAAATTGCGACCGTCACAACACTAGGACATGTTGTTGTTTAGTGAGTGATTTGGGTATGGAAGCAGTTGAAAAGATCAAGGCGCGGACAGATGCTTTGTATGCGCTTGGGCTGGACCACACTGCCAGTTCCGACGACATCCGCAACGCTTGGCGCAAGATTGCCTTCAGCGCACATCCTGACCGCGCTGACAATGATTGCTCGGATTTTGTCCGCGCCAAAGACGCTTATGATCTTCTTCGGCAAGAGGGGCTGACCACCAAAAGCCCGATGCATGGCAAGCCCAAAAGGCCCAAGCTGCGCAAACGCGTGATCCGTTTGAAAGATACCGAAGTCAGCGCGTGTCGTGATCTTCTTGCTCGGGCGTTGGCCCATTCTGGCAACATTGCGCCAACTGACGATGGCGACCAAATCGTTGCTGACTCGGACCACATCCCCAGCGCTATCGAGTGTTTTGGTCGTAACCTGATATACTTCGTGAAATCTCCGGTTTGCAAAGGTGCGAACCGCGTTGCTTTGCCGACATCTGTTCTGGTCGGGTTTCGCAAAACGGAAACCGAAGTATTGAATTTCCAATCCAAGAACGCAGGTGCCGGCGAAGTCGTTGTCCCTGACGAGATCATGGCCCGAAAGTTTCCTGGCGCCAAAAGTGTTCGCATACGGTTCGATGCGGATCAGGCCATGCAGGATGCCTTTGAACTGGCAAGCTGAGACCTGAAATGCAAAAACCCGGCTGATGCCAGCCGGGTTTTCGTTTGTCAGATTCCAATTAGTTTGAAATCGGAGCGTCCGAGGTAAATTTCGGGATAACTGCGGTCGAAGCTTTCGCAGGCTCGATACCCGGCCAGTTACTTTCTGCCAGATTGATGTTACCCGGGATATCTTCTTCGAAAAACCCAACAACCACGTCCGTGATGTTCAGGTACAGCTTGTCATCAACGATGCGCCACAGGTTCGGGTTGGCCGGAACCTTGCCGCCGCGCGACACGCCATAGGCGCAATGGCCATCATATTGCGGCGCGTAGTACGCGGGATTTTCCAAGAACTTGTCACGGTTTTCTTCGGTCGAGAATGCCCAGGTTGCGCCATTGTATTCAGCGGTGATGTCGGAACGTCCACGAACGCCCGCCGGCTGCGCCTTACCAACCGGTGACTGATCCAGACTGCGATATGCCACAACATCATAGCCTGAAACAGCAAAACCAGTTCCATCAACATACTGATCGCCAGCGAATGCCGGGACAGCGAATGCCAGCGTTGCTGCAAGGGTCAGGGCAAAACGTTTCATATAGGTCAATCCTCTTGTCCTTAGGTTTCAAGGTCACCCGCATTCCGGGTCTGAGCAGACAATAAGCGATTTCATGGCGCAGAGCAGTCCCGCTCGCGGCGCTGTGACGTCCGATGAAGAAACGTGAGAGTATTGGCGCTGAATGTTACAAAATGAACCACAGATGCGGGGTTGGACTCGGCGCTTTGCAATATTAGCTGTTGTTGAGGACAGACAATGCACACCAGATTTGCTGAGAAAGGCCAGAAATGAGCGAGCAATCGACCTATACCCCACCAAAGGTTTGGACTTGGGACAGTCAGAATGGCGGACAATTCGCCAATATCAACCGCCCCATTTCCGGCGCGACGCATGACAAAGACCTGCCCGTAGGACGCCATCCGTTCCAGTTGTATTCGCTGGCAACGCCAAACGGTGTCAAAGTCACGGTGATGCTGGAAGAACTGTTGGCTCTTGGCCATGAAGAGGCCGAGTATAACGCCTGGCTGATCAATATCGGCGAGGGCGATCAATTCAGTTCGGGCTTTGTCGGGGCAAACCCGAACTCAAAGATACCCGCGCTTTGGGATCGGTCGGGGGATGAACCTGTGCGCGTGTTCGAAAGCGCCTCGATCCTGTTTCATTTGGCCGAGAAATTCGACGTCTTTCTGCCGAAATCCGGCCCCGAACGGACTGAGGTGATGAACTGGGTGTTCTGGCAGATGGGCAGCGCACCTTATCTGGGCGGCGGGTTCGGCCATTTCTATGCTTATGCGCCCGAGAAGTGGGAATACCCGATCAACCGGTTTGCCATGGAAACCAAGCGCCAGTTAGACGTTCTGGACAAGCAACTGGCGGAAAATGCCTATATTGCAGGCGACGATTACAGCATCGCCGACATGGCCATCTGGCCCTGGTACGGTCAGTTGGTTTTGGGACGTCTGTATGACGCCGCCGAGTTCCTGGACGTCGAATCCTATAAGAACGTTATGCGTTGGGCCAAAGCAGTCGACGAACGCCCCGCAGTACTGCGCGGTCGCATGGTCAACCGTCCCTTCGGTGAAAAGCACATGCAGCTTCACGAACGCCACGAGGCCAGCGACTTTGAGACCCGCACTCAGGACAAACTGGAACCTGCAGCGGAATAACGCATGGGCCTCGCAGCTTGATCTGCGGGGCCTGATTATCGCAGAATTGGTGGTTTCTCCGGGTCGCTGCCCGGTGTGATCTGCGCATATTCGGACGTCTCGGGCTGGGGCAAATCGAACCTTAGCCCAACGCGGGCCAACGCTGCAGCAGCCGGGTCGTGCGCTGCAAAAAAGCCGACATCCATGGCCCCAGCTTCGATACCCGAAAAGGTCAACGCCTCGGACGCAGCTTTGGCCAGCGCAGCCTCAGCCCCGCTCACCGCTCCGACAAAGCCCAGCAGATGACCGGTGCCGCCCTCAGCCGTCTTTGTGCCGACCAGATATGCCGCCTGCGCTAGACCAACGGCTGTTGCCAGTTTGGCGTCCAGGGCCGTCAACAGATCGTCGGGCAACCCAACGGGAGGCAGGAACTCGGACAGGTGTTGCTGCACTTCCTCTGGCGCGTTCTGCAAAGTCGTAGCCAACCATCCAAGGGCCTCGGACGGGATCAACATGGACGATGGCGCGACCTCAAGGTTCAGACCCAGACCAATCCCCTGACCGGCTAGCATGTTGGACAAAATCCGCCCCGACAAAGCAACATAAGGCACGGGGCGTTCCGCAAATCGGGCAAGCCGGTCTTCCCGATCGAAGGCCAGAACAAACCGGCCGTCAGCCACATCGAACAGTTCAGGCGAGATGTTTTCGTCTTTCGCCTCTTCGGTCAGCAAAAGAAACAACTCGCTGTCCGCCAGCCGTTCAAAAAAGCGCAGCCGGGCAGCATCGTCCAGTGGGGCAGCCTCCATCGCGGAATGGGCGGCATCCAGAGCTGTTGTGTCAGTCATTCAGAACCTCTTGCACCCGTGCACGCAAGACCGGCAGAAGCTCGGCCTCGAACCAGGGGTTTTTCTTCATCCATGCCGTATTCCGCCAAGACGGATGAGGCAAGGCAAAGACGCGCGGCGCATGGTCCCGCCAGTTGCGCACCGTTTCCGTCACCGAGCTTTTGGTGCCCAGGTGATATTTATGCGCATGGCCCCCGACCAGAACCGTTAACGGCATTTCGCCCAGCGCTTGCATCACCCGGTCATGCCAGGTTTGCCCGCAGATCGGCGGTGGAGGCAGATCGGCTTTGCGCACATCATATCCGGGAAAGCAGAATGCCATTGGCACAATCGACACCTTTGAGCGGTCATAGAATGTCGGTTCATCAAGCCCCAACCAATCCCGCAGGCGATCTCCCGAGGGGTCGGTAAAAGGGCGGCCGGATTCGTGAACGCGTGCGCCGGGTGCCTGCCCTGCAATCAGAACCGAAGTTCCTTTGCGGAACCAGACCACTGGTCGAGGTTCGTGCGCAGTGTGCGTGTCGGCAAACCTATCGGCGCAGATCCTGCAGGCTGCGATGTCTTTCTCGAGTGTATTCATCAGATCGCAAGGTTTCCTGCATCAAAATGAGTAACGGTTAGATCAAAGGATAGACAACGCGCCTTTGGACGCCAACAGATGGAAAAGTCACAATAGCAACAGCATGCAAGCGAACGCATTGATCACCCCCCTCATTTTTCGACATAATGCAGCACGCGTGAACGCGGCATCACCGGCTTGGTCGGTGCAATAAAAAGACATATGTAGCAGGCCCAGTATGCTTGAGTTTGAGAACGTCAGTAAGTCTTTCTGGACCGGGACGCGCCGCAAGGTGATCCTGGACCGGGTGTCGTTCCGGGTTGAGCTTGGGAAATCTCTGGGCGTGCTTGCCCCGAACGGCACTGGCAAAACAACACTGATCAACATGATGGCCGGGTTAGAGAAACCGGATGAGGGCGTGATCCGCAAGTCATGCCGGATTTCGTTTCCGATGGGGTTCACCGGTGGCGTTGCGAACAAGCTTTCGGCATTGGAAAACGCGCGATATATCGCGAAAATCTATGGCATGGATCCCGACTACGTCGAAGCCTATTGTAAATGGCTGTGCAATCTGGGCGAGTATTTTGACCAGCCAATGGCCACGTATTCATCAGGCATGAAGGCCCGTTTCACCTTTGCCTTGATGCTGGCACTTGATTTCGACATGTATCTGATTGACGAAGGCATGCCCGCCACCACGGATGTCGAATTCAACAGGAAAGCCGGTGACATTCTGAGGGAAAGGTTGCGCACGACCACGTTGGTCATCGTATCCCACAGCCCTGCAGTGCTGGAAAAATTCGCCCGTCAGGCTGCCGTTCTCGTGGACGGTCAGCTTTACATGTTTGACACCTTGGAAGAGGCTAAGCAGCTATATGACTACCAAACCCAAGGCTAGCATCTACAACCTGCGCCGCAAACGCAAAGGCTCTGGCGACCCTGAAGCGCGCGCTGAGGCGATCTCGCGTATTCGCAAGGCAACGCAGGCTCCGGCCGCCGCGAACGAGTCGCAGACTGCTACTGAAATCGACGAGATCAAACGCGAAGGGCTGACCGGACGGCAGCTTAGGGTGGCACGACGTCTTGCTCAGAAAAACGGGCTTGCCGCGACCTCGGATTATGATGCTGTACGCCTTTTGCGGAAAAAAGGTATCGACCCGTTTGAACGGGCTAACCTTTTAGATCTGGCCGCTGAAAAGAAACACACTGAGGGTGAGGCCAAGGACAAAATCACCATCCAACTGCCCCAAGCGTTTTCTGAAGCCGCTCAAACCCTGCCTGGCCCTGAAATGAACCCGGCAGAGCGTCGCGAGATTGAGATCAAGGAGATCCAAAGGGACATTGCCCGCAGACGCAGGCGAAAGCTGATGGCATTGTTCGCGCGACTCGCTGCATTTGTTCTGCTTCCGACGCTAATCGTGGGCACCTATTTCTATCGCTACGCGACACCAATGTATGCCAGCGATTCGGCTTTCTCGATTCTTCAGGCCGATGGCGGAGGCGCATCGTTCCGTGGGTTTTTGGCCGGTACGCAATATGCCACAGCGCAGGACTCGGTGGCGACGCAGGAGTTCCTGGAATCCAAAGATGCCCTTCTTCGATTGGATCGGGACATGGGCTTCGCCGACATCTTCAAACAGGAGTGGATTGATCCAATTCAGCGCCTGTCGCCTGATGCCAGTCTGGAAGAAACCTACAAGCTGTTCAAACGGATGATAACGATCGGATATGACCCAAGCGACGGGATCATACGGATGGAGGTTGCCGCCCCATCGGCCGAGCTTGCCGTCGGCCTGTCCGAGCGCTTGTTGTCCTATGCTGAAGAAACGATCAACGGACTGACCGAGTTGAAACGCGAAGACCAGATGCGCGAGGCCCGCACCGCATTCGAGTTGGCCCAGGCCGAGCGCCGAAAAGCGCAGGAAGACTTGATCGAGTTGCAGTTGCAAGGTGCTTTACTGGACCCTGAAAACGTGATCGCTGGTCTGCGCGGGCGCATCAACGCGCTGGAAACCGAGATTCAAGACAAAGAACTGCAATTGGCTGCTTTGCTGGACAACCTGCGGCCCAACCAAGCCAAGGTCGATGGCGCGCGTGCAGATATCCGTCGTCTTGAACAAGTCCTGGATGAGCTTAATGCACAGATGCTGGATGTCTCGGCAGGCGAAAATTCGCTTGCCCAGCTTAGCGTGCGCCTTCAAATGGCTCAGGCCGATTTGATTGCCCGGGACATGATGCTGCAAAACGCTATGCAGCAAATGGAAACCACCCGGACCGAGGCTAACCGTAAGGTTAGATATCTGACAGTCTCGGTTAATCCTGTGCCCAGTCAGGACCCCACTTACCCGCGCAAATTCGAAAATACGATTTTGGCATTCCTGTTGTTTGCTGGTATCTACCTGTTGATCTCGCTTACCGCGTCGGTCCTTCGTGAACAGGTATCCTCGTAAGACACATGAAACATGTAAAAATCTCCGATCTCACGGTCGGCAATGATCTGCCTCTGACAATCATTGCCGGCCCCTGCCAGCTTGAAAGCGCCGATCATGCCCAAATGATCGCCGGCAAAATGAAAGAGGCCTGCGATGCCGCCGGTGCGCAATATGTGTTCAAGGGCTCGTTCGACAAGGCCAACCGCACCTCGGTAAATGCCGCCCCTGCTTTGGGGTTGGAAAAGGGGTTGGCCGTTCTGCAATCGGTCAAGGACAGCATCGGGGTGCCAGTCACCACCGATGTGCATGAGAAAGAGCAATGCGCCCCAGTGGCCGAGGTGTGCGATATCCTTCAGATCCCTGCGTTTCTTTGTCGCCAGACTGCCTTGCTTAAGGCGGCAGGCGCAACAGGCGCGGTGGTGAACGTCAAGAAAGGACAGTTCCTCGCCCCTTGGGACATGCAAAATGTTGCTGCCAAGATCGAAAGCACCGACAACCACAACATCATGTTGACCGAGCGTGGAGTCAGCTTTGGCTACAACCGCCTGGTGGTCGATATGCAATCGTTACCGGAAATGGCGCGAACCGGGTATCCGGTGATCATGGATGCCACGCACACTGTGGCTCAACCCGGCGGTTTGGGCGGCGCATCCGGTGGCCAGCGCGAATTTGCGCCTGTTATGGCGCGTTCGGCCGTTGCTGTTGGCGTTGCTGGCGTCTTTATGGAAACGCATCAGGATCCGGACAATGCGCCATGTGATGGTCCGAATATGATTTACCTGGATCAGATGCCTCAACTGATTGATACATTGATGCGATTTGATACGCTTGCCAAAGCCAATCCGATTCAGATTTAACAACCGAGATTCTTGATGACCAAACCACTCCCCGAGGTGACCCCAAACACCTGGACGTTTCTGCGCGACGCGATGATCAAGCCAACGGGTTTTCGTGAATACGACGCGCGTTGGAAATACCCCGAAGAGATCAACTTGCCGGGCATGACAGCGCTGGGTCTGGGTCTTGGAACACAGATGCGTCGCCGCGGAATCGCGCCGGTGATCGCGGTTGGCAACGACTATCGAGACTACTCTCTTGCGATTAAGAACGCGCTGATCCTGGGGCTGATGCAGGCGGGGATACAGGTCAAGGATATCGGCCCGGCTCTTAGCCCGATGGCTTACTTCGCGCAGTTCCATCTGGATGTGCCTGCAGTTGCGATGGTCACGGCCAGCCACAACCCGAACGGCTGGACCGGGGTTAAAATGGGGTTTGAGCGACCATTGACTCATGGCCCCGATGAAATGTCCGAGCTGCGCGACATCGTTCTGAACGGCGAAGGTCAGCCGCACGAAGGCGGTTCCTATGAATTTGTCGACGGGGTGAAAGAGGCGTATATCGACGATCTGGTCGGCGATTTCAAAATGTCCCGCCCGCTTAAAGTCGTCTGCGCGACGGGCAATGGAACTGCGTCGGCCTTCGCACCCGAGGTTTTTGAACGGATGGGGGTCGAGGTTGTGCCCAGTCATAACCGGCTGGATTATACCTTCCCCAACTACAACCCCAACCCCGAAGCCATGGAGATGTTGCACGACATGGCCGACAGCGTGAAATCCAGCGGTGCCGACATGGCGCTTGGGTTTGACGGTGATGGCGATCGTTGCGGTGTTGTAGATGACGAGGGCGAGGAGATATTTGCCGACAAGGTCGGAGTGATCATGGCTCGCGATCTGGCCAAGCTGTACCCGAATTCCACCTTTGTGGCCGATGTGAAATCTACCGGCCTGTTTGCCAGTGACCCCGAGTTGCAGGCCCACGGCGTCAAAGCGGATTACTGGAAGACGGGCCACAGCCATATGAAACGGCGGGTTAAGGAAATCAATGCGCTAGCTGGTTTCGAAAAGTCGGGCCACTACTTCCTGGCTGAACCCATCGGGCGTGGTTATGATTGCGGGATGCGCGTGGCGGTTGAGATCTGCAAGCTTATGGATCGAAACCCCGACAAAAGCATGTCTGATCTACGCAAGGCCCTCCCCAAGACTTGGTCGACCCCGACCATGTCACCCTACGCGGCGGATACCGAAAAATACGACATCCTAAAGCGTCTGGTCGACAAGCTGGTCGCCAAATCCGAAGCTGGCGAGACTTTCGCAGGGCGCAACATAAAAGAGGTGGTCACTGTCAACGGGGCCCGTGTCATTCTGGACAACGGCAGCTGGGGATTGGTTCGCGCATCGTCCAACACACCCAATCTGGTTGTCGTATGCGAAAGCAGCGAAAGCGAAGAAGAGATGCGTGCGATTTTCGCTGATATCGACGCCGTCATTCGAACGGAACCCGGCGTCGGCGACTACGACCAAACCATCTGAACCGGCATGGGGTGCACTTTGCGCCCCCTGCCCTCTCAATCTGCGCCCAAGAGTTTCAATAACCCTTTTGCGGCCTCTTCCTGCAGCTTGTTTTTTACCGCATCTTCGATGCTTTCCGTGTCGGTCACCGCAACTCCAAGCTCATCGCCAACCTTTTCCAGAACTTTTTGCTTGGCATCATCCTCCAACTCTTTGACTTTGCCCTCTGCTGCCGCTTCAAGCACTTTGCTTAGGTCAGGTTGGATCGATGGATTGCTCCAGGGGCCGACAATGCGAACGGGTACCGAAAGGCCCTGACCTGCGTTAGCCCGCAATGCTGTAGGGGTGAAAAGATAATCAATGTCACGCGCGCCAATGCCCACACGCCCCTCACCATCCGCACGGAAATTCTTGAGTGACATCAACAAGTCGTCGTTCCTAAGCACGCCTTGATCCAAGGTGAAACTTGCTGAAAGGCTGTTGAAGACGGTTGTCCCACCCGTTTCCGAGCTGCGCCCCATCAGACGGTCCAGATCAAATCCGCTGATGACCCCGGCACCAACATCCAGCCGCCCATCGCCGCTGAGCGACCGCATGATCTGATCTTCGGTTTGGCCGACACCGAGGAACTTGAACGAACCTGTCCCGGTCCCTGACAGACGATCGACACCCGCAAGCGCAGTCAAAGCCTGTTCGATGTCGATGCCCTCGACCTTGAGGTCACCGCCGACCGACAATCCGTTTCGGTTATTGGCTACGACTTGCCCAGTCAACTGACCTGAAAACAAGCTGGCCGGATTCATCTGCAGAACTGCGCGCGACCGATCAAGGTTCAGCGTCAGATCACTGGGGCCCAGGGTCAGTCCCGAAACCGCAATCGAGCTGGCCTTCAGCCGAATTTTCCCGTTCGCCAGTGCCAAAGCCGATGCGTCGATAGGATCGGTGGACCACCCTGCGTCATTAACCGGACCTGTGCTTGTTTCGCCTGACGGACCTGCCGGGGCCGTGTTGTATTTCGACAGGTCCAAGTCACCAGCGTCCAGCCGCGCCGTGATTTGTGGAGGATCCGAGATCAGAATATCCGCCTCGCCGGTCACTCGGTTTTCGTCCAGTTGAGCAACCATATCGCGAACAGAAATGCGACCATCCTGCGTGTAAGTCATATGCCCCGATATGTCTGCTGCCGTCCCCAACCCCAGTGGTACGCCAACGCCAGCTTGACCGAAGGCTGCCAGCATCCGCTCGGTGTTTTGCGTTCTGACGTGGAAATTGCCGTCCATCTCACCAGCGAGGTTAACGCGGCCGTCAAATCGCACGTCTCCGCCGGGTGCGGTCAACGTCACGGTCAAAGGCGTCGCGACACCCGAAGCATAGGTGGGAAGGTCAGGAATCGTCAGATCGACGTCCACAGCGCCACCCGGCACCTTCATTTGGGCTTCGAGGGTCATAGGCGCACTCGGGTCCGGCCAACTTGCGGCCAGATCGACATTGTCGAAATCATACCGAGTGGAACCATTCTCGACATAGACAAGCCGCGCGTTCGTTAACTGCAGACGGTCTAATGTCACCGCGCCTTGCTGCCCTTGCGCTGGGGTCGCCGCTGCGCTGGTTGTGCCCTCAGTCGGGGTCGCTGAACTGAACTCCCAGTTCCCGCGCCCATCCGACAATTCCAGCCGCAGTGTCGGGTTTTCGGCAATGATCCGTTTGATCCGCAAATCGCCCCCCATCAGCGCCGCCGCGTCAACGCCCACGGCCAGGCTTTGGGCGCTCAGCATCGGATCGGAGCCTGCCCAAGGCGCGTTGCCAAAGGCAACGGGGCCGGTTTCCATTCCCAAGACAGGCCAGAACGATAAACGGACATCGCCCGACAGGTTCAGATCGCGCCCGGTTTCCGCTTTGACCTGCTCAGCCAGTATGGATGCCAACTTGTCACCTGGCATCAGTAGCAAAGCGCCGATTACCAGCCCAAGCACCGCTATAAAAAGGAAAACAATGCGCAACAGCCATTTCATTTTTCTGCTCTCCGCCCTTCGGCATGTTTGGAAAAGATCATTCTTGGCATTCACTGTATTTGCAAGGGGAAGCGTTCCCCACTATATGCCGCGCAATGAGTACAAACCCGCCAAACCTCCGCCCCGACCTGGCACCCGCTGCCCGGATCACCGACGCGCCCCGTTCGAACCAACCGACCATTGGTATGGTGTCGCTGGGTTGCCCCAAGGCTTTGGTGGACAGCGAACGCATCCTGACCCGCCTACGGGCCGAAGGATACGGGATTTCGCCAGATTATTCCGGGGCCGATGCCGTGATCGTGAACACCTGCGGGTTTCTCGACAGCGCCAAAGCAGAATCACTGGACGCAATCGGAGAGGCTTTGGTCGAAAACGGCAAGGTTATCGTCACGGGCTGCTTGGGGGCCGAACCGGATTACATCCGTGAACATCACCCACGCATCATGGCCGTCACCGGTCCGCATCAGTATGAACAGGTGCTGGACGCCGTGCATCAGGCCGTTCCACCCGATCCTGATCCGTTCGTGGACCTGCTGCCCGCCGCCAGCGTGCAATTGACCCCGCGCCATTACAGCTATCTGAAAATATCCGAGGGCTGTAACCACAAGTGCAAGTTCTGCATTATCCCCGACATGCGCGGTAAGCTGGCCAGCCGCCCGGCCCATGCGGTGCTGCGCGAGGCCGAAAAGCTGGTTGACAATGGCGTGCGCGAGCTGCTGGTGATCTCTCAGGACACCTCGGCCTATGGGTTGGACCGCAAATATGATGTGAACCCGTGGAAAGACCGCGAGGTGCGCAGCCACATCACCGATCTGGCGCGCGAGCTGGGGCAGTTTGATGCCTGGGTACGCCTGCACTACGTCTATCCCTACCCGCATGTGCGCGACTTGATCCCGCTGATGGCAGATGCGGGCTGCAACATGCTGCCCTATCTGGATATTCCGTTCCAACACGCCCATCCTGACGTTCTGAAACGCATGGCCCGCCCGGCGGCGGCTGCCAAAACGCTGGACGAAATCGCCGCATGGCGCGCCACCTGCCCCGATATCACGCTGCGTTCAACCTTTATTGTCGGCTATCCCGGTGAGACCGAGTCCGAATTCCAGACTTTGCTGGATTGGATGGACGAGGCGCAGCTGGATCGCGTTGGCTGCTTTCAGTACGAAAACGTGGACGGGGCGCGCTCGAACGATCTGCCTGATCACGTCCCGGCCGAGGTCAAACAGGACCGCTGGGAACGCTTCATGGAAAAGGCGCAGGCGATATCCGAGGCAAAGCTGGCCGCAAAGGTTGGACAAACGCTGGACGTGATCGTGGATGAGGTCGATGACGAGGCCGCCACCTGCCGCACCAAGGCCGACGCGCCTGAGATCGATGGCAATTTGTTCATTGACGAAGAGTTCGCGGATCTCAAACCCGGCGATATTGTCTCGGTCGTAGTGGATGAAGCGGGGGAATACGATCTCTGGGGCAAACTGGCCTGATCGGTCACTGATTATAGTCGAAGCGTGAGCCGAGTTTATTGGAGATCAACCACTCGGCGCCCCACATAGACATGAGACCTCAACACGCAAGAAGGAGGGTTATCATGACTAAACTGCGTCCCTTCGCGGCGAAATTAGCAGTGGCGGTGCTTGCCACTCAACTGATTGCGGCCCCTGCCGCCGCTGACTACCGACATGGCAGTTCGGCCAAAGTTACGCTTTCCGGGGTGAAATCCTTCGGCATTTCGCATCGCGGAAAAGCGCGGGTACATCGGCATTTTATCGCGCCGAAAGTGCATAAACCTGCTGCAAAAGCAAAATTACATCACGCGAAACCGGTAAAAAAGCACCACCGATCGTCGTTCAAGCGGCACAAAAAGAAATACTATAAATACTATACGCCGCGACGCCATGGGTTTCGGCATCATAAATTCCATCGCGGGTTTGCAAGATATCGAATCAAATAGCCCGCGTCAGACCAGTGTGATCAGGCCAATGACCCATACAACCCCGGCGGCAACGGCTGTCAGCGCAACCGCCGCGCTGGCGGCGTCCTTGGCTTGACCAGCCAATATGCTGTGGTCGGTGGATGTGTGATCCACAGCCCGTTCGATCGCAGTGTTGAACAGTTCGGCGACCATAACCAATATGCCCAGCACGATGATTAGCGCGCGCAGACTGCCTGTAAGAGGCAAAGCAACCGCAAGCCCAGCGGAAATGAGATTAGCCCAGCCCCAAACACGAAACGAATACTCGTCGCGCCACGTGGCGGCCAGTCCTTGCCAACTCCAGACTGTGCGGTGTTTTAATCGGATCAGAAAGTTTCTCATGCGCCCTCTGCATAACAGTAGAGCGGACAAAACCTCAATCCGGGGGATGCAGGCAAGAAAAAACCGCCCAAAGGGCGGCACGTTTCTGGAAACGGGCGACCCTGCGAAGGTCGCCCGCGATATGGTTATTGTGCGACGGGGTCACAAACTGTCTGACCTGCTTCGGTCGTTGCCAGCTGAGTACCCGCAGGGCAGCTTGGGTTTCCAACCTTGTCGTATTCAGGAGTGATATAAACCGGTGCCGGTTCTTCCTGTTGCGAACACGCGCCCAAGATCAATGCAAACGCGCCAACTGTAGCGAATTTCAATTTCATGTCCGTCATTCCTTTATTAATTTCCTGATATTCCCCAGAAATTCGGGGCCAGTCTCAAAATACGACTTCGCCGGCAAATTTGCAACAAATCCGATCACAAAAATGTGGGGCCAGCAATTCTACGCCGTTGTGGCGGAATATCCGACCGTTGCTAGAGTTTCAGAGGATTTGAACTAGAACCATCGGACAACACACGCCAAGAAAAGGATCAGCCAAATGTCAGATGCGCCAATTATCGCTCAGAAAGCCCCATACCCGGTCGAGGTGACCGAGGGCAAAAACTACTTCTGGTGTGCGTGCGGACAGTCTAAGCGCCAACCGTTTTGCGATGGGTCTCACAAGGGCAGCGGTATTGAGCCAGTAAAATACACCGCGGAAAGCACCAAGAAGGTGTTTTTTTGCGGATGCAAACACAGCGCTAATCCGCCGCTTTGCGACGGATCCCATTCAAAGCTCTAAGCCTTCAAGGCGTTCAAAGTCTCGGCATTGGCGCAAAAGCCGGGGGCCTTGTCGGCCCCTGCTTGCTGGTCCGCAAGCCATCCGGCGCATTGACCGCTGCATTTCGAGGCCCTGCATCGCGTCACCATTGTCGCGTAGTCATCTGCACTGAGCCTGCCCTCTGCCATTGCCTCGGACAGCGATAGGTCGATACATCTGGCCATAGACCGCGTAAGCCAGAAATGCATCTCCACTTCGCCTAGAACGTCCCGCATTATTGGGTCTCCTGCATTTGTTGCACCTTTAGTTCTGCAAACCGCTCTCGGTTTGGGCAGGTCTGCGGCGCGCATACCGCATTTTGGGCATCAGACAGCCAGTCTGGGCATCGTTCGGCCCAATTGCACCCCTGACAGGATCTCACCATTCTTGCCCACTCCTGCTGACTAAGACGCCCTTGTCGATGAGCCGAAGTCACATCTGTGCCTGTCGCCTTTCCCATACGCAGGACCAGCCGCAGATGAGTCATGACGTTCCCTAATTTTTGCATGACATAGCCACCGGCGAGACTAGCTGGGAAAACAGATCCTTATTGCGGCAATACTCTGGTGCCGACGGCGATGTCGCGTCTTGCTCCATTAGGGTTTTGCAATGTCCGGGATTTCCGCATTCCGTGCAGCGCAGCACCGCCTCTGATATCTGATCGATCGAGACATCCCCCCGGATCGCCGCATCTTCAAGGTCGATACCGACCCGCGTTGCCATTCGATCAACCAGACTTGCGTGCTGCTTCAACGTTTCTCGGCTGGGCATTCGGCATCCTTTCCCTGATACGTTTTGATCAGAGTATCCGAAAGCTGCTGCGACGCCCTTGACTCAGGTCAACACTCTGCAACGATCTGGTCCAGATAGGCTCGTGTTGCATCCTGAACGCGGCGGAACCGGTCTCCGCCCAGTTTTTTACCACCATACCAACGCGTTACGATGATAACGTGCCCGTCCAGAGCCGCACGTTCCATCATCCGCAGAATAACCATGGCAGCCCCCGCTTCACCGTCATCCGCCTTTAACGCACCCGTCGGCAGTGTCGCAGCCCAAGTGTTGTGCGTTGCCTTGGCATAACTCTTATCCGCTTTCAGCGTCTTCAGAACGGCTTCCACATCTGCCCGCGATGCGACCGGAGCACCCGACACTGCGTATTTTGACCCGCGGTCAGTCAGAACCACACCCAAGCATTTCAACCCGGTCATTGCGTCAACCCAAGCTGGCGCGCTGTATCCACCACAACCTGAACCCGTTTTGCATTGGGCGGATGAGTGCTTAGAAAACTGTCTTCGGGGTCTAGAATGCGATCGAAGTACTTGGCCCCGACAAGTGGGTTATAACCTGCCTTGTAAGTGATAACGGTACCAAGCGCGTCGGCCTCAAGCTCGAAGTCTTTGATATAGACTTGCGCCCCGACCTGAGCACCTAGCTTCTGCGCCTCTTCCACATCCGCGCCTTGCGCCCCGCCAAGCCGGGCCAGTTCACCAAAAATGGCAGCACTTTCGCGGGCATTTACAGATTGTCGGGGAATGTGCTGCAGGATGTGATGGGCGGCCTCATGCCCCATAACAAAGGCCAATTCATCCGCATTCTCAGCCGACTGAATCATGGCCCTTGTAAAGATGATTACCGGCTGATCCTTATCGTCCAGCGTTTGAAAGGCATTTGCGGGGGCTTTGGGGTTCAGGTCAACAACAATGGTAAAGTCGCAATTCCTGACACCTTCCCGTTTTAGGCATTCGCTGCGCGCCTGTCGGCCGACCCTCCGGCTGATCTCCTGAAAAGCGGTTGCCTGAACCGCAAAACCGGCAGAATCCTGTTGCCAGTCTTCAACGGGTTGAACACGCAGCGTATCGGCTGTGCAAGCTGCCAACACCACAGGTAAAATCAAAGCAATCAGACGGCGCATTCATCATCCCTTTAAACGGTCCTGCCGCTTTTTTCGACCATAGCGCGCCCAGAATAAGACCGCCACTGGTTGAATGCGTTCGAACGGGTTGCAATGGCGTTAAACGCCCGGCAATCTGATCACATGTTTTCGATTGAGCATGAATTCGACTCGACAGTGATTACCCTGGTGGACGAGGGCCAAAAGCCTTTGCAAGAGGACGTAATCATCAATAACTTTGCCGAATGCGTCACGCTGGAACAGCTGGATCCACGGACCGACACAGTGCAGAAAATCACACTATCGCCCGAGCAGGTTCGCGATCTGGCTGCTGCCCTTGACCTGCCCGAGGGGGTTTACCAGATCCACGAAACACCGGATCAAGGGTCATAGACAAACAGCTTGTCCCGCGATGTCTGCCCCCGCCTTAGTTTCAGCGAAGTCGCCGGAACGCCTAACGCAATTGCAAGAACCCGGCGCACTGCGTCGTTGGCCTTACCTTCGGTGGGCGGGGCGGTTACGTAGACGCGAATTAAACCGCCATCAAGCGTGATCCGGTCCAAGGCAGCTTTGGGTGTTACCTTCACGTTGATCTCAGCCCCCGGAAGAGCAATGACGGTTAAATCCGGCACGTTTCGCAGTTTTGGCTTTGCCATACGGACCTCCTGTCCCGAAACACCCTTGCACCCTATGGCGTGGGATGGAAATGATCCCCGCAGTCCAGCCGTTTGCTCTTGAAACCTGCCAGATGGTCAACCAGATACAATCTGCCTATGTGAAGGAAGTTAACATATGTCCTTGAAGAACCCGGCCGCCCTTGAGTTTCTGCAAACGCGCCGGTCCCGGCCCGCAAAGACGCTGGTCGCCCCTGCCCCGACCCGAGAAGAGCTGTTGCCTTTGCTGACAGCCGCCGCCCGCAGCCCCGATCACGGCAAGCTGGAACCGTGGCGGTTTATTGTGATCGAGAAAGGCGCGATGCCCAGGCTGTCTGCCCTGACCCAGACCTGCGGCGATCGTTTGGGCAAAACTCCGGAAGATATCAATAAGACCCGCAGCCAATTCGACATGGGTCAATTGGCTGTCGCTGTGGTTGAGGTCCAAAAACCGTCTGACAAGGTGCCTTCAATCGAGCAAACGTATTCGGCAGGCACAGTTTGCCTTGGCTTGCTAAACGCGGCTTTGGCGGCCGGTTGGGGGGCAAACTGGCTGTCTGGCTGGCAATCGCACGACCCCGAGTTCTGCCGCGAAGCTTTGGGTCTAAAGGACAATGAACGGATCGCAGGCTTTGTCCACATCGCCACAGAATCTGTCACGCCGCCTGAACGCCCTCGACCCGACGTGGCCGCGCTGACCGAATGGGTGTCCGAATGATGATCCTCAACGCGTTCTTCGCGGCGCTTGGTCAGATCGGCGACCCGAAGTTCCGCTCGGTCCTTTTGCGCGGTGTCGGGTTAACGATCATTCTTCTGATTGCGGGCTGCGCAGCGGCGATTTGGTTGATTAACTGGTTGGCAAGCAGTGAAATCTCGTTGCCTTGGATCGGTACAGTCTCATGGCTGAACGACGTGCTGAACTATTCGGGCATCTTTGTCGTTCTGGTGCTGCCGGTATTCTTGATGATGCCCGTCGCCTCGGCCATCATTTCGATGTTTCTCGAAGAGGTCGCGCAGGCGGTCGAAGACAAACATTATCGCACGCTGCCCGCCGTAGCCGGCATCCCGTTTAGCGACGGTGTCCGAGATGCGCTCAGCTTTATGGGCGTGCTGATTGCGGCCAACCTTCTGGCGTTGATCCTGTATGTGATCTTCTCGCCTTTGGCTCCGTTTATCTTTTGGGCCATGAATGGCTTTTTGCTGGGACGGGAATATTTCACCCTGGCCGCAATGCGCCGGATCGGGCGCGAAAGTGCGCGAAAGCTGCGCGCAAAACACACGTCAACCATTTGGCTTGCCGGCACACTGATGGCCATCCCGCTGTCAGTACCGCTAGTGAACCTTGTGATTCCGATCATTGGTGCGGCTACATTCACCCACATCTATCACAAGCTGTCAGGGCCGACGCCCTGACAGTTATCCCCTGGGTTCCAACTGGTTCAGCCAGTCGAAATCGCGGACCGAGATCACGCCGGAAACGATAATCCCGGCGATAATCGCCCACAGCACCACGGAAATCCCGGTGGTGATCCACATCTTCTTTTTCATGTGGTGTACTTCCGGTGCACCCGCATGGGTACCCGGTACGATCTCGTTCAGATCCCCCTGCGTCTTGATACGGATCGGCAGCACGATCAGCAACGTCATGAACCAGATGACGGCAAACAGGACGAGTGCAGCAGTAATGGTCATGACATCCTCGCTTTGGTTAAACCTGTTCTAGCTCGACCAGACAGCCGTTAAAGTCCTTGGGGTGCAGAAACAGCACCGGCTTGCCATGCGCCCCGATCTTGGGCTCGCCCGATCCCAGCACACGCGCGCCAGTTTCTTTCAGATGATCACGGGCGGCGATAATATCCTCGACCTCATAGCAGACATGGTGGATGCCGCCAGCGGGGTTCTTTTCCAGAAATCCGTTGATCGGACTGTCATCGCCCAGCGGATACAGCAGTTCAATCTTGGTGTTTGGCAGTTCGATGAACACAACGGTCACCCCGTGATCGGGCTCGTCCTGCGGTGCACCGACTTTGGCGCCCAGCGCGTTGCGGTACTGCGCCGATGCGGCCTCCAGGTCAGGCACGGCGATGGCGACGTGGTTCAGACGACCAATCATGGAACTCTCCTCTGTTCTCTGCGTTGCAGCGGTTATGGGGCGTGTCCGGGCAAAGAACAAGTGCGCCAAATTGCCGTTAACGTCGTGTTAGCCAGAAGTTCCTAGCCTGAAGGCATCTGCTGAATAGGAGTTCTGCCATGGACGATTCGAACCCCTTCACCTCGCCCGCGCAGCCAACGGCGACGCGGCCGCTGCTGGGTCAAACAATTTTGGTTGTCGAAGACAGCCGCTATGCCTGCGATGCGATACGCCTGATGTGTTTGCACTCTGGCGCACGCATTCGACGCGCGGATTGCTTGAAATCGGCCCGTAGACACCTGCAGATTTATCGCCCCTCGGTAATTCTGGTCGATATGGGCCTGCCTGACGGGTCCGGCGCTGATTTGATCGCCGAACTGACCGAGGCTGTGCCACGGATCGGTGCCATTCTGGGTATGTCCGGGGATGACTACGCACAGAAGGATGCGCAAACCGCAGGGGCCGATGGGTTTCTGGCCAAACCCCTTAAATCCCTTTCCTATTTTCAGAAGTCGATATTAGAGCGTCTGCCCGCGGACCGCCGCCCTCACAGTCTGCACGCTGTCCGGGACGAAGTTATACACCCGGACCCAATGGCCTATCAGGACGATATGGCCCATATCGCTGATGTTCTTGCCGGGCCGAACGATCACCGCAGTTTGGACTATGCGGCGCAGTTTTTGCGTGGCGTTGCACGCGATGCCGAAGACACGATTCTGGCTGAAGCTGCCAGCAGACTTGCTGAGTCACGCGCGAGTGGCACTCCGGTAACGGCACTTGCGGCTCAGGTGGCCGGCATTGTTCAGGCGCGACTTGAACAGCGCGAGGCAATCTGAGATGGCAACCGCCTATTTTGTAACCGCAGGTTTGGTCTGCCTGTGGGCTTATTGCCAGACAAGACTTGCAGCACGCAGTATTAGGGCAGCCCGCGACGAGGTTAGCGATCCGCTGGAAAAGACCGGACGGATATAGCTTGGCGTACAAAAAAACCCGCCGCAAAGGATGCGACGGGTTTTTGTTATTCCTGCGGGATGATCCTCAGTCCCAGTTCCATCAACTGATCCGAGCTTGGACCGGACGGTGCATCCATCATCAGATCTTCGGCGCGCTGGTTCATCGGGAACATCATGACCTCGCGGATGTTGGCCTCATCGGCCAGCAGCATCACAATCCGGTCGATCCCTGCAGCACAACCACCGTGCGGCGGCGCGCCATAGTGGAAGGCGTTGAACAGCGCACCAAAGCGGGATTTCACCTCATCCGCGCCATAGCCTGCCAGTTCAAAAGCCTTCAGCATGATCTCGGGCTTGTGGTTCCGGATCGCGCCCGAGACCAGCTCGTACCCGTTACAGGCCAAGTCGTACTGATAGCCGCGCACGTCCAGAGGATTGCCGTTCAGCGCCTCCATTCCGCCTTGCGGCATCGAGAACGGGTTGTGTTCAAAATCGATCGCTCCGGTTTCTTCATCCTGTTCGTAGATCGGGAAATCCACGATCCAGGCAAAGGCGAAACGGTCTTTCTCGGTCAGGTTAAGCTCTTCGCCGATCACGTCACGCGCTTTGCCCGCGACCTTTTCAAAGGCTTTCGGCTTACCGCCAAGGAAGAACGCGGCGTCGCCCACGCCCAGACCCAGTTGCTGACGGATCGCCTCGGTGCGCTCGGGGCCGATGTTTTTGGCCAGCGGTCCAGCGGCCTCCATCCCCTCGCCCTGATCGCGCCAGAAGATGTAACCCATCCCCGGCAGACCCTCTTTTTGCGCGAACGCGTTCATGCGGTCGCAGAACTTACGGCTGCCGCCTGATGGGGCGGGAATAGCGCGAATTTCAGTGCCTTCTTGCTCTAGCAGCTTCGCGAAAATCGCGAAGCCAGACCCGCGGAAGTGGTCGGAGACCACTTGCATTTTAATAGGGTTCCGCAGGTCGGGCTTGTCGCTGCCGTACCACAGCGCCGCGTCTTTGTAAGAAATCTGCGGCCACTCCTGATCGACCTTACGGCCACCGCCGAATTCCTCGAATACACCGGTCAGAACGGGCTGGATCGTGTCGAACACGTCCTGCTGCTCGACAAAGGACATCTCAAGGTCCAACTGGTAGAAATCGGTGGGCGAGCGGTCGGCGCGCGGGTCTTCATCGCGGAAACACGGCGCGATCTGGAAATACTTGTCAAAGCCCGACACCATGATCAGCTGTTTGAACTGCTGCGGGGCCTGCGGCAGCGCATAGAACTTGCCCGGATGCAGGCGCGAGGGCACCAGAAAGTCGCGCGCGCCTTCGGGCGAGGACGCCGTGATGATCGGCGTCTGATATTCGCGGAAGCCCTGATCCCACATACGTTTGCGCATCGAAGAAACAACGTCCGAGCGCAGCGTCATGTTCTGCTGCATCGCCTCGCGGCGCAGGTCCAGATAGCGATAGCGCAGGCGGGTTTCCTCAGGGTATTCCTGATCGCCGAACACCATCAGGGGCAGTTCGTCGGACGCACCCAGAACCTCAAGCTCGCGCACGTAGACCTCGACCTCACCGGTGGGCAGCTTCGGGTTCACCAACTCGGGGTCACGCGCTTTGACGGTGCCGTCGATGCGGATACACCATTCGGAGCGTACTTTTTCCAGCTCGGCAAAGGCGGCGCTGTCGCCGTCGCACAGAACTTGCGTCACGCCAAAGTGATCGCGCAGGTCGATGAACAGCACGCCACCGTGGTCGCGAACCCGATGCACCCAGCCGGACAGGCGGACGGTTTCACCGACATTGGCGGCAGTCAGAGCGGCGCAGGTGTGGCTGCGATAGGCGTGCATGGATCATATCCCTTCGGGCGCAGAATTCGTCGCGCCGATACACCCCGTCGGGCCGCGAAAGTCAAGGCAGGTATCCCGCTCAAAACGGCCTTTGCACGTTGCCTGAGTAGAAATAGATACCCAGACCGACCGCAAAGATGATGTTCCCGGCAATTGCGTGCAGCAGCACTGCGTAGAAAAACGAACCGCGCCCGCGATAGGCCCAGGTAAAGATCAGCCCACCGCCAAAAGTCATGATGGCGACGATCCAGCTCCAGTACATCAGGTGAGCCAGCGAAAAAAGGGCTGCATTCAGCAGATAAAAGGCGCGGCCACCCGGCAGGATCGCGTGGTATCTGCGACAAAACAGGACGCGGAACAAAAGCTCTTGCGGCAAGGCGGACACCAGCGGGTAGAAGGTCCAGATGACGATCAGAAACTCGGGCCGGTTGCGCAGCAGAAAGAACGCGGCCTCAGGTCGGGTCAACATCACAAGGGCGGAACAAAAGATCGTCATCGCCAGCGTGAACACGGCAACCTCGGCCCACGACCAATTGCGCCAGTTGTACCGCAGCTCGGCCCAGGCAAAGCCCGGTGTGATGTGCAGCAGCACGATGCCCAGCGCCGTGAAGCTGAACAGCGACGGAAACATCCAGTTCGGAGGAAAGAACACCGCGATCAGCACGGGCACGGCGACAAAGAACAGAGCAAACTCTACCCAAAGCCGCGTGGTTTGCGGAGCTGCTTCTGCCCAGTCGCTTCGATTGCTCACTCTGACACCAACTCGGCCCGGATCAGGCCCCGCAAGGAATTCCCGACAAAAATCTTTTCCGCATTGCGCAGGTCGGTCAAGGTCAGCGTCGCTTGGATAACGCTTTTACGATCCAGCAATTCTTCGCGCAGAATGCCAGGCAGGACGCCGCTGAACAACGCAGGTGTCAATCGCCGGCCATCCGCCATGTGTACAAACAGGTTGGTGATCGTGCCCTCACACATTTCATCGCGCTCGTTCAGGAACAGCAACTCATCTATCCCCGGTGGCAACGATGCGCGGGCGTCATCGTACAAAGCGCGCTGCGTGGTCTTGTGCTGCAACCAGATATCCGAGGCCCGCAGCCGTTGATCCGCAATCGCCACCCGCCACAGCGGCGGGTTCTCGGCCAGCGCGCCGGTCGTCACCTCTACAGCGCCCGCTGTGTCCAGCGTCAGGCGACAGCGCAGAGGGGATGGACTCGTGACACGTTCCAACGCGGCAACGGCTCGGTCCCGATCAAACGACAACCCCAGCACTGCGGCCGACCGGGCCATGCGGGCCAAATGGCGATCCCGCCGCACAAACCCCTGCCCCGGCCGAAAGGCCAGCGTTTCGATCAGGCGGAAGTCAGGGTCATCTGGCGGGCGAAGCGGGCTTTCCATAGCGCCTCCTCATATTCGGATGGGGCGGTGCTGTCCCAGACCACGCCGCCGCCCACGTTCAGGGTGGCGGTGCCGTCTTCGACCATTAGAGTGCGGATGGCCACGTTGAACTCTGACCGTCCATCCGGCGCGGCCCAGCCAATCGCGCCGCAATAGATGTCGCGCGGCCAGGGTTCGAGATCAGACAGAATCTCCATCGCGCGGATTTTGGGCGCACCGGTGATCGAGCCGCAGGGGAACAGCGCCATCAGAATGTCCGAAAGCTCGGCCCCCAAATGCAGCTGCGCCTGCACCAGCGAGATCATCTGATGCACGGTCGCATAAGTTTCGACCTTGAACAGTTCGGGCACGTTGACCGAACCGGGCAGCGCCACGCGGCTGATATCGTTGCGCAGCAGGTCGACGATCATCAGGTTCTCGGCCCGATTCTTTGCGTCACTCGACAGGAAATCGCGATGGCGGGCGTCTTCGGCCAAGTCCTCACTGCGCGGCTGGGTGCCCTTCATAGGGCGTGTTTCGATCAAGCGGTCGGCATCGGTGCGGAAGAACAGCTCGGGCGAGCGGCTGAGCAGATCAGGCAAGCCATCCTGCTGCACAAGCGCGCCGTGGCCCACGGGTTGACCTGCCGCCAACGCGGCATAAAGCGCAGCGCTGGCGCCTTCGACCATCAGGTCAATCGGAAAGGTTAGGTTTGCCTGATAGATATCGCCCGCGCCGATGGCCTCGTGCACTCGGTTGAAGGCGCGAGTATAACGCGCTTCGTCCCAGCGAGGCGCGAAACCGGTCACTCCGCCCGCAGGCGCAGGCAGGCCGCTTTGGACCGGCGCGTCAAAGACGCCAAAGCACAGCAATGGCAGGCGGCGGCCCTCGGGCATCCGCGCGGACAACCTCGGCTCCAGCGCATAACCAAGCTCATAGCTGGCATAACCGGCCAACCACGCACCATCCGCGCGCGCGGAATCCAGCGCCTCCAACGCGTGGGGCACGTCCTCCGCGCGGTCGGCGCGGATCACCTGCGTGGGCCGGTCAAAAGTGGTCCCTTGCCCGGCCGGGCCCTGATCGAAACGAATACGCACCTGCATCCTCATTTGCCGTGCTGCGCGGTATAGAGAATACGGTGCCGAGGGAAAGAGGGGAAAGCGGCAATTTCACCCCTGTTTCCGATACCCCTTGAACCTTTTCGCGCTGTCCCTATAACGCAGGACAATTTGGGCGCTTGGGGGTGCCCTGACTCGCGAACAATTGAAGGAACGTGGCCATGCCGAGAAGAACCGACATCAAGTCGATCATGATCATCGGGGCGGGGCCCATTGTCATCGGTCAGGCGTGTGAGTTCGACTATTCCGGCGCTCAGGCATGTAAAGCGCTGCGGGAAGAAGGCTACCGGGTCATTCTGGTGAACTCGAACCCCGCCACCATCATGACCGACCCCGGTCTGGCCGACGCCACCTATATCGAGCCGATCACCCCCGAAGTTGTCGCCAAGATCATCGAGAAAGAGCGCCCCGACGCGCTGCTGCCCACCATGGGCGGTCAGACCGGGCTGAACACTTCGCTGGCGCTGGAAGAGATGGGCGTGCTGGACAAGTTCGGCGTTGAGATGATCGGTGCCAAGCGCGACGCCATCGAAATGGCCGAAGACCGCGCTCTGTTCCGCGAGGCGATGGATCGGCTGGGCATCGAAAACCCCAAGGCCGAAATCGTCACCGCCCCCAAGGATGCGGACGGTAAGAAAGACCTTGAGGCCGGCGTGGCGCTGGCGCTTGAGACGCTGGAGACCGTGGGCCTGCCCGCCATCATTCGCCCTGCCTTCACGCTGGGTGGCACCGGCGGCGGTGTGGCCTATAACCGCGAAGACTATATCCATATCTGCCGCACAGGCATGGACGCGTCCCCCGTGGGTCAGATCCTGATCGACGAAAGCCTGCTGGGCTGGAAAGAATATGAGATGGAGGTGGTGCGCGACACCGCCGACAACGCCATCATCGTCTGCTCCATCGAAAACGTCGATCCGATGGGTGTGCACACCGGTGACTCGATCACCGTGGCCCCGGCCCTGACGCTGACAGACAAAGAATACCAGATCATGCGCAATCACTCGATTGCCGTGCTGCGCGAGATCGGGGTCGAGACCGGCGGTTCGAACGTGCAATGGGCGATCAACCCGGTCGATGGCCGCATGGTCGTGATCGAGATGAACCCGCGCGTGTCGCGCTCGTCGGCGCTGGCGTCCAAGGCGACGGGTTTCCCAATTGCCAAGATCGCGGCGAAACTGGCTGTGGGCTACACGCTGGACGAGTTGGACAATGACATCACCAAGGTCACGCCTGCGTCCTTCGAGCCCACCATCGACTATGTCGTGACAAAAATCCCGAAATTCGCGTTCGAGAAATTCCCCGGCTCGGAACCCTACCTGACCACCGCGATGAAGTCGGTGGGTGAGGCCATGTCCATCGGCCGCACGATCCACGAATCGATGCAAAAGGCGCTGGCCTCGATGGAATCGGGCCTGACCGGCTTTGATGAGGTCGAAATCCCCGGCCTGAACGTCGGCCTATGGGATGAAGCCGACGACAAGGCCGCCGTGATCAAGGCCATCAGCCAGCAGACGCCGGACCGTCTGCGCACCATTGCGCAAGCCATGCGCCATGGTCTGACGGACGATGAGATTTTCGGCGTCACCAAGTTCGACCCGTGGTTCCTGGCCCGCATCCGCGAGATCATCGACGCCGAGCGTCAGGTGCGCAAAGACGGCCTGCCCGTCACCGAGGACGGCATTCGCAAGCTGAAAATGCTGGGCTTCACCGACGCGCGTCTGGGCAACCTGACTGGCCGGGACGAGGCCAATATCCGCCGCGCTCGCCGCAATCTGGGTGTGCACGCCGTGTTCAAACGCATCGACACCTGCGCCGCCGAGTTTGAGGCGCAGACGCCCTATATGTACTCGACCTATGAGGCCCCGATGATGGGCGAGGTCGAATGCGAAGCCCGCCCAAGCGACCGTAAGAAGGTTGTCATTCTGGGTGGCGGCCCCAACCGGATCGGTCAGGGGATCGAATTCGACTATTGCTGCTGCCACGCCTGTTTCGCGCTGACGGATCAGGGCTATGAGACCATCATGGTCAATTGCAACCCCGAGACGGTTTCGACCGACTATGACACCTCGGACCGGCTGTATTTCGAACCGCTGACCTTTGAACACGTCATGGAAATCCTGACGAAAGAGCAGGAAAACGGCACGCTGCACGGTGTGATCGTTCAGTTCGGCGGGCAAACGCCGCTGAAACTGGCCAATGCGCTTGAGGCCGAAGGCATTCCGATCCTTGGCACCACGCCCGACGCGATCGACCTGGCCGAAGACCGCGAGCGATTCCAAGCGCTGGTTAACGATCTGGGCCTGAAGCAGCCGAAAAACGGCATCGCCTCGACCGATGAACAGGCGCTGGAGATCGCGGACGAGATCGGCTTCCCGCTGGTGATCCGCCCCTCTTACGTGTTGGGCGGTCGCGCGATGGAAATCGTGCGCGATATGGAACAGCTGAAACGCTATATCAACGAGGCCGTTGTGGTCTCGGGCGACAGCCCCGTTCTGCTGGACAGCTATTTGGCGGGCGCGGTTGAGCTGGACGTGGATGCGCTGTGCGATGGCACCGATGTGCATGTGGCAGGCATCATGCAGCATATCGAAGAGGCCGGTGTGCATTCGGGCGACTCGGCCTGTTCGCTGCCGCCTTATTCGCTGTCCAAGGACATCCTCGACCAGATCAAGGATCAGGCGTTCAAACTGGCCAAGGCGCTGAATGTCGTCGGCCTGATGAACGTGCAGTTCGCGATCAAGGACGGCGAGATCTACCTGATCGAAGTGAACCCGCGCGCCTCACGCACCGTGCCCTTTGTCGCCAAAGCCACCGACAGCGCGATTGCGTCCATCGCGGCGCGCATCATGGCGGGTGAGAAACTGTCGAGCTTCCCGATGCGTCCGGCATATAAGGAAGGTCAGGATACCAAGATTGCCGACCAGATGACACTGGCCGACCCGGACATGCCGTGGTTCTCGGTGAAAGAGGCGGTGCTACCCTTCGCCCGCTTCCCCGGGGTTGATACCATTCTGGGCCCCGAAATGCGCTCGACCGGTGAGGTCATGGGCTGGGACCGCGACTTCCCGCGCGCCTTCCTCAAGGCGCAGATGGGGGCCGGTATGGTCCTGCCGTCCGAGGGTCGTGCGTTTATCTCGATCAAGGATGCCGACAAGACGCCTGCAATGCTTGAAGCGGCGCAGGTACTGACCGAACAGGGATTCTCGCTGGTTGCCACGCGCGGCACGCAGTCTTGGCTGGCCGAGCAGGGCGTGGCCTGCGACGTGGTCAACAAGGTCTATGAGGGCCGCCCCGACGTGGCAGACATGCTGAAGGACGGTCAGGTGCAGTTGCTGATGAACACCACCGAAGGCGCGCAGGCGGTCGAGGACAGCAAATCCATCCGCTCCATCGCGCTCTATGACAAGATCCCCTATTTCACCACGGCGGCCGCAAGCCATGCAGCAGCTTTGGCGATCAAGGCGCAAGCCGAGGGCGATGTTGAGGTCAAATCTCTTCAGGGCTAACCCCGCCACCCGGCACCAGAATAAAGCAAAACCCCCGGTCACTGACCGGGGGTTTTTCATTTAGACAACAGGTTGCGGCGCGGACTTTCGCCGGTATTCCGGCAGGAAGAACACCATGTAGAATACCGGCGCCGCCACCATGGTCAGGATCGTGGCAAAAGCCAGCCCGCCCATGATCGTCACCGCCATCGATTTGAAGAATGCATCCGTCAACAGCGGCGCCATCCCCAGAATGGTGGTGATCGCCGCCAGCATCACAGGACGCAGACGCGAGACCGAGGCTTCAATGATCGACTCGCGCAATCCTTTGCCGGTTTCGCGCACAAGGTCGATCTCTTCTACCAAAACGATTCCGTTCTTGATCAACATCCCCGAGAGACTCAGCAGCCCAAGCAGCGCCGTAAACGTGAAGGGCAATCCGGTGCCCAGCAAGCCCAGAACCACCCCATTGACCGACATAGGCACCAGCAACCAGATGATGATCGGCTGCCGGATCGCGTTAAAGATCAGCACCGAGATCAGCACCATGATCAGCAAGCTCAGCGGCAGTTGACGCCCAAGGCTTTCATTCGCTTCGCCGGCATTTTCGAACTCACCACCCCATTCCATCCGATACCCTGCAGGAAGGTCCATGCTTTCGATGGCCTCACGGACTTCGGAATGGACCTGAGCCGCCGTGAAACCAGCCGGAATATCCGCGCCAACTGTGATGGTCAGAACCCTGTCCCTTCGGTGCACAAGCGTGTTCAACGCCTTGTATTCGAACCCATCCACCATTTGTTCGATAGGAACAAAACGCTCGGATTGGTCCGAGAACACGACCTGGTCCACGATCGAATAATCTCCGTCCGCCGGTCGACGCAGGATGATCGGGATCAGGCGATCCCTTTCGCGGAAAACGCCGCCCGTGATTCCATCGGTCGAAAACTGTAGCGTGGCCGCAATATCCTCGCGCGTAACACCCGCCGTCTGCGCGCGTTCGGTCGCATAGATCGGCTGGACGGCCAGCGCCTTTTCACGCCAGTCATGATGAACGTGTAGCGCGTTTTGCGACGCATCCCGCATCCGCAACACAGCCTCATCCGCAAGCTGGCGCAGCACAACCGGGTCACTGCCCGAGAAGCGGGCCTGGATCGGATCACCTCCGCCCGGACCAAAGATCAGACGCCTTGTACGGAACTTTCCTTCAGGAAATTGCGCCTGACCAAATTCTGCAAGTGCGGCACGCAGCGGGGGGATGTCCTCCAGCGTCCTGGTACGGATGATCAGGTGGCCGTAACTTGGATTGGGTTTCTCAGCCTCATAGGTCAGCAGGAAACGGGTCGCGCCCTGCCCGACAAAGGTGGCGACGGACACGACATCATCCCGGTTGGCCAGCCACTCTTCAAAAACCGCCATATCCTCAGCGGTCCGCGCGATCGGCGTTCCTTGCGGCAGGTTGTAATGGACGAAGAACAGCGGCGTGTTCGAGTCGGGAAAGAACTGCTGTTTCACCAGCCCGAACCCGGCAAAGCACGCCACAGTGACAGACACCAGCATGGCAATCACCAACCAGCGGAACCGCAATGCCCATCTTAGGATCGCTCCGTAGACGCGGAACATGATGCCGCCATAGGCATCAATTGCACCAGCTTTACCCTGCTTGAAAAAGTAATGTCCCAGCATCGGAGTGACCGTCAGGGCCAAAATCCAGCTCAGCAAAAGTGATATTCCGATGACGGCAAACAGCGAGAACATGAACTCTCCGGTCGCGTCCGGGCTCAAGCCTATCCCGGCGAAAGCCATGATGCCGATGATGGTCGCCCCCAAAAGCGGAATTTGGGTTTTGGACGCGGCCTCGTCTGCTGCATCGCGCGAGTTTTTGCCCCGCAACATTGCGATTTGCATTCCTTCGGCGACCACGATGGCGTTGTCGACCAGCATACCCATCGCAATAATCAGGGCCCCTAGGGAAATCCGTTCCATCTCGATGGAAAACAGCGCCATGAACAGCAACGTCCCGACAACGGTCAGCAACAGCGTCGAGCCGACGACAATCGCGGCCCGCCAACCCATGAACAAGGCCAGGACAAGAACGACGATTGCCACCGACATCGCAAGGTTCAACAGAAAATCGTTCGAGGCTTGCTCGACGACCACGTGCTGCTGATAGATCGGCAGGATTTCGACACCGTAGGGGATTTGCCCGTCAAGTTCGGCGAATTTCTCGTCGGCGCGCTTGCCAACCTCGACAATGTTCTCGGTCGACAGCCCCGCAATGCCCAGCGTAAAGGCTTCTTCTCCGTTAAAGCGGATGATGACATCCGGGTCGGTCTGGCGGCCACGGTACACATTTGACATGTCAAACAGGTTGATCACCTGCCCCTGCGACCCAACGGACAGACCCGCAATGGCCGAAACAGTGTCCGAGCCTTCGGCGGTCAGGACCGTTGTTCGGTCATCTGCAGACCGCAACGAGCCTGATGCGTTCACCGAATCCGCATTGGCAATCGCCTCGTTGATTGCCTGCAGCGGCACGTTCTGATTGACCGAGATGGCCAAGTCCGGTTCGACGAAAATCGCCTCTTGCGGCAGGCCCATGACTTCGACATCGGCCACCCCTTCGACCGTTAGCAATTCGCGCCGCAGAAACGTGGATAGTTCGTGTTTTTCAGCGTCCGAAAAGCCATCCGCAGTGACTGCATAGAACAGGCCGAACACGTCGCCGAATCCATCGTTGACCAGCGGCTGGCCGACCCCGGACGGCAACGCCCGGGCTGCGTCGCGAACCTTGGCGCGCAGCTTGGTCCAGACTTCGGGCAGTTCGGTACCGTCATAGGTCGACTTGATCTCAACCTCGATCAGCGAAAAACCCGGCTGGTTGAGCGAGGTGATGGTTTTGACCTCTCCCATCTGCTGAATGGCGGATTCCAGTGGCTCCGATACCTCCAGAGCCACCTGCTCGGCCGTTGCGCCGGGATACTGCGTGGCGATGACAGCATTCTTGATGGTAAAGGCCGGGTCCTCCAGTCGCCCAAGCGACAGAAAACCCCAGATGCCACCGAACAAGGCGATCAGGATGATCAACCACGTATAGATTGGCCGGTCTATGGAAGCGCGTGCGATATTCATACGTCCGCCCCTTAGTTCGCAAAGCCGGCAAAGCGGCGTACGGCTTGCCCGTCGGTCAGCGCTCCGCCTCCGGCAACCACGATTTCATCGCCATCCTCCAGCCCGGACAGGACGCTTACGTCACCCGATGCCGTGGGTTCAATGGCCACGGGAGCCCATTTGACACTGCCTTCATCCGCGCCGACGGGCGAAAACACAAAGACACCCAAAACACCTTCAGCATCAGCAACAACCGCAGTGGCCGGAACGACGATACCTGTACGTTGGTCCTGTACCTGCACATTCACCGTTACCGATGACCCCGGAAGAATCTGCAGACCTTCTGGCGGTGTCAGACCGAATTGAATGCGGAAAGTCTGACCAACGCTCGACGACTCGGCGTCGAATTCCCGAATTTGCAGAGGGAATACTTCGTCGCTGACGGGGAATTTCGCCGTGATGGTGATGTCATCCTGCTGGCCCGAGCGCTGGAACAAAATCTCGGGCACGTCGACTTCGATGCGCAGCTCGGACATGTCATGGATGCGCACAATCGGCGCCCCCGCCGATACGGTCGTAAAGGATTCCACTGCCCGGCTTGAAACCAGAGCATCAAAGGGGGCCGTCAGCGTGGCCTGCTCTAGATCATATAGCGCATCGCGCACCGCAATATCCGCCAGCTGAGCCGCTGTCTCGGCATCATCAACGGCAACTTGACTTGCTGCCGTTCCCCGCAGACGGGACAAGCGCGCCAGCGTCCGGTCCGCCTGATCTTTCTGCAGCACAGCCCGGTCGTAGCGACGCTGGAATGGTTCACGATCCAGTTCCGCAATCAATTCGCCTTTGGGAATCACGAAACCTTCGGTCACCGGCATATCAACGATTTGCCCCGCCACCTGAAAAGCCAGATCAACCGTCTGTCGCGCTGCGACCCGGCCAAAGAATTGCCGCGAAAACCCGGGCGCGGTTTCTTGCACAACCATCAGCTTGACCGGCTTGGCAGCACTTTCGGCCATGGCCGTGGTGGCCAGCATGGTCAGGGCGAGGCCCAAAGCAGAGATCAATTTCATTTCTTCAACCCCTCGGGTATTCCCGTTTTCAGAATGTTTTCCCGGATTTTCCGGGCAAGTCGGGCGAATTCGGCCGTTTCATCGGGCGTCAAACCGGATGCGCGCTGAAACAGTGCCCCGGCCTCGGCCACCAAAGTCTGGCGCATCGCCAACCCCTTGTCGGACAACACCAACAGCCAGGCTCGACGATCGTCCGGATCGCGCTCTCGCGTCAGGTATCCCGCCGTTTCCAAAGCATCAGCAGTAGACGTGATTGTGGATGGCACCGTCAGCATATCCGCCGCCAAAACGCCCATACGCTTGGGTTGGTCCAGCTTTATCACCATGTGACACTCTTGATGGGTCAGTTCGACCTCCATCAAATCAAAGCTTTCTTCCAGCTTCCAATAGAGGGCATAGACCCCCATCATGGCCTGCATTTCTGGGCTTAGTCGCTTTACCAGTGCGCTGTCGTCAAATGTCATGTGCCGAATCCGTTGCCGTTCACGGGGCGTCATATACTTCAAAAAATGAACTATTCAAGATTTGAAGCGCATTGGCACCGCAACTTTGATGTTCCCTTGGGTCAATCTCTCTTGAACTAACCTTGCGTTGACTGCATTTTGGGCAAATCCGAAAAACGCAGGGGCAGCAATGTATACGCCAGCAATCACCGGCACCGGTGTGTTCACGCCAGACAATGTCATCACCAACGCGGAACTTGTTGCCGCCTTTAATGCATACGCCGACAAGGTGAACGCCAAAAATGCCGACGCGATTGCTTCGGGTGAAGTGGAACCGCTGCAGCATTCATCGGAAGAGTTCATTCTCAAAGCGTCAGGCATTGAAAACCGGTATGTGATGGACAAGTCCGGCGTGCTGGACCCAGACGTGATGCACCCCTTGTTGCGCCAGCGCAGTGACGATGAACCCGGCATCATGACCGAGATGGCTGTGGATGCTTGCAAAAAGGCGCTGGCACAGGCCGGGCGCGCACCCGAAGATGTGGATCTGGTGATCTGCGCCGCCTCGAACCACGAACGGGCCTATCCGGCGATTGCGATCGAAATCCAGCAGGCGCTGGGGATCAAAGGCTTTGGCTTTGACATGAATGTCGCTTGTTCCTCGGCCACGTTTGGCATTCAGGCTGCAGCGGATATGATCCGCTCGGGGTCGGTGAAATCCGCGCTGGTGGTGAACCCCGAGATATGCTCGGGCCATCTGGAGTGGCGCGACCGCGATTGCCATTTCATTTTCGGAGACGTCGCCACCGCCACCCTGATCGAACGCGTCGAGGACGCAACCGGCCCCTATTTCGAGATCCTCTCGACCCGCTGCGCCACCGAATTTTCAAACAATATCCGCAACAATAACGGTTACTTACGCCGCTCGCGCCCTGATGGCGTAGTTGATCGCCGCGACATGCAATTCATGCAGAACGGCCGTAAAGTCTTTAAGGAAGTGCTGCCGATGGTCAGCAAGCACATCGCCGACCATATGGATTCCGAAGGGCTGAACAGTTCGGACCTGAAACGCCTGTGGTTGCATCAGGCCAACAAGACGATGAACGATTTCATCGGCAAAAAGGTTTTGGGCCGCGAGCCCGAACCCGGCGAACAACCCAATATCTTGCAGGACTACGCCAACACGTCCTCAGCGGGGTCGATCATCGCATTCTCGAAATACTCGGATGATTTCGCGGATGGAGAAGTCGGTCTGATCTGTTCCTTCGGGGCGGGGTATTCCGTGGGTTCGGTAATCGTGCGGCGGCACGGGTAGTGGGTTGTTTCCAGAACTCGCAGGAATGAATCTTCGACTGTCTGCTTTGAGCCCAAACTGACAAATGCTGCGGTCTTCATAAATGGCAGCGAAAAGGGAGAAAGCTGACGCTGTATTAGTTTATTGAGGCCTGCGTGGTGATCGTGGCATTGGCACGTGCGCGATATGCTCTATGTTGACCCAGTGGATTTGAACTTTTCACCCCTGCTTAAAGATTGAGGTCTGTAAATCTATAGAAAAACGGTCTCAATGAATCTGCGTAGATAGCATATGGCCGATACTGTTGGCAGTGCAGGATGATATCTTGCACCAGGTTGGGGTTTGGTTAACGTAGTCGGATTACCGAACAGTAAGAACTTATTCCAGCCTCACGAATTTCCGGAGTTTTTTCTGATTTGCGACGGGTTTGCTCCGGTCCAAGAACGAAACGCTCGGGTGAAATTTGCCGGATCGGAGAAGCCGATTTGGAACCCGATATCCATGATTGAAAGATCACTCTCAAGAAGCAATGCCGTCGCGCGTTGTTTGCGCACTTGGGTCAGCAACTCAGTGTAGGAGGAGCCTTCGCGATCTAAGTTGCGTTGAAACGTTCGTAAGCTTTGCCCGACGAGCCGCGCCGCGCCATCAATGTCGATATTTCCGTCCATCAAACGAAGTGCAACAATTTCACGAACGACGTTGTCCAGCGATTGCGTCTCCCGCAAAGCGCGCTCGGCATAAAGTTCAACTTGAGTGTAAACCGTTTTGTGGACCGTGGAGCTGAGTGTACTTTTGAGCATTTCGGCCGGAAATGACAGTGTGACTGCATCTGTGAGATAGCACCAGTCAACCGGAAGCAGGTCAGAGCGTCTGGCGCTGAGGCCATCGTTGGGATACGGAACACCAATTCTGTCCGGTAGCCAGCTTGGCCCGAAATATGGTCGCAGGAACCCAATCATCACAGGTATTACATGTTCGGCATGTGCACGAATATTGGCCTTAAAGCTTGAGGGAACGATGTATGACCATTCGAACTGTTTGTCGCTCTGTCTCAATCGCATTTGTCCACCGGACTGATGAACGCCGATTGTTTGGGACAGTCTTGTAAGGGCATCCCGTGCCGTTCTGCCTTGGCCCGAATACTTAGTCCAAAGTCCGTAAGCTCCCGGTTTCATTTCCCGACCGACGCGGAGGCCGAGAATCTCATCTCCGGCAACCTTTTCGGCTTCGCGAAACAGGCTGATCATGGCGGCCATAGGGATCTTCTGGTTGCGATTTTCCAATAGATCCAGCGGCAAACCAGCGGCTTTGAATGTCTGATCGACAGCACGCGTACCGACCCTTCTTTCCAGAATGCATGGCAAAGGACCCATACCCGTCGCGGTCGTCATCGCAATTATGGGCTGCCGCATAAATTGCTCTCTTGAATGGTGGCATGAAATGACAAGAAAACTCTCCGAACTGCCATTAAGAAATATACAGTCGTCACCTTTGAACCGTCAGATTGTATGGCATTTTTCCCTAAACACACACAGATATTCGCGCCATATGCAATCATCATGTTATTAGCAGCCCAATTCAAAACGAAAAAGGACCAGCCAATACTGCGCCACGGCATGAGGGGTGACTTGATGAACAACAATAAGAAAAATTCCTCAAAATAGGAGCGTTGGATGAAAATCTATCACATATTCACAATTGGTACAGTTCTTGCGGTGTCGTCGTCAGTCGCGATGGCCCAAGATGCGCCCGAAATGAAGGAACCTTTGGGCTATCCCGGTTTCAACGGCAAGATTGAACTGGACGTGCGCGACTCTGAATCGGATTGGACGCCGTTCACGCCAAAAGCAGCGCCTGAAGGCTCACCTAACATCCTGTTTGTGCTTTATGACGATACAGGACTTGGTGCGTGGTCTCCTTACGGTGGCAAAATCAATATGCCGACGATGGATTCCCTTGCAGCCGAAGGTCTGACATTCACACAATGGCACACGACCGCCTTGTGCTCTCCTACGCGTTCGACGCTATTGACAGGCCGCAACCATCACCTGAATGGTATGGCTGCGATCACGGAAACGGCCGATGGCTTCCCCGGCGCCAGCGGCCGACTGCCCCCGCAAGTAACAACCGTCGCTGAAGTGCTTCAGGCCAACGGGTACAGCACGTTCTGGATCGGTAAAAACCACAACGTCCCTGAACAGGATGTGGCATCCGGGGCCAGCCGAACGGAGTGGCCGCTCAATCAGGGTTTTGATCGCTTCTATGGATTCCTGGGCGGTGAAACCAACCAGTGGTACCCCGATCTGGTCGAGGACAACCGGTTCATCGAACAACCCTATGGCCCCGAAGATGGGTATCACCTGTCCAAGGATTTGGCTGATCAGGCGATCCAGATGTTGCGCGATCAGAAGGCGACTAACCCGTCGAAACCTTGGTACATGTGGTTCAACCCCGGCGCCAATCACGCGCCGCATCACGCAGGCGCGGAATGGGCGGACAAGTACAAGGGTGTTTTTGACGAAGGCTACGACGTATACCGCGAGGAGATCACTCAGGCGATGATCGAAAAAGGGATCGCGCCTGAGGGAACGGTCAACACCGAGTTGAACTTCCTGCCGGATGGCATCGCCAATCCCGACGACTTGGTACGCCCGTGGGATAGCCTGAATGATGACGAGAAGCAGCTGTTCACGCGCATGGCTGAAGTCTATGCGGGCTTTTCGGAATACACCGACAGCCAAGTGGGCCGCATCGTCGAACACCTGAAAGAAACCGGACAATACGAGAATACGCTGATCATCTATGCCGCTGACAACGGGGCATCGGGCGAAGGTTCTCCGAACGGGTCGGTGAACGAGAACAAGTTCTTCAACGGCTTCCCCGATGAGCTGGAAGAGAATATGAAGTACCTTGATACGCTTGGTGGTCCGGATACTTATAACCACTATCCGACCGGCTGGGCCGCAGCATTCTCTGCCCCGTTCAAGATGTTCAAGCGCTATTCGAACTATGCCGGCGGCACCAATGACCCTCTGGTCATGTCCTGGCCTGCGGGCATCAAGGATGGCGGCGAAATCCGACACCAGTATCACCATTCGGTTGATATCGTTCCGACCATTCTTGAGATCACAGGTCTGGAAATGCCGACCGAGGCCAATGGCGTGGAACAGTACCCACTGTCTGGTGTGTCGATGGCCTACACCTTTGACGCAGAACCGAACGATCCTACGCAGAAAGAGGTGCAGTATTACACCATGTTGGGAACCCGAGGCATCTGGAAGGATGGCTGGAAAGCCGTGGCCGTTCACGCGCCGCTGACGGGGACAAGCAACTTCGATCAGGATGAATGGGAACTGTATCACGTCGACGTTGATCGCTCGGAATCGAACAATCTGGCGGAACAGGAGCCCGAAAAGCTTCAGGAATTGATACAGGTCTGGTTCGATGAGGCAGCGAAGAACAACGTTCTGCCGCTGGATGACCGCAGTGCTGTTGAGATCATCGGAATTGAACGTCCCTCCGCTGAACCGGCGCGTGACACATATCTCTACTACCCGAACACGACCTGCGTGCCCGAAGGTGTTGCGGTCAACGTGCGGGGGCGGGACTACAAGATCCTGGCCAATGTCGATGTGGAAGAGGATGCCAATGGCGTCATCTTTGCGCACGGGTCGCGCTTTGGCGGTCATGCTTTGCTGATCAAAGACAAAAAGCTTTACTATACCTACAACTTCCTCGGCATTCAGCCCGAACAGACGTTTGAATCGGATGTGGAACTTGAACCCGGCAGCTACACGCTGGGGATGGAGTTCGACGCAACCGGGACGGGCGACAACGGTGAAGTGCTGGGATCGATGAAGCTTTATGTTAACGATCAAGAGGTCGCTTCCGGCGATATGCGAACCCAGTCAGGTAAGTTCACGCTTTCAGGCGACGGTTTGTGCATCGGCTATGACAGCGGCGACGCGGTCAGCAAGCTGTATACCACTCCCGGTGAATTCGAAGGTGGCACCATCCGCGAGGTCGCCGTGTCCGTATCGGGTGAAAGCTACGAAAGCCTTGAAGCGGCGGCTCAGCGTATGCTGAAGCGTCAGTAAATCTGCAGCTGGGAAACACCACATGAGCAGAGCGACACGACAGTCGGTGATGGTATGATCCTGAACTGCTTACCTGAAAAAAGACCTCAGAAATGGGTCGTCCGTGCCGCTGTCTTCTTGTGTGTAATGAACGTCATATCCGCTGCTTCGGCGGCGGATATGATACGAATTGAAGGGCAGACATTTAATATGGGATCGCAATCGCATTACCGCGAAGAAGGTCCCATACGTCCAGTGACTGTCAGCACATTCTTCATCGGCAAGACCGAAGTCACAAACGCGGAATTCGGCGCATTTGTCGATGCAACGGGTTATGTCACGACGGCTGAGCGTGGGTTAAAGCCGGAAGAACGCCCCGGTTGGCCGCCGGAATTGCTTGAACCCGGCTCAATGGTGTTCGCCCAACCGGCTGAGCCAGTTGATCTAGACAATCCAAATAAATGGTGGCGTTGGGTTGCCGGTGCAAACTGGCGCGCACCCGAGGGGCCGGGAAGTACAATCAAGGGGCGCGATGACCACCCTGTCGTACAGGTTTCCCCGGAGGACGCCGAAGCCTATGCGGTTTGGGCCGGAGGTCGTTTGCCGACCGAAGCTGAATGGGAGTTGGCCGCGCGTGGCGGCCTAGGTGACAGTGCAATCTGGGACGAGCCCTATGACCCGGTTTCCGGCTGGAAGGCGAACACTTGGCAGGGTGAGTTTCCTTCGACTGACATGGCTGCCGATGGACATCACGGAACGTCACCGGTCGCCAGTTTTGTGCCCAACGGGTACGGAATTCACGACATGGTCGGCAATGTTTGGGAGCATGTGGCAGATTGGTGGGTGCCAACGCATCCGAACGTCTCGGAAACCGACCCTCATGGCCCCCCCGAAGCACTCGCTGCGCGTTTCTCTCATCCTGAAATAGGAGCCCAGCGGGTGGTAAAGGGAGGTTCTTGGCTTTGCGCCCCGGCCTTCTGCATGCGCTATAGACCAACCGCAAGACAACCCTTTGAACGCGGCCTTGGATCTAACCACACCGGATTTCGGCTTGCTAAGAATGTTCAGTAGCAAAAGGGTTTCCAGCGGCTATTGGATTTGTACCAATTGCTCTGCAACTACGCCAAAAGAACAAAGGTCATTCCTTACATTAACTACCTGAACGTTTCGCGTCTGGGGAGCTCTTAGCTACTGGCGCCAAGCGAACAAAGCGGACTTTGCGACGCCGCACCCAAACGGCAGCTCCGTCCCGCAATTCAGACCTTTGAATCCCGTGTCAGAAGGTATCCGCAACCAGAAGGTTGGCGCTTAGTCCTAGCTCACGCTTTCCTCTTCCAGATGCAGCTTCATCTCGATCAGGACCTGTTGCAACAAGCTGGTCTCCTTCAACAGACGCTTGGCCTCGTTGACGGTGATGATGCCGTCCTCAATAGCAGCCTGATATTCGGTCATCAGCATTGCAAACCTTTGGCTTAGGGCGATGACATCCGAATTCACACCTCCGGTCCTGGGGGTATCCGTATTACGGCCATCATAGGACAGCGTGATATTCTTAAGATCCGCCAGGGCCGAGGTCACATGCGGAAAGTTCGAGACGGCCTCGAGCCGAGCAACCGCATCGACTGGCATAAAACGGTCCGCATGTTCCGCGTTGTCCGAGTAGTACCGACCCAATGTTGCCTTGGACTTGCCTGTAATCTCGCAGGCCGATTCAATGCCGACGTCTTTTACCAACGCCTCAGTGTGTTTTTTCAGATAAGCCCCGATATCTGCCATGTTTCAACCTTTACTGCCTGGCTTTCCCACGACATCTGCCACTATGGGGGAAAGGGTAAGGAAATTTCCCATACTCGAGTCATAATTGAAATGCCATAAATTGACTATCCCTCAGATATGCAGGGATTTTGTGAGTGAGTGGCGGCGTTTCCAGCCGGTAATGAGTGTTTGCAAGGCGGTTTTCGGGTCTTGCTGTGTTTTGGCCACATGATGGCCGACGGCGTCGCTGTTGTTGACGTAGGGGTATCCATCCCCAATGAGCTTTCGCTCGACCCTTGCAACGACAACTGCGACGTCGCTTATTTCGTAGAATTTGGTTACTTGCCCATGCGGATCAGGCGTTTTAGACCCGGGCACATGGCAAAACTGTACTTCAACTATTCAACCATGAACGCGGGTAAATCGACCGTGTTGTTGCAGGCCTCGCACAACTATCGTGAACGCGGCATGGACACCTATCTTATGACCGCACAGCTTGACGGTCGCGCGGGCGTGGGCAAGATCGCCTCGCGCATTGGCATATCTGCAGATGCCGACACGTTCGGGGCAGAAGACAATGTGTTCGACATGATCGAGAACCGTCTGGCGCAGAGTAAGGTGGCCTGCGTGTTTGTGGACGAGGCACAGTTTCTGACCCGCGATCAGGTCTGGCAGCTGGCCAGTGCCGTGGATGATCTGAATGTACCGGTTCTTGCCTATGGGTTACGCGTAGATTTTCAGGGACAGCTGTTTCCCGGCTCTGCAGCCCTCTTGGCCCTGGCGGATGAGATGCGCGAAGTTCGAACGATATGCGAATGTGGGCGCAAGGCCACAATGGTCATCCGTCAGGACGCGCACGGAAATACGATCACCGAAGGAGCACAGGTTCAGATCGGCGGGAACGAAACCTATGTCTCGCTCTGCCGCCGACACTGGCGCAAGGCGATGGGCGGTTAAACCGGCGTCAGCAGCGCCCGGCCTGCGATAAAGGCCGCAACATTGTCCAGCGCCAGGTAACCCATATCGGTGCGCACCTCTTCAGTGGCGGTACCCAGATGCGGGGACAGGGTCACGTTTTCCATGTCGATCAGCGCCTGCGGAACCTTGGGTTCGAATTCGTATACATCCAGCCCCGCCCCTGCGATCTGCCCAGACTGAAGGGCTGCGATCAGGGCAGCCTCGTCCACGACTTCTCCGCGGGCGATATTGATCAGTAAGGCATTGGGGTTCATCGCCTCAAGGACCGGCGCATTGATCAGATGTTGAGTTTCCGCTCCACCGGGGACGGCCAGCACCAGAAAATCGACCGACGCAGCCAAAGTGGATAGATCGGGTACGAACTCTGCCGGGAATTCCAATTCCTTCGCGCTACGCGACTGATAGGCAACCTGCATGGAAAACCCAAAGTGACAGCGCCGGGCAATGGCCTGTCCGATCCGACCCATGCCAACGATACCCACCCGCTTGCCGGTGACGTGATGGCCAAGCATTTGCGCGGGATGCCAGCCATGCCAGCCCCCCGCCCTGACGATGCGTTCTCCTTCCCCGACACGGCGCGCGGTAGTCAGCAACAAAGTCATGGCGATATCGGCTGTGGCGTCCGTAACGGCACCCGGCGTATTGGTGACCGCAATGCCTGACGCGCTGGCCGCGTCCACGTCAATATGGTTGTAGCCGACGCCGAAATTAGCCAGCAGTTTGCAGCGCGGATCGGACACATCCGCGAATACCTGCGCCGAAAAAAGATCGCCAAGCGTTGGCATTACCACGTCGAATTCCGTCAAGGCCCGCCGCATCTCATCCGGTGTCAGTGGCGACGTTTCTTTGCGAATCTCCGCATCGAACTCCGTCCGTGCGCGCTCCATTACGGCGTTGGTCATGGGGCGTGTAATCAATAGTTTCATCAGTGCATCCTCCCACCGGTCGGAACCTCTCCATCCGGTCCGATCAGAACGATCTCGCCATTTTCGTCGGGCAGACCCAGAACCAGCACCTCGGACATGAACTTGCCGATCTGGCGCGGCGGGAAATTCACCACGGCCATAACTTGCTTGCCCACCAGCGTAGCCGGATCGTAATGCGCGGTGATCTGGGCCGACGTCTTTCGCTCGCCGATCTCATCGCCGAAGTCGATCCACATCTTGATCGCCGGCTTGCGGGCCTCGGGGTACGGCTCGGCGCGGATCACTTCACCCACGCGGATATCGACTTTGAGAAAATCGTCGAAGGAAATCTCACTCACGGGACAGCTCCTTGGATCGGTCGGTGGCGGCTTTGACGGCGCGGTGCAACAGGTCGGGGAAACCCTGTTCTTCGTGCATCAGCACCTCAAGCGCGGCCTGCGTGGTGCCATTGGGCGAGGTCACATTGACTCGCAGCTGCGCGGGGTCTTCATCCGCCGCCATCGCCAGCGCCCCTGCCCCGGCCACGGTGGACTTCGCCAGTTTCATCGCCAGTTCATGCGGCAAGCCCTGCGCCTGCCCTGCAGCGGCCAGCGTTTCGATCAGGTGGAACACATAGGCCGGACCCGATCCGCTTAGGCCAGTCACCGCGTCCATCTGCGCCTCATCCGCCAGCCGGACAGTCTCACCAATCGCGGATAGCAGGTTTTCGGCCAGGGTCACGTCGTCCTCGGAGGCCTGTACGTTGCCGATCAGCGCCGTGATGCCCTGCCGGATTGCTGCAGGCGTATTCGGCATCGCTCGTACGATCGGCGTGCCCGCGCCCAACACAGATTCAAATGTGGAAATCGACGTCCCCGCAGCGACCGAGACGAACAGGCTTCCACCCCCGCCCAGCGCTTTGATCGCGGGCAATGCTTCGCCCATCATCTGCGGTTTGACGGCCACAAGCACCACGGCTGGGGCTTCGGGCAATGCTGTGTTGATATTGACGCCTTGTGCTTTCAACCAGTCCGAGGGGTGCGGATCCACGACCCAGACTGACGATGCTGGTAAGCCATGCTCTAGCCAGCCCGCCAGCATGGCCGATCCCATCTTTCCGCATCCCAGAAGCACAAGCCCCTGTTCCGCGACGCGCGACATGTCCATGATTGCCCCTCCCCATTATCTGGCTTGGGGCAAAGCTTTACGCGCGGCCGTAAGCCTCTGCAATGGCGACTTGCATCGCATCTTCGGGATCACGATTACCCCATGTGACCAGTTGGATCGCCGGGTAATAGCGTTCAGCGCTCAGGACAGCCGCAGTGATCATCGTGTCGATCTGTTCCGGGCTGGCCGTCTGACCACCCGCCAGAACCAGACCATAGCGATAGACCATCAGCTTTTGGTTGGCCCAATAGGTAAACGCCCCGGCCCAGCACTGATCGTTCATCTTGTTCAGCAGCTCGTACAATTCGCTTTCCCGCTCGGATGGCGGGTCCATTTCGAACGAGCACACCATGCGCAGGGTTTCGTCATAGTTCGACCAGGCCAGAGTGATGGAATAGGTGCGCCACTGTCCTTCGACAGCCATGGCGATCTGATCATCGCCGATGCGATCAAAATCCCAGTCGTGATGTTCGGCCAGGTGTTCAACAATATCAATCGGATGAAGGTCTTCTTCGAGAAACTGCTCGGATAGGGCCATAATGCCACCTCACTTATCTCTAGCAATTTGGGGCTGGCAGCGCCCCAGCGCTAGTTGCCTGCTCTACAAGCCGGGCTTTCCCCATGTGCCTGTACTAAATATGGTGCGCCGCGCGCACCCATCTGGCAACCCTATTTATTGGGGATAACAGCAATAAGTTGTGGACGAATAGCAACGGAGGTCAAAATATTGGCGCGACAGGCAGCTTTGTCTTGATTAAATTCCGCAAGACAGCAAAATGCACAACACCGCACAAACCGGTATCGGATTGCGCGGTGCTTTTCCTGACTTCGAATCTTAATATTGGGCTCTATTTGTCCAGCTTCGCCTCAAGCGCGGCGATACGCTCTTCCAGCGCGGCGTTTTCTTCGCGCGCCTTTTGCGCCATGGCGCGGACGGCATCAAACTCTTCGCGGGTGACGAAATCGCGGTCGGCCAGCCAGCGGTCGATCATCGACTTCATCGCATTCTCGGCCTCTTCCCGCGCGCCCTGCGCCACGCCCATGGCGTTGGTCATCAGTTGGGATACATCATCGAGGATCTTGTTGCGGGTCTGCATGGTTTTTCTCCGAAATCGCGGTTGTTATCTATATGGGTAAACTTTGCGTCAGGCTCAAGGTTGACTTGCCCTGCAAAGCACGGGCAATGAGACGCACATGCAGGCTGTTCTGAATTTCCCCGATCTTTCGCCCGAATTGTTCTCGATCTCGCTGTTCGGGATGGAATTCGCCCTGCGTTGGTACGCGCTGGCTTATATCGCGGGCATCCTGATCGCGTGGAGGCTTGGGGCAGCGGCGCTGAAACGCCCCGCGCTTTGGGCAGATAACAAACCGCCGATGAAACCCCAGCAGCTTGAGGATCTGATCACCTGGATCATCCTTGGGGTGATTCTGGGCGGCCGGCTGGGCTTCGTGCTGTTTTATCAGCCCGCCTATTACCTTGCGAACCCGGCGGACATTTTGAAAGTCTGGCAGGGTGGCATGGCATTTCACGGCGGTCTGCTGGGGGTGATTGTAGCCTCGTACATCTATGCGCGCCGTCACCAGATATCGGTTCTGCCGCTGGCTGATCTCATTGCCCACGCTGTTCCGCCGGGGCTGCTACTGGGACGATTGGCCAACTTCATCAACGCCGAGCTTTGGGGCCGCCCCAGCGAGGTGCCATGGGCGGTGATCTTCCCCGGCCCTGCAGCGCAAGACTGCCCCGGCGTACTGGTGGGCATGTGCGCACGCCACCCCTCGCAGCTTTACGAGGCCGCGCTGGAGGGCCTGCTACTAGGGGCCGCGCTGCTGTGGCTGGTCTACCGCAAGGGCGCGCTGCGCAAACCCGGACTGGTCATGGGTGTGTTTCTGGCCGGGTATGGCGCGTCCCGTTTCATCGTTGAGTTCTTTCGGCAGCCGGACGCACAGTTCATCTCGGCCGGGAACCCTCTGGGTCTGGCGTGGCAAATTGGTGGATATGGCCTGACCATGGGACAGCTCTTGTCGCTGCCCATGATCGCGCTTGGCCTATGGTTCGCCCTGCGGGCGCGACACGCGCGATGAACCTGACCAACCATCTGCTGGAGCGCATCGCGCAAGACGGCCCGATGACCGTGGCCGACTACATGACCGAATGCCTGCTGCATCCGACATATGGCTATTACACCACCCGCGATCCTTTGGGCGCGCAGGGCGATTTCGTCACCGCGCCCGAGATCAGTCAGATGTTCGGTGAATTAATCGGCCTAAGTCTGGCGCAAAGCTGGATGGATCAGGGCCACCCTGATCACTTCGTTCTGGCCGAGCTTGGGCCGGGGCGCGGAACACTGATGGCGGACATTCTGCGGGCAACGCGCGGGGTTCATGGCTTCCATGATGCGGCTGAAATCGTGCTGTTCGAAGCCTCACCGACCCTGCGCGACATTCAGGCAGAAACGTTGAAGGATTTTGCGCCGCGCTGGATCACAACGCTCACCGAGCTGCCCGACGCGCCCTTGTTTATGGTCGCCAACGAGTTCTTTGACGCCCTGCCCATCCGCCAGTTCCTGCGGGATGGCCCTGCATGGCGCGAGCGCCTGATCGGGGCCGAGGGCGAATCGCTGACCTTCGGGCTAGGGGCTCAGGCGGATCAGGTCGCTCTGACGGATCGATTGCAGGACACGAAAGATGGTGATTTGGTCGAACTTTGCGCGGCGGCAATCCCCATCCTGACCGTCATCGCAGGTCGAATCGCCAGCCACGGCGGTGCCGGTCTGATCGTGGATTACGGAGACTGGCATTCGCTGGGAGACACGTTTCAAGCCCTACGCGCGCATGACCGCGCAGATCCGCTGGATACGCCTGGCCAGGCCGATCTGACCGCGCATGTGGATTTCGAGCCGCTTGCACTGGCAGCACGTGCCGCCGGTTGCGCCCATTCCCGCCTGACCCCCCAGGGCGTGTTTCTGGAACGGCTTGGGATTACTGCCCGCGCGCAGGCTTTGGCCAAACAACTCGGCGGATCCGAGCTTGATGCGCTTATCGCCGCACATCGCAGGTTGACGCATCCCGATGAAATGGGAAACCTGTTCAAAATACTGGGGCTCTACCCCTCTTACGCGGCACCTCCACCGGGACTGGAACCATGACACTGGAAATACTGACCTCGGACATGCTGTCAGACGTACGCCACGGCTTTTTCAGCCGCCGTGGCGGAGCGTCATCAGGGGTGTTTTCCGGCTTGAATTGCGGCTACGGCTCGTCAGACCAGACCGAGGTTGTTTCGATCAACCGGGCGCGTGTAGCCCGGGCGATGGAAGTCGAGCCCGAGGCGCTTATTGGCGTACACCAGGTGCATTCTCCGACCGTGGTTAAGGTTGACGCTCCGATGAACGGCGAGCGTCCACGCGCGGACGCAGTGGTCACAGCCACTCCGGGCTTGGCCCTGACCATACTTACAGCGGATTGCCAGCCTGTTCTTTTTGCCGACACCCACGCAAATGTTATCGGCGCGGCCCACGCAGGGTGGCGCGGAGCCTTGGACGGGGTGCTCGAATCAACGCTGGACGCCATGGAAGAACTGGGGGCAAAGCGCGAAAACACGGTCGCTGTGATTGGCCCGTCGATTTCGCAACAAGCATACGAGGTCGGGCCTGAGTTCCTGGATGATTTCGTCGCAGAAACGCCAGAAAACCTGCGTTTCTTCGCAAATGGGGAAGGCGACAGATTGCAATTTGACCTTCCCGCTTACGGTTTGCATCGCCTTCGACAGGCAGGCGTAGGCCAAGCTGAATGGACCCGGCACTGCACCTATTCAGATCCCGACAGGTTCTATTCCTACCGGCGATCTACGCACGCCAAAGAAGCGGACTATGGACGCCTTATTTCTGCAATCAAATTGTAGACCTAGACTGAATTGTGGCGATTTCGCCGCTTTTTCGCCACATTCTTTGTGTCTACCTGAGTCGTAACAAGTTGAGTTTTATTGTCCGCTCTCAGGTGTTTATCTGCCGATGCTCCAGCAGTGTGAGACAGTATGAAGAAAGAGGAGCTACTAACCTTCATTTTGTCCTGAATTGATCCCGGATCAGCCTTATCGCTGCCTCAATATGGCGTCAGATTGGCATCCCAAAGGGAAATGGGGCCCAAAAACCCCAGAGGAGCAGGACCAGATCATGAAGGTAAAATCTCGCTTTCTGAGCGCCGTTGTCGCGGCGACCAACGAAAAGACGCCGGAAATGCCGTGGAAAAGCATTTCCAGCGACTCGGTCAGGGTTGCCCGTCGTTTGGCGGAACGGGTCTGATCGTGACGCCCAGGGTACCAAGCTGCCGGTTCCCGGGGCCAAGACGCGCATCGGAGGGGTGCTCCGGCCCGATGCGTGACCTGCCGCAGGTATTTTCCGCGGTCAGGTTCAGGGGTGTTGTGTGCGCGGGTAATTTTCGCCGGCGTTGTTGTGAGTTTGTCTGGGGGGTCAAGATGTTGACCAAAGGTGTGCTGAATACCATCACGTTGCGACGTCGGTTCGACGCTCGCCCTGAGGTCGCCCTTTCATTCAAAACAAAGAAAAAGATCGGTCAGACGGGCCTGTACGGAGGGTTCAACCTGTCTGCACGGATGATAGAAGGGACGGAATAAACATGCCTATTCCACATTCGCTTTCGCGCGCGGCCAAAAACGCCGCCGATACATCGGCGATGCTGCGGGATGCGCCAAGGGACAAACCAAAGGCGCAACTGCGGCGCTATGAAGTGAGCGCGCTGCTGCCAAATGGCGATATTTCTCAGACCCGCCATATCGCACCGGCTTTACCAATGTTCGAAGACGCGTTCTGCGCCTTTACACGCGGTTCGCTGATTGAAACAGAAACTGGCCCGCTCGCGATCGAAGATCTCCTGCCCGGTGACACGGTGCTGACGCAAGATGGGTCGTCCCAGACCGTGCTTTGGAAGGGGTCGGTCACTTTGGTTCCCGGGCGCGAGGATTCGCGTGGCCGGACCCGGCCCCTGACCCGCATCATGGCCGACACGTTCGGGATGCAGAAACCCATGTCAGGTGTGATCGCAGGACCCGCAGCACGGTTGGTCGGCACGCCGTCTCATCTACGCCACTTGCACGGGAACGAGGCTGTACTGACACCGGTTCACGAATTTCAGGACGGAATGAGCGTGGTCGAAACCCTGCCGCCAACGCCTATCGAATTGTTCCATATCTGTCTCAAGCGCCATTCGGTGATCAAAATCGACGGGCTGCAGTTCGAGACGTATCATCCCGGTGTCAATGCAGTTCGGATGATCAGCCATTCCTTGCGCTCGATCTACCTGAACCTGTTCGCGCATGCCGATTCGCTGAATGATTTTGGTCCGCTGCTGATGCCGCGTGCTGGCGACGGAGAGGTCGACGCGATCACAGCGTAAATTTTTTTCAGTGCTGCAGAGTGGGGGCTTTATGCAGATTCTTTTGGGTTGGGTGCTGTTCCTGATCGTTACAGCGATTCTTCCGCCATGTTGTTCCGCACATAAACGGATGCGCTTCAAGCCATCCGGTTCATGCGTTCTTCCAGAACATCGAACGGCACACCGGGCTCGTCCTTAGCGCCTCGAATCACAAGCGATGTCTTAACACTGGCCACGTTTGGGGTGGTCAGCAAATCACCGGTCAGGAACCGCTGAAAACTGCTAAGGTCAGGGGCGACGCATTTCAGGATGAAATCAACCTCGCCATTCAGCATGTGGCATTCGCGGACCAAGGGCCAGTCGCGGCACCGCTCTTCGAAGGCGCTCAGTTCCGTCTCGGCCTGACTTTCCAAACCAACGCTGGCAAAGACCTGAACCTCGAATCCCAGCTCTCGCGCGTTCACTTCGGCGTGGTAACCGCGGATCAGGCCGGATTCCTCAAGCGTACGAACACGCCGCAAACACGGAGGCGCAGAAATGCCGACACGTTTCGCAAGTTCGACATTGGTCATACGACCGTCTGCCTGCAATTCCGCCAGAATTTTGCGGTCAATCTCATCCAGCCGTGTCGCGACCATAAAATGCTCCTGATTTTTCGGTTGTTATATCAGCACCTAGAAGATGCGCAATAATCTTTCGCGTTAGCGCAATATTCTTTATTTTAAACGCCCTATTTATGGGCGCCATTCGCGTGACGCATAGCAGTTCTCTGTCAGGAAGGGGCTTTAAGCACCGCCATCGGGTCGCTATATCCAGACGCCAAGGGGCCACGCGCCCGCATCAGGCAGATCGAGTTGGGGGTACCATGGCCGAAACGAAACACACCAAGGTTCTGATCATAGGATCGGGGCCCGCCGGATACACGGCGGGCGTTTATGCCAGCCGCGCAATGCTGGAACCGATCCTGGTGCAAGGCATTGAACCCGGCGGTCAGTTGACCACCACCACAGAGGTCGAGAACTGGCCCGGCGACACAGAGGTTCAAGGGCCCGACCTGATGGTTCGTATGCAGGACCATGCTAAAGCAATGGGATGTGAGATCATCGGGGACATCATCAGCGATCTGGACGTCAGCAAACGCCCCTTCACTGCCAAAGGCGACAGCGGAACGACCTATACAGCTGATGCGGTTATTCTGGCGACTGGCGCTCGGGCAAAATGGCTTGGGCTGCCGTCCGAGGACAAGTTCAAAGGCTTTGGTGTCTCGGCCTGTGCCACCTGCGATGGGTTCTTCTATCGTGGACAGGAAATCGTTGTCATTGGCGGCGGCAACACTGCCGTGGAAGAAGCTCTGTTTCTGACGAACTTTGCCAGCAAGGTCACCCTGATCCACCGTCGTGACGAGTTGCGGGCCGAGAAAATCCTGCAGGACCGCCTGATGAAAAACGAAAAGATTGAACCGCTTTGGTTCCACGAGCTGGACGAGGTGCTTGGCACCGATGCGCCTTTGGGCGTTGAGGGCGTGCGCGTCAAGAACGTGAAAACCGGTGAACTCTCAGAGATTCCCTGCAAGGGCGTATTTGTGGCCATTGGCCACGCCCCTGCAAACGAGCTGGTCAAGGACACGCTTGAAACCCACATGGGTGGCTATGTCGTGACCAAGCCGGGTTCGACCGAGACTTCCATACCTGGCGTATTCGCCGCCGGTGACTTGACTGACCACATCTATCGTCAGGCCGTTACCAGCGCTGGTATGGGCTGCATGGCAGCGCTGGATGCCGAGCGGTTCCTGGCGGAGCAGGACTAGCCAATGATAGAATTCTCCGGCCCGGTCTGGAGAATTCTGTTTCGAACACATTCAGACGCCCCTTTGGCCCCCGCGCGGGCGCCAGAGGGGCGTTTTCACTATGCAGGTCAGACCGCGCTTTATGCATCTCTCAGCGCCGAAGGGGCCGAAGTCGCGATACGTCGCTATGTATCGCGCGATGACCCACCGCGAATCCTGCAATGTGCAAGGATCACAGAGGCACGTCTTGTCGACCTCAGAGGTCAACCCGAAGCATCCATCGTTTGGCAAGACATTGCAAAGGCCTGCGGGCGTTCGCCAACCTGGCAATTCTCGGACAACGCCCGAGCGTTAGGTGCCGATGGCATGATCTATAGCTCTCGATCACGGCCCCAGCTCAGCCATGTGGTTCTGTTCCGTACCAGTGCCCGGCTTATTTGCGTCGATGCTCCGTCAGAAACCTGGGTACCTGCTTATTCTTGACCCGCCCGCGCGCCCGTATCAGACTCGGGGCACAAGGCAAGAATTCACAGGTGACCTGAAGTGAAGAGCGTATTGTGGCAAGGCGGGTGGATAACCCGGCTGAGGATTGGCAGTGGCCTGATCCTGTTCGCGTTTGCATTCCTGCACTTCATCAATATCGGCTTGGGCCTGTTCCACACCGATTACCTGCACGGAATGCAAGACGGCCGCCACGCTGTCACCCGTCACGACATCGGCAGCGCCTTGCTCTATGCCGCTTTGTTCATTCACTCGGGTCTGGCGCTCTATTCGATCAGTCAGCGCAAAACACTAAAAATGCCGCTGAGCATGGCATTGCAGATTGTTCTGGGATTGCTGATCCCGCTGCAACTGATCGCGCATATCGTTCACACACGTTACGCGCACGAGGTGTTCAACGTGAACGACGAGATGGGGTATATCATCGCGCTGATGTGGCCCAGCTCGGCGATCTGGATGCAAAGCATGCTCTTGCTGGTCGTTTGGGTGCATAGCTGCATTGGTCTTCATATGTGGCTGCGGTTGACCAAATGGTGGCCCAAAACAGTCCCCTATCTGATCGGATTGGCCGTGTTCGTCCCGTCATTTGCGATGGCGGGACTATTGACAGAAGGGCGGCGGATTTGGGCCGATTTCGGCGATCCGTTTCTGCGCGACCAATATATCGAGCATTATAATTGGCCGTCGCCTGAAGAATTTCAGACTCTGTTTAGCGTCAAGGACAATGCGCTATTGGCCTTCTGGATCGCCCTGGGTGTTTCATTGGCCGTGTTTGCAGGACGCAAACTTCTACGGCGCAGACATTCGGTCCGCGTTACATATGTCGAAGGACCAGAAGTCGTCGCTGAAAAAGGCATGACCTTGCTTGAGATATCGCAGGCCAACGGTATCCCACATACGGCCCTATGCGGTGGCAAAGGCCGCTGCACTACTTGTAGAGTTATCGTAGAGGACGGTGCGGCAGAGCTTCCGGCTCCAAGCGAAGTTGAAGCCCGCAGCCTTGCCGCGGTCCGAGCCCCCAAGGGCGCCCGGCTGGCGTGCCAGATCCGCCCGACCCAGCCGATTACGGCCTTTCGTATGTTTCGGGCCGATGGCATGCGCAACCGGGCCCATGCCAGCCAAGGCCAGGAACGTCAGCTTGCCGTTCTGTTTCTGGACATGCGTGGGTTTACGTCGCGCACAACGGGACAGCTGCCCTATGATATTGTCTTCCTTCTGAACCGTTTTTTTGACGCGATCGTTCCTGCGATCACTGCCGAAGGTGGGATAGTCGACAAATACATGGGCGATGGTCTTTTGGCCGTGTTCGAAACCGCCGACCCCGCAAGTTCCGCCCGTGCCGGTTTGATGGCCGCAGCCGATGTCAGCCGCGCACTGGAACGATTCAACAAGCAACTCAACGCAGAAGGCAGCTCGCATATTCGCATCGGCATGGGGTTGCATCTGGGTGATCTGGTTCTGGGCGAAATCGGTGCCGCCGGAACAGCGACTCGGACCATTATCGGGGACGCGGTCAACGTTGCCAGCCGGCTAGAGGCAGAGACCAAAACTCTGGGCGTCGAGCTTTTAGTCTCAGAGGATATTCTGCGCGCGGCCGGATACGATGGTGACCAAGCGGGGCTACAATCTTTCAAACTAAGGGGGGTTTCCCGCCCGATTCCTGCGTTACCGGTAAGGACCGCCACCTTACTGGCGCTTAGGATAGCTGCTTAAGAACACATGGCCTAGAACCAGCCCAATTGCCGACAATTCGAAGAACCACAGTCGGTATTTGCACCTGAATATGGAAAATTCTTCCAATCCGAGCGAAAACCGCGCATATCGTCCTTTGTTTCATGAATGTATATGGACTTCACCTGATCATCGGGGCAAATGCCCCTTAAACACCTATGAATCACGGGCAAAACTGCCCTTACACAAGAGTATTCCGATGACGATGTTAAGCAATCTGGCCCCTATCCCAGAACTCTATGTCTCCTACGACTCGGCGCAGAAGCTGAAAGTAGAAGCCGCCGAGCTGACCAGTTGGGACCTGAGCCCGCGCCAGATCTGTGACCTTGAACTGCTGATGAACGGTGGGTTCAACCCGCTTAAGGGTTTCCTGTCCGAAGCCGATTACGACAACGTCGTTGAAAACATGCGTCTGGCCGATGGTACCCTGTGGCCGATGCCCATCACGCTGGACGTCAGCGAAGACTTCGCCCAGTCGATCGAGCTGGGTCAAGACATCGCCCTGCGCGATCAGGAAGGCGTCATCCTCGGCACCATGACCGTGACCGACCGCTGGACCCCGAACAAATCCCGCGAGGCTGAAAAGGTATTCGGCGCGGATGACGACGCGCATCCAGCCGTGAATTATCTGCACAACACCGCAGGCAAGGTCTATCTTGGTGGACCTGTGGTCGGCATCCAGCAGCCCGTCCACTATGATTTCCGTGGCCGCCGGGATACTCCGAACGAGCTGCGCGCCTATTTCCGCAAGCTGGGCTGGCGTCGCATCGTTGCGTTCCAAACCCGCAACCCGCTGCACCGCGCACACCAGGAACTGACCTTCCGCGCCGCGAAAGAGGCACAGGCCAACCTGCTGATCCACCCGGTGGTCGGCATGACCAAACCGGGCGACGTCGATCACTTCACCCGCGTACGCTGCTATGAGGCGGTTCTGGACAAGTATCCCGCCTCGACCACCTCGATGTCGCTGCTGAACCTGGCCATGCGGATGGCAGGCCCCCGCGAGGCGGTCTGGCACGGGCTGATCCGCGCCAACCACGGCTGCACCCACTTCATTGTGGGCCGCGACCACGCGGGCCCCGGCAAGAACTCGGCCGGTGAAGATTTCTATGGCCCCTATGACGCGCAGGACCTGTTCCGCCAGTTCCAGGACGAAATCGGGGTTGAGATGGTCGACTTCAAACACATGGTCTATGTGCAGGAACGCGCCCAGTATGAACCCAATGACGAGATCACGGACAAGGATAACGTCACTATCCTGAACATCTCGGGGACCGAACTGCGCCGGCGTCTGGCCGAAGGTCTGGAAATCCCCGAATGGTTCAGCTTTCCCGAGGTTGTGGCCGAGCTGCGCAAGACCAAGCCACCGCGCAGCCAGCAGGGCTTTACCGTGTTCTTCACCGGCTTCTCAGGTTCGGGCAAATCGACTATCGCCAACGCGCTTATGGTCAAGCTGATGGAGATGGGCGGCCGCCCGGTGACGCTGCTGGACGGTGATATCGTTCGTAAGAACCTGTCGTCGGAACTCGGTTTCTCGAAGGAACACCGCGACCTGAACATCCGTCGCATCGGCTATGTGGCGTCCGAGATCACCAAAAACGGCGGCATCGCCATTTGTGCGCCCATTGCGCCTTATGCCACCACCCGTCGTGCCGTTCGCGAAGAGATCGAGCAATTCGGTGCCTTCTGCGAAGTCCATGTTGCGACCAGCATCGAAGAATGTGAGCGCCGTGACCGCAAGGGCCTGTACAAGCTGGCACGCGAAGGCAAGATCCAGGAATTCACCGGCATCTCGGACCCTTATGATGTGCCCCAGAACCCGGAGCTGAGCGTCGAGACCGAGAATGTCGAGGTCGACAACTGCGCCCATCAGGTGCTGCTCAAGCTTGAAAGCATGGGTCTGATTGCAGCGACTTAAGCTGACCGCCACATGAAACAGGCCCTCGCGCTGCGGGGGCCTTTTTTGTGATCAGAGCTCGGCGCGAATGGCAGCAACAGCGCGGGCTTCGAAATCACCGTATTCAGCCGCCTTGGGCTGGATCGCATGTAGATGCGACAGACGCGCAGCATAGTCCTCGGGTGAGGCCGTTTGAATGGCGCGGCGAATATCGGCCTCGGATTCGCACAGGATCATGCCGGATGTGTCGAAGAAGTCCCCAATATTCGGGCAGCCCCAATAGATCGGAACAGTGGCGCACAGGATAGCATCCGTCAGTTTTTCCGAGAAATAATTCCTTTCCCGCACATTCTCGATCACCACAGAATAGCGATACGGGGCCAGCCCGTCGGATTTCTGGTCAAACGGCATATAACCACGACCCATGATATCGACATCCGCGCCCGTCTCGCGCACCCAGTCGATGACCGCATGACGCAATTGGTGACCTTCCAGATCGCGCTTGGCCGAGGCGATCAACGAACAGGATTTGGTCTTTGCGGCGGGCAACTTCTGCCAGTCCGGCACCATGGTGACGCCATAGGGCAGAAAGACCGCATTCGGGATGCTTTGCAGCAGGACGTCATGGAAGGTCAGCACACGAAAGAACCGACGCCATGTCCAGCGCAGCATCCGGTCGTGTTTTGCGTGGATAGCCGAGGGTTCCCCCATCATCAGCGAAATCTGCGCGCGGGTACCCCGGCGCAACCGCAGATGTACGGTGGAATTGGGATACATGATCAGGTGATCGGTTCGTTCAAGATCCCCGACAGTTTTGCCAGTCAGACGATCCGGGCAACCCTCGGGCCAGATCAAATCGCTGAGGAGAACCGAGCCCAGTTTCGGCCCCAACCGGTGCCCATAGGGCAGGATCGCAATGGCGGGCTCAGACATCAATTTCCCTCCGGCAGATTGACCTGCCCACGCATCAGCACATGGCCGCACCCGGCCACCTTGATACCGGTCATTGCCTCCGACGGGCCAACACGCGTAACGGTGGCCTGACCCGGACGGCCCATGTCATGGCCTTGTTCGGCGACAAAGCTGTCTTTCTCCATCAGACCGTGCTTCCACAGATAGGCCGCCATCGCACCGGTGGCGGACCCGGTAAACGGGTCCTCGGGCGGGCTGGGCGGCGCCAGCAACAAGCGCGAAAACGTGTCCCCGCCTTCGGTCGCGCCTTGCAGCGTAACCAGAAATGGCTCGGCCATATCCGAACCCGAGAACCCAGCCAAGGCCGCGACCTCACGCAGCGGTCCCTCGGCCAGTTTCGCGGCCCGCAGCGCCGCGTGATCACGCAGGACGGTGATGCAGAACGGCAAGCCGGTAGACACGAATTGCGGCGGTGAAGTGATGGCATCTGCGGACAGGCCGATCGCGGAGGCCACCAAATCAGCCGGCACCTCGGCGCCAAATTGCGGTGCGACCTGAGTCATCTCGATCTCGTCACCGTTCAGGTGGATATCGACGAGGCCCGCGCCCGTCTCAAGCGTCAGGCTGTCGCCGTCAATCATCCCGCGTGACCGCATGGCGGCCACGGTCGCAATGGTTGGGTGCCCGGCAAAGGGGATCTCGCGGCTGGCCAGAAAGTAGCGAACCCGGATATCAGCCACGTCAGAAGGCCCGGTAAAGGTGCATTCGACCAAAGACGTCTCTTGCACATAGGCCATGCAGATTGCATCGGACAAACCAGCGCCGCCATGCACGACTGCGCACCCATTGCCCCCAAAAGCGCGATCGGTAAAGGCATCTACCCAGTCAAAATCAAACCAGCTCATTCCTCGGCCCCTTTGCTTTACAGGGCATATCTCGCCCGGTCAGCGTCGGATGTCACGAGGAAAACGCCCAAAGGGCCGTGTCAGTGCACGGCCACCGGCGAGAAGTCATGCTCGCGCGCGAGGTTGAAGGCCAGCTTACGGTCGGCGACCAAAGCCAGCCGTTGCCCATCCGAATCATGGACGGCATATATCTGATCCAGATCGCCTGCCTGCTCGCGCATTTCTTCTGGCAAATCGGCGACTTCGACCGTTTTGACATAGACGATCCGGTCGCCCTCGGCGTTCAGTTCAATCGGTGTATTCATTGCTCTTACCCCTTTCTTATGTTGATCGTTTGCACCACGGTTTCGGGCACGGCGCGGGTCAGATCCACATGCAGCAGACCATTTTCCATGATCGCCTCGCCCACCTCGACCCCGTCGGCCAGCACGAACATGCGCTGGAATTGACGCGCCGCGATGCCGCGATGCAGGAATATACGCCCCTCGCTGTCGTCGCGTTGACGGCCCCGGATCACCAGTTGGCGATCCTCGATGGTGATCGACAGATCCTGCTCGGCAAACCCGGCCACGGCCAGCGTGATCCGATAGGAAAAGTCCGAGGTCTGTTCGATATTGTAGGGCGGATATCCTTCATTTCCGGCCTTTGCAGACCGTTCCAAAAGGCGTTCCAGTTGCTCGAACCCCAAAAGATGCGGGTATGAGCCTAAGGTAAGTTTAGACACGTATTTCGTCCTTTATTGTCAAAGCGACGTGTGGTGCGGCCCCGTTCCGGCAACCGCGTAGAATAGAATATGGGAATGTAGCCAGATGTCCACAAGGTCTGGCGGGATAAACCCTGACACACTATCTTGTGTGACAAGCACCACAATAATCACTGAGTCGCCCATGAACGCGCCCACCGATCTTTCGATGAAAACTGATGACGTTCTGCGGGTCGAGCTGGAGGTTTTTCGCCGCCAGCACCGTGATCTGGACGAAGCGATTGAGGCACTTCAAGGCACCGGAACGGCGGATCAACTGACCATCAAGCGCTTGAAAAAGCAGAAATTGCGGCTGAAAGACATCATCCGCCTGATCGAAGACCGTCTGACCCCCGATATCATCGCCTGAGATATGTGGGGCCCTCTGTCTCCGGGTTTCCAAAAATGGGGATCAAAGCGCTTTTTTGCCGGGTTTTGGGGCGTGTTCCTTGCTACAATAGTGGTGCATCTGGCGATTGGAGATGTTGTGGTTTCTCACAAGCTGGACAACGGGCAGCACTATGTACTGCTACGCGGAAACCCTGATGCATGGGTTCCGGTCGCAAGCTTCCTTTATTTTGCACATCTTGTGCTGAAAAAGACCATGTTGCTGATGTGCTTATGCGCAGTGTCCTATGGGTTGCTCAGATGGTGGGCAAGTCCTTCGAGACACTGAAGCTAAAGGCTCTCCGACGAAACCAAACTGCATTGCCACGAATGCGGATTTGGCTATAGTGCGCGCTCTTTCGGCACGCAGGGAAGTAAGCGGATGAGCGACGTGAAAGTGGGGATCATCATGGGCAGCCAGTCGGACTGGCCCACGATGAAAGAAGCCGCCAATATTCTGGACGAATTGGGCATAGCCTATGAAAAGCGCATCGTGTCCGCCCACCGTACCCCGGACCGGTTGTGGGACTATGGCAAGACCGCCGCATCGCGTGGTCTGCATGTGATCATCGCCGGTGCCGGAGGGGCAGCACATCTGCCCGGCATGATGGCCTCGAAAACCCGTGTGCCGGTGATCGGTGTTCCGGTGCAAACTCGGGCGCTGTCGGGGATCGATTCGCTGTATTCGATTGTGCAGATGCCCAAAGGGTTTCCCGTGGCGACGATGGCGATTGGTGCCGCCGGTGGGGTCAATGCGGGCCTGATGGCAGCCGGTATTCTGGCACTCCAGGACGGTGCTTTGGCAGACCGTCTGGATGCGTGGCGTGACGCGCTGTCGGCCTCGATCCCGCAGGAGCCTGTCGATGACTGAGATGCTGCAGCCCGGCGCGACGATCGGGATTCTGGGGGGTGGGCAGCTGGGGCGGATGCTGTCCGTGGCGGCCGCTCGGCTAGGGTTTGTGACCCATATCTATGAACCCGGTGCCAACCCGCCCGCCGGTCAGGTGGCCGACCGGGTGACCACGGCAGCCTATGACGATGTCGACGCCCTGCGCGCCTTCGCCGAGTCCGTCGATGTCATCACTTATGAATTCGAAAACATCCCCACCGAAGCGCTGGACCTGTTGGAATCCCATCGCCCTATTCGTCCGGGCCGCGAGGCGCTGCGGGTCAGTCAGGACCGCCTGACTGAGAAGAATTTTCTTCAAGGGCTGGGCCTGCAAACCGCGCCTTTCGCGGATATCACCGATCTGGACAGCCTGAAATCGGCAATTGATCAGTTCGGCGTGCCTGCGATCCTGAAAACCCGCCGCTTTGGTTATGACGGCAAAGGGCAGGCCCGGTTGCGCACGCCTGAGGATGCCGAGACTGCGCTGGCCGATATGGCAGGCGCTCCTGCGATCCTTGAGGGATTTGTTGAGTTCAGCCACGAGGTCTCGATCATCGCCGCGCGCGGGCTGGATGGGCAGGTCGCCTGTTTTGACCCCGGTGAGAACGTGCACCGCGATGGCATCCTACACACGACGACGGTGCCCGCTCGTCTGCGTCCGGCCCAGCGCACCGATGCGGTGCTGTTGGCAGCCAATATCCTGAACGCACTGGACTATGTGGGCGTGATGGGGGTTGAGCTGTTCGTGACGCCGCAGGGTCTGATCGTGAACGAGATCGCGCCACGCGTGCATAATTCGGGCCATTGGACGCAGAACGGCTGCGCGGTGGATCAGTTCGAGCAGCATATCCGCGCGGTGGCCGGGTGGCCTTTGGGTGACGGGCAACGGCATTCGGATGTGGTGATGGAGAACCTGATCGGCGACGACATGAACCGTGTGCCTGAACTGGCGCAGGAACGGGACGTGGCGCTACATCTTTATGGCAAGGCCGAGGTCAAGGCAGGCCGTAAGATGGGGCATTTCAACCGGATCGTGCGCTGAGAAAGCGCTCTGACGCGCGATGCCCCCGGCGGAGGTATTTTTAGCCCGATGAAGCGCGGATCAGATGACGAACCGGCTCGCGACATCCCCGGCCATATAGCTGATCCGACCTCCTGCCATAGTCGCGGCGACCCGGTGGGTGTGTTTGTCCAGAATGGTCAAGTCGGCACGTTTCCCGGCAGCCAACGTGCCCCGGTCGTTCAGACCCAGAACGCGTGCGGGCCCCGAAGAAACCAGCGCCCAGGCCCCGGCCATATCCAACAGGCCGGATTTGGCTAACATCAGCGCGGCGCGGCGCGGGCTTGGGTAGTGATAGTCCGAGGCCAGCGCGTCGCACAGCCCCATCGTGATCAGGTCCAGCGCGCTGACATTGCCCTTGTGCGATCCGCCGCGCACCACGTTGGGTGAGCCCAGAATGATGTGGTCGCCTGCGGCACGCGCGGCCTCGGCAGCCTCGAGCGTTTCGGGGAATTCCGAGATTTGCGCCCCGCGTGCGCGCCAGTCTGCGCGGGTTTCGGCGGTGGCGTCATCATGGCTGCCCATGCGCACCCCCTGCCCCACCAATGTCGCGCACAGCTGATCCAGCGCCGCCGGAACGTCACCGCCACGGGCATGCATGGAGAGCAGCATCTCAAAATGTTTGTCCGGGTTGCGCCCGGCTTTCAGCGCCTGTCCGGTCAAGCGCGGTGGCTTGCGCCCCTCGGCCAGACGGTCATGCGGCAGGTGGTCATTGAACACCACATAGGGCACCTGCCACGCCGCGATCTTATTGGGCAGACCGGCGTAGTCGTCCAGCATATGCGTCTCGAACCGCAATTGCGGCAGCAGGTCGGTCACGACGCGGCCTTTGACCGCAGCAATCGCATCAAACACCTGCCCCGCGAATTCGGGACCGCGCACGCCGCCCTCCCAACTGTAGAACTGCGCCAGAACGGCGGTGGTGATGCCGTTGGCGGCCAGTTCGGCCTCGACCGAGAGGATGCCTTCGTCCATCTGTTTCATCGCACCCCGGCGCGGGGCGATATGGCGTTCGAACCCGTCGCCGTGCAGGTCGATGATGCCCGGCAGCACCAGATAACCGGACAGATCAATAGGGCGACCGGTGGCATCCGCCTGTATAACACCGTCCGCCAAGAACAGGTCGGTCGGGATCAGCCCATCCTCCGGCAGCAGAACCTCTGCGCCGGTCAAGGTCAGGTTCAAGGCGGTCATTCGGAACGCTCCGACTCGGGCTCGGAGCAATCCTGACCGATGCAGATCTCGTCGATGATATCCTGCACCCCGTCCAGCCACGTGATCTGAGGATCAAACTGACCGAATTCGATGAAGTGCAGCGCCTGTGCCATGACGCGCGGGTTGTTCATCATAAAAGTGTGGGTTACTGGCAGGACGATATGGTCCTTCATGCCCGCGACCTTGGTGCTTTCGACCGAAACCTTGCCGTCATCCGGACCGTCAATCATCGAGGAAAACAATGGGTTCAGTGTGTCTTTGCCCGCAATCACACCCAATTCAAAATCCACCGGCGGCAACATGCGCGGAAGGCCCTCGGGGCCGGTGCCCAGCGCAAGGCCGGCGGGGCCGTTCAACATGCCGAACACCTCATAGGCGCTAAGTTCGTCCACCAATTGGCTGCCCTGGTTGGGCGGGCCCAGCATGACCACGCGGCCCAGATTTTCGGGCATGTTGTCCTGCAGCCAATAGCGCAGCAGGATGCCGCCCATCGAATGAGCCACCACGTTGACCGTATCCTCGCCACAGGCCGCGAACGCATCCGGCAGGGTCTGGTTCGCAAGGTCTGGGATTGGCAAGTCGGTCGAGGGGTAGCCCGGTCGCACAACCGTATAACCATGCGCCTTGAACAGCTGATCCATTACGGTAAACGACGCCTCGGTCCGCGCAAGCCCGTGCAAAAGAACTACGCATTTCGCTTGGGCCGCAACCGGCAGAAGGAACAGAATTAGGGTCAGCAGAACTCTCATAGCGGCCAGATAAGCCCTAAGCGCGAGTGATGAAACCCCTAGCGCGGTTTCAGGCGCAGAACAGCCAGCGCGATACCGCCCAGCACAAGTGCCGCACCAAAGATCAGGCGCAAGCTGGCGACCTCACCCAACAGAACCGCACCACCCAGAATGGCAATGATCGGCACGCTCAGCTGCACCACCGCCGCCGTGGTCGGGGCCAGTTGCGGCAGCACGCGGTACCACAGCGCATAGCCCATCCCCGAGGTGACACCACCCGACACGGCCGCCAACACGTATCCCGTGCCGGTCATCTGCCAATCGCCTCCAACGGTCAGCAAAGCCAACGCCGTCACCGGCAGGGCGACCACGAAATTTGCCGCAGTCCCGGCCAGAGCATCCGGCTCGGACCGACCGACCAGCGAATAGATCGCCCACCCAATCCCGGCGGCTGTCATCAGCGTCGCGCCAACCGGACTGACCTGCACTTGATCTGTGGGCCAAAGCACCCAGGCCAATCCTGCCAGCGCGATCACCGCGCCAGCGATCTGGCGCACGGTAGGCAGGACCCCGGTAACAGAGGTCACGGCAAACATCGTGATCTGCACGACACCAAACAGGATCAACGCGCCCAATCCCGCATCTAGCGTCAGATAGGCAATCGAAAACCCGATCATGTATAATGACAATGACCCTGCCCCTGCGATCCGCCGCATATTCCAAAGCGGCAGATGGCCCCCTTTGAAGAAAACAAGCGCGGCCAGAACCAACGCCCCGGCCAGTACGCGCACAGTGGCAAATCCGGCTGGATCGCTTGCCCCGCTGTCGATGGCAAGCCGGTTGAGGATCGAGTTGGCCGCAAAAGCAACCATGGTTAGGGCCGTCAACAGGAACAGTTTCATAACAACCGCATAATGGGTTTAGGGCCGTTTGCACATTCACAATCTGGCGCGAGGATTGAAACGAAACGGGGCCGCCCAAAGGCGACCCCATTCCTAAGCTCTGCGGCTTCCCTTCCGGCAGCTTGGCCTTTTGGCCAAGCGCCTTTCGGGCTCGTCAAAATTCGCCGAGGCGAATTCGACGTGCTTACATCATGCCGCCCATGCCGCCCATGTCGGGCATGCCGCCTGCAGGTGCCGCGCCTTCTTTGGCCGGACGATCTGCAACCATCGCTTCGGTGGTGACCAGAAGGCCAGCAACCGATGCCGCGTCTTCCAGAGCGGTCCGGACAACTTTGGCAGGGTCGATCACGCCGAACGAGAACATGTCACCATATTCTTCGGTCTGTGCGTTGAAACCGAAGGTCACGTCGCCGGATTCGCGGACTTTGCCCGCAACAACCGCACCGTCAACACCTGCGTTTTCAGCGATCTGGCGCAGCGGCGCCTCGATTGCTTTGCGAACGATGTTGATGCCTGCGTTCTGATCCGCGTTTGCACCTTCCAGCGATTCCAGTGCTTTACCGGCCTGAACCAGAGCAACACCACCGCCCACGACAACGCCTTCCTGCACAGCAGCGCGGGTCGCGTTCAGAGCATCGTCCACACGGTCTTTACGCTCTTTCACTTCAACCTCGGTCATGCCGCCGACTCGGATCACGGCAACACCACCTGCCAGTTTGGCAACGCGCTCTTGCAGCTTCTCACGGTCGTAGTCCGACGAAGTTTCTTCGATCTGAGTGCGGATCTGAGCAACACGTGCTTCGATCTCGGCCTTCTCGCCAGCACCGTCGACGATGGTGGTTTCGTCTTTGGTGATCTCGATCTTCTTGGCGGTGCCCAGCATGTCCATGGTCACGGACTCGAGCTTCATGCCCAGATCTTCGCTGATGACCTGACCGCCAGTCAGGATCGCGATGTCCTGCAGCATGGCTTTGCGACGATCGCCGAAGCCCGGTGCTTTGACAGCAGCAATTTTCAGGCCGCCGCGCAGTTTGTTGACAACCAGAGTTGCCAGCGCTTCGCCTTCAACGTCTTCCGCGATGATCAGCAGCGGCTTTTGCGACTGGATCACTTGTTCCAGCAGCGGAACCATCGGCTGCAGCGAGGACAGTTTCTTTTCGTGCAGCAGGATCATGCAGTCGTCGAGTTCTGCAATCATCTTGTCTGCATTGGTGACGAAGTAAGGCGACAGGTAGCCACGGTCGAACTGCATACCTTCGACAACATCGGTCTCGGTTTCCAGACCTTTGTTTTCTTCGACGGTGATAACGCCTTCGTTGCCAACCTTCTGCATCGCGTCTGCGATCTGCTGGCCAATCTCGGCTTCGCCGTTGGCCGAGATGGTGCCAACCTGAGCAACTTCGGCCGAGTCTTTGACTTCGCGCGAAGCCGACTTGATGCCTTCAACAACCTTGGCGGTCGCCAGGTCGATGCCGCGCTTCAGGTCCATCGGGTTCAGGCCAGCTGCAACCTGCTTGAGACCTTCGCGAACGATGGCTTGGGCCAGAACGGTCGCGGTGGTGGTGCCGTCGCCGGCTTCGTCATTGGTGCGGCTGGCGACTTCTTTCACCATCTGCGCGCCCATGTTTTCGAACTTGTCTTCCAGTTCGATTTCCTTGGCAACCGACACACCGTCTTTGGTGATGCGCGGTGCGCCGAAGGATTTGTCCAGAACCACGTTGCGGCCTTTGGGGCCCAGGGTCACTTTAACAGCATCGGCCAGGATGTTTACGCCTGCCAGCATGCGGTTACGGGCATCGGTGTCGAACTTGACGTCCTTTGCAGCCATGTCGTTTCTCCTTGAGAAATAGGTTGTAGATGAAGATCAGAGTGAAGCGTGCGCTTACTCGATGATCCCCATGATGTCGCTTTCTTTCATCATCAGCAGCTCTTCGCCGTCGACGGTGACCTCGGTGCCCGACCATTTGCCGAACAGGATCTTGTCGCCAGCTTTCACAGCCATCGCGATCAGCTCGCCGCTGTCCTTGCGTGCGCCTTCGCCGGTTGCGACCACTTGGCCTTCGCTGGGCTTTTCTTTTGCGCTGTCAGGAATGATCAGGCCGCCTGCGGTTTTTTCTTCGCTTTCGGTACGGCGAACCAGCACGCGGTCATGAAGCGGTTTCAATGCCATCTTTGCAGCTCCTTGGGCTCAAAGTTGTTAATCCTCCCCTCGCCGAATGGCGGGGCGTTAGCACTCATACTTGTCGAGTGATAACGACGCATAGCTAGGGGGTGCAATTCCCCGAGTCAACAAGCCGTGAAGGATTTTTTGAACCGCGGCCCCTATTCGGGCTGATCCCAACTGTAAGCCCAGTGTTTCAGACCCTCTTGTCCGGCATCGGTCAGGGCGTAAACACCTTTGTCGACCTTTTCAAACCAGCCGTAATGGTTCTCTCGCATCAGGCGGGTGGCGGTGGTCACACCCGTTGCCTTGGCGACCTCGGCTCCTTTGGTCGCTCCGCATTCCACCAGATGCGCTGCACATTTCAGCGCATCCTGACGATAAGCCGTGACAATCCCATGCCGCGTAGCCCCACCCGCATTTGGGTCACCCTCCAAGCGATCAAACTCGCGCAGCAGTCGCGCCGCTTTGGCTTTGTTCCTGCGCGGGGCATAAGGACCCGGATCACACTGCACCTCGACTGCCCCATCCGCGCGAACGGTGATCAAGCCCAGTCCCAAACGTCGACACATGGCCAGATTATCCTTCAGTGCCCGACGCGCACTGCGCCCGGTTGGCTTGCACACGCCCAGATAGACCTGATCTGTAACCTTTAACCGCGCTACCGCCTGATGAAACAAGGCCAGAGTAAATCGCAGTTTCAGCTCGACAATAACAGGCTCATCACCTGCGCGCACAGCCACGATATCGGCCGCGCCCACTTCACCCTTGACGGTATAACCCTGACGCTCCAACAGCGCTTTTATGGGGGGATAGAGATCCTGCTCACGGTCCATGGCGCCATGCTAAGTGATTTATTGTGGAATGCCAGACACAGAAAACGCCGACAATTGTTCAACTTGCTTGAACCCAACACTTGGCCAAGGCAAGGTCACGCCACATATACGTACCGAGTTAAAACGGGATGAACCTGATGCGTTTCTTGTTCTTTGTTGCTTTTTTGTTTTTTCCTTTGGCAGCCCATGCGGCCTGCGAAGGGCGAGACCTTCGGCCGGATCTTTCTGCGGACATGCGGGCGCAGCTTGATCAGGCGGTAAGCGGTACCCCGTTTTCTGAAGGCAACCACTGGATCGCGACCAAAGGCGACACAATACTGCACCTGATCGGAACACTGCACACGAATGATCCACGCATGGACGCCGTTATGGAACGTCTGGCCCCCGCCCTGTCGGACGCGGACGCGTTCTATTTCGAAGTCACCAAGGACAAGATGGACGGATTCGAGCAACAGCTCGCCCAAGACCTCAGCCCTGTTCTGATAACCTCGGGCCCAACCCTGATTGACCTGATGTCTGAAGAAGACTGGGCCGCCCTGTCCACCGGATTGGCTGATCGAGGCATCCCCGGCTGGATGGCCGCCAAAATGCGCCCATGGTTCCTGAGCATGATGTTGGGTGTTCCGCCCTGCATGACCCAGGACGAAGATGCCAGCTATGGCATGGATGCACGCCTGACTGATCTGGCTGTCGAACTCGGGAAACCTCAGTACTCACTGGAAGAAATCGAAGACCTGATGGCGATGTTCAATGAACATCCGCTGGAAAAGCAGGTTCAGTCCCTGGTGCGAATGGCCAGCGCCTTTGAAAGCAGCGAAGATCAGCTTGCCACGATGGTTAATGCCTATATCGAGGAAAAACACGGCGAGATTCTTCACTTTGCTCGCCTGCAGGGGCTCGAGACTTCGGGCCTGTCACAGGATGTCTTTGACGAGGAATGGGGCAGCTTTGAAGATCAGTTGCTCGTCGGGCGCAACAACAACTGGATGAAGCATATTCTGAGTATTCAGGACCAAACAGCGGTCATCGCCGTTGGCGCGGGGCATCTTGCTGACGAATTCGGCCTTCTGAACCAATTGCAACAAGCTGGCTACACCTTGGAACGCGCGCCGTTCTAAGGCAAAATTTACCCTTCGTCGCAGTTTACGCAGGGGCGGGTGACAAGCGCGCCGGACCGCCCTATAAGGCGCGCAAATTTACCTTCCTCAGGACGCAGACATGACAACCCTCGTATTTGGACACAAATCCCCCGACACCGATTCCACCGGCTCTCCGATCCTGTGGTCTTGGTACCTGAACGAAGTCAAAGGCGAACAGGCCGAACCCGTGCTGCTAGGTGAACCCAACACCGAGGCCGCCTTTATGCTGCAGCGCTGGGACTTGCCCAAGCCGCGCATCATCGCAGACGTGGACGCGGACGCGCCAGTTGTCATCGTTGATACCAACAACCCCGCCGAACTGCCCGCCAGCGTCAACAGCGCCGACATCCGAGCGATCATCGACCACCACAAGCTGGTCGGCGGTCTGGAAACCAAAGGCCCCATCGACATCACCGTGCGCCCGCTGGCCTGCACCGCGACCATCATGGTTGACCTGATGGGCGACGACGCCGCCAAGATGCCCGACGCCGTCAAAGGCGCAGCGTTGACCTGCATCCTGTCTGACACGCTGGAATTCCGCTCGCCCACCACCACCGCGCATGACCGCGCAGTGGCCGAGAAACTGGCGGCTGAGCTGGGTCTGGACGTCTCGGCCTATGCCGCTGACATGTTCGCGGCGAAATCGGACGTGTCCTCGTTCTCGGACGCCGAACTAATCCGCATGGACAGCAAGGAATACGAAGTCGACGGCACCAAGTTCCGCGTCTCGGTCCTGGAAACCACCGCTCCGGGCGTCGTTCTGGACCGCAAAGACAGCCTGGCCGCGTCGATGGTGGATGTCGCAAAGGAAGACGGCGTAGATCAGGTATTGCTGTTTGTCGTCGACATCCTCAACGAAGAAGCCACCCTGCTTGTGCCCAATGACCTTGTGAAAGGCGTGGCCGAGAAGAGCTTTGGTGCGTCAGTAGACGGTGACGCCGTGGTTCTGCCCGGAATCATGAGCCGGAAAAAGCAGATCATCCCCAACCTCAAAGTGTGATCTTCGTAACACCACAAACAAAAGGCGCCTGTATCGGGGCGCCTTTTTTCGTTAAGACACAAGATTTTGCATAGAGCGTATCCGTTGATAATCTGGTGCGGATAGTCTTGCTTGGGTCTTGGTCGCAGGAATGAGTAAACGAAAATTCAGCACCACCAGGGATATCCTTCGGTTCGAAGGGCATGACCGAGCGGCCTACTGGCGCAGATTTGCGATGCTTTTGACATTGTCGGTGGTGATCGCGACCATGGGGATGCTTCGCGACTCAGGCGCCGTGGTGATTGCCGCCATGTTGGTCGCACCGTTGATGACACCGATACTGGGCATAGCTGCCTCGATGGTCATGGGGTGGCTGGGACGTGCGTTCAAGCTTGCCCTGATTGTAAGCGGGGCGGCAGTTGTCTGCGTCTTTTTGGCCTGGTTTCTTGTCTATATCGCCGATGTTCCTCGCGGAATTCTGATCCCTGATCAGGTTCTGGCGCGCACCGATCCCGGGACTGAAGATCTGATCGTTGCCTTGGCAGCCGGCGTCGCCGGGGCGTATGTGCAGATAAATCGATCAGAAGTTAGCCTGCTGCCAGGTGCTGCGATCGGCGTGTCTTTGGTGCCCCCGTTATCCGCCTCGGGGGTATTGATGTATTTTGAAGAAGCGGCTGAAGCTTATGAGGCCGGCTTGCTGTTCGCAACAAACCTTGGGGCGATCATCCTATCGGCTTGCGCGGTTTACATCGTGTACGCTGCCCGTTCGGTGGTTTTCAGCAAGGGGCGTCGCAAGCTTAACTTTACTGCCAGCGTCGTTGTGACCTTGGCGTTCTTGACCTTCGTTGTCATTCAATTGGGCAAGTCGACTTATAACCGCTATCTGGAAACCCGGACCGAAGCGCAATTGGCGCAGACAATTCGCGCTTGGGCTGACCCAGTCTCGGTCGAGATTGTTCGCGTCGACGTCAACGCTCAACGCAAGCAAGCCGATATCTGGCTGATCGTTGACCTGCCAGTTGAAGCTGCGTTCAAGGTGTCTTCAATTGCAGGCCTCCTGCCGGAAAGTCTGCGCGAGAACCCCCTAGTCGACGTACTGCGCAACGAGTTGGGGCCAGGTTATCTGGTTGTTGTTCGCTTTCAGAACAGGATCGGCGCCCAGGTCATTCTAGGCACCGAAAACGTTCAACAGGCACCAGACGTCGAAGAAATCAGTGAAGACAACTGAACGCATACGGCTATTCATTCAGAAAAGTTGCAGCTGGGATGGTCAAAAGACCGAACCTTTGACATAGCTGGCACAACTTCGACTCCAGACCCTCGGGGGCAGCTCAATGACTCAGATTATTCACAAACTTGATGAAATCTCCGATCGCTACAAAGCGCTGTTTGTCGATCTCTGGGGCTGTGTACACAACGGCATAACCGCCTATCCCGAAGCCGTGGCAGCGCTTCAAGGTTATCGCGCCAAAGGGGGCATTGTTGTTCTGGTCACCAACTCGCCCAAGCCCCGCGCAGGGGTGGCTGAGCAACTGGAACAATTCAACGTTCCCAACGATGCATATGATACGATCGCCACAAGCGGAGACTCGGCGCGCTCAGCTATGTTTCGAGGCGCTGTAGGCGAAAAAGTTTACTTCATGGGAGAATGGGCGCGCGATGCCGGCTTTTTCGAGCCGCTGAAGATTTTGCACCACCCCATCCATATCGAGCGCGTCCCGTTAGATCAGGCCGAAGGGATTGTCTGCTGTGGACCATTCGATCCGATGGCCGACCCTGACGTCAACCGCGCGGATTTCCTTTATGCCAAGCAGAAGGGCATGAAACTTCTCTGCGCCAATCCAGATATCGTGGTCGACCGGGGCGAGGTTCGGGAATGGTGCGCGGGCGCTTTGGCCAAGCTCTATACCGAGATGGGGGGCGAGAGCCTTTACTTCGGCAAGCCGCATCCGCCGATCTATGATCTGGCGCGTCGGCGGCTGCAGGAGCTGGGTCACGATATCTCGGATGGGGATATTCTGGTCATCGGCGACGGCCCACATACCGACATTCTGGGGGGCATGGGTGAGGGGATTGATTCTCTGTTCATCTCGGGCGGACTGGCAGCGGCGGAAACCAAAACGTCGCACCACCCGCACCACGAGTCCTTAACCGGTTATATCGCAAGGGAAAACATCAACCCCACCTATACGATCGGACGGCTGCGCTAGTCAGAAAAGGCTTGATTTTCTGCAGTTGCGAAGTAATAAAGTTACCCAACTTGGGTGACTTTGGTTTTTTTGTTGCCCGCTGAAATCGAGTGAGGGTGACATGTTGGACAATCTTCCGCGCGGCACGATCTGTATTGAAGACATCGAAATGGGCATGACCCGCCACCTGCGCAAAGTGGTGACGGACGAAGATATTGAAATGTTCGCGCAGGTCTCGACCGACCGCAACCCGGTGCATCTGGATGACGATTATGCCCGCGACACGATCTTTGAGGGGCGCATTGCCCACGGGATGCTGACGGCGGGGCTGATCTCGGCTGTGATCGGAGAACAACTACCGGGCCACGGCACAGTTTATATGGGGCAGTCCCTGAAATTCCTGGCCCCCGTTCGCCCCGGAGACATGGTCTATGCCGAGGTCAAAGTGATTGACATCGACTTTGCCAAGCGACGGGTCAAGCTGGATTGCCACTGTGCGGTGGACGGCAAAAAGGTGTTGATGGGCGAGGCTATGGTGCTGGCACCATCGCGCAAGTTCGACTGACATCTCAGACCCTTGAACCTGCCTCGCAGTCCCGCTAGGCAGGCGTTATGCAGATCATCCGGGATTTCCAGTTCATCGAACCCTCTGACCGTGGCGCAAGCGTTGCGATCGGGAATTTTGACGGCGTGCATATCGGCCACCGCTCGGTGATCGAACTGGCTCGCAATGCCGCCCCGGATGCACCCTTGGGTGTGCTGACGTTCGAACCCCACCCGCGTGAGTATTTCGCGCCCGATACCCCGCCCTTTCGCCTGATGCGGGGCAATGCGCGGGCGCATCGGCTGGAAAAGCTGGGGGTGCGCAAACTGTATGAATTGCCGTTCAATGCCGCGCTGGCGGGGCTAACGCCCGAGGAATTCGCGCGCAATGTAATCTGCGACGGGCTGGGGCTGTCGCATGTGGTGGTCGGGGCGGATTTTTGTTTCGGTAAAGGGCGCAGCGGCACCGCCGATGATCTGGTGCGGTTCGGGGCCCAGATGGGCTTTGGCGTCACCATCGCACCGTTGATGGAGCGGTCGGAAAACGTTGTGTCCTCGACCGCGATCCGCACTGCGCTGTCTGAAGGCCGCCCTCGGGACGCTGCCGCCATGCTGGGCCATTGGCACCGGATCGAGGGCGAGGTGATCGGCGGCGAACAGCGTGGGCGCGAGTTGGGCTATCCCACCGCGAATATGTCGATCGAGGGGTTGCACCCTCCGAAGTTCGGTGTCTATGCGGTGCTGGTTGATGTGCTGGATGGCCCGCATCAGGGCAGCTATCACGGCGCGGCCTCGGTTGGCACGCGACCCATGTTCAACGGCGAAGTGCCCAATATCGAGACATTCCTGTTTAATTTCTCGGGCGATCTTTATGGCGCGACGCTCTCGGTTGGTCTGGTCGAATACCTGCGCCCCGAGATGACGTTTGACGGGCTGGACGGGCTGATCACCCAGATGGATGTCGATTGTGACAAGGCCCGTGCGCTATTGGCGGCGCTATGACCACCGACCCGATTGACCGCAACGGCCTGTCCGCCCGGTTCTTGGAACGCAAACCGCTGGCCAAGATGAACCAGCGCGAGTGGGAGGCGCTGTGTGACGGCTGCGGCAAGTGCTGTCTGAACAAGCTGGAAGACGAAGACACGGGTGAGGTCGCCCTGACCTGCGTTGCCTGCCGTCTGCTGGACGATGAGACCTGCCGCTGCACCCAATACGACATCCGCCACCAATTCGTGCCGGAGTGCATCGTGATGACGCCCGGCAATATCAACGAGCACGCCTATTGGCTGCCCCAGACCTGCGCCTATCGGCTGTTGTGGGAGGGCAAGCCCCTTTACGACTGGCATCCTTTGATATCTGGTACGCCCGACAGCGTACACGCCGCCGGGGTCTCGGTTCAGGGGCGCACGGTGTCCGAGTTCGAAACCCCCATGGAAGAGTGGGAAGACTATATCATCGAGGAGCCCAACTGATGTATTTCGCCTCTGACAATTCCGGGCCGGTTCACCCGCAGGTCATGGCTGCACTGAACGCCGCCAATGAAGGGTATCAGATGGCCTATGGGGCCGACACGCTGATGAACGAGGTGCGCGACCGTATCCGTGGTATCTTTGAAGCGCCGGGGGCAGCTGTCTATCTGGTGGCGACCGGGACGGCGGCGAATTCTTTGGCTTTGTCGACGCTGGCGAACCCGTGGGACACCGTGTTTTGTTCCCCCGTTGCGCATATTCACGAGGACGAGTGCAACGCGCCGGAATTCTACAGCGGCGCCAAGCTGACGCTGGTGCCCGGTGGTGACAAGATGACCCCGGATGCGCTGCGTGCAACGATTTTGGCCGAGGAAACCCGCGGGGTGCATGGGCCGCAACGCGGGCCAGTCTCGATCACACAGGTGACCGAGCGAGGGTCGGTTTATGCGCTGGAAGAGTTGCAGGCGCTGTGCGGTGTTGCCAAGGAATACGGCCTGCCAGTGCATCTGGACGGTGCGCGATTCACCAATGCTCTGGTCGCGCTGAACTGTTCTCCGGCCGAGATGACATGGAAATCGGGTGTTGATGCGGTCAGCTTTGGCGGCACAAAGAACGGACTGATGGGGGTCGAGGCGGTCGTCTTTTTCGACGAGACCAAAGCCTGGGAGTTCGAGCTGCGCCGGAAACGTGGCGCGCATCTGTTTTCGAAACACCGGTACTTGTCGGCTCAGATGGCCGCCTATCTGCAGGATGATCTGTGGTTGCAGATGGCGCGTCAGGCCAATGACAATTGTGCGCGTCTGGCGGAGGGGTTGCGGGCCAAGGGGGCCTCGTTCCTGCATGAACCGCAGGCGAACATGATCTTCGCAGAATTCTCGCGCGCGCGGCACAAGCAATTGCACGACGCGGGGGCGGTCTATCATCTGTGGGGCGGAGAGCTGGACGGGGCCGATGACGCAGAGCCGCTTGCTTGTCGTCTGGTCTGCGACTGGTCGATCAGTCCTGAACAGATCGACCAGTTCATCGCACTACTGTGAGGTCAGCACTTCCTAAGGCTGCCCATCCCAGAAATCCCGTATCACGCGCGCCATGTCCCGAGGATGCGTGATCGGGGCCATGTGCCCTGCCCCTTCAATGACACAGCCCGAGGCATTGGGCAGGCGCTTTTGCAGCGCTTCACAGATCGCGGGCATCGCGGGATGTGTACGTGACCCGTTGACCAACAGAATGGGCATATTTGCGCGGCTTATCCTATCGGGGGCCAGCAAGCCCTTTTTATCCTCGAACAAATCATCCTCGACCGCAGGCACAAGATGCACTCCACGAGTCATCGCGGCGCGGGTTCGTTCGGGTATGTCCGGCCATCGGGGACTGTCATCGGTGCTCCACATCCTGTTGAACAGGCGTGCGGCCAGTTCCATGTCACCCACAGCCAGTGCTTGCGTATAAGGTTGCGCGGTATGCTCGTGCTGCGCCAGAAGATCAGGCGCGTCCTGCTTGGCAACGGCAAAGAACACCGGCTCGATCAGAACCGCACTGCGAACCAGATCGGGGTGTTCCATCGCCAGGCGCAGCGCGATCATCGCGCCAAAGGAATGACCGATTACATCCATCGGCTCTGTCAATTGCTCAACAGTCAGTTCGGTCAACAAATCGAACAGATCGCCCTGTTCATTCCAATCGGGGCTCTTACCGTGTGAGGGCATATCGGGCGCGATAAATGTCGCGTCATCCCCCAACACGCCCGCCAACCCTGCCCACGCCCCAGAGTGAGCAATCGTGCAATGCAGGGCCAGCACTTTGCGCTCGCCCTGCCCCAAGGTTCTGACGTGAACCGACGGCATCAGATCCTTCACCCTTTCATCTCGCTCAGGTGACGGTCCAGGTCCTCTAGCCGGTCCTGTCCCCAGAACCGTTGTCCATCTTCGGTGATATAGAACGGCGCGCCAAACGCGCCTTTGTCCACCGCCTCCTCAAGGTTGGCGGCATAGGTATCGGCCCCGACCAGCAAACCGCTATCGGCCAGAGAGGGATCGAACCCTGCAGAAGACAGGCATTCACGGATCACTTCGTCCTGCGCGACGTCCTTTTCTTCGGCCCAGCAGGCGCGAAGAATGGAATGGACAAGCTGTCCGACATCACCCGAGCCGTCCTTGGCCGCCGCGATCACGGCGTAAGAGGACGGTGCCATATTCGTGGGCCAATGGGCAGGTTTCAGATTGAACTCCATCCCAAGGTTCTTGGCTTGCCGCTGCAGTTCCTGCGCCCGGTATTCGATGCGCGAAATGTGCCGGTCCTTCGGTGGAGTTCCCCCGGTGCGTCCGAACAGCGCCATGATATCCAGCGGTTTGTAGTTGATCGTCGCGCCGTGCTTTGCCGCGACCTCCTCAAGCCGGGTTCCGGCCAGGTAGGTGAAGGGCGAAATTGTCGCAAAATAGTAGTCAATGGTGGCCATGTTCACTTTCTCCGCTGCGTTGTCTTTGCTGGACGGTAAGGCCGTGGTAAGCGGTGTCAACATCACGAATCTGTCACATTTGCCATTGCTGCCCGGGGACTTCAGCCGATGCCGACACTCCACGAACCCAAGCTGATCGCTGGGAACGCCAATCTTCCGCTTGCCGAATCCATTGCCCGCCGCATGAGCCTGTATCGCGGCGTCGATCAGGGCCTCGTCGATGCGCGCGTCGAACGCTTTAACGACGGTGAGATTTTCGTCGAAGTGTTCGAGAACGTACGCGGCGAGGATATGTTCATCGTCCAGCCGACCTCGAACCCCGCCAATGACAACCTGATGGAGCTTCTGATCATCGCCGACGCACTGCGCCGTTCGTCCGCGCAGCGGATCACCGCCGTGATCCCCTATTTCGGCTATGCCCGTCAGGACCGTCGCACCAAGGCGCGCACGCCAATTTCCGCCAAGCTGGTTGCCAACATGCTGACCGGCGCCGGGATCGAGCGGGTTCTGACCATGGACCTGCACGCCGCGCAGATTCAGGGGTTCTTTGATATCCCCGTGGACAACCTTTATGCTTCGCCGATCTTTGCGCTGGATGTGAAGAACCAGTTCAAGGACCAGATGGATGAGATCATGGTGGTCTCACCCGATGTGGGCGGCGTGGCCCGCGCGCGCGAATTGGCCAAACGGATCGAAGCGCCGCTGTCGATCGTCGACAAACGCCGCGAAAAGGCGGGCGAAGTGGCCGAAATGACTGTCATCGGCGACGTCAAAGACAAGATCTGCCTGATCGTGGACGACATGTGCGATACTGCCGGAACACTGTGTAAGGCGGCGCAGGTGCTGCTGGATAACGGAGCGAAAGAGGTGCATTCTTATATCACCCACGGCGTCATGAGCGGCCCTGCGGTCGAGCGTGTGACAAACTCGGTCATGAAGTCTCTGGTTCTGACCGACACGATCCAACCCACCAAAGAGGTCGCCAAAGCCAAGAATATCCGGATCGTGCCGACCGCGCCGATCTTTACACAGGCAATCCTGAACATCTGGAACGGCACCTCGGTATCGTCGCTGTTCGAGGACAAGACCCTGACCCCGATCTACGAATCCATGTACCACATGGACTGATCTGAACGGGCGGCCTTGTAGTCGCCCTTTTTCGTGACCCCTCTAAGGCAGGAGCTTTCCGTGACCGCCCCCAAACGCATCGTTCTTTCCAGCGACCACGCCGCCATCGAGCTGCGCCACGCGGTTGCCAAACATATCGCGGACCAAGGATGGGAGGTCGTGGATATCGGGCCTCAAACGCCCGAAAGCACGCATTATCCGATCCACGGCAAAGCCGCCGCTGACGCCATTGCCTCGGGAGATTGCGCACTGGGGATTATTCTGTGCGGCACCGGTCAGGGCATCATGATGGCCGCCAATAAGGTGCCCGGCATTCGCTGCGGCGTGTGTTCCGACGCGTTCTCAGCCCGGATGATCCGCCAGCATAACGACGCCAACATGCTGTCCATCGGCGCGCGTGTTGTCGGTGAAGGTCAGGCGCTAGATATCGTGGATGCGTTCCTTGGTGCCGAGTTCGAAGGTGGCCGTCACGCGACCCGGGTGGACATGATCGAGCCGTAAGACGCCGATCGACTAGGAAATATCCCAATCATCTTCATGCGGGATATCGCCAATTGCTGTCCACGTGACCCTGATCCGTGCGATTCGCGTGTCTGACCATGTTCGGAAGACTGCGTCGAAACCTTCGTTCGTAATGTTCTCGGCCTGCACTTCAGCCCGCAAAGCAGATGTTGTGTCCACGTCCCATAGGGATATGCCAATCTGAACAACCGGCGCAGACCGGAACGGCTGGCGAAAGGTAACGGCCGAGCGCCTCTCGCGCGTACCGTTGCCAGTCCACATGTCCCCGCCGTTGGAGAAATCGGAAAACACCACGGTCTCGCCTTGGTCGATACCAATAGGATGGGTTCGAAACGTCTTCATTTTTGTTGTCTTTTATTTATCAATCCCCGAAACCTAATTCGGTCTCATGATGAAATCACGACAAAAAAACGGCCCTACTGTCGCAGGGCCGTTTCGAATGATCCATTTGCAACAAGCCGTTACAGGCTCATATGCGTCCCAAGCGCTTCCATGTCGGCCAGCAGCTTGGCTGCATCGTCTACGATCGACTGATCGTCGCCAGACTTTGCGGCCTCGTGCGAGGCGCGGGCTTCGGCGATCAGGTCGTCCAGATGCGACCGGGTCACTTCGGCAACCGGGATGGCCTTTTCAGCCAGAACCGACATGCTGTCGCCGTTGATCTGGGCAAACCCGCCGGTGACCAGGTATTCGCTGGCTCCGGCAGGTGCCTCAACCTTCAGCAGACCGGGGCGCAGCGTGGTGATGGTGGGGGCATGGTCGGGCATTGCCGTCATATCCCCGTCCGCGCCGGGAATCTGGACCGCGGTGGCCTCAAGCGAAGCAAGGCTCCGCTCGGGGCTGACGAGGTCGAATTGCATCGTGTTTGCCATCAGGGATACTCCTTAGGCGGCTTCTGCGGCCATCTTTTCCGCTTTGGCGATCACATCGTCGATGCCGCCAACCATCAGGAAGGCCGCTTCGGGCAGGTGATCGTATTCGCCAGCCACAACGGCTTTGAACGACGAGATGGTGACATCCAGAGGAACCTGAACGCCCGGCGAACCGGTGAAAACCTCGGCCACGTCGAACGGCTGCGACAGGAAGCGCTCGATCTTACGGGCACGGGCGACGGTCAGTTTGTCTTCTTCCGACAGTTCGTCCATGCCGAGGATGGCGATGATGTCCTGCAGCGACTTGTAGCGCTGGAGGATCTGCTGAACGTCGGTCGCAACCGCGTAGTGCTCTTCACCCACAATTGCGGGGTCCAGCAGACGCGAGGACGAGTCGAGCGGGTCAACAGCCGGGTAGATACCCTTTTCCGAGATCGCACGGTTAAGAACGGTGGTCGCATCCAAGTGAGCAAACGATGTTGCCGGCGCGGGGTCGGTCAGGTCGTCCGCAGGAACATAGATCGCCTGCACCGAGGTGATCGAGCCCGACTTGGTCGAGGTGATGCGTTCCTGCAGGGCGCCCATGTCGGTGGCCAGCGTCGGCTGGTAGCCCACGGCTGACGGAATACGACCCAGCAGAGCCGAAACCTCAGAACCCGCCTGCGTAAAGCGGAAGATGTTGTCGACGAAGAACAGAACGTCGGTACCGGACTGGTCGCGGAACTGCTCGGCCAGGGTCAGACCGGTCAGAGCAACACGCGCACGCGCTCCCGGAGGTTCGTTCATCTGACCGTAAACCAGAGCCACCTGCGATTCCGACAGGTTGTCGGGCTTGATGACGTTCGATTCGATCATCTCGTGATACAGGTCGTTGCCTTCACGGGTCCGTTCACCAACACCCGCGAACACCGAGAAGCCCGAGTGCACTTTTGCGATGTTGTTGATCAGTTCCATGATCAGAACGGTTTTACCAACGCCGGCACCGCCGAACAGGCCGATTTTACCGCCTTTGGCGTAGGGGGCCAGCAGGTCCACAACCTTGATGCCGGTCACAAGGATTTCCGACTCGGTCGACTGTTCCGCGAACTCGGGCGCGGGCTGGTGGATCGCGCGGGCTTCAGTTGCTTCAACCGGGCCTTTTTCGTCGATCGGCTCGCCGACCACGTTCAGGATGCGGCCCAGGGTCGCGTTGCCAACCGGAACCGAGATCGGTGCACCGGTGTCGGTCACGGCTTCGCCGCGGACCAGACCTTCGGTCGCGTCCATCGCGATGGTACGGACGGTGTTTTCACCCAGGTGCTGAGCAACTTCCAACACCAGGCGCTTGCCATTGTTGGTGGTTTCCAGCGCGTTCAGAATTTCAGGCAGTGCGTCATCGAACTGCACGTCAACGACGGCCCCGATGATCTGTGTGACTTTGCCTTTTGCATTCGCCATGTTTCGTCTCCGGTTTTCTTACAGCGCTTCGGCGCCGGAAATAATTTCAATCAGCTCGTTGGTGATCACGGCCTGACGCGAGCGGTTGAACTGGATCGTCAGCTTGTCGATCATCTCACCCGCGTTGCGTGTCGCGTTGTCCATTGCGGACATCCGTGCACCCTGTTCAGACGCTCCGTTTTCGAGCAGAGCAGAAAAGATCGCGGTCGCAACCCCCTTGGGCAGCAGGTCGGCCAGAATGGCCTCTTCGCTGGGCTCATAGTCGAAAATGGCACCGCTGTCGTCACCTGCCGCGTCGTCCTCGAACGAGGCAGGAATGATTTGCTGTGCCGTCGGGATCTGGGTCACGACGTTGACGAACTTCGAGTAGAAGATCGTGGCAACATCGAACTCACCCCCGTCAAAGCGGGACAGGATGTCCTTGGCGATGTCCTGCGCGTTGGTGTAACCCAGACGCTTGACCTCGCTCAGGTCGACATGTCCCACGAACATGTCGCCAAAATCACGCTTGAGCGCGTCGCGGCCTTTTTTGCCAACGGTCAGAACTTTGACCGTCTTGCCCTTGCCGCGCAGCTCTTCCGCCTTTTGGCGGGCCAGCTTGGCGATGTTCGAGTTGAAGCCGCCACACAGGCCGCGTTCAGCTGTCATCACAACCAGCAGATGCACATCCTCACTGCCCGTACCACGGAGCAGCTTGGGGGCGCTGTCGCTGCCCCCGACCGACGCCGCCAGCCCCGCCATCACGGCATTGAACCGCTCGGCATAGGGGCGCGAGGCTTCGGCAGATTCCTGGGCGCGGCGCAGTTTTGCAGCCGCGACCATCTGCATGGCCTTGGTGATCTTGCGGGTCGATTTGACCGACTCGATCCTGTTTTTAAGGTCCTTAAGATTTGGCATATGCCCGCCTCTCCCTTAAGCGAAGGTTGCGGCGTATTCGTCCAGCGCAGCCTTGATCTTGTCGGAAGCCTCGCCCTTGATCTTGGGATCTTCGTCGGTGATCCACTGAAGCAGGTCGGCGTGCTTGCCGCGCAGGTGCGCCAGCAGACCGGCCTCATAGCGGCCAACGTCCGAGACTTCGATCTTGTCGAGGTAACCATTGGTACCGGCGAAGATGACGCAGACGATTTCCGCGTTGGTCAGCGGCGAGTACTGCGGCTGTTTCATCAGCTCGGTCAGGCGCGCACCACGGTTAAGCAGCTGCTGGGTCGCGGCGTCGAGGTCCGAACCGAACTGCGCAAAGGCAGCCATTTCGCGGTACTGAGCCAGTTCCAGTTTCACAGGACCAGCGACCGATTTCATCGCGTTGGTTTGGGCCGACGAGCCCACACGCGAAACCGACAGACCGGTGTTCACAGCAGGACGGATACCCTGGTAGAACAGTTCGGTTTCAAGGAAGATCTGACCATCGGTGATCGAGATCACGTTGGTCGGAATAAACGCCGAAACGTCACCACCCTGTGTTTCGATCACCGGCAGAGCGGTCAGCGAGCCTGCACCGAAATCTTCGTTCAGCTTCGCCGAACGCTCCAGCAGGCGCGAGTGGAGGTAGAAAACGTCGCCCGGATAGGCTTCACGTCCGGGCGGACGGCGCAGCAGCAGGGACATCTGACGATAGGACACGGCCTGTTTCGACAGGTCATCATAGATGATCAGCGCGTGGCGGCCATTGTCACGGAAGTATTCAGCCATCGCAGTTGCGGCATAGGGTGCCAGGAACTGCATCGGCGCCGGGTCGGACGCGGTTGCGGCCACAACGATCGAGTATTCAATCGCGCCGGACTCTTCCAGTTTCTTCACCAGCTGCGCAACGGTCGAACGCTTCTGACCAACCGCAACATAAACGCAGTACAGCTTCTTCGACTCGTCGTCGCCAGCCGCTTCGTTATAGACTTTCTGGTTCAGGATGGTGTCCAGAGCCACAGCGGTTTTACCGGTCTGACGGTCACCAATGATCAGTTCCCGCTGACCACGGCCGATCGGGATCATCGCGTCAACCGATTTCAGGCCAGTTGCCATCGGCTCGTGCACCGATTTACGCGGGATGATGCCGGGGGCTTTGACGTCTGCAACGCCACGTTTGGAGGCATTGATCGGACCTTTGCCGTCCAGCGGGTTGCCCAGACCGTCAACAACACGGCCCAGCAGCTCGTCACCGATCGGAACGTCCACGATCGAGTTGGTGCGCTTAACGGTGTCACCTTCTTTGATGTCACGGTCGGAACCAAAGATAACGACACCCACGTTGTCGCTTTCCAGGTTCAGCGCCATGCCCATGATGCCGCCGGGGAATTCGACCATCTCACCGGCTTGCACATTGTCCAGGCCGTATACACGGGCAATCCCGTCACCGACGCTCAGCACGCGGCCGATCTCGGCCACTTCTGCTTCCTGACCAAAGTTCTTGATCTGGTCCTTCAGGATTGCAGAAATCTCTGCAGCTTGGATTCCCATTTATCCGACCTCTTTCATTGCATTCTGTAGGGAGTTCAGCTTCGAACGGATCGAGCTATCGATCATCTTCGAGCCCACTTTAACGACAAGACCGCCGATGAGGCTTTCATCAACGGTCGCATTGATTGTCACGGTCTTGCCCACACGCTCGGACAGCGTTTTGGACAGTTTATCCAGTTGTGTCTTGGTCAGCGCCTTGGCCGAGGCGACATCGGCGGTCACTTCGCCACGCTCTTCGGCCAGCATGTCGCGCAGAACCTGCACCAGCTGTGGCACGACAAACAGGCGGCGTTTTTGCGCCATCAGACCCAGCGTATTGCGCAGGATGGCGTTCAGGCCCATCTTGTCAGCGATTGCGGTAATGGCGCCTTCCTGTTCGGCGCGCGAAACCAGAGGCGAAGCGATCAGGTTACGCAGTTCGGCGCTGTCGCCCAATGCTGCTGCCAGATCGTTAATTCCGGTCTCCAGACCTGCGAGGTCTTTATTCTCTTTCGCGATCTCGAAAATCGCAGTGGCATAGCGCTCGGCAATGCCTGTGGAAATCGAAGCTGGTTCGGACACGTCCACCCTTCCGATATTTGAGGCCCCGAATTCGCGTTGCGGCAGCTACCCCGGGGGCGTGAAGAAACCCCGGCCATACGGTCGGGGATCAAAATCACCGGGGATGTAGCAGAGCCGAACCCAGCTCGCAACATATTATCACGAGGGCAGCCTTATCCACAAAATGTTTGATTTCATGGGGTTACGCAGGGTGCGACCCTTTTGTCCGGTTGGAGGGGACTAAAAATGTTACGAAAGTGTAGGTTTTTGCGATTCCTGTGACCATTTTCCCGCATTTTCTTCGCTTGGCGGAGTTCAAAAAGTGGACAAAAGTTAGGCAGGCTTCAGCAAACCGTCCAACGCCTTGATCGGCCGACGAACAGGATCCTTTGTGACGCTGCCGCTTGGAGGCCGGACGTGTTTAGTTGCTTCGACCATCAAGACGCCTCCGGCCATGACCGTGGGAATCCGCTGACCCGTCTTTTCAATCAAACTACCCGACTTGAGCCAAAATCGGCGGAATGACGGCGGCAGATACAATGCTGAACAATGGCTTTCCGGTTCAAAATGATGCGCCCGAAGCTGGTTTTCCAACTGCGTCGCTGAATAAGGGCGCCCAAAGCCAAACGGCGTCCGGTCCGTCCGCGACCACAACCCCGCACGGTTGGGCACAATAAAGAACGCGCGTCCTCCGGGCCCCAGAACCCGCCAGCATTCATTTAACAGCTCGCTCGGCCGCTGCGAGGTCTCAAGCCCGTGCATCACAACCAGCTTGTCCACGTGCCCGGTCTCAATCGGCCACATCGTCTCTTCCGTCAGGACCGAGACATTGGGCATCCCTGCGGGCCACGGCATCACGCCTTGCGGTCCGGGCATCAGCCCGATCACCCGCCTGGCATCTGCCAGATAGGGGCGCAGCAAGGGTACGGCAAAGCCAAACCCGGCGACCGTCTGGCCCTTGGCTTCGGGCCATTGTTCGATCAACCGACCCCGGATCGCCGCCTGCGCCGCACGCCCCAATGTGCTGCGGTAGTAGAAATTCCTAAGATCCTGCACATCAAGATGCATTGCGGACACCCGGTCAATCGGCTTAGCTTCGGCGCAGTCTAGCAACGAAAGGGCAAAAGGCCATGCCTCTTGAGATCGTCACCATCCCATGTCTCAGCGATAACTACGCTTTTCTGGCGCATGACGCCGCAAGCGGCAACACCGCATTGATCGACGCGCCAGAGTCTGCCCCCATTCTGGCCCAGCTGGACCAGCGCGGCTGGACGCTCAGCCATGTGTTACTGACGCATCACCACTTTGACCATGTGGACGGGTTGCCGGCCATTCTGGAAAAGCACCCCGCCAAAGTCATAGGGGCCGCTGCGGACGCGCATCGTTTGCCCCCTTTGGACCAACAAGTCAGCGAAGGCGATACGTTTGAGCTGGGCGGAGAGCCTGTTCAGGTGCTGGATGTCTCGGGCCATACAGTTGGACACATCGCATTCTATATGCCGCAAAGCGCCGTTGTATTTACCGCCGACAGTTTGATGGCTTTGGGATGTGGTCGCCTGTTTGAAGGAACCGCCCCGCAGATGTGGGACTCATTATCCAAGCTGGCCGCATTGCCCGACGATACTCTGGTGTGTTCGGGTCACGAATATACGCAATCCAACGCCAAATTCGCTCTGACCGTCGACCCAGACAATGCCGCGCTGCGCGACCGCGCGGCGGATATCGACCGCGCCCGTGCCGCTGGCGAACCTACAGTGCCGTCAAGTTTGGCGCTGGAAAAGGCCACAAATCCGTTTCTGCGCGCCGCTGATCCGGCGATTCAAACGCATTTGGGGATGTCGGGCGCTGAACCCGCTGCGGTATTTGCAGAAATTCGGGCTAGAAAAGACAGGTTTTGATGCCTATTTCACCCGCTTCACGGCCACGGTCACAATAAATGTGACTGTCAAGTGAAAGAAAACCCTTGAAGCCGGGCCATGATCAACCAAACTCTAATACTATGAGGACACGGTTGGGATGGGGATCCGGCCTAAAGCCCGCGCCCCTTCCGACCCAAGACAGAGGAGCACCCGCGTGCCTTCATTCTCGAGCACATTAGAACAAGCCATTCACGCGGCCCTTGCGGCTGCGAACGAACGGCGACACGAATTCGCCACGCTAGAGCATCTGCTGCTGGCGCTGCTGGAAGAACCGGACGCGATCCGTGTTATGAAAGCCTGCAGCGTCGATCTGGATGAGCTGCGCAGCACTCTGGTCGAATTCATCGACGAAGACCTGTCCAATCTGGTTACGGATATCGACGGGTCCGAGGCTGTGCCAACGGCCGCTTTCCAACGTGTGATCCAGCGCGCCGCCATCCACGTTCAAAGCTCGGGCCGGACCGAGGTCACGGGCGCAAACGTGCTGGTTGCGATCTTTGCTGAACGCGAAAGCAACGCGGCCTATTTCCTGCAAGAACAGGACATGACACGGTATGACGCGGTGAATTTCATCGCACATGGCGTCGCCAAAGACCCGGCCTATGGGGAAAGCCGGTCGGTCTCGGGCGCGGATCAGGTCGAGGACGAAACGCAACCCTCTGCTGGCGAAGGTGAGCAGAAGGAAAGCGCACTTGGCAAATACTGCGTGGATCTGAACACCAAATCCCGTGCAGGGGATGTAGATCCGCTGATCGGTCGCGCGGATGAAGTTGAACGTTGCATTCAAGTGCTTTGCCGTCGCCGCAAGAATAACCCGCTGCTGGTGGGTGATCCGGGCGTGGGGAAAACCGCCATCGCCGAAGGTTTGGCCCATAAAATCGTCGCGGGCGAAGCGCCCGATGTGCTGTCCGAAACCACGATTTATTCGCTGGATATGGGCGCGTTGCTGGCGGGCACGCGTTATCGCGGTGATTTCGAGGAGCGACTGAAAGCAGTCGTGACCGAATTGGAAGAGCATCCTGATGCCGTGCTGTTCATTGACGAGATTCACACGGTCATCGGCGCAGGAGCCACTTCGGGCGGCGCAATGGATGCGTCGAACCTTCTGAAACCTGCCCTACAAGGCGGTAAACTGCGCACGATGGGTTCGACCACCTACAAAGAGTTCCGGCAGCATTTCGAAAAGGACCGCGCGCTTAGCCGTCGGTTCCAGAAGATCGACGTGAATGAGCCTTCGGTCGAGGACAGCGTGAAAATCCTGCGCGGCCTCAAGCCGTATTTTGAAGAACATCACGCGATCAAATACACTGCCGACGCGATCAAAACGGCGGTGGAATTGTCGGCGCGTTACATCAATGACCGCAAACTGCCTGACAAGGCGATCGACGTGATTGACGAGGCCGGTGCAGCTCAGCATTTGGTCGCGGAAAGCAAGCGTCGCAAAACCATTGGCGTGAAAGAGATTGAGGCCGTGGTCGCCAAGATCGCGCGCATCCCGCCCAAAAACGTCACCAAGGACGATGCCGAGGTTCTGAAAGACCTTGAAACCTCCTTGAAACGGGTGGTGTTCGGTCAGGACGACGCCATTGTCGCGCTGTCCAGCGCGATCAAACTGGCGCGCGCGGGCCTTCGTGAACCTGAAAAGCCCATCGGTAATTACCTGTTCGCAGGTCCGACCGGTGTGGGTAAAACCGAAGTGGCGAAACAGCTGGCAGATACGCTGGGTGTAGAACTGCTGCGTTTCGACATGTCTGAATACATGGAGAAACATGCCGTTTCTCGTCTGATCGGTGCGCCTCCGGGTTATGTCGGGTTCGATCAGGGCGGTCTTCTGACTGACGGCGTCGACCAGCATCCGCATTGCGTGCTGCTGCTGGATGAGATCGAGAAAGCGCATCCGGACGTCTTCAACATCCTGTTGCAAGTTATGGATCATGGTGAACTGACCGATCACAACGGCCGCACGGTGAACTTCCGCAACGTGGTGCTGATCATGACCTCGAACGCAGGCGCTCAGGAGCAAGCCAAGGCCGCGATCGGCTTTGGACGCGACCGTCGCGAAGGCGAAGATACCGCTGCGATTGAACGGACCTTCACACCGGAATTCCGCAACCGTCTGGACGCGGTGATTTCCTTCGCACCGCTGCCGAAAGAGGTCATCCTACAAGTGGTCGAGAAATTCGTCCTGCAGCTTGAGGCACAGTTGATGGACCGCAATGTGACCTTTGACCTGACACCCAAGGCCGCCGAATGGTTGGCGGACAAGGGGTATGACGACAAGATGGGTGCGCGCCCGCTGGGCCGCGTCATTCAGGAACACATCAAGAAGCCTCTGGCCGAAGAGCTGCTATTCGGCAAGCTGGCCAAGGGCGGCGTGGTCCGCGTTTCGGTCAAGAAAGGCGATCTGAACCTGGAAATTCTGGGCCCCGATCAGCCGCGCATACCGGGCGACAAACCACCCTTGCTCACAGCTGACTGATTGATGAGAAAACAAAAAACCCGCCCAATACGGCGGGTTTTTCATTGCACCGTTATCTCGGTTGATCCCATAGCGGAGCGAAATACGGCTTCGACCTCTTCCTGCGCGCCAAGCGATACGCTGACAAAAACGAACGGGCAAAACGTAAGCCTTCGCCGCCTTGAGAAAGGGCAGACAAAAGCGCGACGCCAATATCTCGGGCTTTTCTAATCGGTCCGGCCTGACTTGGAACGAAATACTCAAAGTCAATAAAGCGTATTCTGCGCCCGTCCCAGCACATGTCCCGAAATGCAGGGCGCCCATGCGCCAGATCCGCTGCATGCAAACGCGCAAGTGCCTGCCCGGCCGCACTGCAGGCTGCCAATTTCTCCGCCTTGGTTACAAGCGGGTCGCCGCATAAGGCGCTCAAACTATGTCCTGCGTCTTCGACTACAAAATAGCTGTCGCTTTCCAGAAGAACCGCCGGAACTGGCACTCCGCAACTGCGCAGGAAGCGATGCGATCGCCGATCCCTATCAAAAGCTTGCCCAGGCAACCCTTTCACAACCCAAAGGTGTGGACCTGAACGCTCGATCCGTTTGAGCCAAACCGCGGCCCCACAGCGCATTTCGCACCTTGTTACACGACGGTAAGGAGCGCTTAGTGCGCTATCAACAATATAGCGAAGTTCCGAAACGCCTGCTTTCACGATCCCTACCCGTTCAACCTAGGGTACATATATAGGGATGCGCGTGGCCTTTTCCATGCGACTACGCCGCTATTTTAGCGTAGGTTCAGACCGTCTCAAATCAGAGATACACAATCAGCGTTCGGTCAATTTCAGCTCGATCCGGCGGTTCTGGGCGCGGGCTTCTGGCGTGTCTGCCGGGTTTACAGGCTGAAACTCACCAAACCCGTTGGCCGCCAGGCGGTTCGGTGGGATACCCAGCGCTTCGACCATGTACAGCACGACCGACAACGCGCGGCCCTGGCTAAGTTCCCAGTTATCGCGATAACGACCTGATCCTGCCAGTGGGACGTTGTCGGTATGACCATCGACCCGGATAACCCAGTTCAGACCTTCTGGGATCTCGGCTGCCACGGTCCGCAGGATGTTGGCAACCTTTGCGACCTCAAGCTGGCCTGCGGGAGACAGGACTGCCGAACCGGTATCAAACAAAACCTCGGACGAAAACACAAAGCGGTCGCCTTCGATCCGAACACCCTCCTGATCCCCCAAAACATCCCGGAGCCGGCCGAAGAATTCCGAGCGATAGCGCTGCAAATCCTCAGCCTGAGCAGCCAGTTCTTCGTTCTGACCCGACAGCTTTTCGGCTTCGGCTTCCAACCGGACGCGCTCAGCCTCTTCCAGAAGGCGGCGGCGGCGCTCTTCCGAGGCCGCACGGGCAAGTGCAGCGTTCAGATCTTGCCCGAGCGTCTGAATGCGGATATCGGCGGCAGCGTTTCGTTCTTCGTAGTCGTCCAGCAAGGCTTGCAAACCGCCCAGCTGATTACGGAGGGCGGCCATCTGCTGATTCAGCAGCGCGGTTTGACGCTGCGCTTTTTCGGATACCGCCTGTTCTGCCGAGATCGCTTCGCGCGCGACGGCCAGCAGCGCAGCTCTTTCCTCTGCCAGCGTGCGCTGCTCCTGCGCCTCGGTCTGGGCCTGCGTGCGCGCAGCCAAGGCAGCTTCAAGCTGGGCTTCCAACTCCTCAGTATTCAACTCGCCGAACTGACGCTCCAACTCTGCTTTGGCGGCTTGCGCCGCCGCAAGAAGGGTAAGCGTATCCTCGGCCTCTTTCCTTTGCGCCTCTAGCGCAAGCGTCATGGCCGTCAGTTCCGCATCCGCATCCTGAAGCCGGTTTCGCAGGTTTTCTGCCGCTGCTGCCTCGGCCAATCGGGCGGTTTCTTCTGCGCTTAGCTGATCTTCGAGCTCGGAAATCAATGCCTCTTGCGCCGTGCCGCTTTGTTCAAGATCAGCAACAAGTGCCTCAAGCGCCTCACGGCGCGCGGCTGCCAGACGCGCGGCCTCGGCCTGTGCGTCAATTTCCGACCGGCTTTGGGCGAGGGCAAGGTTCAACGCTTCTTGTTCGGTCAACAGGGTCTCACGTTCCGACTCCAGCGACGCAATGGCCCCGCGCGCGCGCTCCTGATCTGCAAGAAGCGCAGCGACCTGATCTTCAAAATTAGTGAGACGCAACTGAGCATCAACAAGTTCGCCTTCGACTTGGGACAAGGTCGAATTCAAAGCTCCCAACCGCGCCTCAAGCCGACTGTTCTCACGCTCTTCCAAACCCAGCGCGTTGGCCAACGCGGCAACCTCGCCAGACAAGGCGGACAACTCATCTTCCTGACCCGAGATCGTTTCACGCAGAACGAATTGCACGACCATGAAAATGGTCAAGACAAAGGTCAGCACCATCAACAGTCCAGTGATCGCATCTACGAAGCCTGGCCAGACAGAGCCCTGAAACCGTTGACCTGTGCGGCGTGACAGGGCCATGGGTTATTCTCCGTCCGGAGTGGTGCGAACGGCGCCCCGTGGCAAGGTCAAAGCCTTGACCAACAGTTCAATATCTTTGCGCAGTTCGTTCATACTTTCCTGACGGCCTGCCGAGATTTCTTCGAGAATACGAAGCAACTGAACATCCATGGACCGCAGGCGCATACGGCTTTCGGCGTCGATTCCGTCGCCTGTGCCTTGCTCGCGCATGTGGTCCAACAAGGCATCCTGTCCCAGAGCAACGCGTTCCAGCGCGGCTGTGACCCCTTCGGCCTCGGACTGGCGCATGTTCATTTCACCTATCGAACTGACCAGCTGATTCAGGTTGGCGGACACCGATGCGCGGTCGGCCTCTTGCGCTTCGAAAAGATCCTGCAACGCATTCATCTGTTCTGACATTGCATCCAGAACAGGGGTAAGAACCGCCAGTTCAGCCCCACCTTCGTCACCAGAAGCGAACCCGACTCGGGTGATTGACGACAGCCACTCTTCCAACTCGCGGTAGAACCGGCTTTGCCCGTGACCTGCAAACAGTTCAAGCAGGCCGACGATCAACGATCCGGCCAAACCCAAAAGCGATGACCCAAAGGCCACGCCCATACCCTGCAGCTGCGCCTCGAGCCCGACCATAAGGCGGTTGAAGACAGCCAGCCCTTCTTCCCCTTCTTGGGGGTTTAGGCTGCGGATCGTGTCAACGATGGCCGGAACAGTTGTCGCCAGACCAAAGAAAGTGCCCAGCAGGCCCAGATAAATCAGAACATTGGTGATGTAACGCGTGATCTCGCGTTCTTCTTCAACCCGTTCTGCTACCGAATCCAGAATGGACCGGGTGGAGCTGGAGCTGATCTGAGACCGCGCCCCACGTTCCCGCAGCAACGACGCCAGAGGAGCCAAGAGCTGTGGGGTCCGGGCGTCTTCGCGTACAACGCCACCGACGAAGGCTTCGATCCAACGAACCGAGCCGATCAGCTGTGTCACCTGATAAAAACAGGCCAGTACGCCGATGCCAAATACCAGCAGGATGAACCCGTTCAGATAAGGGTTGGCGTAGAAAACAGGCAGAACATAGGGCAGCGCCATAAAAACTCCGCCACCCGCCAGCGCAATCGCAACCAACATCGTTACGATCTGACGAATGGGTTGCGAGAAATGCGGTCTCGCGCCCTGATGTGCCTGCGCCATGCGCGTGTTTCCCGGTCTTTAGCTGCTCTGAGGGTGAATCTAGCGAAAATCCGCCGGTTACGCCAAGGGTTTATGCGGTAATGTCACGCACGCGTTGCGCCAACCACTCAAGATCAGCATCGCGCAGGCCAATCTCGGCCAGATGTTCGGCAGTGTTATAGAGGTATTCGGTGTTTGGCCCCCGTCCGCCAACGGCGTGTGCGATGATTTGGGCCTGCTCTTCCAAAGGCATTCCCCCGCAATACTGCACATGATCTTTTTCGATCACGTAAGTGACTGCATTGACCGTGTCACCGGTTTCCAAATGCACATCCAGCATCTTTTCGACATAGGCGGAAGAAATCAGCTCGCGCTCTCGCAGCTCTTGTAAGGTGCGATCTTCGTGGCCTGCCTGGACCGCAAGAGCCAACCCTTTACACTGTGCGTCGTCTTGTTCATCCAGCGCCAGAACAAGGCCCGGCTCATCCTCGGTACCGCGATGGTGGATCGAACTCATGCAAAATGAGCGTGCGTAGCCGATCAAAGTCGCGCGTTCACTGCGGGCCACAGGAAAGCCGGGATTCCACAACAGCGACCCATATCCGAAAACCCACATCGTCATAACTCTGGTCCTTGCCCGTTTGCGCCTATAAACATCAAATTTGAGGTGGGAAAAAGGGCCAACTGCCATGCGCGGGCTGATACGAGTCGTCATTGTCATTACTGTGATCTGGAGTGCCTACTGGTTCGTCGCGGGCATCGGCTTGCGAAACGCGATAACGACCTGGTTCGACACGCAGCAAGATCAGGGCTGGCAAGCCGAGTTCGCCGAGGTCACAACAGCCGGATACCCGTTCAACCACGTAACACGCCTGAGCAGTCCCGCGCTTGCCGACCCGGTCAACGGCACCGCCTGGAGCGCCGATTGGATTCAATTCCAAAGCCCCGCAATCTGGCCCGGCAGACAGGTTTTGCGTTTTGCCGACACGCCGCAACGGCTGTCCTATTTTGATCAGACATCGACTATTCAAGCCGCTGATATGCAAGCTGAGCTACAGCTTCAGCCCGGTGTTGCGCTGGTCCTGGAAAAGATGGCCCTAACAGCCGGAGCATGGTCAGTCGCCGACAATTCCGAGGCCCTGGCCGGAGGCGAAACCCTGGCGCTTGTAATGGAGCAGACTGAAACGCCCGAAACCTACATGATCAGCGCTCGCATTGATGCCTTCATGCCCGGGGATGAGTTGCGCGCGCTGATGCGATCAGCCACCACATTGCCGCAGACCTTCGAAACGCTCGAGTTGGACATGCGTGCAACTTTCGACAAACCCTGGGACCGGTCCGCGCTGGAACTGAGTAGACCGCAACCCGTGAACATTGAACTCCGTCTGGCCGAGATGAAATGGGGCGCGCTGCGCTTGTTCGCTGCCGGAGAGTTGGACGTTGACCCCCAAGGCATCCCCACCGGCGAGATCGCGATAAAGGCAGAAAACTGGCGCGATATGATTGCGATGGCCAATGCAGCAGGCGCCCTGCCCGATCAGGCGGTTGATCCGGTAACCCGTGCCCTGAACTTCATGGCGGGCCTAGGCGGCAACCCCAACGCACTGGACTTGCAGCTTAATTTCCGCGACGGCTTTGTCGCGCTCGGCCCCTTGCCAATCGGGCCTGCACCGCGTTTGATTCTACGCTAACAACTTCTGCTTTAAATCTGCCCAAGGGGCGTCGAATATGGGTCTGAAAACCGCGTTGTCCAACAAACTGTCCCGCTGGGCGCTGAAAAGGTTCGAAACGCCATCTTGCGCGATCTCTGGAAAGACGATGTCCTGTTTTTCCGCCAGATGCAGGATCACTGCCTGATCTACTACCCACATGACGTGATAGGAGAACAGATCACCAAAGGCGGTGAATACGGCCGGGCGGTTGTAAGTACGCTGTCAAACTACTTGAAACAGGAAGGCGCTGCGCTGAGCGCTGGTACGGTTCTGGAAATTGGCGCCAATATCGGAACGCATACTGTCTATTTCTTCCGCGACCTTGGATGCACGCATGTCATTGCGTTGGAGCCTGATCCGAAAAACTATGACCTGCTGACGCGGAACGTAAAATTCAACAATCTGGGCGACCGCGTCACGCACCTCCAATTGGGTGCATCCAGCACCTCCGGCCAATTGCCTTTTGTTTCAAACCAAATGAATAGGGGCGGATCAAGGATTGGCGATCACTCCGATGAGGCGATAGTATTTGATATCACCACGGTTGACCGCTTGCTCGAACAGTATAGTGAACCTTTCAAAGAACTTTCCCTGATATGGATTGATGTCGAGGGGCACGAGCTTGAAGTACTGGAAGGGGCACTGAAGACGCTGGAAACCTTTCGCCCGGCAGTGTTCCTCGAATACACCCCTGCAGAGTCTTCTGCACACAACAAAAAACTACGCGATCTTCTGTTCGACCACTATGAATACGTCGTCGATTTTGGCCGCCAACCTACACCACTGACGGCACAATCGTTCGACGCAATACAGGGTCAGACGGACCTTCTGGTGTTCAACAAAAGAAAGTAGAGCTCGGTCAGCGGCAGTAAGGCCCACGCCGGTGCCGGGCCGTGTCCAGGTGGAAATGGTCACGGTGGTACCGATCCGAATTCGGACCAAGCACTGTTCCAAACGGCCCACACGCGTTGCGCCAGATTTTGGTCAACTGCTTTTTTGAAGGGTTCTTGCGCCACCCGTTCAAAACCGTCACCACCTCACCATCGGCCATCTTGAAGCCCGAGATATCAATCGCGCGCCCCTTGCCGTGTTCCGAGATTTTTGCACCCGTGCGATTGTTGCGCGTCCGGCAAGCATAGTGCGCGGCAACTTGCAGCTCGACTACGGGTCCGCGACGCCGGAACGTCGGCTTGACGGATTTGTCCACCCATTCATTCAAAGCGATTGCCGTGCCGCAATCCATCGTAGAAGGTCTGCTAAGCGCAACCCCCGATACCGACGTGACTTGCACGGCATCCTTGATCCCACAGGCTTTGATCCTACCCGGAACCTTGCCAACGGCCTTGCCCTGAATCGCTATATCTCCACAGACCGAGCCTTTGCGCAGTTTACGCTTTTTGAACAAAGCCTGTTGTTCAACCGCCTTGGGCCGCTTGTAAGGCATCAGCGATGTGTCCGGTCCAAGCGACGGCAAATCCAGTGGTCGCGCAGCGGTAGCGATAACCTGAGCGGATTCCGGACGCATGGCAGGGCGCAATCTGGTCGGCTGCGCATAGGCTAAAACAGTACTTCCTGCAGGGCGCGAAAGGGGAACCAGGGATTGATCCAAAGGCGCTGCAGGAGCCGTCGTGGCGCTGAGCGCAAGCAATCCGATCAGCAATGCCTTAAGCGTCATGAGCTTGTTTTTCCTCGCCCAAAGTCCGGCGCATCAGTATCCTGGCCAGCGTCGATAATTCCACGACGGATCGCCCGAGTACGTGTGAAATAGTCGAAAAGCTGCTCTCCATCGCCGGTTCGGATGGCGCGTTGCAGGGCGAATAACTCCTCGGTAAAACGTCCAAGGATTTCCAGCGTCGCGTCTTTGTTGGTTAGAAACACGTCGCGCCACATGGTCGGATCCGAGGCCGCGATGCGCGTGAAATCGCGAAAACCTGCGGCCGAGTACTTAATGACCTCGCTATCCGTAACGCGACGCAGATCATCAGCCACACCAACCATAGTGTAAGCGATCAGGTGCGGCGCATGAGACGTCACCGCCAACACCAAATCATGGTGATCGGCATCCATCTCATCGACATTGGCGCCCATGCCCTCCCACAAGGCGCGCAACCGCGCCACAGCGTCGGGGTCAGACCCCTTGACCGGCACCAGCAGGTTCCAACGATTGTCGAACAGTTCAGCAAAACCGGATTCGGGCCCGGAATGCTCGGTCCCGGCCAACGGGTGGGCAGGAATGAAATGCACGCCATCAGGAATATGGGGCGATACCGCCTCGATCACATGTCGTTTCACCGAGCCCACATCAGATACAGTCGCCCCCGGCTTCAGAACAGGGGCGATGTCTGCAGCAACTGCCCCCATCGCACCAACCGGCACACAAAGAACGACAAGATCGGCACCCTTGGCCGCCTCTTGCGCTGAATCGCAAACCCGGTCACACAAGCCGATCGCGCGCGCGGTGTCCCGCGTGGCCTCAGACCGGGCGTACCCCGTCACTTCGCCCGCAAGGCCCGCCCGTTTGATCGCCCAGAACATCGACGACGCAATCAGGCCCAGCCCGATCAGCGCAACGCGGTCATAGATCTGGCTCATGCCACACCCCCCTTGAACGCGGTGATCGCCGCGACAACCCGACGGCAGGCATCCTCATCGCCCACCGTGATGCGCAGCGCATTTGGCAGGTTATACCCCGCCACGCGACGCACGATGAGGCCGTTGGATTTCAGATACTCGTCACAGGCTTCGGCCTCGGCCTGATCCGCAAAACGCGCCAGAATGAAGTTGGTGCAGGACGCATCCGAAGGCACCCCGATCTTGTCCAGCTGATCCGACAACCACACCCGCAGGCGGGCGTTTTCGGCCTGACAGAAGGACAGAAACTCTTCGTCCTTCACCGCCGCCTCGGCCGCCGCCAGCGCCGTCAGCGACAGGTTGAACGGCTGGCGCACCCGGTTCAGCACGTCGATGATCGACTGCGCCGCATAGCCCCAGCCGACGCGCATCCCACCCAGACCGTACACTTTCGAGAACGTCCGGGTCATGATCACGTTGTCGAACCGATCCACGATAGACGCACCACCGTCGAAACCATCGACGAACTCGGCATAGGCCCCGTCGATCACCAACAGGCAACTGTCGGGCAACGCCTCGGCCAGCCGCACCAGCTCCGCCTCGGCGATCATGGTCGAGGTCGGATTGCCCGGATTGGTCACAAACGCGATCCGGGTCCGTTCGGTCACAGCGGCCAGAATATTGTCCACGTCCACGCGGCGATCCCGCTCCGGCACCATCACCGGCCGGGCACCGGCCATGCGGGCGATGATCGGGTACATGGAAAACCCATGCTCGGTATAGATGACCTCATCCCCCGGCCCGGCATAAGCCTGTGCGATGAATTGCAGCACTTCGTCACTGCCGACACCGCAGATGATCCGCGCCGGGTCCAGGCCGTGCCGATCCCCAATCGCCCCGCGCAAGGGCGCATGATCGGTGCTGGGATAGCGGTGCAGGGTCGCGGCACTGTCGCGCACGGCTTCGATGGCCCTGGGGCTGGGGCCGAACGGGTTTTCGTTTGAGCTCAGCTTGATCACATGCTCAACCCCGGCAACATGCGACTGACCGCCCTGATAAAGCGCGATGTCCATAATGCCGGGTTGAGGGGTGATCTTCGTCATGAAAGGCTCCATTGATTGGAGCCTCTCATACCTGTCTCAACGCGTTGAGAAAAGCGGCAATTCCGTCACGCCGCTTTGAAGCGGGCCGTCGCCGGGTCGGCGCTGTAGAACGGGGCAAACTCTGACGTGCGCCGCGACAGATCATTGACGCTGTCGATGATGAAGCGAACCGTGTCCTCGCTCATCAAATACGAGAAATTCAGACGTACCCAGCCAGGCTTTTTCATCTCTTCCCCGGCAGACAGCGCCGCGTGTAGCTCATCCGACGTCGACTGATCGATTCCCAAAAGACGGTGCGCATACGGCCCAGCACACGCGCAGCCACCACGCGCTTGTATTCCATAGATATCACTCAACATCCGCGTGAAGAGTTGCTGGTGCACCGGATTCCCCGCGTTATCTCGCACCAGGAATGAATAGATAGGCAACCGGTGCGCGTCTTCGGAACCCAGAAGCGTCAGATTAGGATTATTCCTCCAACCCGCGATCGCCATACGGTTATAGCGCGCCTCGCGCTCGGCGATCTCATCCTCTCCAACCGCGTCCTTGACAATAAAGGACAAAGCCGCGCGGATATCACCAATGACGTTCGGCGTTCCGGCCTCCTCACGTGTTGCAAGATCGGTGCTGTAGTCATGCCGCCATGGCGAGACAAAGCTGACAGTCCCACCGCCCGGCCAACTTGGGCTGCGGCGCGTCACCATATTCTGGTTAACAACCAACACACCCGAGGCCCCCGGCCCGCCCGGAAACTTGTGCGGAGAGACCACAATTGCATCCTTGCACGTCTCGCCCTGCCCCATGCTCATCGGCAGATAGGGTCCGCCTCCGGCATAGTCCCAAACGGCAAGCGCGCCATGCGCTTTGAGAATCCGTGTCACCGGATCAGGGTCGGTGATAATGCCTGTTACATTGGAGGCGGCCGAAAACGACCCGATGATCAGATCCGACGCGGCATGGTCGTACAGAATACGCTCTAATACTTCCAGATCGACACCACCGCCGGGCGCTTCGGGAATTTCAATCACCCGTGCCTTGCTTTCGCGCCATGGCAGGATGTTCGAGTGATGCTCGTACGGTCCCAACAACACAACCGGCCGGTCTGCCTCGTTCACTCCCATCAGGCTGACCAGCCGGTTGAGGCCCGCGGTGGCGCCGGATCCGGTAAAGATCACCGCATCCTCTTCCTTGGCACCAACGATACGGGCAATCTCGGCCCGCGCCTCGCGGCGCAGGCGGGTCATGTAAGACCCACAATAGGAGGCTTCTGTGTGACTGTTGGCATAAAACGGCAACACATGCTCGGCCACAAAGTCCTCGACTTGCCGCAATGCGCGGCCCGACGCGACATAATCCGCATACACAAGCGGCACGTCCCCGTTCAGACCCGGGATCATAACGTTCTCACCAATCAATCCGCCTCGCAGGGTCGAGATGCAGTTGGCGGATTGGATGGTCGAGCGGAAATGGGACAGGGTCATAGATCAGGCTCCTTAGTTGTGCCATCAATATGATTGGTACTTTATCAACAAACTTCACATATTTTTGGATTGTTCCACCTGATATTGTGTCATATGATCAAAGATAATGAGAAATTTAGATCGTATTGATCAAGGTATTCTACGCGAACTGCAGAAACACGCCACGCTGTCCCAGCGAGAGCTGGCCGATCGCGTCGGGCTGTCCCAAAACGCGTGTTGGCGGCGCTTGAAAGCGTTGAACGAAAGCGGTGTCATCATTGGCTCGACAGCACGGGTCGCCCGAGAAAAACTGGGCCTAAGCCTTGTGGTGTTTGTTATGTTGCGCACCCGGCATCATTCAGCAGACTGGCTGCAAGCATTTCGCAGTCACGTACTTACAATTCCTGAAGTTGTAGATTTTCATCGCATCGGAGGGGACTACGACTATCAGCTGAAAGTCGTAACACAAGATATGGCGTCCTACGACAAGGTCTATCAGCGCCTGATCGAAAAGGTCGAGCTGGACAGTGTCACGTCCTATTTCGCTATGGAAGCGATTGCCGAGGGACGGCCGTTACCGATCTAAGGCAGCGGGCTATTTCGCTGTAAAAGGGCGAATTTCACGGCAGATTCGACGCATTAAATGCAGTCAAATTAAGTAAAAAACCCACTTTTTTGAGAATGTCACAAACTCGTGTATGATACCGGTGTTTCAGGACCAAAAGATAGAAGCGAGAATTCGCACTGGGAATTGGGGGCGATTTCCTAAAGGCTAGAACCTCTTGGGCGTATGCCGCGCGTAGGTGGACAGTAAGGCTGTTTGGCTTTTTGTCCTTTGTCTCTGCGCGAGGACTTGTATTGGTTAAATGTGGAGGGGGCCATGCCCAGAAAGAGCAATCCAAATTCTATGGCGACGATCATGTCGTCCACCAAGACCCGGACAATCGACTTTGAAAGTGATGACAACGGCCCGTTAATGGCTGGTGATACCGGAGATCAATTTGTTTTTGCCGATTTCACAGTGACGGGTGTTTCAAACTCTCCGTCAGGGATTTCAAACGAAGCCATGATTTTTGACAGCGCCAATCCAACTGGTGAAGACACTGATTTGGCGACAGTCTCTCAGGGGAATCTTCTGATCGTTTCCGAAGACGGGGATTCCTCGGATCCTGACGACGAAGCAGGCGGCGGAACGCTGACGTTTGATTTCAACACACCTGTGAACCTGACCAGTATTGCATTGGTCGATGCGTTCGAAGGTGGTGCGGAATTCGAAGCCTTTGATAGCGAGGGGAACTCGCTTGGGGTCATCGTCATTGCAGCCGAAGGCGACGGCTCTGACGGGAAAGTCGGCACTGTTGATCTTAGCCAATTCGAAGATGTATCGCAGCTTGTGGTCACTTTTGACGAAAGCGGTGCCGTCGACGACCTGATGTATGAGATCGAACAGTGTATTACTGTCGACAAGGACATCTCTAACATTGTCCTTTACCTCGATTGCGAGGACGAGGTCATCAAGTTCAAGATCGACGATTTTGGCGATGGTGTTAACGAAATCACTGTCGCAGAGCTGGAGCAATATCTCGACAAGACCGACTTTGGCGATTGCGACATACTCGGCCTTACAATCAAGGCCGGTAACAACGGGGGCGAGTTCGGGCCAGGTGAAGGTGAATACATCGACGTAATTACCGATGACACTTTTGACACCGGCACGTCTGCCAAAGCAGACGTCGAAGTATCCGCTGCCGATTTCTTCATGCACATCGTTTGATAGCGGACACGGTCTGAACAAGAATAGTGTAGGAAACAAAAAAGGCCGCGGAGATCGCGGCCTTTTCTATTAACTGTATCGGCGAAGATTAGTTCTTCGCGTAGAATTCGACGACCAGGTTCGGTTCCATCATGACCGGGTAAGGCACATCGCTCAGACCCGGGGCGCGCACGAAGGTCGCGGTCATTTTCGAGTGGTCGGCGTCGATGTAGTCAGGCACATCACGCTCGGCCAGTGCAACAGCTTCCAGAACAACAGCCAGTTGTTTGGACTTGTCGCGAACTTCGATAACGTCGCCTTCTTTGACGCGGTAGCTGGGGATGTTGACCCGCTTGCCGTTCACTTTGACGTGGCCGTGGTTCACGAACTGACGTGCGGCAAACACGGTCGGCACGAATTTGGCGCGATATACAACGGCGTCCAGACGGCGCTCGAGCAGGCCGATCAGGTTTTCACCGGTGTCGCCCTTAACACGCTCGGCTTCGGCGTAGATGCGACGGAACTGCTTCTCGGTCAGGTCGCCGTAGTAGCCCTTCAGTTTCTGCTTGGCGCGCAGCTGCAGACCGAAGTCCGACAATTTGCCCTTCCGGCGCTGGCCGTGCTGGCCGGGGCCGTATTCACGACGGTTAACCGGGGATTTCGGACGACCCCAGATGTTTTCGCCCATCCGGCGGTCGATTTTGTGCTTGGCAGACGTGCGTTTCGTCACGGCTGATCTCCTTCTTTGTGGTCGAAGGCGTTCCCTCGCTAAGGGAGCAGACGCCTACTATGAAGGGCGTTGTCCTCTTGAGGTTTCCCCCATGACAGGCATCCCCTTGCGGGGGCCACCAACACCAATGAAGCCGCGCTTATATCCCCAGATCAGGCAGAGTCAACACGTGGAGCATGAGAAGATGCGATTTTTCGGACGCAAAAACTGCGATGTCGCTCAATCCATTGCCTGAGCAGCATTAACCGCTGGCAAACGCGGGACTGGGTGAATGTCAGAAGCCATGTTGGGTCGCGTCGGAAATGCAATGACGGTATCCGCTGTACTCGTGGCATGATCATTGGAAACCCTGATCTCGATCACCTCGTCGACCCAGAATTCTTGTTCACGGGTAGGCAATCCGTTTTCGAACACAAGAACCGGATCGCCCAGGGTGCCGGCGCTGTGCAATAAAGCTGAATACTGTTGCGCACCATTTGTCAGAACAATTACGCCTAACGCGTCACCATCCAGCTCTTGTTCAGAGATAAAGTGATCCGGCAGCCGAGAACTCAAGTCCTTCGCCGTGTCTGTGGAATCTTCCACGCAGAGAATACGCCCCCGCCAGGACCACACTGCCCCTACAGCCATGAACGACAAAGGCGCCCCTTCAAGACCATCCAATTCTGTTTGCGCCCACGAAATGGCCACACGACCGCTTTGTCCGGTTCTCATCTTTACCGCCTGCACTTAGAAACAAATCACTGCTCACGTGTACGTTCTTATCAGCCATAAATCGGGCAGAAAAGAGACGTTAATGTAACGTTCATAAAGTTGTTGCTATTGAGAATCATAATTTCAGGGCCAGCGAGAAACTATCCCACCGGCAAACCCTGAATTGTCATCGCTTTCTAATCTAGTTCTTATCCGCACTTAGAGTGGCCGCAACTGCGGCAGGTCATGCAGCCTTCGATCATTGCCATGTCGAACTGCCCGCAGGACGGGCACGCTTTGCCACGCGGAGCATCCATATTGACGACCTGCGCCTGCGGATCTGATTTCAGCCCCATGCCCTCGCCCTCGAGAAAGCCGATATTGATCAGGTGCTGTTCGATCACGCCGCCAATCGCCGCCAGGATCGAGGGAATGTATTTCCCCTGCACCCAAGCCCCGCCGCGCGGGTCGAACACGGCCTTCAGTTCTTCGACAACAAAAGACACATCCCCACCGCGCCGGAACACCGCCGAGATCATACGGGTCAGCGCCAGTGTCCAGGCGTAGTGCTCCATGTTCTTCGAGTTGATGAACACCTCGAACGGACGGCGACGGCCACCAATGACGATATCGTTGATGGTCAAGTAAATTGCGTGCTCGCTATCGGGCCACTTCAGTTTATAGGTCGATCCCTCCAGCGATTGCGGGCGATCCAGTGGTTCGGACATGTAGACAACCTCGCCGCCATCCACCTGATGCGGGGCATCGGCGCTTTCGCCGGGGGCTTTGTCGGCGCTTTCGGACACTGTCAGGACCGAGCCGGTCACGTCATTCGGACGGTAGGTCGTGCACCCTTTGCAGCCCTGATCCCAGGCCTGCATATAGACGTCTTTAAAGGCGTCAAAGCTGATGTCCTCAGGGCAGTTGATGGTCTTCGAGATCGAGCTGTCGATCCATTTCTGCGCCGCCGCCTGCATCTTGACGTGGTCCGACGGGGAAAGCGTCTGCGCGTTCACAAAATAATCGGGCAAGGCGACATCGCCGAATTTGTCGCGCCACATCTGCACGGCATAATCTACTACTTCTTCCTCGGTGCGCGAGCCGTCCTTCTGCAACACCTTGCGCGTGTAGGCGTAGGCAAAGACCGGTTCGATCCCCGAAGACACGTTTCCTGCATAAAGCGAAATCGTCCCAGTCGGCGCGATCGAGGTCAGCAGCGCGTTGCGAATACCGTGTTCACGAATGGCATCGCGTACATCGTCATCCATCTGCTGCATGGTGCCACTGGCCAGATATTTCTCGGCGTCAAACAGTGGGAACGCGCCCTTCTCCTTCGCCAAATCGACCGAGGCCAGATAGGCGGCGCGGGCGATCGCATGCAACCAGCGCTCGGTCTGACGCGCCGCTTCGTCGGACCCATAGCGCAAACCCAGCATCAAAAGCGCATCCGCCAGCCCGGTCACTCCCAAGCCGATGCGGCGCTTGTCCTGCGCTTCGGCTTCCTGCTCGGCCAGCGGGAATTTCGACGCGTCTACTACGTTGTCCATCATGCGCACAGCGGTCGCGACCAACTCTTGCAAGGCGGCCTCATTCAGGCGCGCCGCATCATCGAACGGATCTGTTACCAGCCGCGCCAAATTGATCGAGCCCAGAAGGCACGCGCCATAAGGCGGCAAAGGCTGCTCGCCGCAGGGGTTGGTCGCGGCGATGGTTTCCACATAGCTCAGGTTGTTGGCCTTATTGATGCGGTCGATGAAGATCACACCCGGCTCAGCGTAATCATAGGTGGCTTGCATGATCTTGTTCCACAGATCACGCGCCTGAACGGTATGATAGACCTTGCCGTCGAACTGCAATTCCCACGGGCCATCGGCCTTGACGGCCTCCATGAACGGGTCCGTGACCAGAACCGACATGTTGAACATGCGCAGGCGCGCGGGGTCAGATTTCGCGGTGATGAACTGTTCAATATCGGGATGATCACACCGCATGGTCGCCATCATGGCCCCGCGGCGCGAGCCTGCGGACATGATCGTGCGGCACATCGCGTCCCAAACATCCATGAAGGAAAGCGGGCCAGAAGCATCCGCCGCCACGCCCTTAACATCGGCCCCACGTGGACGGATGGTTGAGAAATCATACCCGATGCCGCCGCCCTGCTGCATGGTCAGCGCGGCTTCTTTCAGCATGTCAAAGATACCGCCCATGCTGTCGGGCACGGTGCCCATGACGAAACAGTTGAACAGAGTCACCTGACGCGCCGTACCTGCGCCTGCGGTGATGCGGCCAGCGGGCAGATATTTGAAATCTTCCAGGGCCTCATAAAATTTATCTTCCCAATGGGCTGCGTCATCCTCGACCCGCGCCAGATCGCGGGCGATGCGCCGCCAGCTGTCCTCGACCGTCTGGTCGATGGGCGTGCCATCCGCTTCTTTAAAGCGGTATTTCATGTCCCAGATCTGCTCGGCGATGGGGGCGGCAAAGCGGCTCATTGGTGATTCCCTGTTTTGAAAGAGGTATCCAGATTACCGCAATTCACATCCAAACCACAACACCTTGATGACGCCGCATAGCGAGCTACAATATGAGGGTGGGCCTTGGGACGACTCTGTGGGAAAGCTGTGGATAAGTACGTAAACCTCATCAAACTGTCCGTCGGATCGGAAAGCGTCGACACGCTGATGGCGTGGCAGGACAGTCGCAGACCGCTTTACGAGGACGGCTGCCCGCGCCATGTCACCCGTATGTGGCCCAAGCGCGAGGCCGAGATTCTGAACGGCGGATCAATCTATTGGGTGATCAAGGGCGTAATCCAATGCCGTCAGCGCATCCTGCGACTGGACGAAGTACGCGGCGAGGACGGCATCCGCCGTTGCGCCATCGTGCTGGACCCGCAGGTCTATCGCACCCAGACGGCGCTCAAACGCCCATTCCAGGGCTGGCGCTATCTCAAACCCGAGGACACCCCCGCCGACCTGCCGGAAGGGCGGGAACAGGACGATGCCTTGCCCGACGATCTGAACCGTGCGCTGGCCGAGATAGGCGTGCTTTAGCGCAAGCGATCCAGCAATGCGTTCAGCGTGGCCTTTGTCTCGGGGTCACATTTCGCCACCCGGCTGCGCCACAGGGTCGCCTGCGACTGCAGGATCATCCCGTCGGTCAGGATTTTCAGGTGGTTCGCCCGCAGCGTTTCCCCGGTGGATGTGATGTCGGCAATCGCCTCGGCGGTCTCGTTCATCACCGTGCCCTCAGTCGCACCCTGGCTGTCGACCAGAGTGTAATCGGCCACCCCCGCATCGGTCAGGAACTCGCGCACCAGCCGGTGATATTTCGTGGCAATCCGCAACCGGTGGCCGTGGGTCTTGCGAAACGCCGCTGCCGCCGCGTCCAGATCATCCAGCGTGTCTACATCAACCCAGCAAGCAGGTGTCGCGATGATCAGGTCGGCCTTGCCGAACCCAAGCTGCGAGATCTCCTCAACCTGTTGTTCCCAGCGGGGCAGTTTCTCGTGCACCAGATCAATGCCGGTGACACCCAGATGAATGCGCCCGGCGGCCAGTTCGCGCGGGATTTCCCCAGCAGACAGCAGGATCAGAGAGACCCCGTCGATGCCCTCGACCTTGCCCGCATATTCCCGATCCGATCCGCTGCGCGACAGGGTGATGCCGCGCTTTTCGAACCAACCAAAGGTCTTGTCCATCAACCGGCCCTTCGAGGGCACGCCCAGTTTCAGGCTCATTGCGCGTCCTCCTCGATCTCCAGCATCAGGTCGGGGCGGATGACACCGCCCACGGCCGGAATTTCGGCCCCGTTCCCCAACTGCCGCGTCAGCGCATCATAGCGCCCACCAGTGGCGATAGGGGGCAGGTCGGGGCGGCCCTCGGCATAGAAGCCAAAGACAAACCCGTCATAATACTCCATCGAGGTACGGCCATAGGCGGCCTCGAAATCCAGACGTTCCACATCCACGCCACGGGCTTGCAGCGAGGCGATCCGCGCCTCAAGCCGGTCCAGCGCCGGAGTGATCTGCGGCAGGTCCACCGCCACGTCGCGCAGCTGTTCCAACGCAAAGGGCATGGTCTCACGCACGTTCAGCAGGGTTTCCAGCCCAACCAGTTCGTTGTCCGAAATGGGCGGTGTGTCGCGATCTTCACGCAGGGCGGCGATCCGAGCCTCGATCTCGGACGCGCGGCGCTTGCCGATCATTGGGATGTCCGTATCCAGCGGATTTTCCGCATCCAACAGGCTGTCGCGCCCTTCAGGGCCCGGTTTACGCCCGGCATAGCGGTCCAGCAGCACCCGGAATCGACGAGGCCGCCACAAGTGCCGCATCAGCGCCGCCTTGCGCCGGTCAGTGGTCTTAAGGCCCTCAACGGCAGCGGTCAGAATGCCGATATCTCCAGTCGCAGCCCGCAAAGGCAGCCCCCGCAATTGCAACGCGAACAGCGAAAACACTTCGGCATCCGCGCCTGCGGGTTCGTTGCGGTCGAACACCTCGTACCCGACCTGAATATATTCATTCGAGCGGTCCGGGTCATGCTCCTGACGTCGGAACACCTCGCCGGAATAGGTATAGCGCGCGGGTTCGGCCCCGTCGCTCATATGCATCTGCACCACGGGCAGAGTGAAATCCGGGCGCAGCATCTGTTCGCCCCGCAGCGCGTCTGATGTCACATAGGCACGCGCACGGATATCCTCACCATAAAGGTCAAGCAACGTGTCGGCCGGTTGCAGCAACGGAGGGTCCACGACCTGCGCGCCTGCGGCCTCGAACCTCACGCGCATCATCGCGGCGCGGGCTTGTATCTGGGAACGGTTGGGCATGGCTCAGTCCTGACTGTCCAGAATTTCTCGCACCTTGGCGACCAGCTCGCCACGCGGCACTTCGAACTGGCTGGGGCGTTCTTTCCATTCCTCAAGCGTGGCGCTTTCGGCGATCTTGGCGCCAAGGATCAGGTCTTTGATCTGCACGATCCCGTTGGCCTTTTCGTCGCCGCCCTCGATCACCGCGATGGGCGAGTTCCGCTTGTCCGCATATTTCAGCTGATTGCCAAAGTTCTTGGGGTTGCCCAGATAAACCTCGGCCCGGATGCCTGCATTGCGCAGCTCGGCGACCATGGCCTGATAGTCAGCCATACGGTCGCGATCCATCACGGTGACAACCACGGGGCCGGTTGCCTGCGCCGCAATCCGGCCCTTTTCGCGCAGAGCGGCCAGCAGGCGGTCCACACCGATGGACACGCCGGTTGCAGGAACCTCCTGCCCGGTGAAGCGCTTGACCAGATCGTCGTAACGCCCGCCGCCCGAGACCGAGCCGAACTGCCGCTTGCGGCCTTTCTCGTCGAAAATCTCAAAGGTCAGTTCGGCCTCATAAACCGGCCCGGTGTAATACCCAAGGCCACGCACGACCGAGGGGTCAATCTCGATCCGGTCCGCACCGTATCCGCCTGCATCCAGCAGCGCGCCGATCTGTTCCAGTTCGGCGATGCCGTCTGCGCCGATCTTGCTGTCACCCACCGCGGCGCGCAGGTTGGCCAAAGTTCCGGCGGTATCAGCGGCCTTAGACGTCAGGAAGGCAATCACCGGCTCGGCCTGATCATCGCTGAGACCCACACCGTCGATAAACGCACCCGAGGCATCCAATCGACCCTTGGTCAGCAGCTCGCGCACTCCGGCCTCACCCACCTTGTCGAACTTGTCGATGGTGCGCAGAACATTGTCGCGGGCAGCGGCGTCTTCGCCCAACCCCATCGCCTCGAGCACACCATTCAGGACCTTGCGGTTATTCACCCGCACCAGATAGTCGCCGCGCGGAATGCCCACGGTCTCCAACGTGTCCGACAGCATCGCACAGATTTCGGCGTCGGCGGCCATCGAGGCCGTGCCCACCGTATCCGCATCGCATTGATAGAACTGACGATACCGTCCCGGCCCCGGCTTTTCATTGCGCCAGACCGGACCCATCGCATAGCGGCGGTAAGGCGTCGGCAGGTCGTTGCGGTGCTGCGCATAGACACGAGCCAGCGGCGCGGTCAGGTCATAGCGCAAAGCCATCCAGTCACCGTTGCCGCCCTCGTCAAACTCCTGCCATGCGAACACGCCCTCGTTCGGGCGATCCACGTCGGGCAGGAACTTGCCCAGCGCCTCGACCGTCTCAACCGCACTGCTTTCCAGCGCATCAAACCCGTAGCGATGATAGACATCCGCAATCGTCCGCAGCATCTCGGTGCGCTGCGAGACTTCCTGGCCGAAATAGTCGCGGAACCCTTTCGGCGTGACGGCCTTGGGGCGGGGCTGTTTCTTGGGCTTGGCCATGTGGGGCGTCCTTGCGGTTCATGTTCCGCGCGCGGTCTATCCCATGGCCCGCATCGGGGCAAGGCGCGCTTTCGCTGGTCATGGCCCGCCCGTGCCGCTATGACCACGCCCAAAGGAGAGCCCCATGCAGCATCTGGAAGAGCAGATCGCCCACCTGACCCGCACGGTCGAAGAGCTGAACACAGTCGTCACAACCCAACAGAGCGAGATCGATCGCCTGACCCGGCGCGTAGAGATGTTGTTGCAGCGCGAGGCTGAACGGGCGCAGGAAGGCTCCGGCGGGGTCGTGTTCGGAGACGAACGCCCACCGCATTACTGACTGCTTATAACCCCAACGTCGTTTTCACTGCGTTATCGACCACACCCCCCAAAAGGGCGTTCTTGTCTGCCGCGCAGCCTGCGGAGAGGGCGGCGATAAAAGCCTCGCGCAACTGGGCTTTTTCTTCGTCCGTGGTTGCATGATCAGCGATATCGACCTGCCTGTTATGCAACGAAAGCGCAGTCATCTTCTCGACCACGGTGACGACAAAGGCTTCATCCCCATCCGCTTCTTCAGCAATCGAAGCGCATGTGTAGTGCATCACCGGCAAGGCATCCTTCACCATTCGCCTTGCGGCCTCATCCGCAATAACACTTGTCGGAACACCCAATAGCGCGGCGCAAACTACGATTTTCAAAGGTTTTGAGGTCATAACATTCACTTCCAGTTATGCCCGATAATCGCACCGGCCACACCACCGATCGCAGCGCCCTTGCCGTCCCCGATCAACGCACCCACACCGGCCCCGATTACGGCGCCTTCGATCGTTTTCTTTTTTTTCTTGTCATCAGCCACCGCCGCCGAAGCCAACGCAAGTGATGCCATCGCGGCAAGCGCAACAGTTCTGAACCCGAGACCTAAAATCACCATGTCAAACCCTCCTTTGGCCCGAAACCGACCAATGTCAGCCTAGCCCGAGGGGCTTTGTCTGGCAACAAATGGCGGGGTCAGAACTCCTCGACTGACATCACGCCTTCCAGCGATTTGATCGCGCCTTTAATTTGCGGATTGATGGGGAAGTTCTGGCCCAGATCCATCTCGACCTCGCCGGGCAATCCGGGCGCCATCAGCAGCAGTTGGATCGGCCCACGCGCGGCATTTTTGGCGGCGGCGGCCGCGTCCTCTAGCACTTTGGCCACGGTGGGCAGGGCCTGTTCCTCGTCCACAAAGATACGCAGACCGGTCGCGCCCGCCTCGGCCACGACCGTATCCACCGGGCCGACAGAGCGGCCAAGCAGTTTCAGCTGATCAGCTTCCATTGTGGCCTCGGCGGTTAGTACAACTTGCGCGCCGGTTTCCAGATACTCGCGCGATTTCTCAAGCGTTTCCGAGAAGAGCGTGACCTCATACGCACCGCTGGGGTCCGAAAGCTGCGCAAAGGCAAACCGGTTGCCACGCGCCGATTTTCGTTCCTGCCGACCAGCGACAACACCAGCCATCTTGGCGATGAACGGACCCGAGCGCGCCTTTTCCGTCACCTCGTCCAGCGTCATTACCTGCTTGCGTTTCAGCGCGGGCATATAGTCGTCCAGCGGGTGGCCCGACAGGTAGAAACCGATGGCTTTGAACTCCTCGCTGAGCCGTTCAGCAGGCAGCCAGTCCGGCGTCGGCGACAGACGCGGTTCGGGCAGGTCGTCCCCGGCCTCGCCAAACAGCGACACCTGATTCGAGTTCTTCTGTTCGTGGATCGCCGCCGAATACTGCACCAGCGGATCAAGGCTTTCGAACACGCGGCGGCGGTTTTTGTCGAGCTGATCAAACGCCCCCGCCCGCGCCATCATCTCAAGTGGGCGTTTGCCGACCTTCTTCAGATCGACCCGGCGGGCGAAATCGAACAGGTTCACGAAAGGCTTATCGGCCCGGCCATCAACGACCAAATTCATCGCCTCGACGCCCACGTTTTTCAACGCGCCCAGCGCATAGACCAGCTCTCCGTTCACCACATCGAAGGTCGCCAGCGACCGGTTCACGCAAGGCGGCACATAAGGCAGCTCCAACCCCTTGCGGACCTCTTCGAAATAGACGGCCAGCTTGTCGGTCAGGTGGATATCACAGTTCATGACACCTGCCATGAACTCGACCGGGTGGTTCGCTTTCAGCCAGCCGGTCTGATAGCTGACCACGGCATAGGCCGCAGCGTGAGATTTGTTGAAGCCGTAATTGGCGAATTTCTCCAGCAGGTCGAAGACCTCGCTGGCTTTCTTGGCATCCACGCCGTTTTCACCCGCGCCCTTTTCGAATTTGGGGCGTTCGGCATCCATCGCCTCTTTGATCTTTTTACCCATCGCGCGGCGCAGCAGGTCGGCGCCGCCCAGCGAGTAACCGGCCATAACCTGAGCGATCTGCATCACCTGTTCCTGATAGACGATGATGCCCTGCGTCTCCTCAAGGATGTGGTCGATCAACGGGTGCACGGATTCGATCTTGCGCAGCCCGTTCTTGACCTCGCAATAGGTCGGGATGTTCTCCATCGGGCCGGGGCGGTACAGCGCCACAAGGGCGACGATATCTTCGATACATGTCGGTTTCATGCGCTTGAGCGCATCCATCATGCCCGAGGATTCCACCTGGAACACCGCCACCGTCTTGGCCGCCGAGTAGAGCTTGTACGTCGCCTCATCGTCCAGCGGGATGGCGTTGATCTGGTTCTGGGCCCCATCGGCGGGTTCATAGAGTTCCGTGCCATCCGCCGCGATGTGAAGATCTCGCCCGGATTTGAAGATCAAATCCATCGCGTTCTGGATCACGGTTAGCGTTTTCAGACCTAGAAAGTCGAACTTCACCAGCCCGGCCTGTTCGACCCATTTCATATTGAACTGGGTCGCGGGCATGTCGGAACGCGGGTCCTGATAGAGCGGCACCAGCGCGTCCAGAGGCCGGTCGCCGATCACCACCCCCGCCGCGTGGGTCGAGGCGTTCCGCAACAGCCCCTCGACCTGCTGGCCGTAGGTCAGCAGACGGTCCACAACCTCTTCGTTGCGCGCCTCTTCGCGCAGGCGGGGTTCGTCTTTCAGAGCCTTTTCGATGGAAACAGGCTTGACCCCCTCCACCGGGATCATCTTGGACAGGCGGTCCACCTGCCCATAGGGCATCTGCAGCACCCGCCCGATATCACGCACAGCGGCCTTGGACAGCAGCGCACCGAATGTGATGATCTGCCCCACCTTGTCGCGCCCGTATTTCTGCTGAACATAGCGGATCACCTCTTCGCGGCGATCCATGCAGAAGTCGATATCAAAGTCGGGCATCGAGACCCGTTCGGGGTTCAGAAAGCGTTCGAACAGCAGCGAATACCGCAACGGATCAAGGTCGGTGATCGTCAGCGCATAAGCCACCAGTGAGCCCGCACCGGACCCCCGCCCCGGCCCCACCGGAATGTCGTGATCCTTTGACCACTGAATGAAATCCGCAACGATCAGAAAATAGCCGGGAAACCCCATGCCTTCGATGATGCCCAGCTCGAAATCCAGCCGTTCCTGATATTCCTCGGGCGTCACCGCATGAGGGATCACGGCCAGACGCTTCTGCAGGCCCTCATTGGCGATGCGGCGCAGTTCGGCCACTTCGTCATCGGCGAATTTCGGCAGGATCGGATCGCGGCGATAAGCCATGAACGCACAACGGCGCGCAATCTCAACCGTGTTCTCAATCGCCTCGGGCAGATCGGCGAACAGCGTCACCATTTCCTGCTGCGACTTGAAGTAATGCTGCGCGGTCAGGCGGCGGCGGCCGTCCTGTTGGTCGACATACGCACCCTCGGCGATACAGATCAGCGCGTCATGCGCCTCATACATGTCGGTGGTCGGGAAATAGACGTCATTAGTGGCGACCAGAGGCAGGTTCTTGGCATAGGCCATCTCGACATGGCCACGCTCGGTCAGGCGTTCGGCCTCGGGCTGGCCGTCCTCGCCCGGATGGCGCTGCAATTCGATATACAGCCGATCCGGGAACATCCCGGCCAACCGATCCACCAGAGCCTCGGCCGCCGGGCGCTGGCCCTGTTGCAGCAGCATCCCCACCGGCCCGTCCGGCCCGCCGGTCAGACAGATCAAGCCGTCCGAGCGTTCCGCCAACTCCTCCAACGTGACCTGTGGCAACTGCCCACCCTTGTCCACATAGAGGCAGGAACTGAGCTTCATCAGGTTCTCATACCCGACCTCAGACTGCGCCAGCAGCACCAGCGGCGCAGGAGCCTTGGGCTTCTCGCCGGGCTGCGGCTGCACATAGGTCAGATCAACCTGACACCCCATGATCGGCTGCACCCCGGCCCCGCTGGCGGTCACGGAAAACTCCAACGCCGAGAACATCGAATTGGTGTCGGTGACGGCGACGGCGGGCATATCGGCCTTTTCACACAGGCCAGGCAGCTTTTTCAGCCGCACGGCCCCTTCCAGCAAGGAATATTCTGTGTGAACACGAAGGTGGATGAATCGAGGAGTGCTGCTCATGAAGCCCAAGCTATCCCAGCCAGGCGCGCGGCAAAAGCGGGAACCGCATAGATGGAATGCCTAAAAAATCAGCTTGGATTATTCGGCTTTTCCAGAAGGTGCTTCGGCAACAGCAACGGCCCAAGAAGGCAAATCACTTTAATTTCAAAGCTCTGTGCGGTAAACACCAATTTCAAATTCATCGCCGTCCGGCGTAATGGTACATCCCACAGGCAGTTTTTCTTGCCAGATCGGGTGAGCTATTTCTAACATCTGACGGCAAGCTATTCGCCCGCCACTCTTTCTACGTCGCATCGAAGGAGGGCCGCAGGGGCGCAACCGGGTAAGGCGACGGGTTTCACGCATGAACATCACGTTTCTTCTGAACGGAGAGACAGTGGAGCTGTCGGATGTCGATCCGACCGCCACCCTGCTGGACTGGCTGCGCGAGGATCGCGGCCTGACCGGCACCAAGGAAGGCTGCAACGAAGGCGACTGCGGCGCTTGCACCGTGATGGTAACAGATGAGGGCGGTGCCAAGGCTTTGAACGCTTGCATCCTGTTCCTGCCCCAGTTGCACGGTAAGGCTGTGCGCACCGTCGAAGGCGCAAGCGGCCCCAATGGCGAGGCGCACCCTGTGCAGCAGGCGATGGTCGATCTGCACGGATCGCAATGCGGTTTCTGCACACCGGGCTTCGTCATGTCGATGGTCGCCAGCCACGCGAATGGCGCGACCGACCATGACGCCCAACTGGCCGGGAACCTGTGCCGCTGCACGGGCTATGCCCCGATCATCCGCGCTGCCACGGCTATCGAGGCAATGCCTGTACCAGTCTGGGTCAAGGACGCGCCCGTGGATGCCGCTGCCCAACCAATGCTGCCCACGTCGTCGGATGAACTGGCTGCTATCTACGCAGATCACCCGGAGGCCACCTTGATTGCCGGAGCAACCGATGTGGGCCTCTGGGTCACCAAACAGCTGCGCGAATTGGACCCGGTGATTTTCCTGAACCGCTGCGACGACCTCAAGGACATTACCTTAACCGAGGATGAAATCCGCCTCGGAGCCATGGTCGACATGAACCGGATGGGCGCGGCGCTGGCCGATCTTCACCCCTCCTACGCCGAAATGATCCGCCGCTATGCCAGCGTGCAGGTCCGTCATGCGGCAACCGTCGGCGGCAATATCGCCAATGGCTCGCCCATCGGGGACAATCCGCCCGCGTTGATCGCTCTTGGTGCAACTCTGTACCTGCGCAAAGGCAATACGCGCCGTCAGATCCTGCTGGAAGATTTCTTCCTCGACTACGGCAAACAGGACCGCGCGCCCGGCGAATTTGTAGAGGCCGTCAGCTTCCCACGCCAACCCGATCGCCTGAAATGCTACAAGCTCAGCAAGCGGTTTGATCAGGATATCTCAGCCGTCTGCGGCTGTTTCAACATCACCGTGTCCGATGGCACTGTTACCCAAGCCCGGATCGCCTTTGGCGGCATGGCGGGCATTCCGAAGCGGGCCACCCATGTCGAGGCCGCATTGATCGGCAAACCCTGGACCGCTGCGACCATTCAGGCCGCGCTGCCCACCTTTGCTGACGATTACCAACCACTCACGGATATGCGCGCCTCGGCCACCTATCGTCTGGAAACCGCCAAGGCGATGCTGGAGCGGTATTTCCTCGAAGATCAGGGCGAAGTGACCGACGTACTGAAGGTGACGGCATGAGCGTGACCAAGCCTCTCCCCCATGACGCCGCGCCGCTGCATGTGGCAGGGGCCGCGCGATATGTGGATGATATCCCAACGCCCAAAGGCACGTTGCATCTGGCCTTTGGCCTCAGCCCGATTGCCAAGGGAACCATCACCGCGATGGACCTGTCGGCGGTGAAAGCCGCCGAGGGTGTGGTGCAGGTGATGACGGCGAATGACCTGCCTTTTGCCAATGACGTCTCACCTTCGATCCATGATGAGCCGCTGCTGTCGGACGGCACCGTTCATTACATCGGCCAGCCGGTGTTTCTGGTGGTGGCGACCAGCCATCTGGCAGCCCGCAAAGCCGCGCGGCTGGGAAAGATCGACTATGCCGAAGACACCCCGATCCTGACCATCGAAGAGGCGCTGGCCGCCGACAGCCGGTTCGAGGACGGCCCCCGCATTTATGCCAAGGGCGACGCAGATGCGGCGATTGCCTCGGCCACTCATGTGATCGAGGGTAGTTTTGAACTGGGCGGGCAGGAACATTTCTATCTGGAAGGCCAAGCTGCTCTGGCCGTCCCGAATGAAGGCGCGGATATGCTGGTCCACAGTTCGACCCAGCACCCGACCGAGATTCAGCACAAGGTAGCTGATGCTTTAGGCGTTCCCATGCACGCCGTGCGGGTCGAAACCCGTCGGATGGGCGGAGGGTTCGGCGGCAAGGAAAGTCAGGGCAACGCTCTGGCGGTGGCTTGCGCCATCGCCGCCCGCGCCACCGGCAAGACCTGCAAGATGCGATACGACCGCGATGATGACATGATCATCACCGGCAAGCGCCACGCCTTCCGCATCGCCTACAAAGCGGGGTTTGATGAGAACGGCCATGTTCAGGGCGTCTCGTTCCATCACTACGTCATATGCGGCTGGGCGCAGGATCTGTCCCTGCCCGTGGCTGACCGCGCGATGCTGCACTCCGACAACGCCTATCTGCTGCCGAATGCACGCATAGAAAGCCATCGGCTGAAGACCAACACCCAATCTGCCACCGCCTACCGCGGGTTCGGCGGGCCGCAGGGTATGGTCGGGATCGAACGGGTGATGGACCACGCCGCGCATGCGCTTGGGCTGGAGCCGGTCGAGCTGCGCCGCCGCAACTACTATGAGCCTGCGCATAAGGTGGCCGATCAGCCGCTGCACGCGAAACCACTGGGTCATCCCGACCCGCACGAAGACCTGACCAGCCGAGGCGCTGTCGAAACCGGGAATGCCCCCGTTCGTCCCCTACCCGCCGGCGGCAACACCACGCCTTACGGAATGGAGGTCAGCGATTTCGAACTGCACGGCATGACCGAAGCGCTGCTGAAATCCAGCGACTATGCCGCTCGCAAGGCCGCCATCGCCGAGTGGAACGCGAAGAACGGCGTGATAAAGAAGGGTATCGCCTTCTCGCCGGTCAAGTTCGGGATTTCCTTCACGCTGACCCATCTGAATCAGGCGGGCGCGCTGGTGCATGTGTATCAGGACGGCTCGGTCCATCTGAACCATGGCGGCACCGAGATGGGACAGGGCCTGTTCCAAAAGGTCGCGCAGGTGGCCGCATCGCGGTTCGGCATTCCGCTGGAGATGGTCAAGATCACCGCCACAGACACCGCCAAGGTGCCGAACACCTCGGCCACGGCGGCGTCCTCGGGCAGTGACCTGAACGGGATGGCTGTGAAAGCCGCCTGTGACACGATCCGCGACCGGATGGCGGACTATCTGGCCGAACGGCACCAGGCCGATCCCGCGACTGTGACCTTCGCAGATGGGCATGTCTTGGTTGGCGAGGAACGCTATACCTTCGCCGAAGCCGCCGCGCTGGCCTATCAAGGCCGTATCAGCCTGTCGGCGACTGGGTTCTACAAAACTCCCAAGATCGAATGGGACCGCATCGCGGGCCGAGGGCGACCGTTCTTTTACTTTGCCTATGGCGCGTCCGTCACCGAGGTCGCCTTGGACACGCTGACCGGCGAAAACCGCATTCTGCGCACGGATATCCTGCATGACGCGGGGGCCTCGCTGAATCCGGCGTTGGATATCGGGCAGGTCGAAGGCGGCTATGTGCAGGGCGCAGGATGGCTGACGACCGAGGAACTGGTCTGGGACGGCAAGGGCAACCTGCGCACCCACGCGCCCTCGACCTATAAAATTCCCGCCTGTTCCGACCGGCCCGATATCTTCAACGTTTCGCTGTGGGGCGGCGAGAACCGCGAGGACACGATCTATCGGTCAAAAGCGGTTGGTGAGCCGCCCTTCATGCTAGGTATTTCTGCGTGGTTGGCCTTGTCGAATGCGGTGGCAGCTTGTGGCGACGCTTACCCCGCGCTGGATGCACCCGCCACGGCCGAACAGGTCTGGCACGGTGTCCAGCGGATGAAAGGCGGCACCTGATGGGGTTTGACCTTGAAGCTCTGCAGGAGGCGGTCAAGATTCACGGACGCGTGACCCGCGTGGTCATCGCTGCCATCAAAGGCTCGTCCCCGCGCGAGGTCGGCACCGCCATGCTGGTTTGGGCGGACGGTCAGTCCGGCACGATCGGCGGCGGTACGCTGGAGCATCAGGCGGCGCTCGCCGCACGGGCGCAGTCCGTCCCAATGCGACTGACCCACCATGCGCTTGGCCCCGATATGGGCCAATGCTGCGGAGGGGCGGTCTCGCTTTTGAGCGAGGTTTACGACCAACACGCGTTGGACGCGTTGGATCAGACGGTCATCGCACGCGCCCCGTCAGGCGGCGATATACCCCTTTCGGTCAAGCGCCTGCTGGCCGCAGCCCGCGCGCAGGGCATCGCGCCCGAACCGCAACTGATCGATGGCTGGATGGTCGAACCCGTTCACAAACCGACCCGGCAGCTGTGGGTCTGGGGCGCGGGCCATGTGGGCCGGGCGCTGGTGGATGTGCTGGCCCCCCTGCCCGACCTTGCAATCACCTGGGTCGATACCGGCCCCGAACGTTTTCCCACGCAAATCCCGGCCAGTGTCACCCCGATTCCAACACCCAAACCCGCCGCGCTGGTCCAGCACGCGCCGCCCGAGGCCGAGCATCTTGTGCTTACTTATTCACACAATCTGGACCTTGAGCTGTGTAATCACCTTTTGACGCATGGTTTTGGCTTTGCTGGCCTCATCGGCTCGGCTACGAAATGGGCGCGATTCCGGTCGCGGCTGACAGCCCTTGGTCATTCCCCCGAACGGATCAGACAGATCACCTGCCCGATTGGCGATCCCGGTCTGGGCAAACACCCGCAGATGATCGCCATTGGCGTCGCCGCGCAACTACTGCGCCCGGCTTGGCAGAACGAACTGAAGAAGGACCAGAGCGCGTGACCACTCCACTTTTAAGTCTGCAAGGGCTGACCAAGGCTTATCCCGGCGTCGTCGCCAATGATCAGGTGTCCTTTGATATCGGCGAAGGCGAAGTACACGCCCTGTTGGGCGAAAACGGCGCGGGAAAGTCCACGCTGGTCAAGATGATCTATGGGCTGGTGAAACCCGACAGCGGCACCATGCTGCTGCGCGGCCAGCCTTTTGCTCCGGCGGAACCCCGCGCGGCGCGGGCCGACGGGATTGCGATGGTGTTTCAGCACTTTTCCCTGTTTGACGCATTGAACGTGGCCGAAAACATCGCGCTGGGGATGGAAAACCCGCCCAGGATGAGCGATCTGGCCACGCGTATCCGCGAAGTCTCCGAGACCTATGGCTTACCGCTGGACCCATACCGCACTGTGGGCGACCTGTCGGCAGGTGAACGCCAGCGAGTTGAGATCATCCGCTGTCTGCTGCAGGACCCCAAGCTGCTGATCATGGACGAACCCACCAGCGTATTGACCCCGCAAGAGGTCGAAATCCTGTTTGAAACGCTGAACAAATTGCGGGCCGAAGGCACCTCAATCCTGTATATCTCGCACAAGCTGGAAGAAATCCGCACGTTGTGCGACCACGCCACGATCCTGCGTCTGGGAAAGAATGTGGGCGAATGCGTACCGGCCGAGACATCCGCGCGGGACATGGCCGAGATGATGGTCGGCTCGACCCTGCAAACGCCCGAACGGTCGGGGCGTGACTTCGGCGAAGTCGCTCTGGATGTCAGCGGGCTATCTGTTCCTTCGCCCTCCGAGTTCGGCACTGCGCTGCGCAACGTTCATATGACAGTCCGCAAGGGCGAGGTTCTGGGCATCGGCGGTGTCGCAGGCAACGGGCAAGATGAATTACTGGGCGTTCTGTCCGGCGAAATCACCACTGCAGCTGATGCTATTAAGTTCAACGGTCAGCCCATCGGCTTGCTGGGGCCAACTACGCGTCGCAAACTGGGCGTTCTGACCGCGCCCGAGGAACGTCTGGGTCATGCGGCAGCTCCGGACATGAGCCTTACGGAAAACGCTTTACTGACTGGATCGGTTCGGGAAGGTCTAGAAAACAATGGCTTTCTGAAATGGGCCGAGACCAAAAGCTTCGCTGAAAAGATCATCAGCGCCTTCGACGTGCGCACGCCAGGCCCGGAAAACGCCGCGCGCTCGTTGTCCGGCGGCAATCTGCAGAAATTCGTGATTGGGCGCGAGGTGCTACAAAACCCGGATGTGCTAGTGGTGAACCAACCGACTTGGGGAGTGGACGCGGCAGCTGCGGCGTCGATCCGGCAGGCCATTCTGGATTTAGCAGCCAAGGGCACGGCGGTTGTCTGTATCAGTCAGGATTTGGATGAACTGATGGAGATTTCCGACAGTTTCGCCGCCCTCAACGAAGGTCGCCTCAGCGCGCCTCGACCAACTACGGGCCTTACCGTGGATGAGATTGGCCTAATGATGGGCGGCGCGCATGGCATGGAGGTAGCCCATGTCTAAGCTATTACAGAAAAAGACGAAAACGGGGGTATGAGCGGATGATTGTGTTGGAGAAACGGCCACAGCCGTCCAAGGCGTGGTCTTATGCCACCCCTTTGGTCGCGGTGTTGGCGACAATGGTATTCGGCGGGCTGCTGTTCGCCATTCTGGGGAAGAACCCGATCGAGGCCATCGGCACCATTTTCTGGGAACCCCTGTTCGGTGAGTTTGCATTCTATTACCGCCCGCAGCTGCTGGTGAAAGGGGCGCCTTTGGTGCTGATCGCCATTGGTCTGTCGCTGGGTTTCCGTGCCGGCATATGGAATATCGGGGCCGAGGGGCAGTATATCATGGGCGCCATCTTTGGGGCCGGTGCGGGTCTGGCCTTTTACCCTCTGGACGCGTTTTACATTTTTCCGATCATGGTAATCGCGGGGGCATTCGGTGGCTGGCTCTGGGCGATGATCCCGGCCTTTCTGAAGGTTCGCTTCGGCACCAACGAAATCCTTGTCTCGCTGATGCTGGTCTACGTTGCCGAGCAGATGCTGGCCTCAGTGTCGCTCGGCTTGTTGAAAAACCCCGAGGGGTTCGGCTTTCCCGGCTCGCGCAACCTGCAAGCCTATGACAGCGCCCATAACGCCGAGCTGATCGCCGGATCGGGGATGCATTGGGGCGTAGTAGCCGCGCTGATCGCGGTGATCTTTTCCTATGTCCTTCTGAACCGGCACATGCTGGGCTTTCACATCCGCCTGACCGGTGAAGCTCCGCGCGCTGCGAAGTTTGCCGGTGTGAACCCGGCCCGTCTGATCCTGTTCTGCCTGGGCCTGTCCGGCGCTCTGGCCGGTCTGGCGGGGATGTTCGAAGTCTCAGGCCCGTCGGGCGTGGTCAGCATCGACTTCAACGTGGGATATGGCTTTACCGCGATCATTGTGGCCTTCCTTGGCCGTCTGCACCCGGTGGGTATCCTGCTGGCCGGCGGCTTGATGGCGCTGACCTATATCGGAGGTGAAATCGCGCAGTCTCAGTTGGGCCTGCCGGCCGCTGCAATTCAGGTGTTCCAGGGGATGCTTCTGTTCTTCCTGCTGGCTTTCGATCTTCTGACAAACTACCGCATCCGTGCGGCACGTAGCGAGGTGGCGTAATGGACCTTGGTGAAATTAACCCCGTCCTTCTGGTCGCCTCTTTGATGGTGGCTGCAACCCCCCTGCTGCTGGCCGCAATCGGGGAACTGGTCGTCGAGAAAGCAGGCGTTCTGAATCTGGGCGTCGAGGGCATGATGATCGTCGGCGCTATCAGTGGCTTTGCGATCTCGGTCGAGACCGGGTCACCTTGGCTGGGCTTTATCGCCGCAGCCATTGGCGGCGCGGTTCTGTCTTTGTTGTTTGTGGTGCTGACACAGGTGGCCTTGGCCAACCAGGTCGCCAGCGGTCTTGCCCTGACCCTGTTCGGACTCGGCTTTAGCGCTCTGATGGGGCAAAGCTACGTAGGCGTCAAACCCCCGAGCATGGGAGATATCCATATCCCGGTGATCAGCGATATTCCGGTGATCGGTCCTATCCTGTTCCAGCACGACCCTATCCTTTATGTCGGCATCGCTTTGACTGCAGCGGTTTGGGCTACGCTAAAGTACACTCGCATAGGTCTGATCCTGCGCGCGGTCGGGGAAAACCACGATGCCGCGCACGCGCTTGGCTACAAGGTCATCAAGATTCGCGTCATGGCGATCCTGTTCGGCGGAGCCTGTGCGGGCCTGGGCGGAGCCTACATCAGCCTGATCCGCGTGCCCCAATGGACCGAGGGCATGACCGCCGGGGTTGGCTGGATCGCCCTTGCACTGGTGGTGTTCGCCAGTTGGAAGCCGTGGCGTGCGTTGCTGGGTGCCTATTTGTTCGGCGGTATCACCGTTTTGCAGCTCAATTTGCAGGCGGCGGGCGTTGCCATTCCGGTCGAGTATCTGGCAATGTCGCCCTACATCATCACGATCCTTGTGCTTGTGATCCTTTCGGCCGACAAGAGCAGCGCACCTGCCTCACTGGGCCGGACCTTCCATGCCTCGCACTAGACGGGGCCAACTGAACCAACTTGGGGAGTACCACATGAAATTCACTACACTTTTGGCAAGCGCCGCCATGGCGCTCGGGCTGGCTTCGGGAGCGATGGCCGACGAAAAGACAAAGGTCGGCTTCGTTTACGTTGGCCCAGTCGGCGATGGCGGCTGGACATACGAACACAACAAAGGTCGTCTGGCCGTTGAAGAAGAGTTTGGCGACAAGGTTGAAACCGTATTTGTCGAGTCCGTCCCAGAAGGCCCCGACGCCGAGCGCGTAATGACTCAGATGGCGCTGGAAGGCGCGGACCTGATCTTTACCACCTCGTTTGGCTACATGGACCCGACCATCAACGTTGCCAAGAAATTCCCGAACGTAAAGTTCGAGCACGCGACCGGCTATAAAACCGCCGAAAACGTCTCGGTCTATTCGGCGCGTTTCTACGAAGGCCGCGCGGTTCAGGGTCACATCGCGGGCAAGATGACCAAGTCGAACATCATCGGCTATATCGGCTCGTATCCGATCCCCGAAGTGATCCGCGGCATCAACTCGGCCTATCTGCACGCCAAAGCCGTAAACCCGGATGTCGAGTTCAAGATCATCTGGGCCTACACCTGGTTTGACCCCGCAAAAGAAGCTGACGCCGCCACCGTACTGATCGAACAGGGCGCTGACGTGATCCTGCAGCACACTGACTCGACCGCACCGCAGGCCGCCGCACAAGAAGCGGGCAACGTGGTCACCTTCGGCCAGGCATCTGACATGAGCGAATACGCCCCCTTCCCGCGCGTGTCGTCAATCATCGATGACTGGGCACCTTACTACATCGCACGGACCAAGGCCGTGATGGACGGCACATGGGAAAGCGCGAACACCTGGGACGGTATCCGCGAAGGCATGGTCGCTATCGGCGAGATTTCCGACGCGGTACCTGCTGATGTCAAGGAAGAGGCGCTGGCTTTGAAAGCCGCAATGGCTGCAGGTGAATACCACCCCTTCACCGGCCCGATCAAAAAGCAGGACGGCAGCGACTGGCTGGCGGACGGCGAAACAGCCGATGACGGCACCCTGGCTGGCATGAACTTCTACGTTGAAGGGCTGGAAGGCGAAATTCCGCAGTAAACCAGTATCTCAGCGAATACTTGTAAGGCCCGCAGAGTTTGCGGGCCTTTTTTCTTGGTCCGGTTTTGACGTGTACCTTGGCCTTGATGGCGGCAACCATCAACCGAGTTGCACGTCTTCCCCAGCAAAAATTCAGGGTTGTATTAGTCCTATAATACCACTTCGCGTTCCCTGCCCGGTACAAAGCCGCAGGAGGTGCGCAGATGGCAAAACTTGCACACAGCATGATCCGGGTTATCGATGAAGACCGGGCCGTGACGTTTTATAAGACAGCTTTTGATCTGAAGGTTAAGGATCGGCTCGACTTTGACGGCTTTACCCTGATCTACATGATTTCGGAAGGTTCCGATTTCGAGCTAGAACTGACCATAAACAAAGATCGTAGTGAACCTTATGATCTGGGCAATGGATACGGTCACATCGCCTTTGTCGTCGATGACCTGGACGCCATGCATGGTCACATCCGTGATCTAGGAGCCTATCCCAAAGACATCGTGGATTTCCGCCCCGGAGGAACGCGCGTAGCGCGGTTTTTCTTTGTGTCGGACCCCGACGGTTATCAGATCGAAGTGATCGAAAAAGGTGGTCGCTTTATCTGAACGCGTCAAAAAACTCGGAGGAAAACATGCTTTATCAACTGAATTTCAACGTTGAATACGATGCTACGATGGCCCAGCAAGGTCTGCTGGGAATCTGGGCAGAAGAAGCCGAAGCCGCCTTGGGCGCGAAGTCGGCGGGCGTCGTCAAAGACTTGTGGAAGGTTGTCGGTGAACGCAAAGTGACGGCGATCGTCGATGTCGAAGATCCAGATACTCTGGACAGGATTCTGTTCGATCTGCCCATCATGCAGAAAATGGGTCATCATGTTAAGGTCGAGGTGAAGTCATTGCGTCGATACGAAGACTTCGCGGCCGACGTCAAAGAGCGGCTGGGACGCTGAAGCGAAGGGGAACCCAATGTGCCAGTTGTTTATCGATGCCGATCCGGCGCTTTGGGCTTCTCACACCCGTTCATTCCGAATGGAAGGTATGGTCACCAGCGTGCGCCTGGAAGAGCTGTTCTGGCGTACGCTTGAAACCGTCAGCGAGAGGGATGAGCTTACCGTGCCCCAACTGTTGCACAGGCTATACAATGAAAGCCTGGATGCGGGGCACGATGTAGGTAATTTTACGTCATTCTTGCGGGTCTGTTGTTTGCGGTATCTTGATTTGCAACTGCGCGGCCTGATCCCGCTTGAAGCACACGTCAATCTGTCTTTGCTTCCAGCCCAAGATATTCTGTCACTTGAACAAAAGGCCCGCGCCGAGAACGCCCCAAAACTATGATGTTTTGGGGCGCCTCTGTAACCAAGCAGCTTTTTTGTCGTTAATGCCCGCTCAGAACCAGCGTGTTCACAGGCATCAGGATCAACCGCAAGCGCAGACCCGCTGCGTGCACCACACCGATCGTATCGACCACGTGCAAGAACGCTGCATGCCAGAAGCCCAGATCTTCATGCTCCAGCCTCTCGTGATTGCTGGTGTAGACATTTGCCAAACAGTTGCTGCCCGGAGGGATGTCGTCAGCCATGCCTTTGTAGAGCGGTTCCATGTAAACAAGGATCGAGCCAGGGTAGGTGTTGGCCTGCACGTCACGCAATTCATCGGACGGGCGCAGTTGCCCCGATGGGATCACGTCCTGAACCTGCACCACGACCATTGGGATGACGGTAAAGGGCTTGGTCATGCAACCCAACTCGCCAATCATGCCGGGCTTGATGACTTGTGCAGACATCTGGTTGAACGCGGCCTGAAACCGATTATGCCCCGAATGCGACGGCACCAGAATGCCCGCAGGGCGCAACAAGGGGCTTACGAAATCGCCGACCTGCAGGCCGAATTGCTCGACCCGGCCTGTCACACCTGCGGCAACAACGGTCTTATCCAGCTCGGTCAGGGCCGCGTCCAGTTGCGCGTTTGCACTGGCAAGCTGTGCCGGGATAAGCTCTTCGATCTGTTGAACAACGGCGGATCGTTTCGCCTCTGCAGCCACAAGTTTGGCTTCGCGTTCAGCCACGATGTTTTCCAGCCGGTCAATCTCGGCCAGACGCACAGCACTGGACCCTTCGTCGCGCAGAGTCGTGTTGCGCTCAAGGTCCTCAATCGCCTGATCCAGCGAGGCCTTGGCGCCTGCAATTCCGGCAGTCGCTTCGGCCAGATCGGTCTCGGCCACTTTCAAAGAGGCCTGAACCTGCGCGATCTGCGCATGGGCGGCCTCGACCATTGCCGTTTGGGTAAAATCTTCCATTCGGAAAATGGGCTGCCCCGCAACAACCAGCTGGTTGTTGGTCACATAAACCTCGGCGACGCGTCCACCTAATTGCGGCAGGATTGTCACCGTACGAAAGTAAGACGCGGCCGTCTTGCTGGCAGGGTGAAAATAGAACAGCGTAGTGATCACGGTCAGCGCCAGAATGGCGCAGGTGGTCAGGCCCCAGCGCAGCTCATACCACATGGTGAACAGGGTAATCTCGTGCCCGATCCGTTTGCCTTGGACAAAGCGACGGAACAGGTAATCCGGTAGCACCGTGACCAGTGCACACATCAGCGTTTCAAGCATATCTTATTGCTCCTGATGTTCGGGCGACGGGGGCACGGGTGGATCCTGACGCTGCGGACCCAAAGATCGGATCGCATCGGCAATCGCACGCAATGGCGCACCTACGTCGGGGAATTGAAAACCGGCGACCAAAATGGCGGCAATCCAGAACAAGCCGTTATGAGTAAACAAGGCCAGCAGGGCAAGAATACCAACCAGTTGAAACTGGGGATGATTGGATTCGTGTGCGATTTTTTCCGGAATCGAATGCAGTGTGAAATACCCCACACCGATCAAGATGATCACGCCGACCGTAAACACGAACATGAATGTCAAAAGATAATCACTGCCATCCGCCTGGACCACGTAGTGGGGAATATGTCCCGTGGCCATTGGGTGTAAATCTGCGGCTGTCACCCTGCCCTCCTATAATTGTATATGACGTGTTTGGATGGGTTGATGCCCAAATTCAAGCCTGCTTAGTATGCGCTGCGCGGCTTGCCCCGTCTGTGCGGTATTTTTTCAAGGATCCAAGCGGCATGATAGATTTCCTCATCATCGGTGGAGGGATAGCGGGCCTCAGCACCGGGGCGCGCCTGTCTGCTTTCGGTAAAGTTGCCTTGCTTGAAGCTGAAGACGCCCTTGGGTACCACGCCTCTGGCCGCTCGGCCGCCTTGTTTGAGGAAAGCTATGGTCCTCCATCGGTCGTTGCTTTGAACCGGGCCAGCGCCGGGTTTCTGCACGAAGGTGGGTATCTTACTCCACGCGGTCTTATGTTGGTTGCCAACGCATCGCAGCAAGAGGCCTTTGACCGCGATGTCAGCGATCTTTCGATGCAAGTTATCTCCAACTCGGACGCAGTTTCGCGTGTGCCTATCCTGAACCCAGAGGTCCTGAGCCACGCGGCGATCAGCGACGCCGCATTCGACATCGACACCGACCGTTTGATGCAGGATTTTGCCCGAACCATTCGCCGCAATGACGGAGAGGTTCTGACAAAAAACCGTGTCACATCCTTGAAAAAAAACAAGAACTGGGTGGTTGACGGCCAAGATCGTTACGAAGCCCGCCTGGTCATCAATGCCGCCGGACCCTGGGTCGACGAGGTCGCCGCATTGGCGGGGATTGCGCCGGTTGGCATCAATCCTAAGCGGAGATCGATGGCACGCATTCCGGCTCCGGGTGGCTACGATGTGCGAGGTTGGCCCATGATGCTGGGTGCAGGCGAAGGGTGGTATGCCAAACCAGACGCAGGCAGCCTGATCGTCTCTCCGTCCGAGGCGACCCCTGTGCCGCCACATGACGCCTATGCGGACGACATGATCCTTGCCGAAGGGCTGGCCCGGTACGAAGAAATGATGACTGAACCCGTTACCCGGCTTGAGGCCAACTGGGCGGGGCTACGCAGCTTTGCCCCGGACGGCACATTGGTTCTGGGGCCGGAACCGTCCGAGCCGACATTTATCTGGTCTGCCGGTCAGGGCGGGTATGGGTTTCAGACATCGCCCGCCGCGTCTAAGCTGGTGGCAGATTTGGTAACTGGCGCGACCTCTGACTTAGACGCAGACAGTGTAAACGCCCTCAAACCCTGCAGGTTCCGATAATGAGCAAACGCACCCTTCCCGCAAACGCCAGTGTTGCAACGCAGGCCGAGGGCGCCCGAATGATCGCCCCGGCGGCCACCCGCAACGCCGAAGCCTTATCAGACCTGCTTGCGGAATGGGCTCCGACCGCTGGCCATGCGCTGGAGCTTGCCAGCGGAACAGGGCAGCACGTCAGCGCATTCGCCCGAAAACTGCCCGGTTTGGCGTGGCAACCGACTGAAGTTGAGCCAGAGCGCCGCTCTAGCATCGACACGTATGCTGCCGAGCATGCCAATATTTCCAACTCTGTGGAATTGGATGCAACGGCAGCGGGGTGGCATGAAAAGTATGGTGAGCGCGACCTGATTGTCCTGATCAACTTGACGCATCTGATCAGCTGGCAGGAAACTCAAACCATTCTGACTGAGGCTGCAAAGGCCCTGAACCCACGCGGACGCTTTATCCTTTACGGGCCTTTCATGCGATCAGGGCAACTGACCAGTGATGGTGACCAACGGTTCCATAACGCGTTGGTGCAACAAGATGCGGAAATCGGGTACAAGAACGATCAAGACATTATCGGGTGTATGCTGGAACAGGGCCTGACCCTTGTGAAAACCATTGAGATGCCTGCAAACAATTTGGCGTTTGTGGTGGAAAAACCTAGCCTCTGATCGAAACCCAAACCTGTTGCCGGTGTGTCTGCTACCCCGTTAGACTGGGTCATCCTATAACACGAGCCTACAGCTTCTGCAGTAATTCACGGCTTTTTCAGGCGGCGCGTTTTTGCGCCGCCTGAATTGATACACTGTATCAACCGTCCTTTCGGATGGTTTCGTTCTTTGGATCATATGGGCTGTCGCAGGTCACAACCGCATCCCACAGTTTATCCTGTATTTTGACTTGCAGCTTGGTGCCTTCGACCGCCAGCTCAGGTTTCACATATCCCATGCCGATGGATTTCTCGAACGCGACCGAATACCCGCCCGAGGTCAAACGGCCCACGCGTTCACCTTCCGGCGTATACAGCGCCTCGCGGCCCCACGGGTCCGCATCGTCCGGACCGTCAATCAGCAAAGTGCAGCACTTCACGCGCACACCGGTCTCTTCCAGCTTGGCCTTGCCGTAGAAGTCCTTCGACAGGTCGACAAAGCGCGGCAGGTCGGCTTCCAGCGGGGTTGCGTCGCGACCCAGTTCGGTGCCGAAGGCGCGATAGGATTTCTCCTGACGCAGCCAGTTCTGGGCGCGGGCGCCGACCAGCTTCATACCGTGTTTCTCACCGGCTTTTTCCAGCAGATCGAACAGGTAGTTCTGCATCTCGATCGGGTGGTGAAGTTCCCAGCCCAGTTCGCCGGTATAGGCCACGCGGATTGCGTTCACAGGGCACATGCCCAACTCGATCTGACGGGCCGACAGCCACGGGAAACGCTTGTTGGACAGTGCGGTTTCCGGATCGGCATCTTTGATGACCTCTTTCAGAACGTCACGCGACTTGGGTCCGGCGATTGCGAAGACGCCCCACTGGGTGGTCACGTCCTGGATCTCGATGTAGCCGAACTCCTCCATCTTGTCCTCGGCCGCCTTGCGCAGATAGTCTGCGTCATACTCGGTCCAGGCACCGGCAGAAACGATGTAGTAGCTGTTCTCGCCATTGCGCACGATGGTGTATTCGGTGCGGGTGGTCCCATGCGAGGTCAGCGCGTAGGTCAGGTTGATGCGACCGACCTTGGGCAGTTTGTTGCAGGTGAACCAATCCAGAAACTGGGTCGCACCGGGGCCTTTGACGACATGCTTGGTAAAGGCCGACGCGTCGATCAGGCCAACGCCTTCGCGGATCGCCTTGGCTTCTTCCACGGCGTGTTTCCACCAGCCACCGCGACGGAAGCTGCGGCTTTCTTTGTCGAAGTTATCAGGAGCATCAACGGGGCCAAAATAGTTCGGGCGTTCCCAACCATTGACCCAGCCGAATTGTGCGCCACGCGCTTTCTGGCGGTCATAGGCCGGAACAGTCCGCAGCGGACGGCAGGCTTCACGCTCTTCGTCGGGGTGGTGCAGGATGTAGACGTGCTCATAGCATTCTTCGTTCTTGCGCGCCGCGAATTCGGTGGTCATCCAGTTCGACGAATACCGTTTGGGGTCCAGCGAGGCCATGTCGATCTCGGCTTCGCCATCGACCATCATCTGCGCCAGATAATAGCCAGTGCCGCCCGCAGCGGTGATCCCGAACGAGAAGCCCTCGGCCAGCCACATATTGCGCAGGCCCGGAGCCGGACCGACCAGCGGGTTGCCGTCGGGGGTGTAGCAGATCGGGCCGTTAAAATCGTCTTTCAGACCGGATTCGGCGCAGGACGGAACCCGTTCGGCCATCGCCATGTACTGATCCGCGATCCGGTCCAGATCCAGCGGGAACAGATCAGCGCGGAAGCTGTCGGGCACGCCATGCTCAAAACGCGCAGGCGCGCCGTGTTCGTAGATGCCCAGAATCCAGCCGCCGCGCTCTTCGCGCGCATAGGATTCATTGTCCGCGTCGCGCACAACGGGGTGCTCGGGGTTGCCAGCCTCGCGCCATTTGACCAGCTCGGGGTCTTTGTCCATGACGATAAACGTGTGCTCGACCGGGATCGCGGGCATCTTGATGCCCAGCATCTTGGCGGTGCGCTGTGCGTGGTTACCCGATGCGGTCACGACATGTTCGGCCGTGATAACCACCCGCTCGTCGCTTTCGACAAGGTTGCCGCCCTTTTCGACCATTTTGGTGCAGGTGACTTCCCAGTGGGTGCCGTTCCAGTGGAAAGCATCGGCCTGCAGTTTACGCACGATATCAACTCCGCGCTGACGCGCACCCTTGGCCATCGCCTGCGTTACGTCTGCGGGGTTAATGTAACCATCTTCGGTGTGATAGATCGCGCCCTTCAGGTCCGAGGTTTCGATCAGCGGCCAGCGTTCCTTAATCTGCTCGGGTGTCAGCCATTCATAAGCCACGTCACAGGTCTCGGCGGTCGAGGCATAGAGCATGTATTCGTCCATACGCTCTTGCGTCTGCGCCATGCGAAGGTTGCCGACCACGGCAAAGCCCGCGTTCAGGCCGGTCTCTTCCTCAAGCGTCTTATAGAAATCGACCGAGTATTTGTGGATGTGGGTGGTCGCATATGACATGTTGAACAGCGGCAACAAGCCCGCCGCGTGCCACGTCGAACCAGATGTCAACTCGTCCCGTTCGATCAGCATCACATCGTCCCAGCCTGCCTTGGCAAGGTGGTATGCAATCGAGGTCCCGACGGCACCGCCGCCGACAACCAGTGCTTTGACTTGGGTTTTCATTCGCCCGCTCTCCGGATTGAGTCTGTTTGGCAAGGTTTATGCCCAAGCCTGCGTCTCAGCGCGAAGTCCAGCCGACGCAAAAAAGGGCAAAACCGACCTTTGGTGGCGCATTCACTCAAATGGAAGTGAAGCGGCTACAGGATTTTACCGGGGTTCATGATGTTGTCGGGATCCAGCGCCGCCTTAATGGCTGCCATATAACGAGTGGCTTCACCCAGTTCTTTGACCAGATACGGACGCTTTCCCTGACCGATTCCATGTTCACCGGTGCAGGTGCCTTCCATCGAGATCGCAAGATCGTTGAGCCAGCCCACAAAACCATCGGCTTTTGCGACCTCATCGGCATTGTCCATGTCAATCAGCAACAAGGTATGAAAGTTGCCGTCTCCGACATGCCCAACCATGGGGGCCATCAGGTCCAGCTCTTGCGCCTTATCCTGCGTGGCCGTGACGCACTCGGCCAGTCGCGAGATCGGAACGCAGACATCGGTAGAGATTCCGCGCGCGCCCGGCCGAAGCTGCAGGCTTGCCCAATACATATCGTGCCGGGCCTGCCACAGCTTGTTCCGCTCTTCGGTGGTCGTGGTCGCAGTAAAATCGGTACCCTGAAACTCTTCAGCGATTTGACCGAAGGTCTCGGCCTGTTCGACGGCACCGTGTTCCGAGCCGTGAAACTCAAGCAACAACAGCGGCGTTTCCGGCAGGGTCAGGTTGGAATAGGCATTGGCGGCGCGCACTGACATCTCGTCCAGCAGTTCTATGCGGGCAACAGGCACACCGTATTGAATGGTCATCATCACAGCCTGACAGGCCGCATCGACGGTTGGAAAAGAACAACGCGCCGAGGAGATTGCCTCGGGGATGCCCTGCAGTCGCAAGGTGATCTCGGTAATGATGCCCAGCGTGCCTTCGGCACCGATCAGCAAACGGGTCAAATCATACCCGGCCGAGGATTTTTTGGCCCGGTGGCCGGTACGTATGATCTGCCCATCGGGCATCACGGCCTCAAGGCTGAGGATATTATCCTTCATCGTACCGTAACGCACCGCGTTCGTACCCGAGGCGCGCGTGGCCGCCATTCCACCCAACGAGGCATTCGCGCCGGGGTCGATGGGGAAGAACAACCCCTGATCCCGCAGATGCGTGTTCAGATCCTCGCGCGTGACACCGGGTTGCACGACACAGTCCAGATCGCTGGCATTCACGGCCAGCACCTTGTTCATCTGTGTCAGATCAACCGAAATTCCTCCGGCAGGCGCATTCACATGCCCCTCAAGCGAGGTTCCGGTGCCAAAGGCGATCACCGGAACCTTGTGTGTGGCGCAGGCTTTGACAATCTCTGCCACTTCGTCGGTAGAATGCGGAAAAACAACGGCGTCGGGGCTTTGGTTTTCAATCCAGGTCGTCGTGTGGCCATGCTGTTCACGAATGGCCTGACCGGTTTGCAACCGGTCGCCGAATTTCTGTTTCAGAATTCCGACAACCGTTTGGATCCCGTTTTCATTCCGGGGCAACGCAACTGCCTGCACCATGCTGCTCCTAATTAAGGCGCCGGGTTATTCGCCCAGCGCAATGCCTTCACGTCTTGGATCCGCGCCACCAATCAGTACGTCGCCGATCTCGATCGCGTGCAGCCCCGAGGTCAGGTCGCGCGGATTAACCTCGTACCCCAGCGTGGTAAGCCCATCCGTGAACCCTTCGGCTGCGGTGCCTTGTTCCACGTCATAGGTGCCGAACCGGTTAACCAGATGCGGCAAGGACAGGGCCTGCTGGACATCCATATCCCAGTCTGCCCACGCGATGATCGACTTGGCGACATAGCCGATGATCCGGCTGCCTCCGGGCGAGCCGATGGCCAGAACCGGTTTACCGTCCTGCATTACGATTGTCGGGCTCATCGACGACCGGGGCCGCTTGCCGGGTTCAAGCCGATTGGCAATTGGCACACCATCCTTGTGGGTCTTGAACGAGAAGTCAGTCAATTCGTTGTTCAACAAGAATCCGTTGGTCATGAGACGGGATCCAAACCCATTCTCAATGGTCGTGGTCATAGAAAGGACATTGCCGTATTGATCCACGATCGAAATATGCGATGTCGATGGCAGCTCGATCGACACATCATCTGCCCAGTTTGATGCATGATCGAAGGCCGGGTTACCCGGTTTCGCATCAATCAAAGCACCATCCGTGTTCAAAAGCTCTCCGCGTTCGGACAGATAGCCGGGGTCGACCAGACCCTGCGTCGGCATCGGGACAAAGTCGTGATCGGCCATGTAGCGGCCGCGATCAGCGAAAGCCAGCCGTGAGGCATCTCCGATCAGACGCCAGGTATTGATATCTTCTGGTCCGTACTCGGCCAGATCATACCCGTCCAACATGCCCAGGATCTGCCCAACTGTCAGCGCGCCCGAAGATGGCGGCCCCATCCCGCAGACCTCGTAGGCGCGATAGGTCGCGCAGACCGGCTCGCGTTCGATCACCTGATACAGCGCCAGATCGATACCCGACAATACGCCGGGATTGCCTTCGGCCCCGCGAACGGTGCTGACGATCCCGGCGGCGATCTCTCCGCCATAGAAGCCAGCCGAGCCTTCGCTGGCAAGCGTGCGCAGCGTGTCAGCATAGTCCGGATTCACTAGACGCTGCCCCTGCTCAAGCGGCTTGCCATCCGGCAGGAAATACGAGGCCGTTGCCGGGAAACGTGACAGTCGCTCGGCGTCCTTTTCAACAAGGCTTGCCAACCGGGGCGAAACTAGGAATCCGTCGTCAGCCAGTGTGATCCCGTCTGCAAATAGGCTGGGCCATGGGCTGCGGCCCCAGCGGCGATGCGCTTCTTCCAACAGTGCCGGGGTGCCTGGCGTTCCGACAGACAAGCCACCGACAACAGCATCGAAGAACTTAAGAGGTTCGCCGTTTTCATCCTGAAACAGACGATGGTTTGCCTCTAACGGAGCCGTTTCACGGCCATCCAACGTGGTCATCTGACCGGTTGCGGCATCATACCAGACCAGGAACGCACCGCCCCCAAGGCCCGACGACTGAGGTTCAACCAGACCCAGTACAACCTGAACGGCAACCATCGCATCGGCAGCTGATCCTCCGGCCCGCAGAACCTTGGCCCCAGCTTCAACTGCCAGCGGGTTCGCTGCGGCGACCATCCAGTTTTCCGAAGTGACCGGCTCGCCCGCAAGCTTGGCTTCCAGTGCGGCGATAACCTCTTCGGTCAGGCCCTGAACCTGCCCGGTCGAACCACCTTCGGGTGCGACGGCGTCGGCTGCTTCTTGCGCTATGGCCGGGTCAGCAAAGGCCATGACGGACAATAGCAATCCTGAAATCAGACTTCGTTTCATAGTGTCCTCCTAAAAATTAAAAGCCACCAGCCTGAGTGATACGTCAGAGCATGGCAGGAACCACCTGATCCGGTGGGCGGTGGCCGTCTTCGAATGTTTTGATATTGATAATGACCTTTTCGCCCATCTCAATCCGGCCTTCCAACGTCGCGGACCCCATATGAGGCAGCAACACGACATTGGACAATTGCCGCAGGCGTGGGTTCACATCGGTGCCGTGCTCATACACATCCAGACCGGCCCCGGCGATCTCGCCCGAGCGGATCAACCGGGTCAAAGCGTTCTCATCGATCACCTCGCCGCGCGAAGTGTTCACGATCACCGCCGAGGGTTTCATCAGCTTCAGCCGCCGCGCGTTCATCAGGTGAAAAGTGGACGGTGTCGACGGGCAGTTGATAGATATCACATCCATCCGCGCAACCATCTGGTCAAGGCTTTCCCAATAGGTTGCCTCAAGCTCTTGTTCCGTTTCAGGCCGCAGCCGGCGGCGATTATGGTAGTGCACCTGCATCCCAAAGGCGCTGGCCCGCCGCGCTACGGCCTGCCCGATCCGGCCCATACCAAGGATGCCAAGACGGCGCCCACCGATTCTGCCGCCCAACAACGCATTAGGAGCCCATCCATCCCATTCGGATTTCTGCATCACAGAAAGCCCCTCGGGGATACGACGCGTTACTGCAAGAATCAGCGCCATGGTCATGTCGGCGGTATCATCGGTCAGCACACCCGGAGTGTTGGACACCAGAATGCCCCGCTGGCGGGCGGTTGCCACATCGATATTGTCGACCCCCGCACCATAGTTGGCGATCAGGCGCAGGTTCTCACCCGCCTGCCCCAGCAGCCCGCCGTCGATTGTATCGGTGATGGTGGGAACCAGCACATCTGCCTCTTTGACCGCGGCGACAAGCTCATCTCGGGTCATGGGGGCATCGTCTGTACGCAGCTGAACATCGAACAGTTCGCTCAATCGCGTTTCCACCGCCTCGGGCAACCGTCGCGTAACGACAACACTCAGACGTTCTCTTGGCACCTGTGCACTCCCACTGCTTTGCAAAACTTCGCGCGCCATGGCATCGTGGCGCAGGAAAAGGCGGGGCACAAGAACCCCAAGGGCATTGAAACCACCTTTTTTCGAAACAAGATCAACAGGCACAAGAGCAGACCGTCAGTGAGTGGTATTCTACCCGCAAAACGCCGAATAACGGCGCTGATAAGCGTGATCCTGATAGGAATTTGCGCGTCAAGCGCAGCTGCACAGGATAAACGCGGCCAAGTCACGAACCTGCCGCTGCCGCGTTTCGTCTCGATGAAGGCAGCCGAGGGAAATGTGCGACGCGGCCCGTCTTTGACACATCGAATCGACTGGGTCTTCAAACGGCGTGGGATGCCCTTGCAGGTGACGGCCGAATTCGGAAACTGGCGGAAGGTTCAGGATCGCGACGGAGCCGGTGGCTGGGTACACTATGCTTTGTTGTCCGGCGTACGGACGGTATTGATCGAATCCGAAATGCTGCCCGTATACACCAACCCCGATCCGAACTCACCGGTCAGCGCCCAGTTCGAGTCCGGAGTTGTTGCCCGGCTGGGCAGTTGCACCATTGACTGGTGCCGGATCTCAGCCGGTGGTTACAAAGGCTGGACACTCAAGTCGAATCTTTGGGGTGTAGACCCCGGTGAAGTTCGCGAATGATCGGCTTGCTCCGGTAACTAGGACGTCCTTTCAATAAAATCGCAGGTCAGCTTTACCAGTTCAGCGCCGACATCCTCTTGCAGAAAGTGGCCTGCCTTGGGCAGCACGACATGAGGTTGTCCCGCAGCGCCAGGGCACAGTTTTTGGAATATCTGATCGATCCCTGCCATGACTTTGTCATCTGCGCCAAAGGCCGTAAGAACCGGAGTTTTAAGTCCCTGTATCACCTCCCAAGCCTGCCTGTTGGGTCCAGCGGCCGGATCGTCCGGTGACGCGGGAACAAGCATGGGGAACTGGCGCGCTCCGGCTTTGTAGCTTTCATCGGGAAACGGCGCATCATAGGCTGCCAATGTCTCGTCGGACAAGCTCGTCTCGGTTCCGCCTTGAAGGATGCCACCTGCCGGAAAAACCGGGACAGTCTGACTGAATGCCCGCCAATTTTCGAACGCCTCACCCATTGGCTGATCACCAGTGGGTAAAGCCGTATTCGAAACCACAATACGTGCGAATCTGTCCGGCATTTCTGCCCATAGTCTCAGGCCGATCAACCCGCCCCAGTCCTGACAGAACAGAGTGATGTTGCGCAGATCTGTTTTACGAAGCCATTCTCCCATCCAGGCCACATGGCGCGCATAGGTGTAATCGTCGCGCTCGGTCGGTTTGTCCGACCGCCCAAAGCCAATCAAATCCGGTGCGATCGCCCGATGACCCTGCGCAACGAATCCCTTGATCATATGTCGGTACAGGTATGACCAACTTGGCTCACCATGCATCATCAAGACAGGCGCGGCCTCTTGCGGTCCTTGGTCGACATGGTGGATTCGCATAAACCCGCCTTCGGTGTCGTCGATCTGTGTATAATGCGGAGTGAAATCGTAGTCCGACAACTCTTGGAAACGTTCGTCTGGTGTGCGCAGATATTTCATCTTTCACCTACTTTTTTTGATGGGCTATTTAAATGAATGGCACGCACTTAGGTCGCCTGTCACATCACAATGCCTACCAGCGGTTTCCGAGCTCACCGCTTTTGCGGCGATCTTCTAGAGCTTGGGGGCTACAAACCCTAAAAAGCGATCCCTTGAATGCCGTCCTGAAAGCCCCAGCATGACGGCTGCTTAGGTTTGAAAAAATATTTTAACCTGAGCTGATTTTTTGCCTGAAAGGACTTGAACCCCCCAAACAACAATCGTAGATAGCGCCTCACCGTTGGGGTGTAGCCAAGTGGTAAGGCAGCGGTTTTTGGTACCGTGTATCGTAGGTTCGAATCCTACCACCCCAGCCACCATTCTCCGAAAGAGCAACAAAATAAGGGGAATTCCGCCCCTTCAAGCCGACATGTATCCCATGCCTCCGAAGTTGGGATACAATGCGGGATACAAGCTCGTCACTCCAAGCTCGGATTCCGACCCAGGCGACGCTCTCGCGGCGGCCCCTATCTTACGAGGCGTGGCCGCACTTATTACTTCATGAAGCGTCTGCCAAAAAAAATATTGTACAGCGCATCAAACCGATTTCTGCGTTTTTCACTGCAAACCGACCTACCGCTCGACGCCGTAGTGCGGGCTGGATGCCTGCTCGCGGTTTACGAGCAGAGGGAACCGGAAATCGTGAACGCACTGAACAAAAAAGAGATAACACCTGAACAGGCAATTGCCTTACTGAAAGAGATGCTCCGCGCTGAACTCAATCGTATTCTGGTGGAACAAAATTCAGATTGCACGCTTTCGGATCAGGAAGCATACACCCGCATCGAAGCACTGGAAAACGAAAATAAAGCTCTCAAAGCAGCGATGCGGAAGCGCGACTGGTCCACCATCGAACCAGCGCTGCTTGCGGCAGGGGAAACAATTTCCATCCCGGTACCAACGCCGGTTTCGACAGATATTGGACGACGGGCGGTCGCTCAACAGAGACAAATCAATGAAGTCGAAATCGATGTTCTTGATGGCGAAGATATCCGAATTGCCGCATCCAATCTGCTCACAGACGACGAGAACAAGGATTTTGACCGTTTCATTGAGGGTGAAATCACGTTGTCCGGAGCCATTGAGAGCGCTGTGGCCAACGCCACGTCACAAGATATGGCCAACAAATATACAGCCACAGGCGCCATCGCACTCGAGTTTTGGGGGGATATCGCTCTGTCAACCGTGACGACCGAAAACGTCAAAGACCTGATGTGGTTCGTTCAACGGATACCAGCATTGCATGGGAAGAAGCATGGTAACAATCGCTTCGTCAAGGATCGTCAAAATGCGACGAAGCGAGAGGAAATCGAAATCGCGGATTTGCACGATGGCACACTCCGCGCCCAAATCGAAGCAGACGAATTGCTCCCGTTGCCAGAAAAACGTGCCCGCCTCGCTGAAGTGCTTGTTCCGAGGCTGGCAATGACCACGGTTGGACACCACCTCGACCGCCTGCACGCCATTTTTCGAAAGTCGTCATCGACCTTTTGCTCGAACAGCGTAGTCAGTTGACCGCTGCAGATACCGACGCTCTGGACAAGCGTATTTCGGAACTTGTCGCGACCAAGGAAGATCGGAAACGAGCTTGGCAGGAGGAGCACGCGGAAGCTCTTGAGGAGCACGCGAAACACCACCACAAGAACAAAGATTGAGGATACTTCCGTTGCCATTCACCCATCAGCAGGGAAAAGCCCAAAGACCATCACTTGGCCTCAAAATGGTCGGTTGACGCGGGACCTGTTTAGCGTGAAGTCGCGCACCAGTGTTAATTTGGATTAACGGAATATTACATGTCCTTTCTCAAAGGCATCGATTACCGACTTTGGTTTGCCATAATTCTTACAGCTCTGTTGCCGACCCTTTATTCAACTGTGCGAATTTATTTCCTGAACAGCCTGCCGGATACGTGGAGCGTAAGCATTGCGGCTCAAGCCGCATGGCTGAATCTTGCATATGAAGTGGTTCAGGAAGCACTCTTGCTGCCGCTCTACTACGTCTTTGGGAAGGTCATTGCGGATCGTGCGGCCTTGCGTGAAAGGGTCGGCGATGCCTTTCTTGTCGCTCTCCTTTCCTACGGGCTTTTGACAATCGCGATCCTGCTTGGCTCGGATTGGTTAACACGCGCGATGTCGCAACAACCTGAGCTTCAGGCAAAAACAGCAGAATATGTGCGCCTCGAGGCATTGGGCATAATGGTCGGCGTCCTGAATGACATCTGCATCATCGTCGTTGTCGCATTGTCGTGGTCGCGTGTCCTCATTGCTCTGGTGGCGGCACGAGCAATGCTGACCATCCTCTTTGACAGTGTCTTCGTGGGACAATTTGATTTTTCGCTCGACCTCGGGGTTCAGGGCGTCGCTCTAACGAATATCGCGGTTGGTGCTTTGTTGTTTATGCCGTCCATCGCAATTCTCGCACGAGCCGGAGTTCTCGGCATTCCTCATCTTGGACGCGTCGAGGGTTGGAAAAGGGACTGGTTTTGCGTCGCGATCCGTTCTGGTCTGGAGGCGGGCGTCCGAAACCTTGCCTTCTCACTCATGATCCTGAAACTTGTAAACGAGGTCAACGAAGCGGGTCTGTTCTGGGTGACCAACAACTTCATTTGGGGCTGGCTTCTGTTGCCGGTCCTCACCCTCGGGACATTGATCCGGCAAGACGTTGGAAATCACCAAGGCAAGATCGATGGGCGTTTGGCGGGATATTTCTGGCTTACCGTGATCATAGTTGGCCTGTGGCTTGTTACGATCCCAGCATGGCGCTGGTTCATTGCTAATGCGATGGGGTCGGATGAGGCTGGAAAGGTAGTGTATCTCGCGCTGGTTTTCCTGGGTTTCTATGTCGTCTTCGCTTTGAACCATGTTCTTGACAGCTACTTGTATGGGATGGGCAGAACGGACCTGATGCTCTATCAATCCCTGTTCGTCAGCGTGATCTACTATGGCGGGGCCTTTGTCGCGTACCTGGCAGGTGAGTTCGTCCCTGATCTCAACAAAATAGCTTTTCTCTTTGGCGGCGGAATAGCGATGGATAGCTTGGTAACACTCTGGCAGTTTTGGCGCGCGGGGTATTTCGGGCGTTCAACGTGCGCAGAGCCCGAGCTCGTCTTGCAGAAAGGATGATTGCGGCTTTTTGCTCGCCGGGGATTTCCGGTGGAAGTCCGCCATTCGTCCACTTCTTGGCATTTGTGGTTTGCCAAAAGCACCCCCCTCCACTTGTCGAACGGGAAACAGTGCAGGGAAGCGAAACTTATCAATTGAGGGAGCACTTGAATGACAGTGTGGGAAGTCGCATTCAACATTACAGCAGCGGTAACGACAATCGCTCTGCTTCTATATGTACGGTATCTTCTGAAAACCTACGGGCGTGATCGCTCAAACGACCCTGAGCTCGTAAAACAGTTTAGGGACATTGCGCCATATGACAATCTCGAAGACCTATTATCGAGCAAGGAATGAACAACCAAGCTTATACCTACCACCTCCTGCAACATACTGTGCCAAAGCACTGGTGATGGCCGATTTGAGTTGTTACTTGCTGTCCAAGCCTATTTATTTGGCGCCATGCATTTGAAATCCAGCAAATTTCTTTTTTTTGTTTTTGACCGATGGCGAGGAAACACCTCTTACCTGTCTTTTGACGGCACTAATATCTCGAGTTCGGATCCCAGTATGTCGTCAATTGGGTTGCAGTGCTTGAACCGTGCTCCGTCTATCGCGCCCAGAACCTTTGGTGCCGAGCTTCGTCTCGACGTTGAAGCAGCCAAAACCTTTCTTCGCATTCGAAGCGCTGATATGGAGCAGCTTGAGCGGTTCTCCGAAGAGATCGAACGCGCGTGGCGTGAATTCAACACGTCCCAGCTTCAAACAAATTCCCAAGAAATAGACGAAGTTCTTACCGCGGTTCGGACTCTTTCCGATCCGTCGCATTACCCTTCAGCCTGCCGCCTTGAACCCGTTCTGAAGAGTGCGAAAAGTCTTGAAAGCAACATTTTCCAGAAACTGAAAGAAGAGGCACTCGATGAAAGATCGATCCAAGCCATTTCTGCTATTCGCGAGTTTTTGACGTCCCCGAAGAAAATTCGAGCTGAAGCGATCGAGAAATTCGAAAAGAAGCATCTTGATTGCTGGTCAAAGTTTTTCGATGGCTTCGAGACAAACCCACTTACACCCGAACAACGCTTGTCAGTTATCGCTGACGAGGATGCGACGCTGGTGCTCGCGGGAGCAGGATCTGGTAAGACGAGCGTCATCACTGCCAAAGCAGGCTACTTGATCAAGGCTGGCATACGCCAACCAAGCGAAATCCTCCTTCTTGCTTTTGCGCGAGATGCTGCGGCAGAAATGTCAGAGCGTATCGAAGCACGCTGCGGAGAGCCTGTGGAAGCTCGCACGTTCCATGCATTGGCTTATGACATAATTGGCCAAGTCGAAGGCGGAAAGCCCGCTCTCGCTGCTCACGCGACCGACGACACAGCGTTCCTCGATTTGATAAAACGCATCCTTATCGAGCTTGTTGGCCAGGCCTCGTTGGTCTCAAAGGCTATTATCAAATGGTTCACGTCTGCGCGTCTGGAAGGAAAGTCTGAATGGGACTTCAAACGTAAACACGACTTCTACAACTATCTTGAGAAACAGGACTTACGCACCCTTCAGGGCGATCAAGTTAAGAGTTACGAAGAACTGCTGATCGCCAACTGGCTATATGAAAACGGTATCGAATACGAATACGAGCCCGACTACGAGTTTGACACGTCAGATCCAACAAAACGAAACTATTGTCCGGATTTTCGCCTCACAGAAAGCGGGATCTATCTTGAGCATTTTGGCGTGCGGAAAAAACACGGGTCAAATGGAACCGAAAACCTCACAACCGCGCCGTGGGTAGATCGAGATGAATACCTCGAAAGCATGGACTGGAAGCGAAAGGTACATCAGGAAAACGAAACTACCCTGATCGAAACCTACAGTTATGAACAGCAAGAGGGTCGTCTGCTCGAAGCGTTGGCTGAAAAAGTTGACCCGTATGTCTCTCTGCGACCGCGGCCGAGCGAGGAGCTTTTCGATCGCGTCGTGGAAATGAACCTGATCGATGGCTTTATTCGCCTTATCGGAAGCTTTCTTCGCAACTTCAAAAGCGGCGGTTACTCTATCGACGATTGTGAGAAAAAGGCATCCGAAGCAAAACTCGGCCTCCGAGGAACGGCCTTCTTAAGAATCTTCAAACCCCTCCTCGAAGCATACGAAAAGAGTCTGGATGGCCGCATAGACTTTGAAGACATGGTTATGCGGGCCGCGAAATACGTCGAGACCAATCGGTTCCAAAGCCCGTTCGGGCACATACTTGTCGATGAGTTTCAAGACATTTCGCGCAGCCGCGCTCGACTGGTGAAAGCTCTTCTCGCACAACGCGAAGACGCCCGGCTATTTGCCGTCGGAGATGATTGGCAGTCGATCTACCGGTTTGCCGGCTCAGATATTCACCTGATGCGAGAATTTGGAGTGGAATTCGGTGGAGTTTTTGACGACGAGGTAGGTATTCACCGTACTGTAGATCTTGGTCGGACCTTCCGCTCTGTTGACAAAATCGCATATGCATCACGTCGGTTCGTTTTGCAGAATCCGACCCAACTGTCCAAGACAGTCATACCAGCGGGAACTACCAGTGAACCCGCAATTCAGATCGTCTCAACATTCCGCCATGACAGTGAAGCCAAGCTCTTGGCCGTACTGTCTTCTTTGCAAACAATGGCTAAATCATCAGGGTCTCAGTCATCTGTGTTATTGCTGGGGCGGTATCGGCACTCCGCGCCGCCAAACCTTCGGAAGTTGCGTGCGGAATACCCGCATTTGGATTTGACTTTCAAAACCATTCATTCATCAAAAGGCTTGGAAGCAGATCATGTTGTTCTTCTGCAGGTTTACAGCGGCCGGACAGGTTTTCCCTCAGAAATTGTTGATGACCCGTTGCTTACAATGGTTTCGCCAGAGGCTGAACCTTTTGAGCACGCTGAAGAACGGCGTGTGATGTACGTAGCGATGACACGCGCGAGGAAAACACTCACCATCATGGGCTCGGCAGCTCGTCAATCGGCATTTGTTGAGGAACTGTTGGACGACGAGGAATATGGCGTCGAAAAAGAACACGAAGCATTCGCAGAACCGCAAACCTGTGGAGATTGCCAAGGGCATCTATTCCCCGTGCCCAAGCAAGACGGCGGAATGTATTACAGGTGTGAGCACACAGGGCTTTGCGGAAACAGTTTGCCGGCATGTGAAAGCTGTGGTGTTGGTTTTCCTGTCCGAAATTCTGCAGATCACTTCGCGACATGCTCGTGCGGTTCAGAGTACCAGGCATGCCCCAAATGTCAGGACGGTTGGCTGGTCGAGCGCAAAGGGCGGTACGGAAAGTTTCTGGGATGTGTGAAATTTCCGAGATGCTCTGGCAAAGCAAAAATACGAGTAGAGAAATCACAACAGTCCTAAGTTGTTCAAACTATTTACCGCAAAACACGATTAGGAGCTTGCCAATAAGTCCGGCAGCATTTGGTAGCATTGCAACAAATCTCGAGACGAAGGCAACTGGTCAATGAAGATCGTTCCCACTGTCGCTGCCCTCAGCCAAAGTCCCTGTCATGGTTGACCATCTCTCACTGCCGATCGGCCAACCTCGCACAGATGACATTACAGTACACTTACTGATCCAGTGCATGTGCGCTGGATCAGCAAAAATACAATGCTTTTTTTTGAATTTGGATAGACATGCTCAATGAAGAGGTTCGCCTCAGGTTTTCTTTCTGTCTTTATTTCAGCCCGTGCCACTTGATGTCAGGTCGCGACTAATCTTCGGTTTGCCGTGGCAATCTTTGCAAAATTAAGATCGATAACCGTTCGCGCATACTTCGGCATCAAGAAGAAAGAGCTCGTTGTGGACATCGGAGGCTGTGCAACATCTGCTCAGGATCGTGTCAGCGCCTGACCGCGGACGGCCCATTCCGGACGTTGTCCGCAACTCTAAGTGCTGCGACGCAGAGACCTTCAAAATAATATTTGATCCTATTGCATGTTCTATCTGCTCACCCAGGCGCGACGGGCTGTTAACGGACCATGGACACATCTCTTTTCCGTTGTGCATCCCGGATCAGCGCCGCCAATCGGTAAAACCCGTGTGCCATTTTTGTATAGGGCGTCAGCAGGAAGAAGGTCAGGACCGATCCGAGGTGGATGGCCAGCAGTGCGGGCATCAGAGCCGTTGAACCGAGGGCATAGAGAACCAAACCGCTGAGCCCCACAAACCCAAGCAACAAGATAAAGCCAATATCCCCACCCCATGCCAATGGATCGCCGAGATCGCGGTCTGACTTTTGCTTGAGCCAGGCCATCGCACCACATCCAACCGTCAGCAGCAGACCCCCGGAAATTCCGAACAGTTTCGGCAACGACCAGAACCCGTACGGCGCGTGCATTCCGAAGACATAGTGCATGATCGTCGCGACCGAGGTCGACGCAAAGCACAGCAGGAAGCCATACATAATGGCGTGGTGGATGTGGCGTCGGCCCTGACTGAACCGGTCTTCATCCTCGAAGTTGCAGCCCTCTCCATGGCCTGCTGCCAGATCCTGCATCTTGCCCGCGCGCTTGAACGCAGCCTTCAGATCAGACATCTGGATCGGCTTGCCGCCAACCTCGGCCCAATAGCGCCGAAGGCTGATGGCTATGCTGAACAGCGGCAGCAGAAATGCGGGGGCAAAGATCGCGACCATCGCATTGTGGGACAGGACGGCGTAGAACCCCTCCCCTCCGCTGGAACCGATGGCCCGGATGGCCCAGAACAGCAAAGCAAAGCCGATCACCAGCGCCAGGGCGATGGCGCCGCCTTGCGTGTGAAACCGGCGCGCCAGCGGCTGCGGCCAGGCGAAGCTTTCCCAGCTGTCCCGCCGTACCTCGGCCAGCGCCTTGGGGAGGTTCAGATCGAACTCATGCGGGGCGGTGTACTGACAGGCGTAGTAACAGCCCCGGCAGTTGTGGCAGAGGTTAGCCAATTGCGTGATGTCCCCGTCCGAGAACGCGCGTTCCGCGTGCAGCGACGGGAAGACCGAGCAATAGCCCTCGCAATAGCGGCAGGCGTTGCAGATCTCGGCCTGACGGCGAGCTTCTTGAATAAGATCAGTTTGCATAAGCGGCTGCCTCACGTCCTGCGATGCGTCCAAAAACGGTTCCGATAGTCATGCCGAAGCCGGCCAGATACCCCTGCCCCAATATCGACCCGGCCATGGTTTCACCGGCCGCCCATAGGTTCTTGATCTTGCCGTCAGGGGTCGAGCATTGCGCTGTGTCGTCAACCTTCAGGCCCAGATATGTGAAGGTCACACCTGTGCGCAACGAGTAGCCATAGAAGGGCGGTTCGGTGATTGGACGGGCCCAGTTGGTCTTGGGTGGCGTCAGACCCGAGGTCGCAACCCCGTCCAGTTCGGTTGGGTGAAAGCCACTGGTGTCGCCGCAAGCGGCATTGAATTCGCTGACGGTTGCGGCCAGCTTGTCGGCGGGCAGGCCCATCATCCCCGCCAGTTCTTCCAAAGTGTCCGCCTTTGTCGGAGGGAACACGGACGGCATGAACAGGTTCAGCGACTTGGCATCAATGATCACATAACCCACCTGATCCGGTTGGGCCGCCACCAGTCGCCCCCATATCGCGTAGCGCTTGGGCCAGACGTCTTCGCCCTCGTCATAGAACCGCTCGGCATGTTTGTTCACGACGATGGAAAACGGCACGCAGTCCAAGCGGGTGACGATGCCGCCGTCGAACTTCGGCGCGCGCCCGTCGATGGCGACCGCGTGACATTGGGTCGAGTCGCCAACGCTCTCGACGCCTTGATCCAAAAGGTCAGCCAGCACCACGCCTCGGTTGTACGGCGTTCCCCGGATCAGGAAGTTCTTGGCAGGCTCACCCCAGGCGCGGGTGAGCCAATCTGTGTCGGCCTGAAACCCTCCAGAAGCAACGATGACCGCTCTGGGTGTGATCCGATGAGACTGGCCTTCATAGGTGTAATCCACCCATTCAATCTGATCCTTGTTCAACTCCAAATGCGTAACCGCAGCCTCATAAAGTACATCAACACCTAAACCCGCCGCTGTTCGGTAGTAGGCGTTAACAAGAGACTTGCCTCCGCCCGTGAAAAAGGCATTGGTCCGCGCCAGTGACAATGTTCCGGAAAGCGAGGGTTGGAACCGGACCCCGTGTTCCTCCATCCACGGCAGGCATTCCTCGGACGTACGGATTGCCAGACGCGCCAAATGCTCGTCGGTTTTGCCGCCGGTTACCTTCATCAAGTCCGAGAGATATTCGTCTTCGCTGTATTCTTTGATCAGCGGACCCAAAGGCGTCCTATGCATGCATCGGAAATTTCGGGTGTGGCGAGAGTTTCCGCCTCGATAAGGTTTGGGTGCTGTCTCAAGGATCAAAACCCGGGAACCAGCCTCGGCCGCGGTCATCGCAGCGCAGAGAGCCGCATTACCGCCCCCGATCACAACGATATCGTAAGCCTCCTTTGGGGTGGCCATATCCTGTCTACCTACTGATTATCGTCGATTGAGCGGTCGCGGTCCTGCAACGCACGGATACGCATCCGCTGCGCGGCTTGAATATGCGCCCGCATCTCTGTCTCGGCCGCTGCGCCGTCGCGGGCCTTCAGAGCGGCCATGATGCGCCGATGTTCCGCTACCGCTGCCTCGGCCCGGTCGCCATCCAGCAATTGGGACGGCCCCAGGATCAACAGCGCCTTTTGCAAGGACAGCATGGATTTCGCGAGAAACCTGTTCTTGGCCGCATCCAGAAGCGTTGCGTGAAAGACCCTGTTGATTTGGGCCGCCTCTGGACCGGTCCCTGCCTCGGCCAGCCGGTCGTTCAATAGATCCAGCTCATCCAACTCGACATCCGAGGCCGCACGGGCCGCCAGCCGCGCGGCGGTGCCTTCCAGCACGGCGCGCATTTCGTACAACTCCATGACCTCAGCGTAATCCAGACTGCGCACGGTGGCACCTTGCCGTGGCACATGTGTGACCAGCCCGTCGGCCTCCAACTGCCTTATCGCCTCGCGTACCGGGGTACGGCTGACGCCCAACCGTTCCGAGAGCTCAATCTCACGCAGCCGGTCGCCGGGCAGAAGAGTGCCCTGGCGAATCTCGTCCAGCAGGCGCTGATACGCAGAATTGCCTTGTGGGCCAGGTTGTAACGGGTCGTCTTGAAGGGTCATCACAGGCTCTCTTGTCATCTTGCGTCCAATTGTATACATATGGATACATTATAAGTCAACGAAGCTGGAACGCTTACCTTGCACAGCCAAACCGATACCCCCGCTCTTCTGACGAAACAGGCCGTCACGCTCGGCCTGGCGGTGTTGGGCAGTGGGGTATTTTGGGCGCTAAACCTGCCGCTACCCTTTCTGTTCGGGCCAATGAGCGCATGTTTGATTGCAGCTCTTGCGCACGCACCGATGGAAGGCTTTGGACAGGTCTCGGTTGCCGCCCGCACTATACTGGGCGTGGCGGTAGGGGCATCGATTACGCCGGCTCTGTTTGCTGAATTGCCGAAAATGGCCGCGTCAATTGCGCTGATCCCGTTCTTCATCCTGCTGATCGCGATGGTAGGTGTGCCATTCTTTCGCAAATTCTGGGGCTTTGACTCCACAACGGCTTTCTACGCAGCCATGCCGGGCGGTTTGCAAGACATGATCATCTTTGGCACTGAGGCTGGGGCCAATCCGCGTACCCTGTCCTTGATCCACGGTACGCGCGTGCTGATCATCGTGACGCTGGCCCCCTTGTTCCTCACCGTGTTCTATGATGCCCAACTCACCAATCCGATTGGCGAGCCCGCGTACAACCTGCCAATACATGAATTGGCGCTGATGGTTCTGGCCGCCATTATCGGCTGGAAAGGCGGGGAGCGGATCGGCCTGTTCGGGGCGTCAATCCTGGGGCCAATGATCCTTACGGCTGCCTTGTCACTGGGCGACTTCATTCATACCCGACCGCCTCGCGAGGCGATCCTTGCAGCGCAGTTTTTCATTGGCTGCGGAATTGGTGTGAAATTCGTAGGTGTCACATGGGTCGAACTACGCCGGGTAGTGGCAGCGGGCTTCGCCTATGTAATTGTCCTTGCCGTCCTGGCAGCCGCTTTCACCGCCGTTGTCACCACCTTGGGACTGGGCCAACCTGTCGAGGCGTTTCTGGCCTTCGCGCCCGGTGGGCAGGCAGAGATGACGGTGCTGGCCATCGTCTCGGGCGCGGATTTGGGCTTTGTGATCACCCACCATCTGACAAGGATCGTGTTGGTGATCATTGGTGCGCCCATCGCCGCAAATCTTATTCTGCGTTGGTCCAAACCTCGGGGTTGATCATGTGGATCGGAGCGCATTCGGCATAGGCGTTCACCTGATCGAAAATATCCGCGAATTGCAGGTCGAACTCGTCCTCAGTGACAAAGCCGATATGTGGGGTCGCGATCAGGTTGGGATGTGACAATAGCGGGTCGGTCGGATCAATCAGTGGCTCGGAATCGAACACATCAATCGCCGCTTTGCCGGGGCGACCGACGTTCAGCGCCTCAAGCAAAGCACCAGGCGCGATCAGCCCGGCTCGCGAGGTGTTCACAAACAGCGCCTCCGGCTGCATCTGTGCGAAATCCGATGCGGTGATGATCCCGCGCGTGTCCGGTTTCAAGCGCACATGGACCGAGACAACATCGCTGCTGCCAAAGAACGCTTCACGGCTGGGCGCGACCTGCGCGCCATCCGCCTGCGCACGTGCCCGGCCTTCTACGGATGACCACCAGACCACATTCATCCCAAAGGCCTCGGCATAACTTGCAATGGCGCGAGCAATGCGGCCATAGCCATAGAGCCCCAACTGACGACCACGCAGCGTCTTGCCCACGCCCGCCTGCCAGTGCCCTGCTTTGACCGAGGCCATTTGTGCGGGCAAATCCCGCATCCCGGCCATGATTAACGCCCAAGTAAGTTCGGCTGCAGCATAAGACGGCGTCCCGCCATGCATGTTTGAGCACAGCAGCACGTCGTGATCTGTGCAGGCCTCAACATCGACATGAGGATAAACGCTGCGCTGGCTGATCAGTTTCAGGTTTGGTAATTTCTCCAGCAAGGCGCGGGTGACTTTGGTACGTTCGCGGAACAGGACAAGCACCTCTGCGTCCTGCAGTCGTTCGGCCAGAGTGTCAGTGTCTTCGACATGATCCGTCCATACCGTCACCTCATGACCGGTGAGTTTCTCAAAGCAAGGCAGGCCACGCAGCGTGCCAAACCAGTCATCAAGAATGTGGACCTTCATCGGCTTTCTATACTCTGCTCGGTGTTCAGTTTTCTTGGCGTCGGCACAAAATGCGGTGCGTCAAGGGCGGCCAAAGCGTTTCGGACCCGTTCGCTTTGATCCAGCAGATGGTTGAACTGCTCATCACACCCGGCGATCGGCGTTGGGTATTCTGCCATATCTCGCCGCAAGGCCGCTTGCGCCAGCTTAAGTTCCTGACGCGCGATACCGAGGCATTCCGAATAGTCGTCCATCGTGACCTCCCGCTATGTATGCAATAGTATACTATTTGGGTTGCACTTGATCAACTCCCGTTCCAAACAGACTTTGGCACATAAACATGCCCGTCCGCCAACTTGCGCGCGGTCCGCACCAAACCCGCCGCGTTCACTGTGAACCGGTCGGTGGTGGAAAAATCCACCAACACGTCGATATTGCCCGAGGCGTGTTCCAGAACGACTTCAGCCGGGCTGTTCGTGGGGCGATCCAGCAAACCGTCGGCGACGGTTCCGGGCGTCAAAGCGCAAGACGCCATGCATTGCGCGCCGGTGACCGCCATGGTCGGGTGGGTTTTCCACGGCATGAAATACCGCACTGCGAGCGTTCCGCCCTCTCTGGCCGGAGCAACAAGGCCGAACTTAGGGGTGACCGATTTGGACACATCCCCCATACCCATCCGCTGCCCTGCTTCGATCCTAACGGCCTCCATCCGGTCAAAGAACGCGCGGTTTGCGTCCAGCTCCTTGGCGCTCTCATAGCCCGTCAATCCGAAGTCTGTGGCGCGGGCGATAGCCATCGGCATAGCGACATCCATGCAGGTCAGTTCGACGCCCTGAACTGCATCGCGCAGGTTGCCCGTAGGCAGGAACGCTCCGGTGGCCGAGCCCACCACGCCCATGAAACTCAACTGCACCGGCGCTGAATGACCGGGAACGCCGGCGATCTCCGCATCACCCTCATAGGTCAATTCGCCCCCGGGTGTATTCACCTTGGCCACGACCCGAGCCCCAGTGTTGACGGCCCGAATGCGAACTTCAGTTTCATCACCCTGCGGTTTGAACAGGCCCATCTCGATGGCAGCAGGGGCAACGCCAGACAGGATATTGCCGCAAGTGGGTTTGAAATCGACCAGCTTGTCCTCGACCGAGACCTGCGCGAAGAAATAGTCGATATCGGCCCAGTCATCCTCGCTGACCGACAGCATCGCGACCTTTGTGGTCACCGCCGCGCCGCCGCCGATGCCGTCGATGTTCAGCGACTGCCCGGACCCAATAGCGGCGATCAGCACCTCGGCCAGCGCGTCCAGATCCTCGGGCAAATCCGAGCGGCGGAAATACGGGCCTTTCGACGTGCCGCCGCGCATCAAGATATAAGGGATTGCGGTTTGAGTCATTTTGAACCCCTCACTTCAACGGCCAGGGCAGGCTGACCATGTCCTGCAACAGACCCGGCGGGAAATCGCGGTTCAGAGCGCCCGCCATCAGGCACATGAACCCGATGCCGCAGGCGGTCAGGATCAGAGTCATCTGCCAGCTGGACCCGGCGCGGATACGGAGAAAGGCGATCAGGAACCCTATCAGGGCGAGGATGAAGCCCACCACCCACGTGGCCGCGATCAAACTGGCGAACCACGCCAGAGTGGACCACAAACCATGCGGTGCGCTGGCGTCCTCACCAGCGATTTCCTTGTCGGCAAAGATCACGTCGCCTTCGGGACGTCGCATCATCTGGATCAGAAGGATCACGCAACAGAATAGCGAGACGCTGCCGATCACCAGCGGGATGATCTTATCGGTCATATTGTAGTCGGGGATCATGTTGGCGTTGACCAAAGCGACGATCAGATAGGCCATGATCACCAGCAGAAAGATAAGCGGCGCGCGTTTGGTACCGGCCTGAACATCACCCTCAGCCATAATCATCTTGGCCTGCCGAATACCCAGAATGACCGAAACAACCGTGACCACGATCAGCACGATAACGATAGGGCTGAAGACATATTCCATCCCCTCGCCAAAGCTCTTGCGGAACCGGAATGAGGCGATCTGGAACGCCTGATTGGTGAACTTCTCAACCGGATTCGACAGAACGAAACCGATCAGGAAGGCTGGGCGCGACCAGTCGAAACGGCGCAGGAAGATGCCGATCAAGCCAATCACGAACAAGGCCAGCAGGTCTTCGAAGTTCTGACCGGACTGGAAGGCCGCAAAGCTGATCAGCATGAACAGGAACGGCGCCAGATAGGTGAAGCGGATCGTGGTCAGCTTGGCGATCCCGCCCGATGCCGCGATGCACAAGATCGTGCCCACGACGTTGGCCAGCGCCAGCAGCCAAACGATTGAATAGGTGATGTCGAGATTGTCTTTCAGCATGCTTGGACCGACCTCGATATCGCCAGACCCCAGCAGGGCCACCGCGCCGATAAAGATCGCCATTGAGCCGGAACCGGGAATGCCGAACAGCAAAGTTGGCACCAAACCGCCGCCCTCCTTGGCGTTGTTTGAGCTTTCCGGGCCGATGACTCCGCGCACTTCGCCTTTGCCGAAATTGCTCTTGTCCTTGGTGGATTGAACCGAATGGCCGTAGGCAATCCAGTCGACCACCGAACCACCAAGACCAGGTATGACGCCAACAATCACGCCAATGATCGAACAACGCACCGACAGCCATATATTTGCGAACCAGTCTTTGACGCCGTCCAGCCAACCGGCGCCCAGTGAGGCCCCTTTGGCAATCGACCGATCTTGACGCAGCAGCGATACGATCTCGGGCACCGCAAAGATACCCAGGCCAACGATGACCAGCTTCAGGCCGTCCGTCAGATAAGGAATGTCATAAGTTGCCATGCGCAGCGAACCGCCTGCATCCGCCTCACCAATCGTGCCGACCATCAGGCCCAGACCGGCGGCGGCGACGCCTTTCAGCGGGATTCGCCCGGCCAAAATGGCGACCATCGACAGGCCGAGAATTGTGATCATCAACATCTCGGGCAGGCCGAAGGCCAGAACGATGGGCCGCGCGATCAGAATGAACATGGTCAGGAAGGTCGCGCCGACCAGCCCGCCGAAGAGGGACGAGGAAAAAGCCGCCGACAGCGCCCTTGCCGCTTCGCCCTTTTTCGCCATGGGGAAGCCGTCCAGCACGGTCGCCTGCGAGGCGGAGCTGCCGGGGATGCCCATCAGGACGGACGCAAAAGTGTCCGACGTCGGCACCACCGCGACCATACCGATCATCAGCGCCAGTCCAAGGATCGGGTCCATACCGAACATGAAGGGCAGCAACAGGGACAGACCGGCGATGCCTCCCAGCCCCGGAAAGACGCCCACGGCCAGCCCCATAACGACGCCGAGAATGAGATACCCCAGAACGATAGGTTGCAGGATCAGACCCCACGCGTCACCGAGCGCAGGAAGAGCGGTGGCGAAAACCTCCATAGCGGCCGCCTTTCATAAAATGTCTTGGATGTAGAGAAACGCGCGCCCTTCGTTGGGCGCGCGACGACGTGTCAACTTAGTTCAGTTCAACGCCGTAGGCCTCTTTCAGCCAGTTCAGGACGTATTGCTTGGCGTTGTCGTCCACATTAGTCGCCGTTTGCAGCGCGGCTTTTGAGCCGTCGCCGACGAACACCGGATACTTGCCGACGCGCTTCGAGGAGATATCAGCAAAATCACCCCGCTCGGTCACAGCTTGGAACGCTGCGGTATAGGCGTCGACGACCTCTTGCGGCGTGTCACCGGGCAGGAAGGCCAGCTTCTGAACCGGGAAACCTGCCACGAAGAAGGCTTTCCATGCGTCCCATGCCTCACCACTGGTTTCGCAGCCATCGGTGGCCTCGCAGACCTCCTTGAAAGTCGGAATGTCCGGGAAGGTCGGATCGCGCACGATGTTGCCATCGGCGTCCAGTGCACCCCATGTCATCATCGGAACGGCCTGACCAGCCTCGACCAGTGGGGCCGACCCGCCCAGATAGCCCGAGGAAGTCTGGTAGTCGATATTAGCCTCACCGCGTTCGAACATCAGGCGGCCATCACCGCGGCCCTTGATACCAAAGACAGGCTCAACATTCATGCCCAGCATCTGCCAGGCCAGCAGCGGCACAAGGTCTAAACGGGTCGCGCCCTGCGAGCCGTAGATGAAATTGGTGTCTTTCAGCGCATTGGCAGAACCATCAAACTTGGCCCCATCTTCGGCGTTCAGATAGGCGACACCGCCGGTGCCCGACGCCATAACCGGAATCCAATCGTTGTATTCATAGCGCACACGCGGGTCGCTCAGCAGATACGGGAACTGTGTTGAACCCGACGTGCCAAACAGCAGCGTGCCGTCATCATGATTCTGCTCCTGAAACCAGTTCGCACCTTTGGTCGAACCTGCGCCCGGCATGAATTTGACCACCACAGTCGGTTGGCCCGGCAGTGCCTCGGACAGAAGCGGCGCAAAGAAGTTGGCCCATTTGGCCGACCCGCCCGTTTCCGAGAAAGGAATGACCCATTCGATGGTCTTGCCCGAGAAATCGACTTCTGCAGCGGCAGGTGCGGCGAGTCCGGCGGCGGCGATCAGCCCCACGACGGCGCGACGGGTGAAGTTGGAAATGGCCATTGGTTCCTCCCTGTTGACCAGACAACCACGTCGACGCCCTCCGCGCCACCGTGATCGTAAATAGAACTGTGGGGTTGATTCCCCCTCCCATCTGGCAATCATGGAGCGCCAACCTTGCGCGAAACTTGCAGGAGCCCGAATGCGGATCGTCATCGTCGAGGATAATGAGACCCTCGCTAACGCCATTGCCTATCGCCTGCTGGACAGGGGCCATGCCGCTGACGTGCTGACAGATGGTGTCGCGGCCGATTTGTATCTGGAACAGGAAGGCGCAGACCTGATCGTTCTGGACATCAACCTGCCGGGTCGGTCAGGGCTTGAGATCTTGCGTTCCCTGCGCAACCGGGGCGACAGCGCGCCTGTCATCCTGCTGACCGCACGTACCGAGACCAGCGACCGTGTTTCCGGTCTGGATATGGGCGCTGACGATTACCTCGTGAAACCCTTCGAAATGGACGAGCTCGAAGCCCGCATCCGCGCGCTGTCCCGTCGCAAACAACTGGACTATGGCGCGCGAGAGATCATCGGAGATCTTGAGTTCGACCGCACCGCCCGGCAGGTCAGTGCAAAGGGCCAAGTTCTCGATGTGCCGCGTCGGGAAATGGCTGTGCTTGAATGCCTGCTGGAACGGCGGGGCAGGATCGTCCCCAAAAGTCAGTTGACCGATTACGTCTACGGCGTGGGCGCCGATGTCGACGATTCAGCCGTCGAGCCGCATGTGTCACGACTGCGCAAACGCCTTCAGAACCTTGGCATCCGGATCAAGACCGCCCGTGGCCTTGGATACCTGCTTGAGGTGCAGAAGTGATCCGGCACGGCTCACTCAGGCTCAGGCTTTTCATTCTGATCCTGACGCCATTGGTGCTGCTCGCAATCCTGCTTGGATACTGGCGCTACACCGTGGCCCAGCAAACGGCGCAGGAGTTGTTTGACGACAGCCTGCTATCCGCCGGTCTGGCCATTTCGCGCGACGTGGCTGTGTCAGAAGGTGACGCCTTGTCGCCCACCACGCGCAGCTTGATCCGCGATGCGTCCGGCGGTGAGATTTTTTATCACGTGACCGGACCAGGTGGCATCTACGTCACAGGGTATGCATATCCCCCGGCCGCTGCAAAACCGTCTGAACAGGACGCGTACCAGCCGCGGTTTTTCGAAGCAGTTTATCGGGATGAGTTGGTGCGCGTACTGAAAATGACCGAGCGGGTCACACTGGATAACCTGGTGGGCGATGCGACAGTTACGGCCTGGCAACGCGTCGCGGACCGCAACGCTTTTGCCAACGAACTGTCAATCCGCGCCGCGATCCTGATGGGTATCCTGCTGGCCACGCTTGCTGTTGTCGTGTGGTTCGGGGTCGCACGCGGGTTGCGCCCCTTGCTGGATTTGCAGGATGCGATCGACCTACGCTCACCCGACGACCTCAGCAAGATCAAACGCCCGGTCCCGGTCGAGGTTCATGGCATTGTTCAAACCCTGAACCGGCTTTTTGGACAGGTCGAGCACAGCATCAACGCCCATCAGGTGTTTATCTCCGAAGCCGCGCATCAGCTGCGAAATCCGGCGGCAGCGGTTCAGTCCATGGCCGAGGCGTTGCGGGACGCAAAAACGGATGAGGACAAGGACAAACGGATTATCGAACTTGTGTCAGCAGCGAAAAACTCCGCCACAGTGGCCGAGCAGCTATTGTCGTTGGAGCGGTTGCGGCAGCCTACGCATCAGGATCAGATGGACAAGATTGATTTCCGTGCGGTTGTGGAAGAGGCCTGCGCTGACATGGGCGTTCATATCCTCACAAAAGGGATCGATTTTGAAGTCACATTGCCAGAACCAACAATCTTGGTCTCGGGAGATCGGATCTTTTTGGCAGAGGCTATCAAAAACCTGCTGGACAATGCGCTTAAGCACGGCGGCGCTAAACTGAGTCAAATATCAGTTGTACTGCGTTGTGACGCGGGGAACGTCAAACTAACCGTGTCTGATGACGGAACCGGCCTTTCACCCGACCAAAGCGAAGCCGTTTTCAGTCGATTTTCGCAGCTGGAATATTCCGAAGGTAGCGGTTTAGGGTTGTCGATTGTCTCAGCTGTCGCGAAGCGTCACGGAGGAGTGGTCGCGATCAACCAAGTCGAAAAAGGAGCAAGCGTTACGCTCGAGCTTCCCATAGCCCTATAGTTTGTTTCTATTTCTGCTCGGAACCCGAAACCTGTCACAATCAAAGAGAATTTTTGCGATTGCAGCGAATGACCGGTTTCCGCCCGATTCTGTTGAAAAACAACGCATTGCTATCGCTGAATGAAAGGCGCTGAACGAAGCGTGAGTGCCTGCTCCGGCTTTTCATGTTTGCCGCCGTGCAGGAAAGATCTTGGCCACTTTACGAAGGTTTTAAGTGGTGGCGGCAAGGCGGGATTCGTCTTTTTCGCCGCATGGGCCGCGTAATCGGAGGCGTCCCAGTCCGTCCGTCGCCTGGAGCTTTGAGACAGAAGTCGGCCTGAGTTAAAAGAGGATCGACCTATCTGTTTGGTATAAGAAACCGCCAGACACTCACCCTCTTTGCAACATTGGCCAAGTTACTAAGGCAAATTTCTGTTGTGGATACAAACCGGGATACAAAAATTCGAACTTGACCCCATATTCTCTCCATTTTACTTATATAAATGATATATATCAAGGACTTAGCATGGCATCCTACCACCCCAGCCAGTTCATCAAGACATGGAACAACAGCAGGCGCTTGGAGCTAAACCCTCCGAGAAATGCCCCCGTTTATGCCCCAGTGGTTTCGGTGTTCTGACGCCCTCCGACCTCTCATCTTTCCTAACCTCTAACTTTTGGGACATCGCCTTCCATGAATAGACTTCCAGAGACCTCAGATCGCCCGGTTTTCCTGTTGCCCTGGCGGTTTGTCTCATTGCTGCTTGCCATGCTTTGTCTGGTCGTGGGCGCGACAACTGTATTCACCGGTCCTTCAAATATCCCCGGGGCTATCTCTGGGTTGATTCTTGGGTTCTTTGGGATCGTCTTTGGCGGGCGAGTCAAAACGACTTTCGCGATTTTGAGTGTTGCCGTTGCGAGTGCGATCACCGTCGCCATCCCGGCCTGGTTAAGCTTCTACGTGTTGGCGCCTGCCTTTGCCGTGCTTGCAGGGACGGAATTGGCGCGTTTCGGCACCAGGGTCACCATATTTGCCATCATGTCCTGGATCATTTTGAGCAGCCCTGTGACACTTGACGCTGAATTGCTTCCGTTACTGCTCGTGTTTTCTGTATCTGCTGCCGTTGGCGTAACCATGGCGATTTTGCCCAGCTTAGAGGGACGTGTTGAGCCATCAGACATTGAAAGCGGATACGCTATCACGCATGGAATTGCCCTGGCCGTTGGATTGGTTTGCGCACAATTGATCGCAAGCCAGTTCGAAAACGCCCATTCACATTGGGTCGCCCTGCTGTTCACAGCGCGTGCGTTGGATCCTCCCGGCAGTCATGTCGCGCAAGCCAGGCGCAAAGGACTGGCAATGGTGCTCGGCGCGGGTATGGCCTCGGTGTTTGTGACGTTTCCTCTCACGACTTTGTATTTCAAGCTTGTCGCGGTCGTGCTTATTTTGATTGGCCTGCGATACTTACCGTCCAGGAAGCCCATTTCGCCAGCTTCAATGTCGGCCGGGATCGTCCTAATGTCTTCACCAACAACTGAGACGGCGTTGTTTCGTGCAGAAGCTGCTTTATTGGCTTGTGGGCTTGTCTTGCTGGTGTTTTTCGGAGCTCGCACTGTGCGCCGAGCCATTTTGGAAAAACAGGAGCCTGAAGTAAGGGATTGATCTCATGTTGAGTTATGCGAATGTGTAGCTTGCAGATAATCGACACTAAATTTGTAGGGATGTTCGTTTTGCCAAACCGTATTGCGTCCAGTCTTCTCGCGATTGCCTTGGTCTATCTTTTCACGGCTTATGCAGCACATGCCCATTCTGGCGAAGGGTATGGTGGAGGTTTCATTGCAGGTTTCACGCACCCGATCCTGGGTTGGGATCATGTGGCCGCGATGGTCGCGGTCGGCCTTTGGGGGGCTTTTCTTGGCGCACCATCGATCTGGATTCTGCCCGTCGTGTTCCCGCTGGTTATGGCCTTTGGCGCGGTTGCTGGGATTGTTGGCATTCCCATTCCCGCTATTGAGACCGGCATTGCGTTGTCTGCCTTCGTATTGGGGGTGATGATCTTATTCGCTTTAAGGCCGCCGATTTGGATTTGTGCCTTGATCGTAGGGTCTTTTGCAATTTTTCACGGTTACGCCCACGGCACAGAACTCCCAGCTACTGTCAACGCGTTCGCCTATGCAGTTGGGTTTGTCATCTCAACAGGACTACTTCACCTTATCGGGATTGCATTTGGCTTGCTTGTTCGGTGGCCTGCCGGCCGGGTTGCTGTGCGCGGCGCAGGTGGCCTTATAGCTTTTGCCGGGATCGCATTCCTCAGCGGCGTCGCCTGAATATGGGAAAGGGCTTACTGCCCGTTTGCGTGCTCTTGGTATTGGCTGCGGGACCTGCCGCAGCTCATAGCCCAGTTCCTGGCATCAAAGGCTTTTATGTCGGATTGGTTCACCCCTTTTCGACACCGCCGCAGGCGCTTCTTATGCTTAGCCTTGGTTTGCTTGTGGGTGGGTTCAAACCTGAACGGGTGCGATGGCTGCTTCCCAGTTTTCTTGCGGCGAGTTTTGCTGGCCTCATTTCGGCTTATGGACTTGAAAGCCTCGACGCAAAAATGTTTTCGATTGCCTTTGCAGCGTGTTCGACAGCCGCGCTTTTTCAAGGAAAACTGTTGCCTGTAGCAATCGCTTTGGTCTGTATTGGTGCGTTTCTGATCGGAGATGCATCTGTCCCAGAAGCGGGGCCGGTCCGCGACAGAGTGTTCACAATGTCGGGTTCTATGGTTGGGGCGAATGTCGGCTTTTTGTATCTTTTAGGCGGCTCCCTATGGATCAGAGAACGCTTTAGCAAACCTTGGGTTGCAATTGCATTCCGCGTTGCAGCGGCGTGGCTTGGAGCTGTGTCGCTCTTAATGCTGGCGCTTAGGCTTTCGGAGACGGCGTCGCCAGGGTAGTCAACCTTTAGGGCGACGGCACCAGGATCAAGTGCTGATGGGCGCTGCGAACACCTTTCGTCGATTGTCGCAGTTAAGAAACGATGCCACCATTTACGCTAAACAGTGTTTATAAGTGCTATGTCTGAAGCCAAGGTGCGCGCCCATTTTGACCACGACCAGCTACGAGGCAAAAGACCCTGTTATCGCGGATGCTTCAATCGTCGCAGGGTACGCGCGTGAAAACAAAGGCTCCGAGATCGGCAGGTATTGGTTCGGGGCGCTTTGTACGGAGCACGCAAATCTTCGCGGCCTGCCCTTCGATGTGCTGGTAGCCAACTATGTTTTCATAGAAAAAGTCACCATTGATAACCAGACACCGCATGGGGGCAACGCCGACGCATGGTTCAGTACCAGCAGCAATGTCAAACTCCAGTTTTTCCTCGGCATTACTGGCGTTTGCGAATGAAACCTGAACCATGCAAATGATACCCAAAATCGCAGTTGTAAGGCGCACGAAACTTCTCGTTCTGCTCATGGGAATATAGCTACTTCCGAAAGTGTTTCGTTTAGACGACGTGATTTCGAACATAATCACTACCGAGCCTGACCTCACCGAATTTGACGAGGTCAAGGATCAAAATTTCAATTCTGAACCAGAGAAACCCCCGGATGTTCAGGGACGGGCATCTTCTGGGCAGCAGGGTTCTTCAAAAAACCGGCGTCCAGAACGGGAAGATCAGCCGTTAGTTTCTGATGTGCGTTTTCGATGCCATCTGCAAGATCTGCAACAAGATTGGATTCGACACCCTCACGCGCAACAAGAGCAGCAACAACGGATATAGTTGGAATTTGCCGACCCGGTTTGCCATACAGCTCCATGTCAATTGTAGCGGCTTGATATACCGGGTTCTGGTTCAAAAACTCCGAAATACCTGGGCCCGCGACGGATACCATTGTCGCTTCACAGGTATCCAATGCCTGTCCAATAAGTTGATTGGGGTGTCCCAGAATGAAGATGCTGGCGTCAATGCGCCCCTCGCAAAGCTCTTGCAACGCATTGGATGGCTCCAGCTCATACGTCGTGCCGAACAAGTCCAGCCCTTGACCCATCTCATCAAGGAAATTCCGGATGGACGCGTTTCTGCCAGATGCAGACCGACCAATATCAACGGCCTTACCGCGCAAGTCTCTGATTGTTCGGATACCCGAGTTTGGTGCTGCCAGTATCGTTACAGCTTCTTTGAACAGAGGGGTAATGACACGCAGATCATCCATTGCCCCATCTTTCGCAAATAGGGTGGTGCCTTCAAACGCAGCTTGTTGCCAATCGGACTGCACGATTGCGAAATCCAACTCTCCTGAATGCATCATTTTCAGGTTGTAAACGCTGCCCGGTGTGGGCTCTGGGCTGCATCTGCGCAGCGAGTCGTCGCGCATGTTGAATACATCGCAGATCGCGCTGGCCACAGGGAAATAGTTGCCCGAGACATTCCCTGATCCAATGCTGAAAACCCTGACGTCCTGCGCGGCCAAAAATCCGGGGAAAAAAAGGGTAATACCCAGAAAAATAGCGAATAACCGTTTTGTCATTGTCCGAACCAATCGTATTGTTTCTGGGGTATTCACAAGTGGCAGCGATATGCCTGATTTCATTTATGACATCCCGACCCAGAGCCTGGCCATATGGTTTGTTCTGATCGCTTTGGCGGCGGTCGTGGTAGGATTGTTTGTCGTTAAACCCATTCTTCGTATTCTTCTTGGGACTGGCCCCGATTTCAACTCATCAATTAACTATGTAACATCTGGATTCAGCCTGTTTTACGGCCTTTTGCTGGGCCTTCTGACCGTCGCAGCCTACCAGAATTCCGAACGTGTCAAAGAGAGCATTCTGCTTGAGGCAACATCGCTCGGATCTCTTTACGCACAACTGAACGTTTATGCCGAGCCTTACCGTAGCGAAGTGAAGCTGATCATGAGGGATTATGTCCTATACACGGTCAACAGCGAATGGCCCGCCCACCAACAAGGTGAGATTCTGAATGGCGGGTACAACCGCGCCGAGGCAATTCGCCGTAAGCTGGCTGAGTATTCTCCCGAAACCCGGGCAGAGCAGATTGTGCACACTGAGGTCGTGTCGTCTTTCCAAGACTTTTCCGACGCGCGACAGCTACGACTGGCCGGAGTAGTTACCGCCATTCCCGACGTGCTTTGGCAAGCTGTACTGGTCGGGGCTGGGATCAGCATCCTGTTGATGACTATGTTTCGGATCCGGATTCGGCAACACCTTGTTCTTGGCAGTATCACGGCTGTTTTCCTGGGTGTGATCCTGTTCGTTATCGTGACACTCGACCGTCCCCTGCGGGGCGGCGCGGCACTGCAACCTGAACCTTTCCGACTTCTCTGGAGTCGTCTTATGGTCTGGGATGAACCTCCGGGCGAAAGGTTCTGACATGGCCCGGTTTGATGTCACCAATGTCGAAGGTATGCGCCAATTACGTATGCATCTTGATGATGAAACGGTTCAGGCCGCACGGGGCGCGCTGTCCAATTTCCGCGGTGACATCTCCTTTACGCCTAAGCTGCCTGGGGTGGGTGACATCTTTCGCAACATCTTCGCCCGTGAATCCCGGATCAGGCCATACTACAGCGGGACCGGAACGATCCACTTGCAACCATCGCTGGCGGGTTTTCATGTCTTCGAAGTTCAGCCCGATGAGACATGGATTCTGGAACCCGGCGAATACTGGGCCAGCGAGGGGACGGTGCGCCTTGGCTTGCATCGTGACCCTATGCTGGCCAGCTGGTGGGCAGGCGACGGACTTTTTGCCTGGAAAACGACCTTGCGTGGCGCAGGTAAAGTGGCGATCAACGCGCCCGGCCCGGTCGAAGAGATTTCAGTTACTGATGGAGAAATCAAAGTGCAAGGCCGCCTTGTTCTGGGCCGAACCTCGGGTCTGCGGTTTCGGTCCGTGCGATCAGCCCGGTTTCCCCGGAATATGATTTCGGGCCAGACCCGCCTCAGGCTGTTTGAAGGGACCGGAAAGGCGCTGGTCGCCTGGACGCCCTATTGGAACGAATATCTCCACAATCAAATGAGCGGCGGGGATCATGTCCGGGGATCATTGTTTGAATGACGCGGATACGGTTCGTGTTTTGGCGCGATCCAAACCCTGCTTCTGATCACCGCAGCGGGTAGGCATCCGGGGTGATAAGGCCGGGCTTTTCAACTACCCAAGTTCGCGAGATCAGGCTGTCCCTTGCAGATTTGGATATATCGCCCGAGACATAGAGCGCAATTGGGCCTTCGTTCGATGTGGCAAGATTGGCAGAAAAGGCATCCAGTGTTGCGGTCCAACTCAGGTAATCCACCGGGGCCATGACCACCGCCCTGCCTTGCACACTGTCAAGCGATTGTAGCGAGGTCGCTACCACGGCTTGCATGCTAAGCGTGTAATAGCTGTGCCGCAGGAAACGGTCGACTTGATCATGTGGCACGCCGATGGACAACAGTGTTTCACCGACCTGCACGCGCAAGTCTCCAGGGGCAGTATCCCAAACCCAATCGCTGAGTCGTGAGGATGAAGACAAGATCAACCCGCCTGGGACCAGGCTGGTCAACACGTTGACGCCAAGCCCACCGGCAAAGGCGGCCCATGTGACCTCATCAAGTCGCGCGGCCAGCAAATTATTGGTGGTATAGGGGTCAACACCCAGTTCCTTGGCCAGCCGACGGCGTTGTTTGTCAAACCCCAAGATATTCACCGCAACATCACCGCCAGCGCGCGCGACATTCTCAGTAAAGCTGCCCTGCGGACCCGCCTGCTGATCTGCCGAGCCTCCGGGAAGTTTGGAAACACTCTCGGGATCAACGCCGGGCAAGTTTCCCTCTCGTACATCCCCCAGTTTTTGCAAGCCAGTCTTGGCCGACCGGCCGGTACGTTTGAAAAACCGCCCGATGCCTTCGGGAACGCCTTTCAGAGTTTCTTTAGGCTGTTTGGCGAACTGGCGCAGGTTTTCGAATGTCACTCCGGCCGTGTTTTCGGCAGCATCCAAAATTGTTGATCGTTCTGAATATGGTCAAGTGCGGCAAGAGCCCGGATTTCGGTTAGCCGCGCTCTCAACATACCGGGTCCTGAAGCCGAGAACTGCCCGAACGGAGTATCAATGCGGTAGGTCGCCATAAACCCGTCAGTCGGCACCTGGTCCTTAATGTTGTAAAACTCAGATGACAGCGGAACGTCCAGAATGCTTTCCTGTGCAGACAAGAGGGGCGGCTCTTCATACTCGGCACATAGTGCGGCACTCGCCGCAATCAGCGGCGCTGCAGGGATTGCTTTGACAAAGTTCATTCGCGCCATCCTTTCTTGCCAAAGATTAAGTTTGAAACACTGACCATCCGAGCCTATGCGCCAGTTCTTCTAATGCTTTGAGGGCGAGGACCGAGTTCCCTTTCTCGTCCAGCCCTGGGCTCCATGCGACGATCGAACCGACACCCGGAGCGATGGCAACAACACCCCCGCCGACTCCGCTTTTGCAGGGCAATCCGATCCGAAAGGCTACCTCACCAGATGCATCGTAGCACCCGCAGGTCATCATCAGCGCATTCAAGCGGCGAACGCGTTCTGGTGTGACACCCGCTGTTTCCGCGTCGGGCCCCTTACCTCCGGTGGCCAGAAACCGTGTCGCCATCGCAAGCTGACGGCAGCTCATCTCGATGCTGCATTGGCGGAAATAACTTTCAGTGACTTCCGTCACGTCGCCGCGAAGGTTGCCTTCGGCCAGCATGAAGTAGGCCAAGGCCCGGTTGCGGTCGCCCGTCGCAACCTCGGAGGCAAAGACATGCTCGTCCACCGCGATATCCGGCGCGTCTGCCAGACGTTGGCAAAGCTCAACAACCGGATGCAAACCCAGTTCGTTGGATTGGTGTTCCAAGATCACGTCCGATACGACAATCGCGCCGGGGTTGATGAACGGGTTACGAGGCTTACCGCGTTCAAATTCAAGCTGAACAATCGAGTTGAAGGGGTCACCAGAAGGCTCACGGCCAACGCGCCGCCACAGAGTCGCACCGACATGCCCAAGCGCCACAACCAGAGCGAACACTTTCGAGATGCTCTGGATGGAAAACGGAACCTCGGCATCACCTGCAATGATGGGTTCTCCGTTCAACGGTGCAAACGCTATGCCAAACCGGTTGAGCGGGACCTGCTCCAGTTCTGGGATATAGCCGGCCACCTCTCCTCGATCAGTTTCGCCCGCCATTTGGGTGACGATATCGTCCAGGACCGTCTGGATTTCTTCGGTATTAAGTGCATTGGGCATCTTCGTTCCAGATTTTATGCGAAACACCTTCGGTTGCCCCTTCGAAATCCTCCAGAACAAAAGTCGGTTCTTGCCCTGCCCGTCTCTGACCAAAGTAGTCCTTGGTCAATCGATACACGGTGCCGGACAACAAAAGGATGGCGGTCAGGTTTATGACAGCCATCAGACCCATTGCAGCATCAGCAAAGTTGAAGACTGTCGCGACGGTTTGCAGCGCGCCCCACACAACCATCGCCAGACAGGCCGCTCGCAGTGCAGTTATCGGGGCCTTTCCCTCCAGCCCGAGATAAACCATGGCGTTTTCGGCGTAGGAGTAGTTGCCGAGGATGGATGTGAAGGCGAAGAAGATGATCGCAATTGCAATGAAATAAGTCCCGACCGGCCCCAGGTGAACGTCCAGCGCGTTTTGCGTCAGCTGCATGCCAGTGATCTCGCCGTCGATTACGCCGGACAACAGGATCAAAAGCGCGGTCGCCGTGCAGACAAGGATGGTGTCAACAAAGCATCCGAATGCCTGCACCAATCCCTGACTTGAAGGATGATGCGGCGACGGGGTCGCGACAGCCGCAATATTGGGGGCCGATCCCATGCCCGCTTCGTTGGAAAACAAGCCGCGTTTGATCCCGTTTAGCATGGCCGCCATAACACCACCGGCGACACCGCCTGCGGCCTCTTGCAGACCCAGCGCGCTGGAGACGATCAGCCACAGCAGGCCGGGAACTTCGGTGATATTTAAGATCATGACGAATACCGCGATCAACAGGTAGCCGCCTGCCATGAAAGGCACCAGAATTTCGGCAACGCGCGCAATGGCTTTGATCCCGCCAAAGATCACAATTGCCGCCCCCGCCGCGATGCCGATACCAACCCAAAACTTTTCGATCCCAAACGCTCCGTTCAGCGCCTCGGCAATCGAGTTTGACTGAACAGCGACAAAGATCAGACCGAAGCTTAGGATCAGGCAAACCGAAAACACGGCTCCGGCCCAAGGAGCATTCAGCCCTCTGGAGATGTAAAAGGCTGGGCCGCCGCGAAAATCTCCATTCTTGGTCGTCACCTTGTAAAGCTGCGCAAGGGTGCTTTCGGAATAGGCCGTTGCCATACCGACCAGCGCTACCATCCACATCCAGAAGATTGCTCCGGGTCCACCTAAGGTCAGGGCAACCGCAACACCTGCCAAATTCCCGGTGCCAACGCGCGACGCGAGACTAACGGTCAGTGCCTGAAACGGTGTGATCCCGCGCTTGTCGGTGCTGGGGGCTGCGGTGATGACGCGCAGCATCTCGCCGAAATGCAGAAACTGCAGAGCACCCAGTCGGATCGTGAAGAAGAGTCCCGCCCCCAGCAGTCCATAAACGAGGACATAATTCCAGAGAATGCCATTCAGACCATCAACAAAGAAATCCATCAACAAACCTCAATCAATATTAACCTCCGACAGTATATCAGAAATTCAGCAAGTCACTTCCCGATGTATCTTAGAACTTCGGTGTCCCATGCAGGACTTTTCCGGACCGAAAGCAAAGCGCGATTGAGAACTTCGACATATTCGCTCTCATCCTGCAAGGCGAAGGCATAGTTCTGTTCTTCGAACTCATAGGGCAGCACTTCGAGGTCCTCGAAACGACCCTGTTCACGACCACGCAGAATCTCGAATTTCAACGCGGGTGCGTCCATTACCACCGCGTCGACCCGCCCGGCCTCCAGACTTGCGACGACTTCATCCAATGTCTCGTATGTCCTGGCAGCAATGCCGGTTCTTTGCAGATATTCCTCCGACGTGGATGCCGCCAGTGTCGCGACACGTACTTTGGCCAGATCCTCTGGCGTGCGGATTTCGGATCGGATTTGTTCCAGCGTGAATGCGCTGGCGAGAATGGCCGTTATACTCGCAACCAGAATTGTGCTGCTCACAGCCAGCACCGCAGATAAAATACGCGCAGTCGGTGTTTTGAACTCGTAATAGCGAATGGGACCGCGGGTCACGAACAGCAGGCCAATGACAAGCGCTTCCATCACCTTCCCACCCCGGGTTTTCATCGCGTAGAGCTTCGAGTTGATCTTATGCTCAAGCAGATAAAAGATGCCGCCAACCACAGCTGCCGCGCCGAAGACGATGATGATCGCAGTCAAAATTCGCGGGCTCAGAAGGAATTGCCGGATCGAACTGAGATAGCTGGCTTTCTTTATCCCTATCGCCTTGTGGGTCTCAAAAAAGGAATGAGAAAAGTCGACCAGTTCTTCGCACTCGGGCGTGATCGAAAGGCAAGAGACACCAACTGCAGATCGACCGGCGGCGACACTGTCGATCATGTCACCGAAATTCATGACAGAAATGTCGTACGCAATGTCCAATTCTCTGGCCACGCGGTCCCACAAGAAAATGGCCAGACCATCCAGGTTTTCACCCTCCTGCATCACGAAAGGTGGGCAAACTGCAGCGGCAATCGGCACCGGCCCGCTGCGATCCTGTGCACTGCCGTTGTCGGGTAAGAAGACCAAGGTGAACAGCACAGCTATACACAGCAACAGAGAAATTTTACGTTTCATACTCACATCATTGAAAGAAATTGATTTTCCGAAGAACGAGTTTCAGAGTTTTTTCGAACCAGTATTCGGTCTGTGGTTTCAATGCGCCCGCCATCATCAAATCCTACAGCCGGTTTGTCGAAAAAGTATCGCAGCCGTTTGGGTCTCCGGTTTCATATCCCCTATAAAACCAGCTTTGCCGTTGCTCACTTGTGCCATGAGTAAAGCTGTCCGGAACCACCACGCCCTGTTGCGCACGTTGCAAAGCGTCATCTCCGATCGCGGCAGCGGTGTTCAGAGCTTCTTCGATATCCCCGCGCTCCAAGACATCGAACTTCTGATCAACGGCGCGGGCCCAGACACCGGAATAACAATCCGCCTGAAGTTCGACGCGAACAGACAGGGCGTTGGCATCGGCTTGACTGGACTGACTTTTGGCCCGGTTTACCTGGTCCAGAATGCCAAGGCTGTTCTGAACATGGTGCGCGACCTCATGCGCAATCACATAGGCTTTGGCAAAATCGCCCTTCGCACCAAGGCGCTGTTCCATCACTCGGAAAAAGGATGTGTCCAGATAGACGCGCTGATCGACCGGGCAATAAAATGGACCGGTGGCAGACACGGCGCGCCCGCAAGCTGAGTGCGTACGATCAGCAAACAAAACCAGAACTGGCGGCGTGTACTGAATGCCGGAGTTCCTGAATATCTCGGACCAGATTTCTTCAGTATCGGCCAGGATGACCGCAACGAACTCTTCGGCTTCGTCATCGATCTGCACCGGTGCATTCGCTTGCGGCGCCGAGAGTTGCCCGCCACCGGTCAAGAACGGGGTCACATCCACGCCGAGGAACAGCCCGACGACAACGACCACGATGAGACCAAGGCCGCCCATACCCGCACGGGACGTACCGCGCGACGCATAGCGTCGGTCGTCGATATTACGGCTTGTACGTCGTCCTTTCCAGCGCATGCAGCCTCCGAACAATTCGGGTATTCTACCACAATTTTTTGACGGCTCCCCGATCTACGAGGTTTGAACGGGGAACCGATCCGGACTTCCAAATCCTGAGGCAGTGACAACCGTTTCTAATGGACGATATCGGGTGCCACTTCGCCACCACTCAAATTGCGCTCAGGGTTTGAAACACCCGAATGTCTCAGCCATCGATCCCGGCGGTATCCCTCGCGGTCTCGGCCGGTGTGCAGCGGTTGCTGACGCCTATCGTTGCTTGTTGGACCTGGCGCTTCGCAGCCTTTTCCGGTGTGCAATCAGGGTCCGCCACATCACAGCCCGTAATCGCAAGCATCGCGACGGCCATTGCACCCCCCACTATCTTTTTCACTGTCCATTCTCCTTTTCTTAGTTGGATCAAAATCCGGCCAGTCTCTCAGCCAGCCAGAACGCGGCGATGCATCCGATCGGGTAACCCAAGATCTGACGCGAGGTGCCTTGCGCCAGCGACCAGCCCCAGACCATCTGCACTATCTTTCGAAGCGTCACGAAGACACCCAATACGGCAAAGATGAAGGCGAGCTGCCCTGCCTCGACACCGAGGTTAAAGGCCAGCAAGGCTGCCGGGATATCCTGTTCAGGCAGGCCGATCTCGGCCAGTGCACCGGCAAAACCAAGCCCGTGCAACAAGCCGAAGCCAAAGGAAATCACCCAGGGGATCCGACTGGCCAGCGTCTTTGGTTTGTCATCCGACCGCAGAACCTCGGTCGCCAGAAAGACGATCGACAGCGCAATGACCGCCTCGACCGGGGGGCCGGGCACGTTCAGTACGCCGAAGGTCGCAAGGCCCAGCGTGATTGAATGGGCAACAGTAAAGGCCGTGACCGCCCAGATCAGCTGGCGCAGATTGCGGATCAGAACCAGCAGGGCAAAGACGAACAGCAGGTGATCCCAGCCTTCAAGGATATGTTCGAAGCCCAACACTCCATATTGCCACAAGGTCTGCAGCAAGCCTTGCTGCGCGGGCAACACTACCGAAGGTGCATCCGGGGTTAGACGGAAGGTCGCCATGTTCACCGTATCCAGATACCCAACCCGCAGCAGGACATCCGTCCGTTGCGCCTCGAGTCTGTCGATCCGGATCACGTTGCCACGCAGGTCATCGGCGCATGTCATCCGCCAGACCTGTGTCCAGGCGCGGCCGTCAAAGACCGGCGCGTCGAAGGCGGGCGCCGAACAGTTCTCGGGCAGCGCAACGTCGATATCCATCGGCGCGCCGCGGACGTCGGGCTTGCGCCAGAAGACGTGCCAGTCGGTGTCGGTCTCCTGCGAGATTTCCAGATAACCCGGTTCCAACGCATGGGCATGGACGTGGATCGGTGCTAACAGCCCCGCCAGAAGCGCGATCAGCGTCAGAAAGTGCGTCATGGTTCACCTGCAGGCGCACCTGTCTCAGCCAGATCCTGCACCGTGTAGGTGGACCGAAGATTGTCGATGTACGTCTCTGTTGCGCTTTGAACTTTTTTCTCGCGCCAATCCGCCAAAACGCGATCGCGGATCGCGCCAAAAGGCGGCAGGACAGCATCCCACCTGTCGTCGAGCCGAACCAGGTGAAGGCCGAAGGAGGACTGAACAGGCCCGCTCCATTCCCCTAGCGGCAAGGGTTGCACCTGATCGAAGAAACCTGACCCGAAGTTTCCGTCAACCGCGTTGCGGGCGCTCAGACCAAAGTCAGATGGCAGCAACGAGGCCTGGCCCAACTGGCGGTGATCTTCCCCGGCAGCCAAACGCGCACGGGTTTGTTCGACAAAGGTGGTGCCGGGGTTTTGACCCAGATACACAAGGCTGACTGCAAGCCGCGCGGGGGTCGTAAATGCCTCGGTATTGTTGGACAGATGCGATTTCAGCACCGAGTCATCCGGGCGGGCCGCACCCGCCTGAGAGGCCAGAAGGAAGTTCATCTTTTGCACCAGCCGGTTGCGGATGATCTCATCATTGCTGTCCAAACCCAGTGCCATCGCCTCGCGCACCAGAACCTCGCGGTTCAGCCAATCCTCCCTGAGGGCAGACAACTCATCTTCGGTCGGAGACCGCCGCCAGGTGTCTTTGAACTGACCGGCCAGAACGTCGACCTGCCGTTGGTCGATAACGATCACCCGCGTGTCTGGTTCAGCAGTCCATTCGACAGGCTGCTCCAGCTTGAACCAGCCAAATATCGCCACGCTGAGCAGCGCAAAATGGACAAATGGTTCTGTGGCAAGGCGACGGAACAGACTTGGTTTACTCTGCGGCGGCTCTGTCCCGCGCGGAGGGTTGGTTGTCTGCTGGCTCTCATTCATCGGTTTATCATCCATGCGTTCAGCCGCCTTTGGGCACCAACAATTTCAACGTAAAACTGACTGTGTCCGCCGCCGAGACCACATCATCGTCAAAGTTGTGTTCGTAGGACAAGGACCACTGCCACGGCAGGCCGTTGCCCTTGACGAGCTTGGACAGCTTCACCCCCAACGGCACGCTGCTGAAATCGCCAGCCTCCCAATCGTAGACAAAGACCATCTCGGATGTGCCAGCCGACCAACCGTTACCAAGGTTGTAGTTGAACACCGGTTGGATTGTGGACAGGTTGACATCTGGCCGGTCGTCATCCCCGGCGACGGTGAACAAGTTCTGGTTGAACAGACCCCACAATCCCCATTTTTCCTGTTTCGCAAATCCGGCGGCGGGCCCCAGTGCCCATTTTTCCGCACTCAAACCATCCTCACCCGTTGGCAACAAGGCCACGGCACCCACTCCGAAACGACCCCAGCGCCGATCAAAGGTCACGAGGTCAAATAGGGTGGTATCGCTAAGCCCAGACTCGCCCGTCGCACTGTCGGTGATGTAGGGCAGTGTCAGCCGCGCAATGTGGTTGGTTGACCCCAAGGTAAACGGGATCGCAGCGCGAAATTGCAACAGGCTGCTATCCTCGGGTGAGTTGTGCAGGTTAAACGAATGAAACCCTTGCAGTTGAAACGACATGATCGACGCCGTCGGATCGTTGGCTGCAGATTGCAAAGACTCAGATGTCTCCTGTGCGTGGATAACGCAAGGGACCAGAACTACTGCAATCACCCAAGACAGTGTCGGCTTCATGTTGAAAATCCCGCAGGTCAGAACGCTAATGAAACCACGGCCGTCAGGATATTGCTTTCGAACCGCCGCTTTGCCGCAAACTCATGTGTGTATTTAAGTTTGAGGGAAGCATTGGCTCCCAACAGCGTTCCTCCCTCGTATGTCACGAGAGGCCCGATACCGCTGACCTGAGCCCGCAGGCTACTGGCCCCCAGAGCGATCCGTGTAAGCTCAGCACCCGCGCCGCTGTCATCCTCAAGCTGATGGTAGGTATAGCCAGCAAGGCCAACCCCCCAGCCCGAGCGGAAGCGCTGCACAACCGCACCTTCCAATTGAAACGCGGGAGCCGTTTGATAGTCAGTCGCATCGTTTTCTTCGCTGAACAGTAAGCTGGCCGCGCCTGAAACTTCAAAACCACGTTCCGGAACAAACCACGTCGCGGCAAAGAAGGGCTGGAACGACCAGACATTCTTGCCTGCGTTCAAAACTTGAACGGTACGTTCCTGAACGTTGATAGTTGCGGTATTGAATTCGCCAGTCGGCGCATAAACGGTCAGGCCAGTGCTGTAATGCAGATTACCGCGGTGCCAACCCACCAAACCGGTCAGACTGAGGTCCCCGAAGCTGGAAAGCGTGTCGTCGATGTTCGCGCCCTCCAAAGGGGGGCGGATCGCAGTAAAGGTGAGATCGGCAACAGGAAAAGGAACAGTGAGGTTTATGGCGGGGGTTCCGCCAAATAGTTGCGCGTCGAAAACCTGAGTTACACCCAGTCGCCAGAGATTGAGTTCAAGGTCTGCATCCGCTGCAATCGGAAGACCCGCAAGCGAAACGCCGTCCACGCTGCCATCAAGATGGTCGAATGTCAGGCTTGTGTAAGTTCCCGGCTCGGGCACGAAACCTGCAAAAGTATCTCTGGTTCCGAGAAAATATGCGCCCAGCCCCCCTTCGACAGCAATCGCCGGGCTGACGGTCAAAACCACCGAGGACGCAAGGGCCGCTGCGCCCGCCAAAGGGCGCAGGCCGCGTAGAAATGTCTTCATTTGTCACCTCGTTCAAAATCACTCGCGCGTTAGCCGCGCTGTTTGGTTTGTCGGATCAGGGCGTGTACCAGATGGGCGATGTATAGGCCCGGTCCTGAATGGACTCAGGCGCGCCTTCCGGCAGTTCGACACCAAAGAACTTGCGGTCATAGGTCGTCCAGCGCGGAGTCGGGATTTCCAGAACCCGGACATAGTAGAATGCGCTTTGTGAAGGATCGAAATCGGGGTCTTCCCAATAGCCGGCGAGGATCGCCTGACCGATATCGTTGGTATAGGTGGCCTCTTGCGCGTTGACGGTATTGCCGACTACCCCATCGCAGGCCGCGTCAATCACCTCGCGCCCGCCGCAGGAAATGTCATAGACCTTCTCGCTGGTCGAGCCGTCCGCATTCAGCCAGCCCTTGATGACCTGAACCCGGTCCAGGTTGGCCCCATCGGGGTCTCGCAATGCCCGAATTAGGAATCGCGGCGCACGGCCTTCACTCTTTCCCAGATCACCCCCCATAGGTACGCCATTGGCGTAGCCATGCGCCGCGAAGTCCGACCGAGGGAGGTCAGATTCTTCAAAGTCATATCCCGCAAACACACGCACACTGAGCCGCGTGCCAGTCGTGGCATAAACCTCTTTGCGCATCATCGCGTCAAAGATCGCCTCACGCGTATTCTCGCGTGCCCAAACAGCTGCTAACCCAGAAGCCGAAGTCTGCCAGGCATACTGCGCTACGCTATCGTCTCCTCCGACTCCGCCGACAACTTCTTCGAAACGGATTGGATCGGCCGTTGGTTCAAGGGCTACAACCTTTCCGAAGTGATTGTTCTCTCTCGAGGTCGCGAGTGATGTGTGGCTGTCCGTCGAGCCGATCAAGCCAAACTTGAACGGATTGACTCCAAGTTCAGTGCGATAGGCGAGACCGCGTTTAAGGGCTTCGCGCGCATATTCGTTGGGGATCATTTCGGGGGTCTTTGGATTCGGGCCAAGTTGACCTTTGTCCCACGTCTCAAAATCCGCGAATGCGTCATCCGGTGACAGCATCGGATGCGCTTCACCGTCGCCTTTCATCTGGGTTACCTCGTAGAGCGGCTCCCAGCGGGCACGGCGCTCGGCGTAGGCCGTATCGAGCGGTTCATCGCTGCCAAGCTTGACGCTGTCAAACATCAGCCCGTTGGAGAGGTTCCCATTGTGCGGGATCGCCAACAGCTTGTCTCCGGTGTCCGCCTCGTAGGCTTCCATCCAATCCCAAAGATCCTCGGGATTAGCGCTGTCGTATTGCGAGAACGGCAAACGTGTGTCGGCATTTTCTTTTCCGCCGCGATAGATGACGTTGCGATGCAAATTCGAACGGTCAAACGTCGAAGACCATTCGAAGCCGATGAAGGCCGTGAAACCTCCGGGCTGATTGTGCCTTTCGGCGGCGGCTGTCATCTCCTGCCAAACGCTCTCGTAGATACCGGGGACATCAGCCAATGGGTCTTCGCCGCTTGCTTTGGTGACCGAGAATATTTCCCATGCTCGCGGAAGATCATCCGCATCCAGAGCTTCCAGCAGAGACGACCCGTATTCAGTCTCTAAAAGGCGTGGGTCTCGTGCTTCCAGAAGCGGGGCTGTCCCCATATTCTCAGCGTGATCTGCAACAACGAGAAAATCGAGCGGCCGTGCAAGGCGCGCTGGCAATCCGGTTGAAGACGTGACAGTTTCACCTTTGGCGAAACGGTACGCTTCATCGGGGCCAAGCGTATTGCCGAACAGCCCTGCATCTGCCGAGTAGGTTGTGTGCAGATGGGTGTCGCCGAAGAAAACCTGGTTTGGGAAATTCTGTTCAGGATAAGGGGAATACATTTCGGCCGGTCCAACAGGCGGGGTGTCCTGCGCAAATGCAGTCGTTCCGCAAACCGAACCCAGAGCAATGATCAAAAGCGATCGCATGGGAACCTCCCGAACCTTACGGCGTGTACCAAATGGGTGAGGTATAGGCGCGCTCTTGCGTGACCATTTTCGTGCCTTCAGGCATTTCGGCGCCGAATTTCACGGCGTCATATGCCGTCCAGCGCGGGGTCGGGATTTCGATGACGCGGGCATAGTAAAAGGCGGATTCCTCAGGGTCGAAGTCCGGGTCCGTCCAGACCGCACCCAGTTCCGGGGACCCGATCGTGTTGGTCCAGGATGGAATAGACAGATCAACCGTATTGCCGACCGGTGGTAGCTGGCCGTTTTCGTCCGGGCTGCGGTCTCCGCCCCATGCAACGTCATAGACCTGCTCCATTGCCTCGCCGGTTTCTGCGTCGATCCAGCCCTTTATGATCTGAATGCGGTCAAGGTTGGCACCCATGGGATCGCGCAGCGAGTAAACGAGGAAGTCTGGTGCTTGGCCATTGGCAGGCGCGGCAAGATCACCCCCCATGGGGACCCCGCCAGAGTAACCGATACGCGCCAGATCGCGGCGGGCAAGTACATCGTCAGAATAGTCGCCGCCAAAAAAGCGCACCGTCATGCGGGGGCCGGTCGTTGCATAGGCCTCGCGCCTTTGCATCGCGTCAAAGATTTCGCCCCGCGTGTTCTCGCGCGCCCAAACCGCCGTCATTCCAGCAGAGCTGTATGCAGAACTGTAATATGCGGCTTCGCCATCTGCAAAGGTGCGCGCGACGTGGTTGGCGCGCTCGGCGTTCGGTTCATAGGCGGCGAATTTCCCAAAGAAGTTATCATCTGCCACAGTCGATAAACCCGTATGGGTGTCAGTCGCGGCACTTGCGCCAAATTTATAGGGGTTCACGCCAAGCTCTGCCTGCATTGCCAAACCACGCAAAAGGCCCGACCGCGCGTATTCCCCGGGCAGCATGTCGGGTGTCTTACGTTCGCTGACGTCAAGATTGGCCCAGTCCCAAGTCTCATAGTCCGCAAACTCATCATCGGGCGACAGGAAAGGATGGGCTTCGCCGTCGCCTTTGAACTGTGTCCATTCGTAAAGCGGCTCCCATTTCTGTCGGGCGCGTGCATATTCCGCGTCCAGCGCGGGTGTACCTTCGGCAAAATCATCCACCAAAGAGAACATCCAGCCATTAGACAGGTTGCCGTTATGTGCAATCGCCAGCGCGTCACCGCCTGTTGTGTCCTCGTAAGTCTGCAACCAGGCATAAAGGTCACGCGGGTTTGGCGATCCCATGGGCGGTGTGGTGGTATAAGGCACAAGTTGCCGCGTTCTGTCCGGCCCGTCCCGCAGGATGACATTGCGGTGCAGGTTGTTGCCGCTCACAAGCGATGTCCATTCAAAGGCGGCAAATGTGGTGAAGACGCCTGGCTGGTTGAATTCTTCAGCAATGTTCACCAGATCATCCCATACCCGCTCATAAGCAGGGTTACCCGGCTGATAGTTGAGTGCCGAACTGAGCGTACCTTGCGCAAAACTTGCGGTAAGTTCCGCCGATGCGCGCAGCGCGACTTCGCCGCCCGCGTTAAAGGCTTCGTGATACTTGCGCCCTTGTTCATCCGCCATGATGTTCGGCGCGCCGGAAAGAATATCCGTGATCGCACCCATTCCGTCAGAGTGGTCGGTGATCATGTAAAAATCGAAAGGACGAGACAGCTTAACTGGCTGACCCGTGTTTGAGATGACTTGCTCGCCACGCGCAAACCGATAGGCGTCGCGCGGCATCAGCCGGGTGCCGCCGCCGCCAGCATCCGCAGACAGCGCTGTATGAACGTGGGTGTCGCCGAACAGCACGCGTTCGGGATAGGCGCGGTCCGCGTAAGGAGAATATGGCGTGCCTTTCAAAACACTTGAGGACGCTTCAGGGGGCGCCTCTTGTGCGACCAACGGCCCAGAGAGATACAAAGACACAACTGCGGTGGTCAGAACGAAGTATTTCAAATTTTGTCCCCCTCACGATCAATTTCTTTAGCGCTATGCGTTTGTGTTCACTCAAAATTTGGCGGTCGTAAAACTGTTGAGTGACCGCGGCCAGTTAAACATCGACCCTTCTGAAATAAGGATGATGCGACTGACCAATTCTGTCCAATACAGATTTTGCGCGGTTCTATTCCGTTTGGTTATTGTCGCGCTCCGACAAACAGTCGACAACCGTGAGTACGCGTCACGAGGCCATGTGCAAAACAGGACATCCGATTAGAATTATTGCGTCGGCCTACAGGCTGTTAAGATCAGGCTTCCCGCACGTTCTGTTCCTCGAAGCAATCTTGCATGAGCTTTACAAGTTCTGATTTCTGTCTTGGCGGGAACAACAGCAGGGTTCTGATGATGACCGAAGGTACCATTGGTCGAGTGACAAGGCCACGTTCGACAAACCCTATTGTGGCGAACGGGTGAACGATACCACAACCTGCACCCCCTAAAGCCAGCGCGCAAATTGTTGCGGAATACGAAGTCTCAGCCACGACCTTCGGGGTCACGTTGTGCTTGGCAAAAAGCGCTTCGACATCTCGTCTTGTGGTATCCTCTGGCGCCAATGAGATAAAATCGACGTTTTGCAAGTCGGATGGCGCAATAACATCGCGCAACACCAAAGGGTGCTCTGGCGGCAGCGCGACAACCGCGGGTGCGTCGTTGAACTTAACGGCTTCAACACCTGAAACATCTACTTCATCAGCGACAAGCGCAATGTCGACCTGGTTTGCCGCAACCATATCTCGGATCGTCGATGACGACGCAACGTGGAGTGTAATGGCGACTCCCGGCGCTTTTTTCTTGAACGCATTTACAGCGGCCGGAACAAAACTCGTAGACAAAGCAGACCGACTGCCAACGCGTATGTCGCCCGATCCATAGTCTCGAATTCGCGCTGCCGCACTGCGGAGTTTTGCGATCCCAACAAAGGCAGCCTGAACTTCGCGAAAATAAAGCTGGCCTTCGGCAGTGGGGACCAAGCGACCTTTTTCTCGGTCGAAAAGTTTGAACTCAATGGATCGCTCCAAAGCCGAAATTGCTTTGCTGACCGCTGGTTGCGAAAGCCCGAGGACTTCCGCAGCACGGGCAGTCGTGCCATAGGTCATGACGGCCTGAAAAGCTTCTACTTGGCGAATATCCATGGCCACCGCATTCCCTTTTGGCATACGCTATTCCAAATTTTTCTAAAATGGAATTGCCTGATGAGACGATTGCGTGCTTTAAACGTTTAGAAACCTGTCGGGCCGCCAGGCTTGATCCAGATACTTTGACCGGTGTTGTTCAAATCTATCCGGGCAATGGTTCGACGCATTCATCGGTACAGGATCGGAGGCGCTTCAAGTGCTCAACCAAACCGTTTCACTTTGGGGGCCTGACGGTCTTCTCGGCACTCTCCAGGGGTGTTTGATCCGGTTCTCGAGTTTGATCCTATTTGTCGTTGGCGCATTTCTGGTGACAATTTCCCACCCTCGACCTGCGCACGCCTGCCCGGTTTGCGTCACGTTACCAGACGCATCGCTTGCTGATCACTTGATCGGGGCCGAGATCATCGTGTTGGCTGCGCCGTCCGCTAACAATCCTTTCAGTTTTGCGCCCATAAAGCTGATCAAAGGTTCCGAACAGGAGCTTGAACGGGCACCCGAAATTCCTTTTCTAATTGATAGCACGACGCGGGCGGCCTTTCGCACTGATCCGCAAATGAGCATTCTTTTTACCTACGGAGCTGTCGATAAAGATGCGGCGGGCCGCAGTTATTCGCGCAGTTGGAAGAGAATTTTCACACTGACACCCGAAAGAGAGCAGTTTCTGAAAAGCCTTGAAGCTGCCTCCAAAATCTGGCGAACCAGCGACCCAAATTCTCCTGAGCGCGTTGCGTTTTTTGTTAACCACATAACCGCCAATGACCCCGTATTACGCGACACTGCATTGATCGAGATGGATCGCGCGCCGTATTCTGTGGTCCAGTCACTTCGCCCAAAGGTGCCAAAAGATCAGCTGCTGAACGAGTTTCGCAATGTTTACCGTATCAGTTTTGTTCCTGTCTCAATTCGACTGTTGGGTCTGCAGACAGGAGATGCCGAGGCGGTTTCAGTCGTTAGGTCTCGGTACCCACGCGCCCTGCGTTCCAGTGGAGGTTACGTATACGAATGGGCGCTGGCCGGGATCGAAGTGGATCGATCGCATGCAGTGAAAGCTATCGATGATGCGCTGCGTATGAGGAACCGGAACCTGGAAAACAATCGGAATCTTGTTCGGGCCTTGGTGGATGGCGGTACGGCTCTCCCAAGTCTACGAGACCAAATTGTTGAAGTGTTTTCCAGAGAATTGAATAGCGGCAGCGACTTGGCTTTGGATATCGCGATCGCGGCCCGCAACTGGAATGTTTCAGAATTGGATGAGCAACTCTTGGCGGTACTGGAGAACGATGACACTGATCCAGTGACCCGGTTTGTCATTGAAACCAAGATCGCCTCAAATGAATGAGGCCCGCGACCCCGGGATCGTCGAAAACGTGCTTTGTGATCGCCACGGTCTGCAGCTTGACCAATCGGACAGATGCCCGACGCGAGTTGGGCTTTTTAGACCAAGTGCTTCACTTCAATGTCGTCCAGTGTGGCAGGCCTGAAGCAAAGGCCTTGATCCGAATGTCCGGTTTCAAGGAGACGACGATCCATTTTGCGCTGCGGCGAAAGTCTGCTTCCCGCCCATTCCGTTAAGAAACAACGCATTGCTGTCGCAGAAAGAGGGGCCCGAACCAAGCGTGAGTGCGTGCTCAATCTTTCCGTGTTTGCTGCCGTGAAGGAAAGATCTTGGCCACTTTACGGAGGTTCTGAGCGGTGACGGCGAGGCGGAATTCGTCGTTTGCGCCGCATGGGCCATGTAATCGGAGGCGTCCCAGTCGGTCCGTCGCCTTGAGTTTTGGGACAGAAGGCGGCCGGAGCTAAAAGAGGATCGGCCCATCTGTTTGGTCTAAGAAACCGCCAGACACTCACTCAATTTGCAACTTTGGCCAAGTTACTAAGGCAATTTTCTGTTGCGGATACAAACCGGGATACAAAAATTCGAACTTGACCCCATATTCTCTCCATTTTACATATATAACGATATATATCAAGGACTTAGTATGGCATCCTACCACCCCAGCCAGTTCATCAGTGTGCCGTCCGGTGTGAATCGCGACTTGTCCGGCTAGAAAGCCAACTTTTGTCGACCAAGAACGCAACTTTCAACGAATTCAGCGCAACGGATAGTGACTTCTCAGGCTAGTTGGCCGATTTGATCGTTTCCAAAAACCACCGCAGCACATGCGGCCCGGCGGTTTGGAATTCGGCACCTGGGGCGGAAACCGGACATTCTCTGCATCCGCGAAGGCTCTATACTGACATGTAAAAGCAGACGTTCAAAAGTTGCTAGCTCGGCCCCTCAAAGACATCCGTCATCAGCCCTTTGACTTGGATGCCCAAACAAAATTGATCTGGCCCGATCTAACTAAGCTGCTTATGCATCGTCACCAGCAAGAAACTTAGGTGGCAAGAAATTGATTTGGAGCACTGTATGCCCTTCGTAACAGTTGATGGCGATGATATCGGGCGGAGACTTGCCGCGTGCTATCTTTCCAACGATGTTGGAGCACTAGTATCGACAAAGGAGCTCGTTGAACTAAAAACGCAACAGATTTCGCGGTTACTGACTGATATCGGTTATGTCAACGGCGGTGAGAAAGTTGGCCACGGGGCGGAGCAAAAGTCGTCCACTGCTTGGGTGGCCGACGCCTTGGCAAACGCGCTCCCAAATAGCTGGCGGTTGCCAAGGCGTCTTGGTCCGTCAGGACCAATCTTTTCTGTGTTTTAGGAGTTCTGCCGAGCCCTGCTCTGTGCTAGGCGACAGCTTTCTCCGTTCATCTCCAGAATGCTGACGTGGTGGGTCAGCCGGTCGAGCAAGGCGCCAGTGAGGCGCTCCGATCTGAATATTTCGGTCCATTCATCGAACGGCAGGTTCGAGGTGATCAGGAGCTTCTGTTTCACCAGTTGCTTTTGCCGCCGCAGGAGCTGGCGCTCGTCGCGGGCCTCCATCAATTCGTGGACGATAGCGGCAGCGGTCGTGAAGCGAACCGCCTGGCCTTTCTGGCAGGCGGCCAGACCGAGGCCGAGCGCCACGTGGGTCTTACCAGTGCCGTTGGGGCCGAGAGCGATGACGTTCTCTCCGCGGTCGATCCATTCACCACGCGCCAACTCAAGGACCTGCATCTTGTTCAAAGAAGGGATCGCGGCAAAATCGAAGCTATCAAGGCTCTTGGTCGCCGGGAATTTCGCGACCTTGATCCGGCGTTCGATCATCCGCCGTTCGCCTCCTCATACGGAGAATGGATGTCCACCTCAGAGACTAAGCCCAACTCCGCAGCCTTGGCGCATGTCTGGCGCCAAGTCAGTTCCATTGTGGATGGTGGCGCGTCCCTAGCCTCATCAGGATGTCTGGGGTTCGCAAATGTAGATCTTCGAATAGCTTCGAGATTGGCACGCAAGCCCTTTGTAGGAACCGGATAGATGAATGTGGTTTCCTCGGAAGCTAAGGCAGGCTCAATCTGATCGGGCTGCGTCTGGATGAACTCTGAAAACCTGTTTCCGATGATAGGGACTTCACCGACAATCATGCCTGAGGGGTCAGTATTCTCTGCCAGCCATCGCGCCAGTGCTCTCCGCCCCCACAGCCCGGCTGCCTTTCGGATCAACGGATGAGTTCCATCCGAAACATCCGGATACCTCGCGAGTATATCTTCGATTTGAAACGCCGCGAGCCCCGTATCCCAACGCATGATATGCACACGACGTCCCAAGGAGATCGCAATGGATATCTGCTGACGCAACAGGAATGACTTTCCAGATGCTGGTGATACGCGCTTGCATCCCCGGTCGAAAGCAACGCAAGACGCCGGTCAAATACGACAAACGCCGATACAAACGGCGTAACTGGATTGAGATCATGTTTGGCAGGCTCAAGGATTGGAGGCGCGTGGCGACACGCTACGACCGTTGCCCAAAGGTCTTCCTATCAGCCATCACACTCGCGGAAACCGTCATATACTGGTTATGAATTCCGACCCTAGGCGCAGCCAGCATCTAAAAGCGCGAAGCTGCCACTTTCAACAGATTTTTGTTTCTAGCCCTTAAACCAGTGCTGGCAAACAGAATCGGCGTTGGGGGGCGAGCAAACCGATTTTAAATGAGATTTTGACTCTGACGCTAGCATCATGAGGGCAGAGTATGACCCCTTCTTGGAAAATAATACTTCAACCCACATTTCTCCATGGCCATTGGACTTCAAAGTTTCATCCAGAAAGGTCTTCATTTCAGCCAACCGCTCGTCTTTGAAGAAATGGATGCTCCAAAAGAGAACGGGGCAGGTTTCGGGGTCTCCAGCCACGCGCAAGACATGGTTTTTTAGCGCGAGCATTTCAGACGCAATATTTGATTGCTGGCGCGGTATTTTCAACCATTCTCTTTGTGCATTTGGATTTAAGTAGAAGCCGTAAAATCGTTCCGGGTCGTCTTCCGAAAAATGCTTTTGTTCAAACCATGAAATCGGAATTTTCGAAGACGAACAGCTGTCCAGAGATGCGATGTAATGTGCTGATCGTTTCCATGGTTCCTTCAGAGGTGTGCTCCCGAACATGTTGTATGCGGTCACAATGATCAACGCAGTCGATAAAGCCAAGGTTGTTGTGATTTCAAGTACCGGTGGAGTGTCGCGCAGGGAGATCATGCGGTAAATCCATTCCATGAAATAAGCGACGGAAATCCAAAGTATCGGCGCAAAAATGAGAAAGAGCCGAAACGAAAACACGGGCACAAAAAGAATAGAAACGATAATTCCAAAAACAACCGTTAACGCAATTACGGAAAATACGAATAAAACCCCCGAAGATAGATCTGGAGTAAAAGTTGATTTGAGTGACGCCATATCCCTAGATTTTGCAATCAAAATTGTAGTCAGGCAAATGACTAGAGCAAAGATCGCGACCACCATTGGCGAGCCCGATATGTTTACTCCCCGCGCGATGTGTTCCAAGATAAATGGCACGCTGGCTTCGAACCAAGTGTTCTGTACGTCAACGACAATTTTAGGCATGTGCCAAATCACAAGGCAGATTGCAAAGACTAAAACCGCAACTCCTGAGCAGGTAACCATAACCCGTTGTGACCAATTAGAGCAGCTTAAAAGTAAAACTCCAAAAATCGCCCCGGATAGTAAAATCGAATAATAGTGAATAAAAACCGTCAATATGGAAGTGACAGTTAACGCGCAGAGCCAAACAGCAAAAGGCAGGTTGTCTGAAAAGCTTCGACGACACCGAAGGCCGCTTAATATTGCAATCGCGACAAGGCAATAAACGATCCCGTAAGAGCGGGCCTCATCAGCAAAATACCACCAGTTCCACGAAGTGACTGCAATTGCAACGGATACCAAGCGGGCTTGCCACCTGACAGTCGGGAGTGGGGCTAGATACACCAGGACAAGCGCTATTGTCGCAGTTAGCGCGGAAAAGCCGCGCGCGACGGTCACGAACTCACCGTCTACTGCGCGCAAAACCGTCCAGAGGATAATGTAGTACCCAGGGGGGTGGCCATCTTCGGTCGCGCGCGCAAGCAAACTATCGAAATTCGCCAGCTTTGGGTCGGCAAAATATGCAGTGAACAGCTCGTCCGTCCACAAAGAGGCGTGCTCCAGCCCTGAAAACGCCCGCAACACTGAAAGAAAAACGATTGAAAGGCTGACAAAGCAAAGTAATCTCATTATCTTTGACGCGTTTCGTATGCGACCCAATGCCAACTCTTGATACAAGCGAAATGGCCTTGAATACTGTTTCCAATCTATATGAATTAGAGAGAACATTCCGAGCAATCCGGCGTCAAGCCCGAGCTAAATAATCCCGTTGAGTGTTGGACATTTGCAGCAAATCCAGCTGCTCGCGCCCTGTCCCTTGTCGGATCGTTTCGGTGATTAGCAGTTGTATCGTAGTCGGAGGCATAGGCGTTCAAGTACCTGTGAGAGCTCAGCTATCCGGTTGGTGTATCTGGATAGCCTGTTGGCGGAACGCTTCCATTGTTGGTGCGGTCATCAGGCATGAACAGCTCTGTCGCCGCACGGGGGGCTACATCATCGATTTTGGCGGATTTTGCAAAATGAGTGGTAGCCGCCGAAGAATCCCTTGGGTGGACTCAGGGCGCGTTTCTGGACTCCTACGCAGCAAATCGTGCTCGCAGCGATCAGGCCGCAGTTGAGGCCAACCCGGTCGCACTGGCAATTCTGTCACTGATGGATGGGCGTCAGCATTGGAGCGGCACCGCCACTGACCTGAGGCAGGTTCTGCGGGACCGCTTTCCCGAAAGCTGCCGTTCGTTCAAAACGCAGAAATTTCAATGAGCGGATGGCCGTGAGACGAACAAACCTGCCATCGTTGAGAAGCGCTGTTAAGCAAACTTGATTGCTTTCAGAGACCCGACTAACGTTTCTGTAACCATATTTTTCGCGATTTTAGGACATGTAGATATAGATGACACCTGATATACAAACCGCCCGCCGCATAGCTCAAGATCACTGCGCTGCTTGGACAAACCGGGCGCCTGGCGATGTCGCCGGAAGATATGCTGAACATACAACAATGATAATGAACGGTGGCGAACCAATGAAGAGCCGGACGGAGATTGGCGACATGGCAGCGGGATTTATGGCTGACTTCCCTGACCTTATTCTAAACCTCGACACGGTTCTCGTCGCCGATCACCACATGGTCTATGCGTGGACTTTCGAAGGCCATCATAAAGAGACTGGCAACCATGTTCGTTTCTCGGGTTGGGAAGAATGGGACTTAGACGACAACCTGAACGTCACCAAATCTCTCGGTTGGTATGATGGTGTGGATTATGAACGCCAAGTTGCGGGAACATGATCATATCCGGCGCCAATTCGCGCCCTGTACGCACAGTCGTATACGGCAAGTCTGACCCAATTTGACTGTATTCGGCGCTCTTTACTGCCTACAGCAAGTGAGAGGGCGTCCATCGGAAAAGACTTTTTTCATATTCGGTAATTGAATTCGAGAGCCACCGCATGAACAGCTTTGCCGCTGGTCGAACCGGGCCCGGCAACGTGACAAGGTAGTAGCCGATCTGCGGTATTGGATCGTCGAACAGCGCCACGAGTTGCCCCGACTTCAACTCGTCAGAAACAAAAGCCGGTACCGTCGCCCCGATACCATCACCGCGCCGGATGCCATCCAGCAGCATATTGCCCGGCACGCGGACAACTCTCCGGTCGGCGTCGGTCGGAATTCCGACTTTTTCTAACCACAGGTCAAACTCGACTGACCCTTGTTCCTGAAGAAGCGTGAAATCAAGCAACTCTGTAGGGTTCGTGAGCACCCGGTTTCCGACTAGTTCGCGGGACGCGACGACCGTCAGACAGCCTGGCAGCAGCATCTGCGAGACAAGCCCCGGCCAGTTACCCGTTCCGTATCGGATGGCCATATCAATTCCGCCCGGCTTGAGGTCGACAGCCTGGATCGTTGAATCGATCCTCAATTCGATATTGGGGAATTCGTCAATAAACGTCGACAGACGCGGCATGAGGAACGCGCTTGAAAACATCGGAGTCGCGCTGACCACTAACGGTCGAACCGACTCTGCACTCGACACGCTCTCGGTCACGGAGGCCATTTCAGCGAAGGCTTCAAGCAGGCCAGCTGACAGGAATTCGCCTTGCGATGTCAGAGAAATGCCATGTCGGGTACGTGTGATAAGCCGAGTGTCGAGATGTTGTTCGAGCCCGCGGATTTGCTGGCTGATTGCGGAATGGGTCACGTTCAGTGCCTCTGCCGCCCGGGTCAGATTTCGAAACTCGGCAGCGGCGGCGAAGGCTCTGAGAGATGTCAAAGAGGGAAGTGTGCGCCAATCCATAAGTAAGATCATCTAACAATATAGAAAAATTTACAACTATGTGATCCCCAGATGCTGGCGCATGCTGGCGCAGTAATTCATTGGCGAACACCGGAGACAAACATCATGAAAATTGCTGTTTTGGGACTGGGCAATATGGGCTCAGCACTGGCGCATTGCCTGCTCAGGGCAGGCCACGAAGTCAGCGTTTGGAACCGCACATCGGAAAAGGCAGAAGTTTTTGCTGAGGCTGGAGCCACGATCTGCTCTTCACCGAATGATGCGATTGCGGCTTCTGAATTTGTCATCATCTGTATCAAGAGCCACAAGGAAACTGTTGAACTGGTCAACGGACTGAGTGTTTCGCTACAGGGTAAGACCGTCTGTGACATGAGCACGGGCGATACCTCGGATGCCGATAGACTGGTCGCCATCCTTGAGGGACAGGGGGCTGGCTACATGCTGGGCATGATCAATGCCTACCCTTCCGGCATTGGTGGTGACGAAACCACAATCCTTACGGTGGGCAGTGCCGGAACCTGGGACCGCTATGGCAGTATCATCAGAGAATTGGGTGGAAAGTCCGCCCATGTTGGAGAGAAACCAACGGCACTTGCCGCGCTCTTTGCAGGCCTCTTCACGGTTAGACAGGGGTTCATGTTCGGAATGATCTACGGTGCACTTGTCTGCCAAAAAGCGGGCATCCCGATGCAGGTTTATGCCGACCAACTCCCTGCCACGATCAAATTGGTCAATGACTACCATGACCTTTTTGCCAGAACTGTTCCGACCGAAGATTACGACAATGCCGAAGCCTCGTTGAAAGTTTACGCGATGGCGCAAGAGGATGCTTTGAAGACCTATCTCTCACTTAATGCACCCGCTGATTTCATCCAGTTGATGCATGACCGCACCAAAACGGCTTGGCACGATGGCCACGGCGACAGACAGCTGACCTCACTGGTCCAGCATATGACGGATGCCTGATGCAAAAAAGGCTCCGGCTAATTGCTGCCATTGCCCGAGGATTAGCGATGCTGCAGTGCGGACCAGTCGATGTTTTTGAAAAACTTGTCATTTTTAGCGGTACCTTCGGGCTTATTGGCCTGATTTCTTGGAGCAATCCGTAGCTATGTCGCTTTCTACCCGACGGCAGGCACCATTGGCTTCAGTTTGGCCAGTTTCCGGAGGTTCTGGGCGGTGGCTGCGAGCGTAAATTCGTCCTGAACGCCACATGGTCCTCGTAATCGGAGCCTGCCTAGCCCGAGGATGCATTTGAGATGGGCGAAGAGCATCTCGACCTTCTTTCGTCGTCTTTGGGCAGTCGGATTGAATTGGGAGGCCACGCATTGCCGAGCAAAATCGCGAACGACTTCGTACTTCTCGCGGCGGATCCGGCGCGTGTCTGTGTTGGGGCAGCATTTGGCTTTTGACGGGCAGTCTCGGCAATCGGATTTGAGTGCGCCGTAGTTCTTCGCTTTCAAGCCCGGCGCATTTCGGGCGGGATCTGAGTAGTTTCGGCGCGTATGCCGCAACTCTTTGCCTTCCGGGCAGATGTATCGATCGTTTTCCTTATCCCAGGTAAAGTCAGATCGTGACCAGGTTCCATCGCTACGTTTTGAGTGATCAAAGGTCGGGATGAACGGGAGGATCTTTCGCTTGAGCGCAAGCCAAACCAGATTGTCTGCTGATCCATATGCGGTGTCTGCAGCGACCCAATCTGGTTTCAATCCAAACCGCTCTTCAGTCCGGTCGATCATTTTGCGCATGGCGCCCACCTCTGCCTGTCGGATCGACCGGCTGGCATCCACATCCATGATGACCCCGTGGTCCGTGTCGATCAGGTAATTGTCAGAATACGCAAAGAAAGCAGGCCCCTTGCGCGCCGCCGTCCACTGGCTGGCGGGATCAGCATGTGCCGTGAACTTGGGCTTTGTCTCGCTGGCCGCACCAAAGGCTGCGTCGTCAAGAACCTCGAGATATTCCCTCACCGCCCGTGGCGCCTCTTCCGGTGCAATACCGCGATCTTGTCAATCTTCTGGGTTGCTGGAGCTCTGTTTCTGGACATCTGCGACGATCAGACTGGCGTCAACGGCAAATCCCTGACCGCTAACCAGTCCCTCTTCGATGCTCCGCGCCACGGTCAACTCAAAAACATGGCGCAATAGGTCGCTCTCGCGGAACCGCCCATGCCTGTTCTTTGAAAAAGTGGAGTGGTCCGGGATGCGATCATTCAGATCAAGGCGGCAAAACCATCTGTATGCGAGATTCAGATGCACCTCTTCGCACAGCCGCCGCTCGGATCGGATGCCAAAGCAGTAGCCAATGAGCAGCATGCGGATCATCAGTTCAGGATCGACCGATGGCCGGCCTGTATGGCTGTAGAAATCAGCAAGGTGTTCTCGAATGGCAGCCAGATCGAGATGGTGATCAATAGACCGTAGAAGGTGATCATCTGGCACATGATCTTCCAACGAGAACTCGTAGAACAGTGCCGCCTGCGCTTCCTGTCTCGGTCCCATCATCGCAAATACTCCCACCCATTGGGAGAATTGAATCAGCAGCTTGCTTCTCGATCAAGGCCGAGTTTTTCAACACAATCAGCCCACTTTAATCGATACTGCGCGATGTCCGAATGACTGCAATGCGCAGAAAGCAGACTTTGCGTCGACAATCATGCGACGAGTTTCATCAGTATCCATTCAGAGTATCCAGGATCGCTTGCCGCGTTGCATCATCATTGTGGAATATCCTGCCGGCAAGAAACTCAGATGGAAACTCCGGCCATGTCTTTCGCATTTCCTTAACTAATCTTTGTGCTTCTTCCGAATGCCCCAACTGGTCGTGCGCAACGGCTTGGAAGAGGAGAGAAGGAGCACTTACAGGTGCACCAGCAGCGGGTGCTCCTTTAAAAGCTTCGACAACTTTTTCGTAGTTCCCAAGCATCAGTTGCGATACACCCCGAATGTTTCGTGCGCCAAAGCGGCCCGATCCTGACCTTGATCTTTCTGGATCGCTAACCTCAGCCGCAAGTTCTGGGGCGCCCGCCATGATGGCGGTGATGCCAACAAGATCCAGAATATGACCATCATTCGGCGCAAGCTCGACCGACAGTCTTGCGTATTTCATAGCCTCGACTGGATTGTTTTGGGTGGCCAATACCCAACCATTTGCACCGTTTGCCCACGCATCAGTGGGAGATAGATCAAGCGCTCTTTCCGACATCTCGGAAGCTTGGCTAAAGAGGTCATCTCTTTGTGCATTATCAGGTGACAGCATGGCCAAAGTCGCCAGGACCTGTGCCGATCCGGCATAACCGTCCGAGAGTGCGGGGTCGAGCTCCGCGGCATGTTGAAACATTCTTAGTGCTATTTGCTGGCGTTTGACGTCAAAAACAGGAAAAAACATGCCTCGGGCCTGATCCGCAAGATTAGCCGCTTGAAGCCTTGTCAAAGACTGCTCACCAAGAGCAGTTCGTTCAGCCTGTTCGATGGATTGAGTTGCGGGCAAAACCGCGCTGTTATCCCGCGTGAACCACAAGCCTGTCACCGCAATCAACACTACGCAACCCAGCCCAATTGGGAGCAGTTGTACCAGACGTCGATTCCCGCCAATCGGATCGCTGTCCTGAGCGGTTGAGTCGTCGCTTCTTGTCTTTGTTGCTTGCGAAAACCGCGGCCTGTATCCGCCGGAATCAACAAAAATTCGAACTCCCTCACCGTCCCATTGATCTTCGTAAAACTCATGCAGCAGTCGCCGCAGCCGTCTGGCTTCGACACGGACAAGGTTTCGACCACCAGTGCCATCAATGCTCCGACCGTAGACTTCGACCGCGATTGCCTTACCCCGGATCTGGGCTCCGCGACCTGCGAGAGTTTCTTCGACCACGTAAGTAAGAAACTGCTGAAGTCGAGGCGAAGCTTGGAACGCGACGCTGGAAACAACGCTCTGAAGTGCTTGTCGGACAAGCTCCGGCGATGGCGGCGCAACATCTTGATCTATCGACAATTCATTAGCTTGGTTCAAAGCAAACTCACCCCCCAACTCACGGTGACTCACTTGGCGCATGCCGTCAACAGCACGCATCTTGATGTGAGAATAGATAGTGGGAACCGGGGATTTTCCAGTGACTTGGGAACTGAGTGACGAGCTTCCAGAGCTTTCCGATGCGCTTTCAGGGCGTATCGAAAAGGATGCGTTGTTTAGCGAGGCAATCGAAGACCTAAAGAAAGTTGCTGCGCTGTTGGATGACACATCGATCACAGCCTCGGAGCGCGCGGAATGGGCCCACATCAGATCCGAACTCGTAAACGAGCTTCGCCGGATGGTGAAGCGCAACCTTCATAACACTCCTAACTGAGGACCTATCCATGACCAAGGAAGACAACGGGAAAGACCTGGAGAACAAACAGGTTCAAACGACAGACCAAATTGAAGACCCCTCGCGACGGAGTGTTCTCAAGGGGTTAGCAACTGGAGCAGCTGCGACGGGTGCGGCTGGGTTTGCGGCAGGAAGTGCCGACGCTCACGAAGGAGACGGCCCACTGGGAGAAACACTCAAGAACCCATACGGTGGTCGACCCGCAGGCGGCATTTCTCTGCCAGAGTACTTCCGTCCAACAAAGTACATGACCGGTTCCAACGCGAACTATTTTCCACTCAGTGAAGAACTCGGCCCAGATGAGATGCGCATCTCATTCTGCGGCTCGACGCCATATCCGCCGCGCGAAGATCAGGCGGGTACTTGTATCATGGTAGAGTTGGGCAATGGAAAACGCTTCTTCTTCGACTTTGGATCTGGCTGTGTACGCAACATCATTGCCATGCAGGTGCCGGGGCAGCTGATCAACGACATCTTCATTTCTCACCTGCATGTCGATCACTATGCCGACATCCCTTACATTTACCCGTTCCGGGCTTGGTCAGGCGGGTATACTCCGCTTCGAATTCACGGCCCGTCCGGTCGGACTCCGGAACTTGGCACAGCCGGGATGGTTAAAGGCATGCAGCAGATGCTCAAATGGCATCTAGAGGCATTCGACGTTTTCCCGATTGGTGACGGCTACGAGATCGAGGTCAACGAGTTCGATTTCAGCCAAGAAGGTGGCATCGTTTATGACCAAGACGGTGTGACTGTTCGGTCCTGGCCGCGCAGCCACGCCAAGGACGGTGCAGTTGGGTATCGGCTCGATTGGAATGGTCTGAGCTTTGTATGGACAGGCGACGGTCGACCGGACGAGCTTTCACGGAAATACGGCGAAGGCGTTGATGTCTTTGTAACCGAAATGTCGGGACAGGATATCGGTCAGTTGATGACCTACAAATACGGCATCCCGCAGGACTTGTTCAACTACACAATCGATACGCACCATACCTCTCATTACGCTGTGGGTAAGCTCTTTGCAGACACACGCCCGCGTCTGGGAATGGTGACCCACTACACACAGGATGAGGATATCGACGCCGAGATGCTGGCGGGTATTCGCGCCCATTACGACGGGCTGTTCCAATGGGGACTCGATGTGGCCGTCGTCAACGTAACCAAGGACGCGATTTGGTACAGGAAAGCTGCGTTGCCCGGTAAATCCGGAACTGTTCCACCATTCCGCGAACTGGCTGCAGCTGCCGAGGCAGGACGTATTGAGCTGCCGGACGAAGTCACGCTACCAAATCCAAGGCTCACGCGTGCTGACCAACAAGATCAGAAATACAGGGATATGGAAATAGATCCGCGGGAATATTACCCGACGGACGTCTTCCGCGAGCCCGGCGGAGATTGGCCACAGGACTTTACCGTCAAGATCTCGGATGTGATCGGCCCGAGAGACACCAAGTAAAGGGACATTGACCAATGATCGAGTTTGGCTCAACTTCTGCAATCCCTGTTACAATCCTTACCGGCTTTCTCGGAGCCGGTAAGACAACCCTTCTGAACCGCATCCTCACCGGCAATCATGGTCTGCGGGTGGCCGTTTTGGTCAATGATTTCGGCTCTATCAATGTGGATGCCGATCTCGTGGTTGGCCTCGAAGATGATGTGATGAGCCTGGCAAACGGGTGTGTATGTTGTTCTATCCGGGATGACCTGATCGAAACGGTCGAAGCGGTGCTCGCACGTCCTGAAAGGCCGGAATACATCGTCCTGGAAGCAAGTGGCGTGTCAGATCCGTCTTCCATCGCTATGACGTTTACGGATCAAAAATTCCGGGACATGATCCGCTTGGACAGCTTGATGTGTTTGGTCGATGCAGAGCAATTGTTTGCTGCGCCGGAACAAATGGAACTTAAGCTCCGTCAAATTGCGTTCTCGGACATGGTTATTTTGAACAAGGTCGACCTCGTCGACAGGGTGGCTGTTCAAAGGGTGCACGATTGGCTTGGGTCTCGCTTCCGTCGATATCGTCTGGTCGAAGCCGTCAACGCAGACGTCCCACTGGATATACTTCTTTCCGTTGGTCGCTTTGCCGCCGAACAGCTAGAAACAGAAGTACCCGATCATCACGAGCATGGACCGGGTTGTGGTTGTCACCGCTCTGATCACTCGGACAGCTTCTCAACAACTATGATGAAAGCTGAAAGCCCAATAAGCTTGTCTTCTCTTCGGAGTGCAATTCGAAAGCTTCCCGGTGATGTCTATCGTCTCAAGGGTTTTGTCTTCAGTGAGGAGGATCCGGATCATCGCATTCTTGTGCAGGTCGTCGGAAAACGCATGGACATTGCAAGGGATGGCGCATGGGGTCACCGAAAGCCCGAAACGAGGCTTGTGGCAATTGGCGCTCCGGGAGCCCTTTCGGAATATGAGCTTTCCGATGCGTTACTGGCAAATGTATAGCGGCAGGCTCGACAAAACTTGTTTGCGTATGTTTCTTAAAGTCCAACACATAACAGCTTGAAAGCCAGCAGCGCCGAAGACCAAATGTGAAGAAACACCCTATTGCTGAAGCAGTTTAGGAAATGGAGCCAAGCGATCAGATTGCTTGCACTTGCCACTGCGATTGCCCTGTCGGGGACGGTTTTCAGCGCGCAGGACGTCTCAAGTCGAGAACTTGAAGATACAGCCCCAGAACTCGGATTGCCGAGTTCTGCCGGAGGACAAGATGCCGAGCTGCTTTCCGCTTTCCATGGGCTCGAGGCGCTACCTCGAGTGGCAAATCTCATTTGCAGAGGTGCTAGGGTCAGGACCCATTGATTTCCGCTTTTCGGCATGATTCACCGTTCGAAAAACGAGAGGTGACATGTCTGACCTTTTCTGGCTGAGCGATGCGCAGATGGCGCGTCTGGAGCCCTGTTTCCCCAAATCGCACGGCAAACCTCGTGTCGATGACCGACGCGTGTTGAGTGGGATTATCTTCATCAATCGCAATGGTTTACGGTGGCGGGATGCGCCCAAGAAGTACGGGCCACACAAGCCCCTTTACAACCGATGGAAACGATGGAGTGACAAAGGCATATTTGCCCAGATGATGGTCGGTCTGGCCGCTGAGCATGGCAAAGAGAAGACGATCGTGATCCCCTCTCGGGACATCACTTCGTGATGCCCAGCCGGGCAGCGGACGCCACCTATCTGAAGGGCCACCGCACAGCGTCCAGTTTGGGCGTCAAAAAGGGGGACGCGGTCGCCTGATTGGCAGAACCAAAGGCGGTATGAATACCATCTGTGACAACAAAGGGCGACCTTTGAACCTCTTTGTTACCGCTGGGCAGGTGAGCGATTACATCGGGGCAAAGGCCCTTTTGAGCAGCCTGCCCAATGTCGACTGGCTGCTCGGAGATCGAGGTTACGACGCCGATTGGTTCAGAGAAGCCCTGAAAGACAAAGGGATACGCGCATGTATCCCAGGTCGGAAGCAACGCAAGGCCACCGTCAAATATAACAAACGCCGCTACAAACGGCGCAATCGGATCGAGATTATGTTCGGCAGGCTCAAGGATTGGCGGCGTGTGGCAACCCGCTATGACAGGTGCCCAAAGGTATTCCTTTCCGCCATCGCTCTCGCAGACACTGTCATATTCTGGCTATGAAACAACAACGTGTCCTGATCCTGAGTGGCAATTCGCTTTTTTCATCGCTGGATCAGGACGCATTTGAGAAAATTTTTGACAGAGGGTATCTGCAAAATGATATAGTGAAACGTGAATATTTATTAACACGACACTTCTTGCGTGTTCAATAATCTTGAATTGGGAGGTTCATATGCTTGGGCGCTATGCTTGTTTGCTGACTTTGTTAGGCGTTCCGCTGAGTGCATTGGCCGACGCTATACCCACTAAAGAGGCCGCCGAAGGGACCTTTGCGGAACGACCTTTTTCCCCATATGCCAACCGCTCGTTCCCTGAGCGGCCACTTTGGGGGGATACACATTTGCATACCGGCCTGTCGCTAGATGCAGGTGCCTTTGGAAATACACTGCTGCCTGATGAGGCCTGGCGGTTTGCAAAGGGTGAGCAAGTCATTTCCTCGACAGGTCAGCCCGTAAGGTTGGCACGGCCACTGGATTGGATGGTTCTGACCGATCATACCGATCTGATGGGATTTGCGCCCGACCTGCAGGCCGGAAAGCCCGGCGTGATTTCCGATCCGAAAGGACTGGAATGGTACGAAGGTTACAAAGCCGGAGGAGAAGAAGCCGGAAAAACCGCCTTCGACATCATCACCAATTTCTCGCAGATGACCCTGCCCGAAATCCTCCTAGAGTCGTACAGCCCCGGCGCTGACGCATTTGCATTTACCTGGGAGAACATCGTTCTGGCGGCAGAAAGACATAATGATCCCGGCACCTTTACAGCCTTTATTGGGTTTGAATGGACCTCGGTACCCAAGGGGTTCAATCTACATCGGAATGTCATGCTGCGCGACGGACCAATTCGGGCGCTTCAAATGGTGCCACCAGTGACGCAGCCGCCTTATGGGAATACCGACCCAAAAGCGCTCTATTCGTGGTTAGAGGAGTATCAGGCGAAAACTGGCGGCCGCGCTGTTGCCTTTGCCCACAATGGAAATTTGTCCAATGGCTGGATGTTCCCAACCGAAGACACCTATCACGGCGGCAAGGTTGATGAGGAATACGTGAAGGCTCGCGCAAAATGGGAGCCCCACTATGAAGTCACCCAGATCAAGGGCGACGGTGAAGCGCACCCGTTCCTAAGCCCGGATGATGAGTTCGCCGATTATGAGAACTGGGACGTCGGAAATCTGGATATCACCGAACTAAAAACAGACGATATGCTGGCCGGTGAATACGCCAGAGAGGCGCTGAAGCGCGGCTTGTTGCTGGAAGAGAAGTTCGGCGTGAACCCCTATAAGTTCGGAATGGGTGGAGCGACCGACAGCCATACTTCACTAGCAACCGCCGAAGAGGACAATTTTTTCGGTAAATCCGTCAGTGTCGAACCGTCAGCGGAACGGATCAAGCATCCCTTTATAGCCAATGATTTGGGCGAAATTCCCGGTGATCTTCTTGTGGCCTCGGGATATACAGCCGTCTGGGCCACTGAAAACACGCGCGCAGCGATTTTCGATGCATTCAAGCGGCGCGAGACCTATGCCACCACCGGCCCTCGGATCGGCCTGCGGTTCTTTGGCGGTTGGGCGTTCGACGATTCCGATATCGAAACCCGCTTCCTTGCTGATGTCGGCTATACCAAGGGTGTTCCGATGGGGTCGGACCTTAGACCGCGCGAAGGCGACACGGCGCCCTCTTTCCTGATTGCAGCACTGCGCGATCCAATCGGCGCCAATCTGGACCGGGCCCAGGTGATCAAGGGTTGGCTGGATTCCGAAGGAGAGCTGCACGAGAAAGTCTATGATGTCGTATGGTCGGATGACCGGACCGCAGATGACAGCGGCAAGATACCTGCCGTTGGAAACACAGTGGATATCGACACGGCAAGCTGGACTAACACGATCGGATCAGCTGAACTGGTAACTGTCTGGACTGATCCGGACTTCGACCCGGATGTTCGGTCATTCTACTATGTTCGCGCCATCGAAATTCCGACGCCACGCTGGGTGTTGTATGATAAAGTTCGCTTTGGAACTGATCTGCCAGAAAACGCCCAGTTGACCCATCAGGAGCGAGCGTATTCTTCACCAATCTGGTACACACCTAGCGAATGACCAAGTTTGGCTGAGTTTCTTGTATCGAGAGCAGAGATTTCTGCACCACAAGTATTTTTGACGCTTGGAATGGGCAGCGGCTCGGTCGCCAAGCCCATTTGTAAGGGTCGCCTAACCGGTGCCGGACAACAGTTTAGGTAAGGTTGCCTATGCGGGTAATGAGAGAGCCTCTGTTCCACTTCATTCTGATTGGAATAGCTATCTTTGGCTGGTTTTATTGGGTGTCTCCGGAACAGGAAACAGCCGAGGACGTCGAAACGATCACGATTGGCGCGGAAGACGTCGCCCTACTGGCCACACGATTTGAACAAAGGCGAAAACGGGCACCCGACGACGCCGAATTACAGGTGTTGATAGGCGCTTTGGTCCGGGAAGAGGTACTTGTGCGCGAAGCAAGAAAGCTTGGATTGGATCGTGGCGATCAGGTGATCCGGGCGCGGCTTGTGCAAAAGATGGACTTCCTGACCGGGGCCATAGCATCGTCTGTGACGCCAGAAGACGCCGTACTGCGATCCTATCTCGCGGATAATTCGACCCGCTTCGAAACCCCTTCTATGATCGCGTTCGATCAGGTTTTTTTGGGTGAATCCCCTGAACAGAGCCAGATCGCCCAGACCCTGTCTGCGTTGAATGCCAAAGAGGATTGGTCAAGCCTTGGCATCTCTTCTCTTTTGCTCAGTACGATGCCGTTGTCAGCAATGAACGTGGTAGACTCCACCTTTGGCCGCGGGTTTTCTGCCGCTATCCAAGATTTGGAGCCAATGGTTTGGTCCGGTCCGGTACAATCGGGGTATGGGCTGCATTTTGTCCGGGTTACCGCGTCTGAGGCCGGCCAGGTACCGCCCCTGGAAGCAATACGCGATACTGTGTTGCGGGAGTGGCGCCGCGAAACTGGTGAAAAACTGACACAAGCCCAATACGAGAGCTTTGCCGCTGGATACCAAGTGGAAATGCCACCTGACCACGAGGCTGGTCAGTGAAGCTGTGCCTGCACATCTTGTTCGCACTCTGGCTTTGCTGTGTACCGCAGCGCGGAAACGCACACGCGCTTGACCCGGGGTTTCTGGACCTTCGCCAATTAGGTCCGGAAACATGGCAAATCCTCTGGCGCGTTCCGGATGTGAATGGTCAGCCCATGGAAATTGATGCTGTTTTACCCGGACAATGCTCTCCGGCGCGCAGTACCGGTCTGACCGCAGACAATGTCGCTTGGGTGTCCACTTGGGTTGCCGAATGCGATGTACCGTTGGCGGGTCAGGTCGTTTCTATCGAGGGGTTAGGCCGACAGCGAAATGATGTTCTGTTACGCATACAACCTTTGAACGGTGCACCCAAAACCATGCGGTTCACGCCCGACACAACGGCACTGACAATCCCGGAAAGCCCCTCCACCTGGTCGACCATGAGCACCTATTTCTGGTTAGGTTTCCAACACATCCTGGAAGGCGTCGACCACCTTTTGTTTGTCTTTGCCTTGTTCATACTCGTGCGCGATCCGTGGCGATTGGTGGGGGCAATAACGGCTTTCACCGTAGCTCATTCCCTGACGCTTGCGATGGCAACCCTGGGGGTTCTGCGGGTTCCTTCTGGGCCTGTCGAAGCGATAATCGCGCTATCCATCGTTTTTTTGGCCCTTGAAATACTCAAACGCAAAGAAGGGAAGATCAGATTGGCGGAACAATACCCATGGATCGTCAGCTTCTGCTTTGGCCTGTTACACGGGCTGGGCTTTGCTGGCGCTCTGTCCGAAATTGGGTTGCCCGCTCAGGATATTCCGGCGGCGCTGCTTGCGTTTAATCTTGGTGTCGAAGGAGGCCAGCTGGCGTTTATTGCGGCACTATCCTTAGCGGTATTTATCTGGCGACTGTTAGCTCCGACGGCAAGTTCGCGCCTCCACATGATAGCGACGCCAACCACCGGCTACATGATCGGCGCGGTGTCAATCTATTGGCTTGTCGAACGCATCAGTGGCTTTTGACACCCGGAATTTGCGGGGCATTTTGGCGTTTCTTTTCGGGCCAGAACTCATCCACCACGATATATGCTGCGATCACAAAGAATGCCGCACTGGCAACTTGCAAAACACGGACAATGCTTTTGACATCTGCCTCGTCCGAAAAAGGTGCGATTGATCCGCCATAGACAATCAGGGTCGTTGTAATAGCAGATCCGGCAGCTGCGGCCAAAGGCGTTTGGGTTTTGCCAAGCGCCCCTAGGGTCAGGCAAAAGAAAAAACACAGCAATATGGGTGTCAAAATGACCGGTGCGATGACATTCGCTTCATAACAAACGATAGACACCGCCGCGCCCAGCAGGTTGGCCGTCAACATCGCCTTGGCTACGGCTTTGCCCGCAGCAGGCATTGCAGCAAGTTGTTGGCTGAGAAGTGCGACAAAGAACAGGACAAGCAGCGCTGAAGCACCCCACACAAAGAAAACCAAGGCAAATGGAACGGTGACAAGTGACATGCGGACAATGCGCCGATGGGGGTCGAAATCCTGCGCCACTGCAGCTTTTTGCTGGGCAGCTTTCGGTGGTTCAGCAGGTATGAGCACAAACATCATCGTTGCGGCAAACCCGGCGAACAGCAGGTTCAGAGGAATCCAAAACACCAAGACCAATGCCAGATCCTGTGACTGAAGCACAAGGTTTGGGATCATCAATGCACCCATTAGGGCAATAACACCGGGCAAAACCCCAGCACCGGAAACGGACCAAGTGAACGACAGAATGATTCCAATGGCCACGAGGATCAGAAACACAACAGGATATGGGGCAAAAACTGACGACAGCAGAAAGGATAGGAACATCAACCCAATCGAGAACACGAACAGTTTGCCAAAGGCTGCCAAGGGCAACGCAGCAGGGGCTTGTAAAAACAGAGCTGTAAACACCGCCCCCACCACAGCAAGTGGCCACCCCAGAAGCAAACCCATCGAAAAGACACCGGTTACGCCCAGCGCAAGGCGAAGAACGGCTTGGCGGTCGTCAGTACGCATAGGACAGAATGGAAACCACGCGGATGTAGGTTCGACCCACGAAGTTCAGGAACCCATTGTCGCTGAGATACATAATCACGTCGGCCTGCCCGTTGAGCTGAAAGCGCAGATCGTCTTCGGCGCTTCCGGCCTCATAACCCGGCAACACGATCCGAACGGGGAATCGTTCTGGTTCACGCAGAAACCCTTTGGAACTGGGCGGGCTTGCCAATTGGCCAGGCTCATCGCCACCGCTCAAAGATACAGCCGCGCTAAAGCTCTCAATGACACCTGGAATGATTTGACCGGGGTGCATATCCAATACGACATCAACAGGTGAACCCAACTCTGCCCGACCTAAGTTGTTTTCAGTAAAATACGCCTCGATCCAAACGTCGGTTGCATCCAGGAACGTCAAAAGATCCTGACCGGACCGTGCATATGTACCAGGGGCGATCAATAGATTGGATATGACACCCGTCGCCGGGGCACGCAGTTCAGTCCATTCGATGTTTAGCTCTGCATCTGCCAAGGCTGCCAATGCGCGCTGAATTTTTGGATTTTCGATTCCGTCTTCGCCCAACCTCTGCTTTGCTTTTTCCAAATCCGCTCTGGCATTCTCATAATTGGCCTCTGACTCTGTCAGTTGACCTCGGGCATCATCGGCTTTTGAAACGGCGATCAAACCTTTTTTTTCCAACGCAAACACACGCTCTGTTTGAAGACGCATCGTGTCAAGATCGCTCTGGGCCCGCGCCAATTTAGCTTGCGCGGCCCTCACCTCTGCCGAGGATGCACCGACCTCCTGCGTAGCAGCTTCAAGATCAGCTTCCGCCTTGTCGCGTTGGATTTCATAGGGCCTGGGGTCAATCCGAACCAGAACATCACCTGCCGAGACAACCTGTCCATTCTCAACAAGAACTTCGGTCACTGTACCGGTGACCTGTGGAACGATCTGGGTCGCAATGGCCTTTACTCTGGCATTACCGGTAAACGGCGTTTTTCGGTCAGCAACAAGGTACCAGACAAGGAAAACAAGAATGACGGCCAAGGTGGTCCAAATCGTCTTTCTCATTCCGCCGCTCCTTCAGCCGCGCTTTCGGCTTTTTCGGGCGCATCGATCCAGACCTTGAACAGTTCATAGAAAACGGCAAACAGAACAGGGCCCATAAAAATACCGATCAAGCCATACGCCATCATGCCACCGAGAACACCAATAAGGATAACCAGCATGGGAGTTTCGAGGCCCTTTGAGATAAATACAGGTCTCAGGAAGCTGTCCATTATCGCCACGGGAACGGCCAGTACGGTGAAGATCAACGCTGTGCCACCGGACATGGTGCTCCAGGCGTAGATGACCACTGGAAGAAGAACCAAGCCGGGACCGATCTGGATAATCGAGAGGATCAGGCAAATGAACGCCAGCGTTGCGGCCGAGCCAATCCCGAACAGCGCCAACAATACCCAAACAACGACCGCCTGAATCGCAGCAACGCCAATCACACCTTTTGTCACATTGCGGATTGTCGCGCCGGCCAGCGTCACGAACTCGCCACCGCGAGGCGCAAAGATACGGTTGGCAAAACGCTGAAGGCCTTGCACCAGGCTTGGACCGGGGCTGAACAAGGCCCCCATGATCAAAACGGACAGGGCCAGCGCCAAGAGCCCAAGCCCGATGCTTAACACCCTTCCGAACAGTGATTTGGTAATATCAAGAATCTGCGCGCCGTATTTTGCAAGTGCGCTATCGAGGTTTCGTTCAAACAAGCCCCAGACTTCAGCAATCTTGTTTCCAACCAGCGGAAGCTCTCGTAGACCATCGGGTGCCGGTGGGACTTTAAGCTCGCCTCTGTCTGCTTGTTCCGCAAATTCAGACCCAAGTTCCGCCGCTCCGGATACAGCAGTAGCGACCGGCCCCAAAGTCAGAACGAGGCCCAACAATACCAGTATTGTCGTGGCAAGTTTCTTCCGCCCACCCAACTTGGACTGCAACCAATCGAAAGCTGGGTACAGCGCTACGCATAGAATCGTAGCCCAGATGACCACGCTTGCCAGTGGGGCCACCATCGCCAAAGCGCTATAAAGGAATAGCCCTAGAAATAGTAACCTAATTGCGAGATCGACGATCCTCGCATCCTGAGTCTTTTCCATACCATCCCTCCAACATTTGTTTTTTGATCATTATACTCAAAAAACTTAATATATATATTTTAAAAATTACGAGCAGCTCTGCGGAAATTTGAAATCTCTCGTAAATTCAGAATTCAGAGGGGCTAGTCGGTCAGATTATGGCCTGCGCATGAAATCACATCGGCTCAACGAGACAAAAACCTAGTTGTCCTCGTTCTTGTCATCCTGGGAAAGAATTGTATCCGCGACAGTGGTCGCAGCGGTTACGAAAATACCGAGCCCCACAATGATGTAAAACATAGTAAAGATTTTCCCTGCCGCGGTTTCAGGAGAAAAGTCGCCGTACCCCACAGTCGAAATTGTCACCACAGAAAAATAGATAGAATCTAACCAGCTCCAACTTTCGACATAGCGGTAAAACACCGACGCCCATAGGATCATACCGGCTGTAAAGGCAAGAAGGCCCTTCACCCTGCCATCTTTAAGGGCAACGCGGATACCTCGCGTTATTCTGGTTAGTGAATTCATATTACTACAGTATCAAGTGTTTCATGAATACATAGTGTTTATTGAATTTTTTTGTACGTCTACAAAAACCTGTAGCACTCGCGCCTTGCAAATCGAGTGAGAGTTGTAAGCAGCTTTTGTCCGAGTTGCTTTTGGAATACTCAATTCCACTATGCTACTCACATGCCAGAGTCGGCGATTGGATCTCAGCTGTTTCCGCTGACCCACGAATGGTCAGAATCGGTGATCCAACTTTGGGTCGCCTGTCAGATGTATAGGACGACACTGTCGAATGAAGTCAAAGATCAGCCTCAAACAGTTACAAGCACTGGAATCCGTCGTGCGGTTGGGCAGCTTTACCCTGGCGGCAAAAGAGCTTGGGGTGTCCCAGCCCACGGTGTCAAACCTCGTCAATTCGTTGGAGCAACACTATCAGTGCCGACTGCTAGACAGGTCAGGGTCGGTTATCAGTTCAACACCTTTGTTGAACAGCATACGAGGTGACATCAAAGCGCTGATCGCCTTGCGAAATGACATTGACGATCGATTGACGGCGGCTCGGAATTTGCACTCTGGAACCTTCCAGATAGGTTACTCCACCTACCAGATAGCGATGCCCTTTATATCCGAGTTTGTCCGTGCCTTCCCAGCGGTCGACGTGACAGCCCGCGCTTTGGCCTCGCATGACCTGCTTCCCCTACTCTACACCGGCGAATTCGACGTGGGTTTAATCACTGCCAAGGAATTGCCATCAGATCTGTCGGGCAAAGAGATATCTGAAACCAGAATCGGGCTGGTTGTTCCCAAAGATCATGCGTTGGCAGACAACGGACCCGTCTCTTGGGCCGAGGTCGCCTCATTGAAGCTGATTCAACGTGAACCCAGTTCTTCGACACGGCAAATTTTTGACGCCGCTGCCCAGGTTGCACGGGTTAAACTGACCACCATTCTGGGCCTGGGATCATGGGGATCCATCCGAACACTCGTGACCACAGGCGTAGGCGTTGGCGTCGCTTTTGCGCAGGAATGCCAAAATGAACCTGGAGTCGCTTTCGTTCCGGTTGCAGACAAGAACCTGACGGCGCGCCACTTTCTGGCCTGCCTGCCAGCTATGCGCCATACATCTGCGGTATCAAACTTTTTCCGGATTGCCGAAGGGAAGCGTCATTTGTAACGATCTCATGTCAACTGATCCAGCATAGCTTTTCACTATACCCGCGAAACCATCATAAATTTGTTAACTTTCATCTCTAGCGCTCTGGCGTCACACAAACGCAGGGATGGCTATGAAGCTTCGCACCTCTCTCCTTTCATTCACCGCATTGGCCACATTGGGAACCCCGGTTCTGGCCAACTGCCCCGTTGCAACCGTAGCCGACCCGATGGGTCTGGAACCCGCATTCCCGCAGCAGCTGGAACTGGTCGAGCTGCAGGCCGCCGCCTCGTGCGAGCTGGGTTTTGCACAAAACCCGGCAATCGCCGATTTGAACGCCCGGATTTTGGGAAACGCTGATCTTGGGCCAGTGGCAGACCGTCTGCCAGTCGAGCCTTTGGTCGTTATGCCCTACGACTCAATCGGTCAGTATGGCGGAACCATCACCGGCCTGTCCAAAGCGACCGAGTCCGGCACTTCGGACCTGCTGTCGGTGCGCCATGTGAACTTTGTGCGCTATGCTGATGATCTGCAGACCGTGGTTCCCAATATCGCAAAAGCGTGGTCGTGGAATGACGATTATACCCAGCTGACCATTACGTTGCGCGCCGGGCACAAATGGTCTGACGGGGCGCCTTTTACTGCCAAGGACGTCGAGTTCTGGATGAATGATATCATCTATAATCCCGACGTGTACGATAAGACACCGGATCGGTGGCTGTTCGCAGGTGAACAGGCTCAGGTCGAGGCCGTTGACGACACCACCGTTAAATTCATCTTCCCGGTGCCGACCCCTGGCATTCTGAACCGCTTTGCCGTGGATTACGGCCAGCCGTTCCAACCCAAGCATTTCCTGGGCCAGTTCATGCCCAAGCACAACGAAAACGCCGAAGCACTGGCGCAGGAATACGGTTTTGAAAATGCTGCTGCCGCCGTTGACTTCTATTACGGCGGTTCCGACTGGAAAGACGTGCCCAGCCCTCTGCTGAAAGACGCTGAAAAGGCTGCCAGGATCGGCCGTGCCGTGGTGCCGACGCTGGAAAGCTATATTGTTGTCGAAGAGACCGCCGAGGGCCGTAAACTGGTGGCCAACCCCTATTTCCACCAGGTCGATACCGCGGGCAACCAGCTGCCCTATATCAACGAAATCGTTGAGACATATGTGGGCGACAAAGAAGTCCAGAACCTCAAGATCATGAATGGGGATGTGGTCTGGAAACAGCAGGCGGTCTTCCTGGAAGATTTCCCGCTGCTGAAGGAAAACGAGGCCAATGGTGGGTACACCATCAACTTTGCTCCGACCTTTGGCGAGAACGTGTTCTACTCGTTCAACCGCACCCATCAGGATCCGGTCCTGCGCGACATCTTCTCGGACGTTCGTTTCAACCGTGCCATGTCGCTGGCGATGAACCGCGATGAGATCAACGAGGTCGTCTATCTGGGTCAGGGCACTCCGATGCAGGGCGTGCCCGCCGAGCCTAAAACCGTGTCCTTCGTCTCGGACGAAGTGCTGAACCGCGACATCGGATATGACCCCGAGGCCGCCAAAGCTCTGCTGGCCGAAATGGGCCTGACCGATGCTGATGGCGATGGCACCGTGGAACGCCCTGACGGCAAGCCGCTGGTCGTGCGTCTGGTGTATTCCTCGCAGGGTGCGCCGGTAAAGATGCAGGAACTGGTGCGCGACTACTGGTCGGCCGTGGGTGTGCGGGTTGACCTGAAAGAGGTCACCTCGGACGAATACCGCGCCTCGGGCAACAACAACGACCTGGACCTGACAGTTTGGAAATATGACGGCAATGCCGGCCCGACCATCAGCCAGGACGTCACGGTTTTTGTCCCGCCGTTCGGCGATTTTTTCAACCCTGGCACGGGTTTCGGCTGGGCCGCCTGGAAAACCAGCGGTGGCAGCGAAGGTATCGAGCCGCCGGCAGATATCCAGAAACTATGGGATCTGAGCGAAAAGTTCATTCAGGTCGAAATGGGCACCGACGAAAGCAACCAGTTGGGCGAAGAGATCGTCAAGATCCACACCGACAACATGTTGAAAATCGGCACTGTCGGCGACATCGTCGCCCCGTTCCTGTATCGCAACGACCTGCAGAACGTGAAGCCGATCAAGTCGAAAACCTACGACTTCTACTGGACCTATCCTTACCGCCCCTCGCAGTGGTGGCTGGAGCAGTAACACAGACCACAGTCTGAAAACCGGACCGGAGCGCGGGATGACTGCGCTCCGGTTTTGGCCCCTCTTGTGGGGCCGGATAGGGGATTTTTTAAGTGCTGAGATTCACTCTGGAACGTCTCGTCGGGATGGTCATCACGATGCTGCTGGTATCGGTGATGGTCTTTTTGATCATGGAACTGCCGCCTGGCGACTATGCTGACCGTTATGCGTTCCGCAAATATTCGGGCACCGGCGTCAACGTCACCGAGGCAGATATCGAGGCGATCCGCCGCGATCTGGGTTTGGATAAGCCCATGCTGCTGCGATACTTCGACTGGATCGGAGGCATCGTTCTGCGCGGCGATTTCGGGCAGGCTTTTGCGTTTGAAACTTCGGTGACTAAAGTGATTGGGGACAAGGTCTGGCTGACAGCCGGTATCCTGTTCTCAACCCTGCTGCTGACCTACATCGTGTCGATCCCCATCGGCATCTTTGCTGCGGTGCGACGTGGGTCAGCGGTCGATTATGGTTTGACAGTGTTCTCCTACCTGGGTCTGGCGCTGCCAAACTTCCTGCTTGCCCTAGTGATGCTGTATTTCGCAAACCGCTGGTTCGGCGCCGATATCGGAGGGTTGTTTTCCGACCAGTATCGCGATGCGCCCTGGTCGGTTGGCAAAGTCTGGGATCTGATCAAGCATTTGTGGCTGCCCGCGGTCGTACTGGCCTGGTCAGCGGTGGCGATCCAGATACAGACCGTGCGGGCCACCATGTCGGACGAACTGAACAAGCTGTCCGTCACAGCTGCCCGCGCGCGCGGCGTGCCCGAGTTACGGCTGCTGATCAAATACCCGGCGCGACTGGCGATCAACCCCGTGGTCTCGACCATCGGGTTCGACGTGAACCGCATTTTTTCCGAATTGCCCATCGTTGCCGTGGTGCTGGGCCTGACCGAACTGGGAGAGCTGTTGCTGCGTGCTTATCTGGACCTGGACATGAACGTGGCGGGGGCCATCTTGCTGATGCTGACCTTCACCATCGTGTTCATGAACTTCGTGTCCGATCTGTTGCTGGCGTGGCTGGACCCGCGCATCAAACTGGGGGCCTGATCCATGACCGATGCAACACATCAAACAGATACTACCGCCGAGGAAGCGCGGCTCAGATATTACTCGGCCTCGCAATGGACCCTGATCTGGTGGCGGTTCCGCCGTCACCGCGCCGCCATGATGGCAGCCTCGGTACTGGGGTTGATGTTTCTGGCCGGGATTTTCGCCGAGTTTGTTGCCCCCTACGGACCAGTGACGCGGGATACCAACTATATCGAAGGCGCACCGCAGGTACCGCGTTTCTGCGATGCGGGGGGCTGTTCCGTTTTTCCCTTTGTAAACGGCACCAAGACCGAGCGTGATCCGGTTACCCTGCGTGCCATCTCGGTCCCTGATCCCGAAGTGCGGCACTATCTGCATGTCTTTGTCAAAGGTGAACCAGTCAAGCTGTTGGGCTTTATTCCGACGGACCGGCATCTGGTGGGGCTAAGCCCAGATGTTGACCAAAAAATCCATTTCTGGGGCACGGACGATCTGGGCCGCGACGTGTTCAGCCGGACGATCTATGCCACCCGGACCTCGTTGTCGATCGGGGTGATAGGTGTGATGATCTCTTTTGTTCTGGCGCTGATCATCGGCGGCATTGCGGGGTATTTCGCGGGCGTGATCGACAATATCATCCAGCGCGTGACAGAGGTGATCCGCGTGGTCCCCATCATCCCGCTTTACATGGGCTTGGCCGCCGCCATGCCCAAGGAGTGGTCGACCACGCAGGTCTATTTCGCCATGACGCTAATCCTGGGCCTGTTTGGCTGGCCGACGCTGGCGCGGCGGATACGGTCGCAGCTGCTGTCGATCCGGAACGAGGATTATGTGATCGCCGCGCGGCTGGCAGGTGCGCGGCCCGGTCGGATTATCGCGCAACACATGCTGCCCAGCTTTACCAGTTTCATCATCGTCGATCTGGTGATCAGCTTTCCTTACATGATCCTGTCGGAAACGGCGCTCTCCTTTGTTGGACTGGGTCTGCGTCCACCCTCGGTCTCGTGGGGAGTTCTGTTGCAACAAGCGCAATCGGTGCGGGCAATCGAACAGACACCCTGGCTGTTCATCCCTGCGATCTTTGTCGTTGTTGCCGTACTGGCCTTTACCGTGATTGGCGACGGGCTGCGCGATGCCGCCGATCCGTACTCGGAGGCGCATTGAAATGCCGAAAATGCTGACTGTAGAAAACCTGTCGATTTCGTTTCGCACCAGCGAAGGTGTCATCACCCCGGTGCACGACGTCACCTTTGGGGTCGAGGCGGGCAGAACGCTGGGCTTGGTGGGGGAGTCCGGATCGGGCAAGTCGATTTCGACCAAGGCTCTGATGCAGCTTTTGCCCGGCAACGCCTCGTTGAGCGGTAAAACCCGGATGACTTACACAGACAAGGCCGGGAAAGAGATCGCGCTTGGCCGCTTGAAAACCGGCAGCAAGGAACTGCGCCGTATTCGGGGCGGCGAGATCGGGATGATTTTTCAGGAACCAATGGCCAGTTTCTCGCCTGTCTACACGATCGGCAATCAGATGATGGAAGCCATCATGCTGCATCGCGGGCTGAAAAAACGTGCCGCGCGGGAATATGCAATCGAGATGCTGAACAAAGTCGGCATATCGAATGCCTCTGCACGGGTCGACCAGTACCCGCACGAATTGTCTGGCGGGATGCGACAGCGCGCCATGATCGCACTGACCCTGTCCGCGGGCCCTGCCCTGTTGATCGCAGATGAACCGACTACGGCGCTGGACGTGACTATTCAGGCTCAGGTGTTGGACCTGATGCGCGATCTGCAACGCGATCTTGGCATGGGCATGATTTTTATCACCCATGACCTTGGCGTGATCGCCCAGATCGCCGACGACGTTGCCGTGATGTATCTGGGAACTATCGTCGAGCGCGGCCCCGCCCGGGACGTGATCAGAAATCCACAGCATCCCTATACCCAGGGTTTGTTGGACGCGATCCCCAGCGTCGAACACCTGCACGACCGCCTGAACCCGGTGCCGGGAGATATCCCCAGCCCGACCGCGCGCCCAACGGGCTGTCCATTTCATACCCGATGCGCCCAAGCGATCGCGGGGACCTGCGACGTGACAGCGCCGACCGAGGTCTCAACCATTCCCGGCCGCGCAGTACGCTGCTGGTTGCACAGCGACAAAGATCGGAACGCCGCATGACCCCGAAACACGATACTCTGATCGAGGTGAAAGACCTTTCGGTCCATTTCCCGATCAAAACGCGCAAGCTGTTCAGAACCGAAGTGCAGATGCTGCGTGCAGTGGACGGTGTTAGTTTCGATATCAAACGTGGCGAGACTGTCGGACTGGTCGGAGAGTCCGGATCGGGTAAAACAACCGTTGGCCGCGCGATCCTGCGCGCGATTGATCCGACGGATGGCGAGGTGATCTTTCACCGCAAAAACAAGGGTGACATCGATCTGGCCCACGCATCCGAAGCCGAGCTGCGCAAGGTAAGGTCGAAAATGAACATGGCCTTCCGAGAAGGAGGGATCAACGTCCACAACCTTGCTGGCGACCTTCTGCGCGCCTTTCGACCGGAAATGAGCCTCGTGTTTCAGGACCCCTACTCGTCTTTAAACCCACGCATGACAGTCCGCGATATCATTGCCGAACCGTTGGTGGCGTCAGGCAAGTTCAAAGACCGAGCCAAAATCGACGCCCGCGTTCGTGAAATAGCCGCACGATGCAAACTGAACCTCGAACACCTGCGCCGTTTTCCTCATGCTTTTTCCGGCGGGCAACGGCAACGAATCTGTATCGCACGGGCTTTGGTGTCCAAGCCAAAGTTTGTCGTTTGCGACGAAAGCGTCTCGGCCCTGGATGTCTCGATTCAGGCAGAAATCGTGAATCTGCTAAAAGATCTACAGGATGAGATGGGTGTCTCGTTCCTGTTTATTGCCCATGATCTGAGTGTCGTCGCACAGATGTCGCACCGCGTGGCGGTATTGTATGTCGGGAAATTCGTGGAATATGCCCCGACTGAAAAGCTGTTTTTTGCGCCAAAACATCCCTACACGCACGCGCTGCTTAGCGCGATTCCCACAGCGGACCCCGACGCAGATTATGACCCTATCCGTTTGAAGGGGGAAATACCGAACCCGCTGGCTGCGCCGTCAGGGTGCCGGTTTCACACCCGATGCCCGTTTGCAAAAGATCGCTGCAAAACCGAAGCTCCGGCGTGGCGAGAACTGAATACAGACCATTTCGTAGCCTGTCATTTTGCGGAAGACTTCAATTTTGAAAGGCACCAGAAAGCGTCGCAGTCCGGCCCTAAGGGTGCAGTTTAAGGCTCGTATGAGGGGCTCTGCAGCTTACTCAAAGCGCTGCCGACATGCATCAGAATTTTCAACCACTGCTGCGGTCCGATACCGAGGACTCGAAGCAATACCAAGGTTGTAGCAACCCGATTTACATCAGGACCGAAACATAACTTTCGACAGAGGCGCTTTTCAGCCAGTACAGCAGCAGGCATACGCATGCGGCGGCTGGCAGGGCCAGTTCAAGCATTTCTCTGTTCTGCTTAGAAGAGCCGTTCCCCAGACGCGTGGCGATGGCAGTTTTCCAGTGTGTCGGGAACGGCTCTCTCATTATAGACTTAAACATATTCTACTCGTTACTTTAACCACGAATACAAATTACCCGTGCAACTTTAACCCAATATTAACCGGGCATTTTGCGCCAAAATCACCCTTTTTTTGGCTCTTGGCCGAAGATAATTCCGGCACCTTATGGTCGTTGTTCACAATTTCTGAACGAACAGCCACCTTACCGATCTCAAATCCCCAGTACCTGAGGGCCGTTCCGTCTTAGGCATTTCTCTTGCCTGCGTCACATTCTGATGTTTCAATGTGATATACGATTGCCTTTCTCACCCGGAGATTCATTTAAAAACAAGGGGAAACTAATGAGATTGTCCTACCTTCTTGTTCTGACAGCAGGTTTGAGCGCTTCATTCGCCTCTGCGCAAAACGAAGCGATTCAACACGATGCTGAATATTATATTCTTCGCGCCCAACACGCCGATCAATGGGCGCAGGACGACTCAGTGGTTGATGCGGCATTGGCAGCCTTTCAAGACCGGAACGGTGGCAAACCCCCGAATATCGTCAGCGTATTGATCGACGACATGGGGTTTGGTGACATGGGAATCCCCGAACTGAACGCAGTTCGTGGTTATGAAACGCCGAATATCAACGATTTTTCGGATCAGGCCCTACGGATGGTCCGAATGTATACCGAGCCATCATGCACCCCAACCCGCGTGGCGCAAATGACAGGACGCTTGCCAGTGCGAATGGGTATGGGCGACACAACCGTCGACATTGCCGGGTTCGGGCTGCCTGATGGTGAAGTCACGCTCGCCGAAGTGCTCAAGCAAGCGGGATACGCCACTAGCCATGTCGGGAAATGGCACATGGGCGATATCGCTGAAAGCTGGGCTATGAACCAAGGGTTCGACTACGCCCAACACGCGATCCATCAACAGGGCCAGCTTACAATCTTCAATGACGACGCGATAAAAGAACAGGTCTCGGTCGCGATCCGGGACTTTGATGACAAGTACACTCTGGACGGTTGGTTCCGCCCCGACGCCGCTGCGATGATGACCGTGATCGAGGGCGAAGCCGGCGGGCCGATCCGAGAGATCCGAATGCAGCCTGGCGAAAGGTGGAACGCAGAAAAATATGATGAAATGAACCAGGCATTTCAGGACAAGACTATGGAAGAACTCGAGCGCCTCGCTGAAGGCGACCAGCCGTTTTTTCTGCAGTACTGGCCAATGATACCGCTGGACAATACCCGCGCCGGACGATCAGGCCCCGAAAGTGTGAACGGTGGCCTCTACGTTGATAAGATGCAGTTGCTGGACCAGTGGCTGGGCGAGCTGTTCACGCGAATGGATGACTTGGGCGTGTCCGAAAACACAGTCGTAGTTGTCATGGGCGACAACGGTCATTTCACCAAATACGCGCCGCAATCCGGGTTCACGCCGCTGATCTACGCAGGAGGGAAAGGCGATACGACCGAAGGCGGTGTCCGCGTAGATGCCTTTATCCGCTGGCCCGGCATGATCGAAGCTGACGGTCTGCTGAACAGCATAATCCATGTTTCAGACCTCTATACGACGCTATCGCGTTTTGCAGGGGCCGATCAGTACATCCCTCGGGATCGGCTGGTGGACGGGGTCGATCAGTCTGCTGCTTTGCTGTTTGCTGATGAAACCAAGGCGCGCCGCGACCACGTCATTATCTATTCGGTCAACAAACCTGAGGCGGTCGTAAAAGATCAACTAAAACTAAAACTTCCTGGCCCAGGTGAAAGCGCGATTCTGGCAAAGTTCTTCGATCTCTACCGCGACACACGTGAAGAATATTCAGTTTCGACCGAAGTAGGCGCCTGGGGCGGGCAGGAATTCGCACGGATTTTAGGGCGTCACATGGCCCGCAAGGAAAAGTTCCCCGACACCCCACCCGCGTATGGCCCGCCGTATGAGGGGATCGAGAACATTCGCCCCGAAACTCAGAAAGCCGTCGACGCGTTCTTAATCAAACGCGCATCGCCTCAACAATAACTCGGTAACTGGATTCGATTCAGGAGAAGCAGATGGTCGGAAGCATTCTATTTGCGCTTGGCTTAGTCATTTCGCTGGGCATCGGCTTTGTCTATTTTCGCGATCTGGGCGACGTATCCCAGATGGTGCTGACCGTAAAACGCAAGAACATGATACGATTTATCCGACATGAATATCGGTTGATCGCAGTTGGCCTTGGCGGTTTCGTGGTCGCCACTCTGGCGCATTTCATTACGGGCAGCGGACCGTTCTGGCTGTGGGTGATTGCAGCATTGCTGACGGTTTTCCTTTATGGCTTTCCCTATGTGTGGGTGCATTTGGGGCTAAGGAACCAACTAAACGACGCCGCCTATTTCCCGATTGACGAAGCCCGCAAATATGTCGGTCCAACCGCTCCTGTCATCGTGATCGAAAATAACGGCTTTGCTCGCGCGCACCCGGACGCACAGATCATGCGGCCGCATCTTGCAGGTAATACAGACGGTCTAGGGGGCGAGGATGTCGTGATGACCTATTGCGCGATGGCCAACCTTGGGCAGGGTTACATCCCAAGGATCGAAGGCAAACGGCTGAACCTTGAGGTCTTGGCCCAGCACGGCAACAACCTGATCCTGCGGGATAACGAATCTGGTGAGCCAATCCAGCATATCTATGGGTTTCGCGAAGCCGATCACGACAAATACGCCGAAGGCCCAGCCTGCCCTCTGCGCCCCGAAGCACAGATGACACCCTGGCCGACCTACAGAATGACGTTTCGCGGCTTTCAAAAGGCATTCCCGGCCGGAGAGGTTTTTCTGAACAAACCCTCGCCCAATCCCGTGCTTCGGCTGCTGGACATGGTCACCGAGATCACTTTCGGATGGGGAATCGGACGCCAACACCAAGAGGACGCGCCCGTTATGGACAACATGGACCGCACGGACGAGCGTTTGCCAAATAAAACCTATGTCTGGGGAATTACGATCGGTAAGGACGCCGCCTGCTGGACCGATGACTTTGTGATCGACAACAACTGGATCGTGAATGCGAATGTCGGCGGGCGCGATGTGGTCGTGAGCTTGGACCCCAAGTATGAAAGCCTGGGGATTTGGTACAACGACAGTGGCGCACCTGTAACCCGGTGCGATTTCTGGGGCATGTCGGATCAGGGCAAGCTACGACGTGTCGAGACGCTGCGCGCAGGTGTCTTTTGGCATGTCTGGGCCGAGTTCTTTCCAAGCACTGATATCAACCGCGTCAGCCTAGGACAGAAGCAGGATACAAGCACTGCAGCTTAAAGCGCATCGGCAAAAATATGAACGACAGGAGGAAACAAATGGGCCGGATTACAAGATTAAGGGACGCAACTGCAGGCTTGATGTTTGCCACCTGCGCTCCGATCTCTGCGCTGGCGCAACAGTCGGATTGGTCATATCAGGCCACGATCTACCTGTTTACCCCAGAAACTAACGTATCGACCGAAACGGCAATTGGTACTTTAGAAGGGACACTCTCGTTTTCGGACGCGCTTGAGAACCTTGATTTGGCCTTTATGGGTACATTCGCGGCGACCAACGGCCAATGGTCCATATTGGGGGACTACAACTATACGGACTTGTCGTTCAGCAACAGCGCCCCGACTCCCAACAGCTCAGGGCTGGAGACGTCGTTGACGACGCAGTTTCTAAGCGGCTTTTTGGGGTACCGGGTTTTGAGCACAGAAAAGTCTATCGTGGATCTTGCTGCCGGGTTTCGTTGGTTCAAGACGGAAACCGATCTGACGGTTCTACCGGGTGCGGCCCCCGGTCGCTCCGTGAATGTCAACGAAAGCTGGACGGATCCTCTTATCGGGATCAGGGCTCGGTTCGACTTGGCTGACCGGTGGTCGGGAACAGCATTTTTCGACTACGGTGGGTTCAGAAGCGGTAGTGAAACATGGCAGGTACTGCTGACTGCAGATTATGAAATCAACGACAGATGGATGATCCGCGGCGGTTATCGCTACATTTCGTTTGAGCACGACATAGATGGGAATGAATTCAAATTCGATCAGTCCGGCCCCCTGATTGGAGCAACCTACCGATTCTGAAATACGAACCGTCTAGATAATCAGGCGCTGCGCACAGCGACAGGTTGCGGCGTTGGGGATGTCCAAAGCGGGCCCGGCATATCGGTTGACAGTACTTGTGACACTGCCTTTGCCCATGTTGACACCTGCAACAACACAATCGCACCGCCGACCACGATGGTAGCACCAAGTACAGGCGATGCCGCCAGTTCATGACTTTGCGTGGCGGCGATCCAAAGCGCAAAACCAAGCCGCGTCACTGCAACGGCGTCGGTCACTTTGGTTAAGCCCGGAAGAAAATAGGTGGTCACCACAGTGGCGCAAACAATAGCGCACATATAGATCAACCCGGTCAACACCGGCACCGGCATTCCATACCGCATCACGTCAATATGCGAATAAAGAACGTAACCAGCAGAGAAGGCGAGAAAAGCGATCGAGTAAAGCCTGCGCTTTTGCTGCTCGAAATGTGTAAAGATCCGCTTCACCACAAAGACCCTCTGCCCAATGCCAAGAACCTTTCTGGGCGTTGAATTTGCGGTTGGTCTGACGAAAAAAGGGCGGAAATTTGACTTTATAGGCGATTGCGAACCGAATTTCGGCCGGGACGTCTGTCAAAACCCGAACGAGACCATTGTCGCGTAGTTGTCTGCCAACATACTTGCGTCATCGCGATCGAAATCGACCGAAGGCAATGCCCCCATGTCGACTTCGTACGACCCTGCAAACAATTTGGACAGATCTACGGTCAGTGCAATTTCAGTCTTGCCGCCTGTGTCGTGCTGTGCAGGCAAAGACACAGAAATCTCTCTCGTGTTTTCCGAAAAGCCGACATGATAGGTCAATAACGACACAGTTTCGCCAATCCGAAGCGCGCCTTCGAAAATTACAAACTTGTAGCCGTCTTCTCGGTTCCAAGCCATCTGGCCTTCGGGATCAAGCTTATCCCGCATTTCCGGCGAGGTATTGGCTTGCGCATCTAACCCCACCAGAAAACGCAGATACTCAACGTCGCGCAGTGGCACATCTGTCAAAGTGATCGAGTGCGACAACGACTCGTTATCGAAACGCAACAAATGGTAACTGTCAGGCACTACATACGTTTCGCCGCCCTGCGACAGGCTCAGGTTACTGATGAAGAACTTGAAGTCGTGAATTTCAAACACCCCTTCCCCGCCGGGGTTGTCGTAGATGAACTGGTCATAGACCAAAGGCTCACCACCCATTTGCGCTTGAAAGGTCAACGTCACCGTTTTGTCCCGGACATCCTGCGAGGCCAGGATTGCCCAGACGCCTATGATCAGGACCAACAGCCCGGCAAATCCCGTCATTATCTGGGGTCGCTGCATTCTTAAATAGCCCCCAAAGTACATCGGAATCTTCTGCAATCGTCACCGCTTCTGTTCACACAGCACAGATTTACTGACCGGAGGGTCATTCGCAGTTTCGCACGGATTGTGTGAACACCCGAGATGCGATGGCACGCGCCGACCAAACCGCCGCCGAAACCACCGAGTCGGTCTGTGTATTTGGATCGCATTTCATTTCCCCGGTGTGACATGCTCGCAAAAAACCGTAGTGTAATACGCGCTTTACCTTACGTCACCTCGGTTTTCAATGCCGGTGGTAAGCCTTGTGACTTGTCACTCTTGGAGAGCTGACCCGCGGTCAGAGGCTTCACCTGAGGCAAAGACACCCCCGCTTCAAGAAGAGTTTAATGAAATTTCACACGACTATCACCAATACTGGCAGGGAAACGCTAAATGTGTGCCGTTGGGTCACATTTTCAAACACAGCAAACTCAAAGTTGACAAAATATACTAAATATGTAAATATCGCCTCATGTGATTTCCAATGGGCTTCAGTTCGAAAAGGCCATCAAAGATGCTGACAGCAAAGTTCCCAGTTACCGTGTTCGCCCTGACAGCGATGATCGTTGTCGCAGGATGCAAAGAAGAACAAACAACGCAGATCCAAGTCAGACCAGTTCTGTCAACGGTCGTTGCGGATGTGGATGCGGTTCGGTTAGCTAGCTATCCGGGTCGGGCCAAAGCTGTACGCGAGGTCAACATCGCTTTCGAAGTTCCCGGAAAGGTTCTTGCACGTCCCGTTGATGTGGGATCGCAGGTTAAGGCTGGTGATGTTTTGGCCACTTTGGACTCAGACCCTTACGCAGCGCGTGTGCGCGCATTAGAAGGTCAGCGCAACGCGCTGAAAGCCAATCTGACCAATGCGAAGATCGAGTTGGAGCGGCGCGAGCAGCTGGTGAAAAACAATCACATTGCCCAGGCACGCGTTGACGATCAGATCGCTCTCGTCAGGGCGACCGAAGCCAATATCGAAGCCACCCAAGGCCAATTGGATGAAGCACGGCTGAACCTTGGCTATACGACACTGGTCGCCCCTTTTGACGGCGCGATATCCGCAACCTATGTGGAACAGTTCCAAAACACCAACGCCGGCCAGCCCATTGTTCGGGTGCTCGACACCTCGCGCATCGAAATGGAGGTTGCAGTCCCTGAGAACTTCATCAACCTTGAGCCCTTTGTCGAAGGTATCGAAGTGGAATTCTCAAGCCTGCCTGGCCTGAAGATACCTGCTCAAGTCGCACATGTCGGGAACGAAGCGTCTTCAGCCACCCGGACTTATCCGGTGACGATCATCATGGAACAGCCAGAGGGTGGCGTTATTCAACCCGGAATGGCCGGTCGCGCCACAGCCAAGGTACATCTGCCGGATAGCTGGAGCGATCAGGGCATTCACGTCCCTTCAAGCGCCGTGTTTTCACCCAACCAGACATCGCCGGACGAAACATTTGTCTGGGTCATCGACCCCGAAGACCTGACCGTATCTGCCACACCCGTAACCGTGAACGCTTTTAACGACCGGGGATTTTTGGTCAGCGGCCTTGAGGCCGGTATGCGGATCGCGACTGCCGGCGCGAACACTCTGAAGGACGGTCAGAAAGTCACTCTGACCACAGGCGGAGAATAAGTTGATGTCGCTCGCTTCGGTCGCGGTCAAGAACCGCACGGTCACCTATTTTGCGCTGGCGCTGATCCTCGTGATCGGGACGCTCAGCTATTTTCGACTGGGTCAGCTGGAAGACCCTGAGTTTACGGTTAAAACGGCGCTGGTCGTAACCCAATATCCCGGCGCCAGCCCGACCGAGGTCGAACTGGAAGTTACTGACAAGATTGAAACTGCCATTCAAGAACTGCCGGAACTGCGTTTCCTAACCTCGTATTCTCATGCAGGTCTGTCCATCGTAAAAGTCGAAATTCAGCAAGAATATTGGGCAGACCGCCTACCCCAGGTCTGGGACAAAGTGCGTAACAAAGTAGGCGATTTGCAAGGCAGCTTACCGCCCGGCGCTGGTGCACCGAACGTTATCGACGACTTTAGTTTTGTCTACGGGTTCGTTCTCGCCGTGACCGGAGATGGGTTCACCTATGCAGAGCTTGAGGAACACGTAAAAGCCATCCGCAAGGAACTGAGTCTGGTTCAGGGCGTATCCCGTGTCGAGACCTGGGGCCTGCAGCCCAAGGTGATTTATCTGGATGCCTCCGAGCAGCGGCTGCTGGATCTTGGCGTGTCTGCGCAGGACTTTCTGTTAACCCTGAACTTGCAGAACCAGGTGGTCGACTCCGGCGCGCTCACAATCGGAGATCGCAGGCTGCGGATCGCGCCGACAGGGGAATTTCAATCACCTGAGGATATCGGCAACCTGCAACTACGCCCCGGCCTGACAGACCGGGTTTTGGATGTGGCAGAGGGGGGCGACATACCTTTCCAACTACCTGTGTCACGCGATTCCGATGTGATCCGACTGCAAGATATCGTGGACATCCGGCAAGGATATCTGGAACCCGCCCTGACCCAGATGCGCTATGACGGACAGCCTGCAATCGGGTTGTCGATTGCAAACGTATCCGGAGGAAATATCGTGGATACCGGGCGCAACCTCGATGCGGCGCTAGAAGAAATCTCTTCCCGCCTCCCCGTCGGCATCGAGATGCACCAAGTTGCCTGGCAAAGCGATCTGGTGACCGAGTCGATCAACTCGTTCATGGTCAACCTTCTCGAAGCCGTATTGGTCGTCTTGATTGTCGTTGCTGTATTCATGGGATGGCGCATGGGCCTGATCATAGGCAGTGCACTGCTTCTGACCATTTTGGCCACGTTCATGGTAATGGTCGTTCTCAAGATCGACCTGCAGCGGGTCTCTTTGGGTGCGTTGGTGATCGCGCTGGGGATGATGGTGGACAACGCCATTGTCGTAGCCGATGGAATGGCAGCGCGCATGAAAAAGGGCATGGGCAAGATCGAAGCCGCGATCGAAGCCGCGGGCCAGCCCAGCATGGCTTTGCTGGGGGCCACGATTGTGGCAGTGATGGCCTTTTTTCCTATCTACGCCTCGTCGGCAGCCGCCGGGGAATACGCGGGATCTTTGTTTGTTGTTGTGGCCGTTTCGCTGCTGATCAGCTGGATCATTGCCATGACGATTACGCCGCTGATGTGCATTGACATGTTGCCCACCCCCAAGGTCGAGACGACGCATACCGAAAGCGCCTTTACCTCGGGGTTCCGTGCTGTATTGGGGCGTTGCCTGCGTCACCGTGGCATCACCGCAATGGTGTTTCTGGCCTTGCTGGGCGGCGCGATCTACGGCTTCAGCTATGTCGACCGCCTGTTCTTTACCGACGCCACACGGCAGCAATTCATGGTCGATGTCTGGGCCGAGGAAGGCAGTACGATTGACCAGACCTCGGAATTGGCACGTAGAGTCGAGGATAAACTGAATGGCGATCCGCGTGTGAAAGGCGTATCGACCTTCATGGGTGCAGGCGGCCCCCGGTTCTATCTGCCGGTCGACCCCGAGCTTCCTTATGCCAGCTACGCGCAGCTTGTGGTCAATACTGAAAGCCTTGAGGTCGTGAACGACCTTGTCGCAGAACTGGACGCATGGATCGAAGGCGCAATCCCCGAGGCGATGACACGGGTGCGCAAGTACACGGCTGGGCCTGGTAATACATGGCCGTTCGAGGTTCGCTTTAGCGGCCCGGCCAATGCGGACCCGCAAGTACTGCGCAACCTGGCTGAACAAACGATGGATGTCTTACGCGCTTCCCCCCATGCCAAGGACATTCGAAGCGATATGCGAAACCGCGTCGCCAAACTGGTTCCGGAGTATGATCAGACAACCGGCATCTGGACGGGTACGTCCCGCAACGACATAGCCAGCGCCGCGCGCTTTGCCTATGACGGGCTGCCGGTTGGTCTCTATCGTGAGAATGAGGATCTGCTGCCCATCATCTTACGTCGGACCGAAGACGAACGGCAGACCGTCGGGCGTGACTTTGCGCAAATCCAGATCCAGCCGGCCTTCTCGACCAAGTCGCTGCCATTGTCTTCTGTAACGCAAGGGATCGAGATCGAATTGGAGGATCCGACTATCGTCCGTTGGCAGCGCCAGCGCGCGGTTACGGTTCAGGCCAGCTCGGACGGCGTTACCCTACCCTCTTTGGTTGATGAGGTCCGCGCTGACATCGAGGCAATCAAGCTGCCCCCCGGATATCGGATCGAATGGAGAGGTGAGACTTTCAGCACAGCAGATGCCCAGGATTCGCTGAAACCCGGGTCCGGCCCTGCGCTGGTGATAATGGTCTTCCTGGTGGTTGCGCTGTTCAACGCTTTCCGTCCGGCGCTGGTTGTCTTTACGGTCGTTCCCTTTGCGATGATTGGGATCACTGGTGGCCTGCTGCTGTTCAATCAACCCTTCTCGTTCATGGCCCTGTTAGGCGCGATGAGCCTTGTCGGCCTGATGATCAAGAACGCGGTCGTGTTGCTGGATCAGGTCAGCGTCAATCTGGAAGAAGGTATGAAGCCTTATGATGCGCTGGTCGAGGCAACAGTCTCGCGTCTGAATCCCGTATTCCTTGGGGCAGCCACGACAATCCTGGGTGTCTTGCCACTGCTTCAGGACATCTTCTGGGTGGCCATGGCGACCACAATCGCCGCGGGTCTGACCGTGGGAACAGTCGTGACCATGCTGATGGTTCCGGTTTACTACGCCCTTTTCCACGGCATCCGTCCTCCTGAAACCAAAGACACCTAAATTCACGAGCTGAAGCGCAACTCTGGCTATCAACTGAAACGGAGCGCCCCATGTCGAAACCCAAGCTATTCGTTGCGATCATTGCAAGTGCAATGGTCGCAGGTGGCGCCCTTGTATGGATCGCGACAGTGCCAAAACCGCTGGTGGTTCAGGGCGAAGTCGAGGCGACCCGCATTGACCTGGCCGCAAAAATCGGCGGCCGTGTCGCCGCTGTGAATGTCGATTTCGGGGACACCGTACAGATGGGCGATGTGGTCGTGTCCTTGGGCAGCCCGCAATTGCAAGCGGGTCTGAAGACGGCACAAGCCGCTGTCGACGTGGCGATTGCTAATCGTGATCTGGTTTTCGCAACCCGACCCGAAGTCATCGATGCGCGCCGGGCCGAGCTTGCGCGCGCCAAAGCTGATCAGGACTTGGCGCAAAAGACTTATGACCGGATCGAAAAACTCAGCGAAACCTCGTTTGCTTCGCTACAAAGGCTTGACGAGGCCTCAAACACTTTGGCGGCCGCCCAACGTGGGGTCGACGCGGCGCAGGCCAATCTCGAACTCGCCGAAAACGGCAACAGCATAGAACAAAAAGCCGTCGCTCAGGCTCAGGTCCAAGAAGCCAACGCCGCTTTGCTACGCACGCAAACTGATCTTGAAGAGCTGCAAATTGCAGCACCTATCAGCGGTCAGGTCACCGCCCGGCTTGCAGAACCTGGCGAGCTTTTCTCGGCCGGGGCTATTTTGTTATCCATAGTGGATATTGACAACGCTTGGTTCACGTTCAACCTGCGCGAAGACCTGCTGAACGGGCTGGAAATTGGTCAGGAACTGAATGTGCGCGTACCGGCGCTGGGTGATCTGGTGATCCCTGCTCGCGTTACTGCCATCAATGCCGAAGGCAGCTATGCCAATTGGCGCGCCACGAAAGCCACGGGTGATTTCGACCTGCGCACATTCTCGATCAGGGCCGAGCCGGTCACGCGCGATGCGGCCCTGCGACCGGGTATGAGCGCTTTGGTGGATTGGGCGGCACGCTAGGCCATGTCGCGTCCGCTACCAGCCGGTTTTCGGCGCACCTTTCGTCGAGAGCTGCGCCGGATTGCCCATCAACCTCGCCTAGCATTTATGCTGGGGCCATTTCCTTTGATCCTGATGCTGTTGCTTTCTGCGGTCTTCGCGCCCGGGCTTCCTTCGAACCTGCCCGTAGCCGTTGTCGATCAGGATGGGACAACCTTGTCGCGCCAGGCTGTTCGCATGATCGACGCCACTGCGGACCTTGCGGTCACTGTCCGCGCGACGTCTCTGGCCGAGGCGCAGGACGCTCTCGTCTCGGGCGCGGTGTACGCCGTTATCTTCATACCCCAGTCCATGGGGCGCGACTTGCTGCAAGGCAACCGGCCCGAGCTGGTTACCTTCTATAACAACCAATTCCTGACCGTCGGAGGCATCGTTTCAAGGGCTAGCAGGCAGGCAATGGGGACCTTTTCGGCAGGTGTCGCAACCCAGGCTCTGATCGCAAACGGGGCTGTCCCCGAGGCCGCAGTTGAAGCGGTCGTACCGATCCCGGTTCAGCGCAGTCCTCTGTTCAATCCGGCTCTGGACTATGTCCAATTCCTGCTTGCCGCCCTTATGCCCACTGTATTGCAAATCTTCATAACAGCCAGCGCTGCACTGACCATCGGCAGCGACGTACAGCACCCCAATGGCATGGCACGGCTGACTCGGATTGGCGGCTCGTCGATCACGGGTATCGCGGGAAAACTAGCACCCTACGGGTTAGCCTATTTGCTGACACTTATCTTTGCAGACGTGATCATTTTTGGGGCATTTGATGCTCCGTTCAGCGGAAACATTTGGCTGCATGGAGCTTACTCGGCCGGCTTTGTTTTAGCTTGCCTGTGTCTGGGCGGGATGCTCGCGATGATCGCCGGAGAAACCGTGGGCGCGCTGGGCTTGACCGGCGTGCTGACCGGCCCAGCCTTCGGCTTTGCCGGCATCAGTTTTCCGCGCATAACAATGAACACTTTTGCATGGATTTGGGGTGGATTGCTGCCGCTGACCGCCTATCTGCAACTTCGCACGGATCAGGTACTGCGCGGCGCGCCGATTGAAGTTTCTCTGCCTGCCTTTGGATGGTTGCTGGGGCAGATACTGCTTTACGGTTCAGTTCTGGTGTTTTTGGTGGCCCGCTCGGCGCAAGTGCCAGCTAAACAGGCGAGCACTGCATAATGAAACGCTTTCTCGACGCTGTTTTGGACTCGATCTTCAGGCTGTTTGCCGACAAGGGTGCGCGCATGACGATGGTCGTTTCGATCCTGATCTATGCGTTTCTCTACCCCCAACCCTATACAGGCGAAGTGGTTCGGGATGTCCCTATCGTCGTAATTGACCAGGACGGATCAACCGCCAGTCGAGAACTGCGCCGACGTGTCGACAATTCGGATCAGGTCGCAGTGGTCGCACACACCGACGGACTGCCAGCCGCGCAAGAGATGTTCAACGCGCGAAAGGTCTATGGTGTCCTGATCATACCGCCCAATTTCGAACAAGATCTTTTGCACGGGCGCCAATCCCCAATCGCAGCCTTCGGAGACGGCAGTTATTTCCTTCTTTACGGAGCGATCTCCTCGGCTGTGTCATCTGCTGCGAACAGTCTTGGGGCCGAAATCCGTGTAAGCCGTCTGACCGCTCTGGGCGTTGACGCAGGCACGGCTGCAGCTCTTGTTTCTCCGGTGGTGATTACTTCGGTCCCTCAGTTCAACCCGAACGGAGGATATGCCAGTTTCGCAGTTCCAGCCGCGTTTGTCCTGATAATCCAGCAAACGCTGCTGATCGGAATAGGAATAATGCACGCAGGCAAACCGGCAAGACCGGGCATAGCGAGGGTGGCGACACCCACCGCCTACATTCTTGTGTATACATTCTGGGTCGCGGTGACACAGTTGCTGCTGCCAGTGATTTATGGGCTGCCGCAGGTCGGCCACCCCATAACGCTGTTTGCCATTGCGGTGCCGTTTCTAATGGCCGTGACCGCAATGGGTTTTGCGCTTGTTCAGGTGATCCCTACCCGGGAGGGAATGATCTTCTTTCTCGTCGTGCAGGGATTGCCGCTGTTCTTCATAACCGGCGTCTCATGGCCGATCGAAAGTGTGCCAGATCCAATTCGCTGGCTGGCGATGGCAGTGCCCTCAACTTCGGCTATGTCCGCCATCATCCGCGTCGACCAAATGGGCGCGTCGCTTTCAATGATCATACCAATCGTGAAGCTGCAGCTTGCGCTTGCTGTTGGTTATGCAGCCATAGCGTACGCGCTGCACAATTGGCGATTTCCGAACAGCAGCTGAGCCTCGGCGCTCTGCTTATGTGTCCGAGAACACAGTCCGCAGAATGCGGTGGATGTCGTCTGAAAACTCGTCACGAGAAGTCGAAACAACCAAGGCTCCTCGGGTCGATGTGACCAGCAAATGCGCCAAATCGAGCGCCCTGTCCGGCGTTGCCGCCAAACCATTTTCTGACATGAACCGGGCAAGGTTTTCGACGTAGACCTTGGGCCAGTTTTCCGGCTGGTCTGCCGACAGCTTCAGGGCATCTTCTAAAAGCTCTGCCCCATGTCGTGTTTTAGCCAGCTCGACCGAGTCTCCGACCACCGAGGTTAAAACCGTGGCCAGAACGTCGATAGGGTCGCCCTTCGCCTCATCCAGAATTCCAAAGACGTTTTGGTACAATGCCTGCATATACGTGACCAATGACCACGAATAGCACGCGTCTTTTGAACCGAACTTCTTGTAAATCGACTGCCGCGACAACCCGACCGCCCGGGCGATATCTTCCATCGAAGTTTTGCGAAAACCGTATTGGGCAAAGGCCGTCATGACATCGCGAGGATTGACGCCAGAGATTGTGTAAGCCGATACCATTTTTCACCTTTCTGAGGTTTTGCAAACCACATCCGGCACTGTTTCCCCATCGCCGGATACCGCTTGTCCAACCCGTTCCTGCCAGGAGGACATACCCCATGTTTTGCATCATGTTTACAGTATCAATACTTAATGTCAACTGACCGTGATCACAAAACGTCGCGAAATTTTCGCCACAACCGACGCAAAAGCGCCGCCCCATTGGTCGGGGCGGCGCGCGTGCAAGGTCACATATCAAAACCGCAAAGTCAGGCTTGCACTGCCTTCATGAACCGGTCCCGGATGACGACTGGATCCATGGTAATCGGCGGCATTTTAGCGTTTCCGCTTTGGCATTTGGCAACGATGATGGTCATCTTTCGCGCCTCCAACGCCTCTTGCACAACCCGACCGGTGTCTTCGGCCTGACACTCGATCACCCTGTCGCAACCGGCCGCTTCTGCCATTTTCGCAAGAGAGGTTTTCTGTCCTGCGTAAGTAGGCTGGTCGCCGGTAGAACCATATGATCCGTTATCAACGATCAGCAGAATATAGTTGTCGGCCACGTTGTTTGCGATAGTTGGCAGCGTACCCAGATTGGTCAGAACCGACCCATCCCCGTCAATCACGATGACCGGTTTGGGTTGTGACAGCGCAAGGCCAAGACCTATGGACGACGCCAACCCCATCGTCCCCAACATGTAGAAATTAGAGGGCTGGTCATCGATGGCATGCAGTTCCTGACTGGGTATACCGATGTTACAGACAACGAGCTGATCACGCAGAATCGGGGCGATTTCTTTCAGGATTTCAGAACGGATCATTGGTCGCCATAGCCTCCCCAAAAATTGGCGTCGGTCAGGATGGCGACCGGCTTGTTGCACATGAACGTGTATTTCAGGATCGCGTCCAGCTCTTCTACGTCCGACTTGTGATGAAAGTGATAGGTCGGGATATTCAGCTGCGCCAGCAGTGCCTTTGTGTGAACGGCCATTTCGACTTGACAGGCGATCGGTTCGCGCAGCTCACCCCGGTACGAAATCAGCATGGGCAATGGCATTCTGTAATACTGGATCAGCGTGGCCAGCGTATTGATCGTCACTCCGATCGCCGTGTTCTGCATGATAATCGCGGGGCGTTTGCCACCCATCCAGGCACCCGCGCACAGGCCCATTCCTTCGTCCTCTTTGTTCGAAGGGATGTGATAAATACCCTCGCGTTCGTCGATCTCGGCAATAACGCCGGCCAGCTGTTTGCAAGGAACGGTAGTGACGAACGAGATATCGTTGGCCACCAGATCGTCCGTGATCTTCTTGTCTATGTTCATATCCTGTCAGTCAGTCCTGTTTTGGCGCACAAGGCGCAGTTCGAAGTGTTATGGCCTGCGGTGCACGTGGACCGCGCAGCCAGCATGACGAACGACCCGAGACGCGGTCGATCCCAAAAAATAGTCACTCAGGCCCGGCTTGTGCGAACCGATGACGATGCAATCAACGTCGTTATCCTTGGCGAAATCGATGATGGTTCGGGCCGTATGCCCTTTGATGATCTCGGACTTGACCCCGTCCAGCCCCGAAACCTTGTCACGCAACAAATTACGGGCGGAGCGAAACCCTTCGGCGACCATATCTTTGTCGAGATATGCGCTGACCGATCCCTGCGGCATTTCATAGACGTGTAGCGCGACTATCTCGGCGCCTTCCGCTGACAAGGCCCGCGCGACTTCCAGCGTATGTGGCGATATGCCGTGGTCCAAAGCCATGGGTACAAGAATTTTGCGATACATATTACCTCTCTTTCTGGCGCGGTCAGTGCTCCGGTGCGAGGATGATTTTCGGCGCGGCGACCATTCCCCGACGCAGATCCCGAAACGCCCGCCCCCCCTCTGACATCGGCCGCTCCTCGACCCAGTCCAAAGCACCCAGCCGTCCATCGAAAATAGCTGCAGCCGTTTGGCGAAAATCCTCAGCCGTATAGGTATAGGTGCCGATAAATGTGATCTCCTGCAAGGTCATGCGGCGAATATCCAAACCTCCGGCACCTTCGCCAAGTCCGACATGGACCATGACCCCACCAGGTTGCGTCAACGCCGACGCAGTAGCGCGCGTTGCCGCAAACCCCACTGCATCGATAACTAGCGGGAAGGTTTCTGACGTTTCAGAGACTACGTCGAATGCCCGCAAATTCAGCAAATATGCCCGTCGCAGCGCGTTCGGTTCAACTATGACGACATCCTGCACGCCCATCGCCTGCAGGGCCAAAGCTGCGGCCAGTCCGATCGCCCCCCCGCCCACAACAAGAGCGCGACGCTCCATCGCTGGATGCAAGGCTTCCAACCCCAGTCGCACGGCATGCCAACTAACCGCCAACGGCTCGGCCAAAGCCGCGCGCGACAAAGGAATATCATCTGGCACATCGACCAAATTGCGTTCGGGCATTGAGATAAATTGGGCAAATGCGCCCTCTCGTGGCGGCATTGAAATGATCTGGCGGTTTTGACACAGGTTTTCCCGCTCCGCTTCGCAGACCGCGCAATTGCCGCACGTGACCAGAGGGTTGACCGTAACCCGCGCCCCGTCGCGTGGTCCTCCAACGATCACGCCTGCCGCCTCGTGCCCCAGGATCAATGGCGCAGGACGTCTGGCATCATGTCCCAGATAGGCATGCATGTCCGATCCGCAAATACCCACGGCTTCGACACGGATCAGCTGTTCCTCTGGTCCGGGAACTGTGTCCGGAACATCCCGGAATTCCAGGTGTTCAACCCCTTCATAAACCAGAGCTTTCATTTCGCGGTAAACCCCCCATCGACCATGAGCACCTGCCCGGTGACGTAGCTGGACGCTTCTGAACACAAGAACAAGATCGGCCCGTCTATATCCTCCATCCGCCCATTGCGTCCGGTACAGGTCTGCGCGGCGTTGCGCGCGGCGCGGTCGGGGTCGTTGAATACGGCCTGAGTCAGCTCGGTCGGAAAGAACCCCGGCCCGATGGCGTTGGCGGTGATGCCATATGGCGACCATGCCTCGGCCATGGCACGGGTCAGTTGCCCGATCCCGGCCTTTGAGGCACCATACGCAATCCCCCCTGGAAAAGCCCGCGTGGTCTGCAGTGAAGCAAAGTTGACAACGCGCCCCCAGCCTTTCGCCTTCATGGCGGGTACCAATGCCTGGCTTAGGAAAAACGGCGCGCTCAGGTTTAGCGCCAGCGTCGCGTCCCAACCATCGGGCGTGACTTCATCCGCCACCTCGCGGGTGTTGATCCCAGCAGCATGGATGACGATGTCAGGCGCGCCGAATGCCAAGCTGATCTGTTCAACCAGCCTTCCATGCCCCGCGCGGTCGGCTACATCCGCTGTCACAGTCGCGCCCTTGTCGCCAAGTTCGGCTTTCAGTCCTGCCAACGCCTCGGCCCGGCGCGCGACGCCCACTACCCGTGCCCCAGCGGCGGCCAGCGCCTGCGCCGCCCGTCGGCCCAGACCCGAGCTTGCCCCGGTGACGCAAGCCACCCGCCCGGTCAGGTCAAACAACGCGCGCGGGTCATCCATCTGCGGACAGGTCGAATTGCTCATCGGGGAAATACTTCGCCAACCGCACATCGGCCGCGCGGGCGTGGCCCTCCATCCCTTCCAGCCGGGAAATGCGGGCGGTCGCAATGGCGATGGGCTTGGATCCCTCGCGCGTTGCGCGTTGCCACGTGACGATCTTCATGTATTTGTGGACACTCAACCCGCCAGTATAACTGGCCGCGCCGGACGTCGGCAGGACGTGATTGGTGCCAGTAGCCTTGTCGCCATAAGACACGGTCGTTTCCTCACCCAAAAACAGCGAGCCATAGCAGGTCAACCGATCCAGCCACCAATCCAGATCCTCGGCCTGCACAGTCAGGTGTTCGGGCGCATAGGCGTCGGAGCAGGCGGCCATTTCTTCGCGATCGGCGCACAGGATCACCTCGGCATAGTCGCGCCACGCGGCCGAGGCGTTTTCCCGGTTCAGTTCCGGAAGGTCTTCGATCAGTGAAGGAACCAGTTGCATCACTTTCTCGGCCAATGGTCGATCATCCGTCACCAGCCAGACGGGTGAATTGTATCCGTGCTCGGCCTGACTGACCAAATCGGTCGCGACCACATGCGCGTCAGCGCTGCTGTCGGCAAGGATTAGACTGTCTGTGGGGCCCGCGATCATGTCGATGCCGACCTTGCCATAGAGGATACGCTTGGCCTCGGCCACGAACTGATTGCCCGGACCCACAAGGATATTCGCGCGCGGCAGGCCGAACAGGCCATAGGTCATCGCCGCCACACCCTGCACACCGCCCATGGCCAGAATGCTGTCTGCCCCACAGATATGCGCGGCATAGACAATGGCTGGCGCCACGCCTTCACCGGGGCGCGGTGGCGAACAGGCTGTGATATGACGACAACCCGCCACTTTGGCCGTGGTCACGGTCATGATCGCGCTGGCGATATGGCTATAGCGCCCGCCCGGCACATAACACCCCGCCGCGTCCACCGGGATTGCCTTTTGCCCGGCGATGACGCCCGGCACGATCTCGACCTCGACATCTGATACGGTCGCTTTCTGAGCCTCTGCGAAGCGGCGCACATTGTCATGGGCAAAGCGGATATCGGCCTTCAGCTTTTCGGGCACCAATGCGATGGCCGCATCAATTTCGGCTTGCGTCATCAGTACGTTGCCGTCGAACTTGTCGAACTTGGCCGCGTACTCCATCGCTTTGGCATCCCCGCCCGCCTCGATATCGGCCAGGATTGTCTTGACCGTATCATGCACCTCAGTGGCATGAGATTGCGCCGTCAATGTCGCCTTTTTCAAATAGTCACGGGGCATAGTCAGCAGGTCCTATTGGTAGATTTCAGGAAGCAGGGTGGTCGAAACCGCCGGTACATAGGCGATCAGGATTACCACGATCAGCATGGTCAGAACAAAGGGCACGGCACGCGCCGCAATTTTTAGAATTGACTCTCCGGTTATCCCGGAAACGACGAACAGGTTCAAACCCAACGGCGGGGTGATAAAGCCCACACCCAATGCGGTGATCATCATGATGCAGAACTGAATCTCGTTCATGCCGATATTGTCCGCCAGCGGTTTCAGGATCGGGGCGAGAATCACGATATTCGGCGTCGTCTCCATCACGCACCCCGCCGCGATGAGGATACCGATCATCAGCAGGATCAGAAGATACGGATCATCGGTCATCGAAGTCACGGCAGTCACAAAACCCTGCGGCACGCCCATGATCGCCAGCGCCTCGGCCAGCGGTGCCGAAAAGGCGATGATCGGCAGGATCACCCCGTTTACCTTGGCCGAGCTGACCAGCATCGATGGGAAATCAGCCAGCGTCAGCGTGCGCAGGATAAAGCCCATGATGATGGTGACGACAACAGCAGTCGCACCGGCCTCGGTGGGCGTCAGGCGGCCCGAAAAGATGCCGTAGAAGATGATCCCCGGCACGATGAACGCATACCAGCCGGATTTCAGCGCCGTGCCAAGATTGGTCAGCCATTCGCCCATGGTCATCATGCCGCCGCCCTCGTAGGCATAAAGGCGGTTCATGATGATGTTGGTCACAAGGATCGAGACCAGAATGGCCAGACCTGGGATAAGTGCGGCCAGAAACAACGTGGACGCGGATATGCCCAGAACCAGACCGATGATGATATAGGCGATCGAGGGTGGGATCAGGATGCCGGTACAGGCCCCGGCGGCCACCAGCGCGCAGGCATACGGTCGGGGATAGCCGCTTTCGACCAGCCGGTTGATGGTCATTCGGCCCACGGCAGCAGCACCCGCCGCGTCCGAGCCCGAGATGGCAGCGAACATGCCGCAAACCAGAACGGTGGCCGAGCCAAAGCCACCCTTGGCAAAACAGGTCAGCGCCTCGGCCACGTCCAGAAACTTTCGCGACAACCCGGTTCGCACCAACACGTCCCCGGTTAGGATGAACAGCGGTACGGCGGTCAGAGCAAAGGCGTCGATGCCGGTGAACAGGCTTTCGCCCACAAGGCTTAACGGCAGGTCGCCGGACATGACCAGCATCACGATGGCGGCGGTGCCGATGGCCGCCCAGACGGGCACAGCCAAGGCAATCAGACCAACGAACAGGATCACAGGCAGGTAGAAATCCCACCCAAGTTCAACAGTTTGATTGAGAGAACCCCAAAGCATTGCGTGTCCCCTCAGTCAAACAGCTTGTCGCCTTCGAAGACGGGCGTGCCGTCCCTCAGGCATTTCAAATCGCGCATCAGTGACTGGATCAGACGCCAGATCATCAGCGCAAAACCGGTGGGCACGGCCATCAGGAACCACACCTTCGATACCCGCAGCCCATCCGTCACCGAACCGAACTTGGCCGAAACATGCACCGCCTCGTACGACCAGTAGAGCGCGATGACCGCCACGCCGAACATCACCAGATCGCCAAAGATATACAGCAGCGCCTTGGGACGCGGCCCAAGGTAGTGCATGATCACGTCGATGCGGATATGGGCGCGTTCCTTTACGGCTGCTGCTGCACCGATCCACGCAAGGTAGATGAAGGAATAGCGGACGATCTCTTCGCCCCAGATCGACGAGAAAGCGAAAATCTCACGCCGAAGAACCTCGATGGCCATGGTGATGACCAGCATCACGTAGAACACCAGCAGCAGCCAGCGCTCGGCGTTGCGGTCTATGTTTTGAAGTAGGGTCATCTGTTCCCTCGGCAAAAGAGCAACCGGGCCATAGCCTTCTTTGGCGGGCCTGTTTCAGGTCCGGCTGCTAAGGAAGATCGCGGGCTCACTCGCTGCGCCCGCCGCCTGTCTGTTATGCGTCGTGGACGTAATATTTGCCCTGCGTGCCTGCGGCCTCGACCAGCTTTTCGAACGCGTCCATCGACCCGGCAAGCTCGGTCTTGAAGGGGTCCCATTCGGCGTTCTGATAGCCGCCGACGCTTTCCCATTCGGCCAGTTGATCGGAACTGAGCGAGTGGAACTCGACCCCCGCCTTGTTCAGCTCGGCCATGGCATAGGCGCGCGCCGACGGCACTTTGGCCAGATTCTGATGCGCGGTCATTTCCGCACCCCACATGATGCCCTCCTGAACGTCAGGCGGCATCGAGTTGAACCACTCCAGGTTACAGGAATAAACCTGACTGTCCGGCACCGCCTGCGTGAAGGTCACATGGCTGAGAATATCCTTGAAGCCGAACACGAAAAGCGCGCCCACTGACGGGTCCAGCGCATCCGCCACGCCCTGCTTGATGGCCGAGGGGGTCTCACCCCAAGCAACCGGCGTCGGGTTTGCGCCCGCCATACGGTAATATTGCTGCAGCATTTTCGAGCCCGGAACGCGGAACTTCACCCCGCTCATGTCGCCCGGCGTGATGATTGCATTGCCACCCTGACGCACCGCAACCACGCGCGGGTCGATCACAACGTAGAACAGCGCCTTGAAGCCGGCGGCCTCGACCTTGGGATGCACCTCGTTCTTCCAGGTGTCCGAGGTCACGAGATTGGTGAATTTCTGGTTCGAGCCGCACAGATACGGCATGTTGATCAGGTCAACGGTCGAGGCAAACGGTGCAAAGTTCGACAGCGAGTGCTGTGCGGCCTGAATTGTACCACCCTGAACCTTCTGCACCAGCGATCCACCCGCACCCAACTGCCCGCCGGGGGCCAGCTTGACATAAACTTTGCCGTTTGTGGCGTTCTGGATGTTTTCCTTCAGGTCTAGTTGCATGATTGGATAGCTGCGCGATGCGCCCAGCACATAGGCTGTGGCGATGGTCATCACGTGGTCGGCTGCCTTTTCGCGCTCGCTTTCCTCCTTGGCAGTCTGAGCCGCAGCTTCGGTCGACCACAACACCCCACCGGCCCCAGCGACCAGCGCAGCAGTGAATGCGCCCGTGGCACTGAGTTTGAGGAAGTTGCGGCGCTCGGCCGACGCCAGTTCCAGTTTGTCCTTGTTCATTGATTGCCCTCCCAAGCAAAAAAGTCAGCTGTCGCGTTCTGCGTTGCGGTCAGCCTCCTTTTTCAGAATTGCGACAACGAACAGGATCGACGCCGCGAATAGAACCAACATCTCGCCCACGTCTCCCAGGAATGCGCCGCTCGCAAACGCGCCCATCGCAACATTCGCGAAATAGATGACGAACACGATGATAGAGGCAAACAGAAACATATTCCGGGTCCCATGGTGGATTCGGCTCAACTTCACTTGTAAGCGCTTACATCTAAAATGCAAGCGCTTACATATCTGCTTTCCATATCACCTCCATAGAGGTACACTCATTGGCAAAGGTGAATTACGGATTTGGAAATGTCGAAACCGCGCTCAGCCCCGACGCTGGATGATGTCGCCAAAATGGCCGGAGTTTCGACCGCGACAGTGTCACGATGCCTGAACAATCCCGATCGCGTCGTCGCCACAACCCGCGAGCGGGTTCGGGCCGCCGTTGACGCTTTGGGCTATACGCCCAACTTCGCCGCCCGGGTTATGGCGGCCAAGCGCAGTTTCACCATCGGGGCGATCATTCCAACCATGGAGAATGCTATTTTTGCAAGGGGCCTGCAGGCATTCCAGGAGGAGTTGCATCTGCGCGGTTACACGCTGCTTGTGTCCAGTTCCGCCTACAAACCTGATATTGAAGAAGAACAAATCCGAAAACTGGCTGCGCGGGGTGCGGATGGCCTATTGTTGATCGGTCATGACCGTGACCCAGAGATTTATAAGTTTTTGGAAAGCCGCAGAATTCCGACGCTGATCGCGTGGTCTTACCGGCCCAATGCACTGGCACCGTCTATTGGTTTCGATAACCGCAAGGCAATGCGCAACCTTGCAGCGCGCGTGATTGCGGCGGGTCACACCAGAATCGGGATGATTTCGGGGATCAGCGAAGGCAATGATCGCGCCCGGCTGAGAATTGAGGGCGTTCAAGACGCCGCCAACGCGCGCGGTCTAAACCCAGACGGTTTCACGATAGTCGAAACGCCTTACGAAATCGAAAACGGTGGCGCTGCGTTTGCTGAACTTATGGCACAACCTATCCCACCGACCGCAATCCTGTGCGGCAATGACGTTCTAGCCGTGGGGGCTGTGCGGCGCGCACAAGACATGGGCCTGCGTGTCCCTCAGGATGTATCCATCACCGGGTTCGACGATATCGAACTGGCCCGGATCGTCTCTCCGGCATTGACGACAGTGCATGTGCCACATCGTGAAATGGGGCGCAAAGCGGCGCTACAACTGGTTGAGATGGTTGAAACGCAAAGCCCCGGACAAGGCGAGCAACTGGCGACCAGTATAGTATCCGGCGGATCACTTGGACCGCCACCCCAAGGTTAAGCGGCCTCGGCCTCCATTGTACGGAAATCATCCTTGAGCCAACTGTGGGTGGCACACATCGGATCGGTGAAATGCTGACGAATGAGTTTTCCCATGGCCTTTTGGATCAGCGCCGATGTGGTTTCAGGGTAAACTTCGGTTGTGAACAGCGACACCGTGCGAACAAAGTTACGCCCCGGGAACGGCATTGCCTTCACGCTATCGTGGAACCTTTGGGCGCGGTGGAAACACGCGGCGGTCGTAATCGCCCACCCTGCCCCTTCTGCGACCAGACCGATGATGGACTGGTTGCACTCCAACTCGAAACGGTTGGGCAAGTTGTACTTGCTTCGCGCCAGTTGGATTTCGATCTGCTTGCCGATCATGTAGTCCCGCGAATAGCGTAAAAGAGGCAATTGCGCATCTGGCGTGAACAAATCGCTCGCCGTTCCCTCAAAACCAGCGGGCAGGATAACGATGAACGGATCCCGCATCAGAGGGTATTCGATCAAACCTTCCGTCCGCTCGGACGGGCGCGTGGCAACCCCCGCATCCAGTTTGTGTTCCTGTAGCTTCGCGATGATCTCATGGCTGGGCCGGGTGAAATGGCGGAAGTTGCAACGCGGCAGGGCCTGCGCCAGAAACCGGAACAGATCTGGTGCGATCTGATTGTCGAAATCGTCGATCAGTGCCAACCGTAAATCTGTAGCGTGCCGCCAGTTTCCCGTGCGGATTTCAGCCTCACCTCGTTTCAACGTGGTAAGCCCGTCGCGCACATAACGCGAAAAGACCTCACCAGCCGGGGTTAGACCCATCGGACGTCGACTGTGATCAACCAGTTCGATACCCAATGCCTTTTCAAGACTGCGCAAGTGATTTGACACAGTACTGATCGACAAACCGGTTTCCGACGCAACTTGCTGAATCGACCCGGATTTGGCGATCAACTGAAAGACTTCCAGCCAGCGCAAGCTTAGGGATTTGGACACGAGGACCACCTACAGTTTCGATTACTTCGAAACTATCGAACCAGAGAATGATCCCCAGAGCAATCCGGAAGTTGAGCTTGTATCGCGTTCAGGATTTGATCCGACCGAAATCCGGATCGTAAGGCGACGGTGCAATCACAACCGCGGACACACGCTCACCGCATCGGTCCAACTCCATTTCCGACCCGACGTCTGCCAGCCCGGGATCAACAAAAGCATGGGCAAGGTTCAGTCCAATCCGATGCCCCCATTCACCCGAAGTGATCGTTCCGATGACCTCATTTCCCCGCATCAGCGAAGCGCCGGGATGCGCCGGGCCTTGATCCGTGTGAACCTGCAGCACAACCAATTTCCGACGAGCACCCGCGGCCTGTCGCTGGAGCAGGGCATCGCGTCCGATGAAATCGCCCTTGTCCAGCCTGACGAACCGATCCAGCCCGGTTTCGAACGGGTCGAACTCGGTGATCAGATCGGCCTTCCAATGCAGAAAGCTCTTTTCCATGCGCATTGACTCGACCGCGCGCGCGCCGAACAGCTTGAGTCCATGTGCTTCGCCGCCCTGCCGCAATGCCAGATAAGCTGCATAAAGCGAGGCATTGGGAACGTGGATTTCATAGGCCAGCTCACCCGAGAAGCTGACACCCATCACGGTCGCCGGGGCGATGCCGATGAAACACTCTCGCACACTAAGCCATGGGAACGCCTCAGCCGACCAATCGCCACGTGCGCAAGCGCCTAGAACGTCGCGTGCTTTTGGGCCCGCCAAAATCAGGATCGTCTGGTCGTTGGTCAGGCTGCGCAGCTGGACGTCCTCGTCGCTCCGCAAATGGCGGGTCAGCCAGTCCATGTCGTGGAACTCGCTGGCTGCTGCCGAGCCGTACCAGACACGCGCTGGCCCCCGGTCGCTGGCGGGAAGATTGGCCACGGTCGCCTCACCCTTGACCATACCATGGTGGTTCAGCAGATAGCCCAGCCCCACGCGCCCGTCGCGCTTTGTCACAGAGCCGCAGAACATCCGGTCGAGAAAAGCGTGACGGTCCGCGCCGGTGATCTCAATCCGGTTGAAACCGTTCACCTCGGCCAGCCCCACATTGGTCTGGACATTGGCAACCTCGGCGGCCACCAGATCGAAGGTTTCGTCAAAATCGAAACTGTGAGTGGGCGCAAAATCGGGCGATGGTTTGATGTAGTCTACCCTTTCCCACCCGTTCACGACGGTAAACTCGGCCCCCTCCGCCGCCAGAACCGGGGTCAGAGGCGTTGTCTTGGCGGGCCGCCCGGCAGGGCGGTGTTCATGCGGGAAGTGAAAGCGGAACTCGTTCTGGTAGTCCTCGATGGCTTTCAGCGCTGTCAGCTCCACATTCGCATGCCCCGTGAACCGACGCGGATCGAGGCACCATGTGTCATAACACGCCTCGCCATGCACGATCTGCTGCGCCAGCAGCCAGCCGTGACCGCCGCCCTCACCCAGCCCCGCGCGCAGGCCGATGATGCAAAACGCATTGCGCTTGCCCGGGATCGGCCCGACCAGAGGCGCACCGTCGATCGTATAGGTGATCGGGCCGTTTACCACCGTATGCACGCCCACCTCCATCAGCGCGGGCATCCGGGCAAATGCGCCCTCCAGCACATCCGTCACGCGGTCCAGATCGTCAGGACACAGCGCGTTGACAAAGTTCGGGTCGATCCCGTCCATGCCCCATGTCTTGCAGTCCTGTTCATAGAACCCCAGCAGCAACCCGTTCTTTTCCTGCCGGCAGTAATAGTCGCTGATCGGACACCGCAGCAGAGGCATCCTGTGGCCTGCATCCCGAATGGCGGGGATCTCTTCGGTCAGGAAATACTGATGCTCCATCGAGGCGACGGGGTGATGTACCCCCATCATCGCGCCCACCTCATTCACGCGATAGCCACCCGCGTTGACGACAATATCGCAGTCGATATCGCCCTTTTCGGTCTGCACGGTCCATGTATCATCGGCGTGTTGTTTCAGCCCAATGACCGGCGTGTTGCGATAGACCTCGGCCCCTGCTTTACGCGCCCGGCGCGCCAGCGCCTGACACAGCTGCGCGGGGTCGATATCACCATCCATCGGATCCCAAAGCCCGCCGATCAGGTTCTCGGTCGAGATCAGCGGGTGACGGCGCGCGCATTCCTCGGCATCTATCACCTCGAACTGCACGTCCATCCCGCGCGCCATAGAGGCGAAATGGCGGTAGCCCTGCATTTGCGCCTCGGTATTGGCCAGCCGGATGCCGCCGTCGCCATGGTGGTAGTTGATCGGATAGTCCGGGTCGTCGGCCAGTTCCTTATACAGACGGATCGAATGCGATTTCAGCCCGACCATCGTCTGGTTCATCCCGAAATTCGTCACCTGTGCCGCCGAATGCCATGTGGTGCCCGAAGTCAGCTCGTTCCGCTCGACCAGAACCACATCGCTCCACCCCTCCTGCGTCAGGTGATAGAGGGTCGAGCAGCCCGCAATCCCGCCTCCGATGACAACGACCTTGGTGCGAGATTTCATGGGCGCGGCTCCTGTTTTTGTTTCGACCAAGTTTTGCGGAACAATGCGCGCGCACGACAAGCTGCCTAGCGCTTGTATTGAAAAATCGAAACCGCGATTGCGGATTCTGCAAATTGCACTTCGCCTTTGCGTGGGGCGCAATGTGGCGCTTAGGTTTCGGGAAAAGCAACGGGAAAGGAACCGGATGAGCACGGGCAGCAAACGAAGCGGCAGACGCGCCCGGCACGCGCAGCGCGCGGCCGCACCCGTGATTGACCCCTGCCCGCCCGGCCAGATCGGCGGCGCGTTCAAGCCTCTTACTGAGCCCGAAATCGCGCAGATTTATGACACCGCCCTGCGCCTGCTGGAAACGCTGGGGATGGGCGAGGTGCCGGATCGGCTGGCGGGAGACCTGCGGGCTGCTGGCGCACACCCCGGACCTGAGGGCCGGTTGCTGTTCCAGCGCGCCATGGTCGAACAGGCCATTCAATCCGCCCCCAAACAATTCACCTTTCACGGCCGCGATCCCTCGAGGTCGATCGAGGTGGGCGGAGACCGGGTGTATTTCGGCACTGGCGGCGCGGCGGTTCAGACGCTGGATATTGAAACGGGGCTCTACCGCCCCTCAACCCTGACCGATCTGCATGATTTCACTCGGCTACAGGACACGCTGCCCAATGTCAGTTGGTTCACCCGCTGCTGCGTGGCGACCGATGTGCCGGACAACTTCGATCTGGACGTGAACACCGCCTATGCGCTGATCCGCAACACCACCAAACCGATTGCCACGTCCTTTACGCTGGCCGAACATGTCGCGCCCATCGTCGAGATGCTGGACATCGCGGCCGGTGGCCCCGGCGCATTCGCCGCGCGCCCGTTCCTGAAGGCCCATATCAGCCCGGTCATCTCGCCCTTGCGCTATGGCGAGGATGCGGTGGATGTGGTCTATGAATGCATCGCCCATAACATCCCCATGTCCTGTATCACCGCAGCGCAAGCGGGCGCCACGGCCCCCGCCACGCTGGCCGGGTTTCTGGCGCAATCACTGGCCGAGACTTTGGCCAGCCTCGTCATGGTCAACACGATCAAACCGGGCTTTCCCATGGTGTTTTCCAACTGGCCCTTCATCGTGGACCTGCGCACCGGGTCTTTTGCGGGCGGTAGTGGTGAAACCGCGATCCTGAACGCGGCCTCGGCGCAGATTTCCAACTGGTTGGGTCTGCCGTCGGGTGTGGCGGCCTCGATGACGGATGCCAAGGCGATTGACGCGCAATACGGGGCGGAAAAGGGCATCACCTCGATGGCAGCGGCGCTGGCGGGCGGGAACCTGATCTATGAAAGCTCGGGCATGACCGCATCGCTGCTGGGGGCCAGTTTCGAGGGCTTTATGCTGGACAATGAGATGCACGCCCACACCTACCGTGCCCTGCGCGGGATCGAAGTGACCGAGGAAAACCTTGGGTTCGAGGCGATCTGCCAATCAGTTCTGGGCGACGGGCATTTCCTGGGCAGCGCCCATACCTATGACGCGATGGAGCGGGATTATTATTACCCCGAACTCGCCGACCGGTCCGAGCCCCGCACATGGGCAGAGGACGGTGCCAGCGACGCATGGGCCACCGCCCGCGCCCACGCGAAAGAGGTGCTGGCAACGCACCGCCCTCAATATCTGACCCCCGAACAGGATGCGGAAATCCGCGCCCGTTTTCATATCCTTGATTGACCTTCCCCTATCCACCCTCGGCGGCTAGGCTCGGCGGGACTTGCTACGAATGAGGCCCCGATGACCGATCCCTTCTTTCAGCCCGTCTCGGCCATGGAACTTGCGCGATTTGCCGGCGTGCCGACCTTCATGCGCCTGCCCGGCATGACGCTGGATCACGCGCGGATCGCCGAGGTTGATATCGGGCTGGTCGGCATCCCCTGGGACGGGGGCACCACGAACCGCCCCGGCGCGCGCCACGGGCCGCGCCAGTTGCGGGATTACTCGACCATGATCCGCGCGATGAACCCGGTGACCGAGGTTGCGCCCTTTGCGATGATGAACTGCGCCGATCTGGGCGACGTGGCCCCGAACCCTGTGGATATCGAAGACACGCTGAACCGCGTGACCTCGTTCTACACTGACCTGAACGCGCGCGGCATCACCCCCCTGACCGCCGGAGGGGATCACCTGACCACCCTGCCCGTCCTGCGCGCGCTGGCCAAATCCGGCCCGCTGGGACTGATCCAGTTCGACAGCCATACCGACCTGTTCGACAGCTATTTCGGCGGGCACAAGTTCACCCACGGCACCCCGTTCCGCCGCGCGGTCGAAGAAGGGCTGGTCGATCCCAAACGCTTTGTTCAGGTGGGCATTCGCGGCACCGCCTATAACACCGAGGATATCGAGTGGGGCGAGGCGCAGGGCATCCGCATCATTCGCATCGAGGAACTGTTCGACCGGGGCATCGGCGATGTCATGGCCGAGGTGCGCAGCATCGTCGGCGACGCGCCGACCTATTGCACCTATGATATCGACTTTGTGGACCCGACCTTTGCCCCCGGCACCGGCACGCCCGAAATCGGCGGCCCGAACAGTTTTCAGGCCCAGCAGGTGATCCGCCAGATGGCCGGAGTGAACTTGGTGGGGGCCGATCTGGTCGAGGTCTCACCCCCCTTCGATGCCTCGGGCGGCACCGCGTGGCTGGGGATTTCGCTGATGTTCGAACTGCTCTGCGTGTTGGCGCAGGCCGTTGAGGCGCGCCGCTAACGGACGTTTTCGGCGATCATAGAGATCATCTCGAACATCACCGCTGCTGCGGTCAGGGCGGTGATGTTGTTGGGGCTGTCCTTGGTGGGCATCATGCAAACCACGTCCCCGCCCACGATATTCAGCCCGCGTGCGGCGCGTAAAATCCCCACGGCCTCGTCAATGTCGAACCCCTTCTCGCCGGGCTCCAGATTGGACACCGCAGGCGCGACAGTGGGGTCCAGGCAGTCCAGGTCGAAGGTGATATAGACCGGCCTGTCGCCCAGCACTTCACGCGTCTGCGCCACCACGTCCTCCAGCCCGCGTTGACGGAACTCGCGCATGGTGACGATGTTGTAACCATAGTCATAAGACGGCTGCAGCCAGTCCAGACTGCGCGGGTGGCCCCGCAGACCGATCTGCATTGAACGCGTCGGGTCGACCTGCCCCTGATCGGCCAGATACGCGCCCCAATGGGCAGCGGATTTCTTGGCCCCCAGAAAGTGGTCGACCTTGGTGAACACATCCGTGTGGGCATCCAGATGCAGAAAGCTGATCGGCTCTCCGCCGGCCAGTTGACCACGTCCCAAGGCCTGCACGATGCCGCCGGTGATCGAGTGATCTCCGCCCACCGACACGGGCCGCGCCCCTGCAGCGTCAATGTCTTTGTAAAAGGCCGTGATACGCTCGATGCAATCCTCGTTGTCATTGGCGCGCGGAAAGGGCACGTCACCCACATCAGCGATCTTGGCGCTGTTCCACGGATCGATCTCGAACACCGAATGCACCCGTCGCTGCACAGCCGAGACATGGCGCAGCGCGCGCGGACCAAGATGCTGATCCCGCTCGGTCGTGCCGTTGCCGGTGGAATGCGGGACGCCGACAAGCGCGATGTCCTGCCCCTCGGGGCCGGTATTGGGACAGCGGAACAGGGTCGGCACGCCCCACCAATACAGGTTATCCATCATCGACTGTTCATAGCGGTCGGTCATCTGCACCCCCTTCAAGAAAAAACGCCCCCGGCTGGCGGGAGCGTTTTGTGTTTAGATTTTCTCGTCTTCTCGCCGGAAGGCCCCCTGCACGATCCGGTCGATGACCATGGCGCAGAACAGGATGGCAAAGCCGCCCAACAGACCCGGACCCTTGGCCGCATATTGCAGCGCCTCAAGGATTTCCTTGCCCAGACCGCCGCCGCCAATCAGCGAGATGATCACTACCATGGACAGACACATCAGGATGGTCTGGTTCACCCCGGTCATAATCGAGGGCAAGGCCAGCGGGATCTCCACATCCTTCAGCAACTGCCATTTCGAGGCGCCAAAGGCGACCGCAGCCTCTTTGATGCTATCGGGCACGCCCCGCATTCCCAGCGCCGTCAGGCGGATCACCGGGGGCATCCCAAAGATAATCGTGGCCAGAATGCCCGGCGGGTTGCCGGTGCCAAAGAAGGCGATGATCGGGATCAAATAGACGAAGGCCGGCAGCGTCTGCATCAGGTCCAGCACCGGTTCCGCCGCACGGTAAGCCCGTGCCGATTTGCCGAACCAAATGCCCAGCGGAATGCCTATCACTACGCAAAGCAACACGGCTGCACCGACCAAGGCCACCGTCTCCATCGCCACATCCCAGTAACCCAGAAGTGCGATGTAAGCCAAAGAGGCAGCGGTGAAAATCGCCACACGCGGCCCCGCCGCACGCCACGCGGTGACGCAGATCACCAGCATCACGACCGGCCAAGGCGATCCGATCAATGCAATCGTCAACGCATCCAGGACCGAGCGCACCCCGGCGACGATCCCGTCGAACACGTCCCCGCCCGCAAGGGCTGCGGCGTCGATCTTGGCCTCCATCCAGCTGGCGAGGCTTGAGAACAGCGTGCCGCCATCTTCGCCCAGAAACAGGGCCGAGACCTCTTTCTCCGGGAACGCATCCAACATCGCGAGCGAAGCGTTGACGGTGAATTTATAGACGATCAGAGGCCCGATTGCGGCCACCAGAACGGCGCCCAGCACCGTGTTGCGCGTAGAACGCCCGCTTTCGGTGCTGTCGGGATCAATCCGCCAGCGCGAATACTGTTTTTCATAGATGCGGTCCGCGTAAAGCCCCTGCACAAGCTTGAACACCAGCAACATCACCAAGCCGGTCAACATGATCCCCAGCGATTCCGACTGGGCGGCCGCGGCTTTTTCAAAACTGCTGTCTGCTGCCCTCTGTATATTCTCGGCCAATTTGGTGAACCGGTCTATATCCCCCTGCTCGGTCGCAGAAGCGGCGCGTTCCAGCAGCTCGTTCGCGCGGGCCTGCTGGCGTTCCGCACGTTCGGCCATGTCGGCACCGGGATTGCCCCAAGCCCCGCGTCCGATTTGCACCCACGCTATGATTTCAAGGATCAGGAAAGTCCAGAACATCCCCCAAATAGCGCGCGAAGCGGACCAGAACGGACCCAGCGCTGCCGCCCATTTGTTGAACGTGTTCGGAACCGCGCTGGTCGCATCATGGATCTTGTGAAAGGCGTTGACGTAGTAATCCCCGTTCGGACCCGCAAATTCGTGGATCGAGCGGTCAAGTGCGTCGCGATCCACCTCGATATCCGAGGCGGCGGTGACTTTCAGTTCGGTGGTTGCGTCAGTCATTTTTGCCCCCCTGAATACCGCGCAGCAGACGCGGCTTGGTCACGACACCCACGTCGCTGCCACCATCCGTAATGATCACCGGCAGTTCAGTGTTAACGGCCAGATCAATCAACTGGTCCAGATCAGCGCCTTCATCGGCACGCGGCGCGCCCTCGGTCGGGCCGGAATAGCTGGCCAGCGGCTCCATGATCGAATGGGCCTTGACCAGTTTCAATTTGGAAATCCCCTGCACAAATTCGCGCACGTAATCGTCGGCGGGGTTCATCACGATATCTTCCGGCGTGCCAATTTGCACGATCACACCGTCCTTCATGATGGCGATGCGATGGCCGATGCGGATGGCTTCGTCCAAGTCATGCGTGATAAACAGCGTGGTCTTTTTCAGTTGCGCCACCAGCGCCTTGAACTGATCCTGCAACTGCAAGCGGATCAATGGATCGAGGGCCGAGAACGGCTCATCCATCAACAAAATCTCGGGGTCAGAGGCCAGCGCGCGGGCGATGCCAACACGTTGCTGCATTCCGCCCGACAGTTCTTTGGGCAAGCGATCCTCGTAGCCTGTCAGGTCTACCAGACCCAGCGCGTGGTCGGACACCGCCCAGCGCTTGGATTTCGACACCTTCCGAATTTCTAGCGGGTAAGCCACGTTATCGCGGACCGACCGGTGCGGCATCAGCGCCATATGCTGAAACACCATCCCGATCTGCTGAGCGCGAATGCGACGCAATTCGGATTCCGAGATTTTCGAGACATCCTGCCCCATGATCTCGATCTTACCCGCAGTCGGTTCGATCAGGCGGTTCACATGCCGAACCAGAGTTGATTTGCCGGACCCTGACAGGCCCATGATGCAGAAAATTTCGCCACGCGGCACCTCAAAGGTTGCGCCCTGCACACCTACGACACAGTTAAAGCGTTCAAGCACCTCGGGTTTTCCAATACCCTCGCTGCGGACAGCCGCCATGGCCTCTTCGGCGCGGGCACCAAAGATTTTCCAGACATTTTCAAGTTTTACGACAGGTTCGTCCATTTGCCCCTCATATGCGGGGTTTTCCCCGATCTATATGCAAAGGGCCGCCGCGAACTGGTCGCGACGGCCCCCTGGGAATGCGTCTTAGTTGGTCAGCCAGTTCAGAACAGTGTCTTCGTTGTTGGCCACCCAATCGCGGGCGAAATCAGCTGCTTCCATGTTGTCGACGGCAAGCGCCTTGCCCATCGCGCTCAGGTCGTCACCCTGCATCTGGTAGTTGCGGAACAGAGCGGCCACCTCGGGGTAGGCGTCTTCCAGCTCCTTGGCGTAGTGCAGGTGCAGCGTGGCGCCGTTCCAGGCCGAGGACGCCTCGGATTTATCCAGCCAGTCCGGATCATCTGTGGGCTGCACGATGGTCCAGGTCGCCGGATCATGGGCGGGCTCTTCCAGAACGGTCAGGTCCTGCGTCACAAAGATATAGTGCGGGCTGTAGCAGAAGCCGATCCACGGGTCGCCAGCCTTGGCGGCGTTGGCCAGATTCGCATAGGCGATGGTTTCTTCGTACTCGGTCAGATCGAAAATCTGGTCATAGCCATAGGACTTGGCCCGGATTTTTTCGACCACGGTCGAGGCCCAGCCCGGCGCACCGATCCAAACCTCGGGCGTTCCGTTGCCGTCGGTGTCAAAGATGGCCATCTTGTCCGGATCACTCAGATCGTCGATGGACTTGATGTCATATTTTTCAGCTGTCGCCGTGGGCACACACATGCCCTGCTCGGCCTGAACCGGGTTTTCGTTCATAACCACGGTGCCGTTATCTTTGACATAGGTGTCGTGCAGGTTCTGCTGGTTCGGCATCCAAACCTCGGGGTGGACATGCATCGCGCCAGAATCCATCGCCTCGAACACGATCGGGTTGGTGCCGTTCTGAAGCTCTACGTCCAAGCCCAGGTTTTCTTCGATCACAACTTCAAGGATATGCGCCGTGGCGTTCACCGATGCCCAGTTTGGCACACCGATCACGATATCTGCGGCAAGCGCGGGACCTGCGGCAAGAGCTGCTGCACTTCCCATAAGTGTGGTGAGTTTCTTCATCTGATATCTCCATGTTGGGCGTTCGCGATGCTGTTCTTTCGGCAAATGCCGGTCCCGCACCTTACAAACAGTCTCGGGAAGGTCTAACTCCCCGGATTTTTTGGCCAGCGGCTCGACGCGCCGGATTGGCCAGAAAAGTGAAGCATGGTGACGCAACACCCTTCAAGCCCTACGGAGGACAAATACATGTATTTGATATCATCGTATATTAGTTTCGAAAATTTCCGAACTTTTAACCAATGTCTGAAACGACGGCCGCAGGCAAAGTCTCGCTCCACTTGCTCAAATCGTCCAGAATGCCCAGCGCGCTGCGGCCCAGCTCGGTGACAGAGTATTCGACCGAAACGGGCGATGTCTGTAGCACGTGCCGCCTTACTAAACCTTGTGCCTCAAGCTGACGCAAACGCTCGGTTATCATCTTTTTGCTGGCACCTGCGATCATGCGGGACAAGTCATTGAAACGCACGGGCCCGTCTTTCAGGTGCCAAAGGATCGAACCCGTCCACTTACCGCCGATGATCCGCATCCCGCGCTCGACCGAGCAAGGTTCGAGGCAGGCTTCTGCCACTTGTTTTCGCCCCCGATTATCCTGACTGACCTTTGCACGCATGTCATATCCCTTATGAAAAAGAAGGTTACTAAAAGTATACTGGTTGCTTTTTATCTCCGCCAGCCCCAACTGCTTCGACACGACATTCCCAAGATTGAAAAAGGGCATAGACATGAGCAATATCCTGATCCTCAACGGCACACAGCCTTATGAAGCGGCCCCCGGTGCTCTGAACGCCAGCCTGACCGAACAAGCCAGCACCCAGTTGCGCACGCTGGGCCACGATGTCCGGGTGACTACGGTCGCCGAAGGCTATGATGTCGACACAGAAGTCGCGAACCACTTGTGGGCGGACACAGTCATCATGCAATTCCCGGTGAACTGGATGGGCGTGCCGTGGGTCTTCAAGAAATACATGGACGAGGTCTATACCTCGGCCATGGATGGACGGTTTGCACATGGCGATGGGCGCACCAGTGACGCCCCTAAATCCAACTACGGTATGGGCGGCGTGTTGCACGATAAAAGCTATATGCTGTCAGTCACGTTCAACGCCCCGGTCGAAGCGTTCGACAACCCGACCGAGCCCTTCTTTGCCGGCGATAGCGTAGATGACCTGCTGAAACCGCTGCACCTAACGGCGAAATTCATGGCGATGAAACCTCTGCCGACTTTTGCCGCGTTTGATGTTATGAAGAACCCGACGATCGAGGCAGATTTTGCCCGGTTCCAGACACATCTGAATTCTACATTCGCCGAGGCAGACAATGTCGCAGCCTGATATTCACCTGTACACCGCAGGAACGATGAACGGTTATAAGCCGGTCATTTTTCTGGAAGAGGCCGGAATTCCTTACGACCTCACCCATATCGACTTTTCCAAACAAGAACAAAAAGCGCCAGATTATCTGGCGCTGAATCCCAACGGTAAAATACCGACGATCTATGACCGGTCCGAGGGGCGCGCCATATTCGAAAGCGGCGCGATCCTGTGGTACCTGGCCGAAAAATACGGAAAGTTCCTGCCGGAAGACCCGATCAAACGATCCGAAGTCATGCAATGGGTTTTCTTTCAGGTCGGTCATATCGGACCCATGATGGGACAGGCGATGTATTTCCAACATATCGCCGCCCCCAATGGGCACGACGAACCGTTCTCGATCCGCCGTTACGTCGATGAAAGCCGCCGCCTGCTAGAGGTTATGAACACACGGCTTGAAGGGCGCGACTGGATCGCCGCAGATGAATACACCATCGCGGATATGATGCTTTACCCTTGGGCGCGGGCCTATGTCTGGGCACGGGTCAAGGTGGACGATCTACCTCATCTGAACGCCTGGTTCGAACGCATCGACGCCCGGCCCGCCGTTCAGAAAGCGTTGACCATTCCCAAGGCAAACCCCCAATTCTGGGACGCAAGCGCCGATGCGTCGGCCTTTGCCAAAGAAAACGCCGCGCGGTTTGCGGGCGACGTCAAAAAATAGAAGCCCTAAGCATCATATGCGAGAATGAGGTGCTCTGCGGCCTCGGTCAGTTCGGGAAAGCGTGACCGCTCTTTGACGTACAAAAAGACCTGCCTTTGATCCGGCAGGTCTTTTATCTCGCGAAAGGCGGTGGCTTCGGGAATGAACTCTGCCACCGTTTGAGGCAGAACCGTCGCCCAATTGCCCGTCCTGACCATCGTGATCAAAGAATGTGTGTTGCGGATCGTGATGTCAGCCTGATCAATCGCCTCATGAAACCGCGGCGACGTGATCAGGTCGCACAGGCTGTTTCGAATGAACGGCACGGTCCCCAGATCGGCAATACACGGGGGTTCAACCTGCCGGATCAGCGGGTGATCGGCAGCACAGACCAGCCCGAACCGGTCTTGTAACAAGGGCTTGGTATGAAAACCGTTCAGCGCGTGATGCCCCGAGGCAATTCCGATATCCGCCTTCCCTTCGACCAATGCATCCAGGACCTGCTGTGTATCAGTGTCCCGCAGATCAACCTTCGCCCCGGGAAAGCGTTGTATCAGGTGCCTCAGAACACGCGGAAACACCAGCGCTGCGACCGATGGCACCGATGCTATGCGCAACAGGCCTTGTTCAGCGTTGGCAGCCGCTTCTATGTCCTGCACGCTCTGATCGAATTGGCGCACCTGCTTTAAAGCCAGTTCAAACACTTGCGCCCCAAGAGGAGACAAGCGGTTCTTACGCTCACCCTCGAACAACTTGCGGCCCAGATGGTCCTCGAACTGCTTCAGTGTCATAGAAACGGCGGATTGCGTCCGCCCGAGCCGAGCTGCGGCCTCAGTCAGATTGCCGGTTTGGACAACAGTGCAAAAACAGCGCAAAGTTTCAATTTTGATTGCCATACTTCAATTTTACTGAACTTTTCTTCACTTGTTTGAATTTGACTGATGCGCCGAGGAAAAGCCATCCTTCGCGCAACTCTTTTTTCTCTGGGGCGCATCGTGACCAAACTGAACTTGATCGCTGGCGAATGGCTGGCTGGTGACTCTGAAATCGAAAACCGCAACCCGTCGGATCTGAGCGATCTTGTCGGCATGTTCGCCCAAGCCAGTGTGGACCAGTTGGACGCAACGCTAGAGCAGGCGCGCATTGCGCAGGCTGAGTGGGCGGCGTATCTGCCTGAACGCAAGCAAGCTGTTCTTAACGCCATCGGCAACGAGCTGATGGCCCGCGCCGAGGAGTTGGGCACGCTGCTGTCGCGCGAGGAAGGCAAACCGCTGGCCGAAGGTAAAGGAGAGGTTTATCGCGCAGGACAGTTCTTTACCTATTACGCAGCCGAGTGTCTGCGTCAGATCGGTGAGAATGCCGACTCTGTCCGCCCCGGCGTTGAGATTGACGTACGGCGCGAACCCGTGGGCGTCGTCGCCATCATCAGCCCATGGAACTTTCCCACCGCGACCGCCTCATGGAAAATCGCACCGGCGCTGTGCTACGGCAACGCGGTGGTGTGGAAACCTGCGAACATCACCCCTGCATCGGCTGTAGCTTTAACCGAGATCATTGAACGGCAGGATATCCCCAAGGGCCTGTTCAGCCTGGTGATGGGATCGGGGCGCAGCATCGGGCAGCGTCTGGTGGAAAGCCCCAAGGTGAACGCGATTTCATTCACCGGGTCGGTGCCGGTGGGCAAAGGGATTGCGGCAGCGGCCATCCAGAACCTGACCAAGATACAGATGGAGATGGGGTCCAAGAACGCGCTGGCCGTCATGGATGATGCCGATCTTGATCTGGCGGTGACGCTGGCGCTGGGTGGCGCGTTTGGCGGCACCGGGCAGAAATGCACCGCCTCGTCGCGGCTGGTTGTTCATGCGGGTATCCATGATGCGTTCGTCGAGAAACTGGTCGCAGGTGCGCAAGCGATGAAAGTCGGTCACGCGCTGGAAGACGGCACCCAGATGGGGCCGGTTGTCAGCGAGCAGCAATTGCAGGAAAACCTCGCCTATGTCGATCTGGGCAAATCTGAGGGCGCCGAGCTGGCCTGTGGCGGCGCGCGGCTGGAGATGCCTCATGAAGGCTTCTACATGTCGCCGGGTGTGTTCCTGAACACCACCAACGACATGCGAATCAACCGCGAAGAAATGTTCGCGCCGCTGACCAGCGTCATCAAAGTCGACAGCTATGATGAGGCGCTGAGCGTCGTCAACGACACCAATTTCGGCCTGACTTCGGGCATCGTGACCCAAAGCCTCGCCCGCGCCACCCATTTCCGCCGCAACGCGCGCACTGGCGTGGTCACCGTGAACCTACCGACCGCCGGCACCGACTATCACGTACCCTTCGGCGGACGCGGCGACAGCTCTTACGGCCCGCGCGAGCAGGGTAAGGCGGCAGCTGAGTTCTACACCACCGTCAAAACCGCGTACATCAGCGCCGGGACGCCGGTCTGATGCTCATCGACGGGCTGCAATATGCCAACTGGTCGGAAAAGATTTTCCGGCAACTGCGCGAAGGTGGCGTGGATGCGATCCATGTCACCATCTCTTATCATGAGAACTTCCGCGAAACCGTCCTGAACTTTGAAAAGTGGAACCGCTGGTTCGAGCAATTCCCCGACCTGATCATGAAGGGTCGATGGGCCAGCGATATTGACCGGGCGCGCGAAACCGGGCGGACGGCGGTGTTCTTCGGCTTTCAGAACCCCTCGCCCATCGAAGACGATATCGGTCTGGTCGAAATCCTGCACGATCTGGGCGCCCGGTTCATGCAGTTGACCTATAACAACCAATCCCTTCTGGCCACCGGCTGCTATGAGGCCGAAGACACCGGCATTACCCGCATGGGCAAGCAGGTGATCAAAGAGATGAACCGCGTGGGCCTTGTCGTGGATATGAGTCACTCGGCTGACCGATCCACGATTGAGGCCGCTGAACTGTCCGAGCGTCCCATCGCCATCACTCACGCCAATCCGCACGACTGGTCGCCTGCACTGCGCAACAAGCGCGATGCGGTGATCCGCGCGGTGACGGACCATGGCGGGATGCTCGGCTTTTCGGTCTATCCGCATCATCTGAAAGACAAATCAGCCTGCACGCTGGATAGCTTCTGCGAGATGATCGCCCGCACCGCCGACAAATACGGCGTCCAACATCTGGGGATAGGCACTGACCTGTGTCAGGACCAACCCGACAGCGTGGTCGAGTGGATGCGCGTGGGCCGCTGGACGAAAGAAATCGATTATGGCGAAGGCTCGGCCTCGGCCCCCGGATTTCCACCCATGCCCAGCTGGTTTCAGGATAACCGCGATTTTGGGAATATCGAATCCGGACTACGTTCCGTGGGTATGAACGAAGATGAGGTTTCAGGTATCATGGGCGGCAACTGGTATCGTTTCTTTGCTGAAAACTTCGGACCACGCGCATGACCAATCTGCAGCGCGATATTGCACGCCGAGCCCCCGCGCAGGTCATGCGACTGTCGCGGTTGGGGTCGCTGCACCAATGTCGCCTTAGTTTCATGCGGCAATTGACCCGGCGGATGGCCAGCGAGAACTGGCGTTTTTCCCGGCCCGTTTTTGACATCGACACGAACGGGGTGGGTCATGCGGTCTATACCGCGCATGGCCCTGAACGCGCTTATTCACTGGTGGCTTTCGCCCATGATCTGCCGCCCGAGCAACGCTCTGACCGCGTGATAGCCGAGGCTTGGGACGCCACCTTTACCCTGTTCGATGGCATCCCCACGGCCGAAGACATTGACCGCCTGTCCCAAAACGTCCCCTTGCAAGAGGCCGGGCGGATCAGTGAAAGCGAGTTGTCGCTGTCTCGCGCCAACCGTTCGGTCCGGCTTTGGGCGCATGTGGTCGACGCGCTGGCAGCAGGCAAACAACCGGACCCAGAGCAGATCAATCAGGTGGGCTACCTGATGCGTACCACTGCCGTCTATGGATCGGGCAAATTCGGGGCGGCTGATCGTGAGGTAACCGCCGACCGCCCGGAATTAAGCGCCCCTTTCCAGACCGAGATGCTGTCGGTCTACCTGACCCGCACCTTCGTGCGCGATCTGGTGCAGCACATGGCGCAGGCCAAAGGGGGCGATCAAACAGCCAGTCTGGACCCGACGATTGCGCAGTGGCTGGGCATCGGCAATTCGACCGGTCTGGGAATGGCGCCGTTCATCATTAATCACCCCGTTCTGTTCAACAACTGGATCATGGTGCGCGAAGAGGCCATCGCGCGGGTGCGGTCCGTGCCGCAAGCCACACCTGACCGCATCGCACAGTTCCGCGCGATTTTCGAACGCAGCAAGCTGTCGGTGTCGTGGTGGCGCTCGGATCATCCGGTTCAAATCGACAAGCTGGCCGCGCTCAGAACTGATCTGGACACACTCACCGCCGAGCTGGCCCAGCGCGACCTGACCGAACACCATCCATGGGACGCCCTGATCCGCTGGTCCGAAGATCATCTGAGTGAAGAGGGGCAAGAATTGCTGGCTTCGCTGCTTCTGGAACCATATGGCGATTTGGTCGACGGTCTGGTCGATTGCATGGCCGACAGCAACGCAGGCGCGCAGATGATCGACGGCAGTATGAGCGTCGCACAGGTTCGCGCGCTGATCCGGCAGAGTTTTGACTGGGCGCTTGATCTTGACTGGCAGGCACAAGCCAACTGCGCCCGCGCGTGGTACGTGTCCGAAGAAAAGCTGGAACCCCGCCTTGGCGAACGTTTCGAAGAACCAATCGCGGAGTACGAACAACCTCTGGCCCCTGCACGGGATGCGGCCGCTGCTTATCGCGCCCTTGAGGGGTGGGCGGACACAGACAAGATCGCCGCATTTCTCCTGCGCCATCCGGAACATCGCCACACCATAAGACGCGCGCAGATCGGTCGCGTCGCCCCGTACGGAGAAATCCGCGACAACACAATCAGTGCAAACGTGTTGCCCATCGACATGCTAAGGGCAAAACTATCATTCTTTGGAGCAACGCAGTTCGACCCGCGCTCGGACCGGTGGGTTCGCATCTGCATGTATTCTGGCGCGCCCTACCCGGACGAACTGAATACCGAAAACGCAGATCTTTGGGTTTACCCCGAGGCGCTACAATGAACCTGTCACTGAACGAGGTCGAAGCCACTGCCAAACGGGCAATGCGCGGTGTCGGACATAGCTGGGGTCACGCAGAAGAGGCCGCCAAGGCTACTCGCTGGCTTTGTGCTCAGGGTATGGACGGGATCGGGACGCTAGCAAAACTGGCAAAACTACAAAGCGCGCAACCAAATTTACCCGCTGCAGACTGCCCTATTGCCGCCGGAGCACAACTTTCGGACCAAGCTGCTGAGTTGCGCAAAGAAGACATCACGTTGCAGGACATTGTCTTCCCGGTTTTACTTTTGCCTTTCGCAGCCAACGTGGCGCGGTTTTTGGATACCCCCGTTTCCGTGACAATGGATAAGGCACAGTTTGTGACCGATGGGTTTGCCCTCACCACGGCCTTTTCGCCCCCCGAACAGGCAAGCCAGATCACAATAAAGCGGGGCGGGATAATGATCCAAACCCATCCTCAGTGCACACGTGCCACGCCCGACCCTGCAGACTGGTCCGAGCTGAATCGCCTTGCCCACTTCACCTATGCACCCGCAACCGAGGATTCCCGCCTGCGCGGGGCCGGAGCGGGTCTGTCTGACAACGATTGATGAAAGCGACACGATGGAAACCCGCACTCTGACCCTGACCGAAATCGAAGATCTGGCTTTTCGCGCCCTCGTTGCCGCTGGTACGACCGAAGCAAATGCGCGCCCCTTGGCGGTTGCAACTGCTGCAACCGAAGCAGACGGCGTCTCCAGCCACGGGCTTGCCTACATCCCGATCTACTGCGAGCATGTTCAATGCGGGAAAGTCGACGGTGCCGCCCAACCGGTGCTGTCACACCCACGTTCAGGTGTTGTGAACGTGGACGCCGCCACGGGATTTGCGCATCCCGCAATTGATTTGGGGTTCGAGGCGCTGCTGCCTGCCGCCCGCGAACAGGGAATAGCAGCGCTCGCCATTCGCAACAGCTACAATTGCGGTGTTCTGGGGTATCACACCTTCCGGATTGCACAGGCTGGTCTGGTCGGGTTGGGATTCACCAACGCGCCAGCCTCGATCGCTCCGTCCGGGGGATCAAAACCTGTGGTCGGGACTAATCCGTTCTCGATCGCGGCTCCGGGCACGAACGGGCAACCTTCGCTGGTGATCGATCAAAGCGCCAGCACCATTGCGAAAAGCGAAGTCATGAAACACGCCCGAGAAGGCAAACCGATCCCGGTGGGCTGGGCGCTGGACGCAGACGGCAATCCAACAACAGACCCTGCGGTTGGATTGAAAGGGTCGATGGCACCGTCCGGAGGTTACAAGGGTGTGGGCGTCGCCCTATTGACCGAAGTTTTGGCTGCAGCGCTTACGGGTGCCACTCTTGGCCTTAACGCATCTCCGTTTTCAGGTACTGCTGGAGGACCACCCAAAACCGGGCAGTTTTTCATTGCCATTGACCCAGCAGCCACGTCGCAAGGCGCATTTGCCTCTGGTCTTGGCGAATTGGTTGACGCGATCCGATCCCAGGACGGCGCTCACCTTCCAGGTGACGGCCGAGCCGCCAACCGCGCCACGGCGCAGGCAAATGGCGTAGCTGTCAGCACAGCAACTTTGGACAAGATCGAAGCAGTTCTGGGAGTTTGAAAACGACCATCGGGCAGTGCTAGCGTACGCGATAGACAGTCATCGTAGAAGTTTCCGGCATTCGGATCAGCTCCAGAAAGTCTGGGATACTTCCCGATTTTAAATCCAGGCTGAAGCCCGAATACCCAATTCGAGACAGCCCTAACAATACCGAGTCATGGCCACATGTCACAACGTAGGTCACGCCATGTTCTTCAATTATTTCTTTGGCTGTTTCCGCATCCTTGGCAATCGAAAGTCGGGTTTGTGCCAGTATTCCCAAACCGTTTCGATGATATGGTGCCGCCAAAACCCTATGGGGTGTGTTGACCAGAACGTTGGTTCCAAAGTCCCAACTGACCGCGACCGTACCTTTCGGCAATCCGGCTAGTGCAGCGACCGATTCCTGCGTCCAGCATTCACCCAAAGCAACGTTCCCACCGTATTCAGGTACTGACGCATAGTCAGTGGTCGGGAAAAGTCGGACATAAACCGAAAAACCGTACCCCCAAACCCCGGGCAAGATCGCAAGCAAAGGAATCCATATCAATACAAGAGAAAATTCGCCAAAACGGCGTCGTAAGACACAACGCGCTTGGGTAACACATTTCACCAACGGGAACACCGAAAGTACCAACAGGCCAAGAGAACCACGAATCTGATACACAGTAATCGCCAAGGCTACACCGAGCAGGATAGAAAATGATATCCACTCTGTGCGCCTAGCCCGATCCGCCTTGATCTGGAATAGACTAGCCAGCAGACCAAAGACCCCTGCGACGTAATACACGATATAGACGTCGTTATACCCAGCGACACCGTTGATAATATCGAGCAGGCCGCCTGTTTCAGAGACATGGTCCAGCCAAAATACTTTTAGGTCTGGGTCAAGCCCATCCAATGGGTTTTGTGTGCACGCTGGAAAAAACGCGATTGACACCAACCCTACAGCTGCAAAGGCAAAAGCAAGACGCAACACCCTTTGCCATGCACGTTCGGGTGTTTTTAAGGCAAGAATGTAGAGAGTACCGCTGCTCAGAATGACAGGGGCTGCAAGGTCGCGCGACAATGCATCACAAAACCCGCCCGCATAAGCCGCGGCAGGAGCTGACAGCAGGAAAATCACGCACATGCCCAAGCCAATTCCCGCACATATGTACATGACCTGCCTTTGTCGGGATCTACCATGGTAGACCCAAGCACCGGCAATGCAAAAACACATCACGGCTAGCAGAGGAAGGTTTTCGATGCCAACGGCTAGGCTGACCGAAATCGCAAAGCCGCCGGCAATCAAACGCCTGATACTTCCAAATGGTGAAACCATTGCCAGAAGGGCAGTCAGCAATAGAACCATCTGGACGTTGTGGTGGTCGATACTTCCCGGCTGGAACCTTCCGTCGAAGCCGATGATGATACTGAACAAAACGGCAGTGTAAAAAAGCGCGGAACCACCAGCCAAAGCAAACATGATCTTTGCGGATACCAACATAGCCGCCGCAAGCGTGACAAGTGGCCAAATGAGCAAAGCGAGGTACTCGGCATAAGCGCGATCAAAAAAAACTTCGAAAAGTAAAATCAATCCGGCAATCGGCAAGTCGACCAAACGCGACCAATGCATAAGCGTACCGCCATCAACGCCAAGACGGTATTGCACCAAATCAAACCATCCCTGCCCTGCCAAAAAATCGCGCACTATGACAAGACGCATGGCGGCATCGTTGTCGAGATCCAGCAACAACTCTGTCGCTTCGGGCGCGCGCAATATCTGCCGCACCGCAACGAGTGAAAAAAACACTACAAATGCGATTACACCTGAGGCGTCAGTTGCTTTTTGTTTTTCGTGCATATCCTCACCTGTTCGGATCATCGCACAAGGGTAGGCGGTGTTTGACGCGCTATCACCTAGGTCAATGTCATTTGGCCTTGCCATCAGTTTTTCCGCTTACAGGATGACGGCTCAACAAATTGATACTAAATTATTATTTCCAGAATTCCCCCTGACACCTGCCGCCATTTCAGCATTGGCGTTCAATTTCATTGCCCCGCGTCTGATCTTGTTTCGGTAACGTCCGACCACGTCGAGGCAGAAGAATTCCAAGGTGGCGGATAGCTAAGGTAAGCAATGCGTCGCGCTTCCCTCCGCCCCCGCGCAACAGTGTCAAGAAGCACAGCGCAAACAAAGGACAAAACTGCGATCACGAAACCTGAAAGCGCCGTAAACAGTGACGGAATTCGTTCGACAAGGCCAGTCTCCAGAAACTCCCGGAAGACCGAGGCAAAAACCACCAGAGACGGCAGAAATGCACACGCTGCGATCACTGAAAAGAACTGCATAGGCTTTTCTTCCTTCAGCATCAGCCCAATCATTCGCAGAATCCTAAAACCGTCGGCAACAGAGGATAGTTTGGAGTTCGAACCCTCCATGCGAGCACGATAGGGAGTGTCCATCTCATCAATCGGAAGCCTGAGTTGCAACGCAAAAACCGTTAATTCGGTTTCGATGTCGAAACCACGGGAATGAGCAGGAAAAGTTTTTGCAAAGCGGCGACTGAACACGCGGTATCCTGAAAGCAGATCTCCGACCTTACATTTGAATAACCATTCAACCAAACCTGTTAAAACTCGATTTCCGAACCGATGTCCTGGACGGTAGGCCGCTTGCTCTGTACTGCTCCGATTTCCGGTGATCATGTCAAAATTCCCAGACACGAGCCGCTCTATCAGGGCCGGTGCGCTGGCCGCGTCATAGGTGGCATCGCCATCAGCCATGACATAAACGTCCGCGTCAATGTCGGCCAACATCCGGCGGACAACGCTACCCTTCCCCGGACTGGCTTCAAACCCTACAACGGCGCCTGCTTCTCTGGCCACCTGCGCTGTGTTGTCAGTAGAATTATTGTCAAAGACATAAATGGTAGCATCTGGCAAAGCATCCTGAAATGCTGACACTGTCGGACCGATGGCCACACTTTCATTGTAACTCGGCAATATCACCGCCACTCGCAAGCTGGCAGGCAGAGTCCTTTCGGGTTCTACAGTTTTCAAAACAACAAGTCCCGTGTCCAAATGCGGTTGCAGGTTGGGCCTGGCAATGCTGTTCAGCAAGACGTTTGCCGCTAGCAGGCTGCCGTTGCGGAAGAATGTTGCCTAATCGCAGCAAATGCATTCGATCGCTTCCTCTTCTGCCCATGAACATCGCCAGCCTCTGGACCCACTTCGGATCGGACGTATAACGGATGTGGTAATTGACCAAACCCAAGCCGAAACCCAATGCGACGAGAAACAACCAACAAACTGCGCTTCGTTCTCGAGGACATCCTTCCCGCGTTTGTTCGAGACTCCGCTTTGTTCCGCATTCTGGCCGAATTAGCCTGGGGAAAGCACATATCGCGGCTTGCCGATTTCCGTAGTCGCGCCCCTTTTCTGACCAATGATGAGTACGAAGCACTCTACCGCGAACATCCAAGGGTTCATGACGAGACTGACTGCTCTGACAAGTGTATCAACAAGATCGCACAAGAACTGGTCGAAGGATCAATTTGCGATGTCGGATGTGGCACCGGTGCGCTACTGACCAGACTGGCTGAGCGTCGCCCCGGCCTGACCCGTAAGGTTGGCGTAGATTTCGTTGTAGATGATGCCGCCGCATTGGAAGGGATCGAAGGCATTTCAGCTCGCATCGAGGAACTGCCTTTTGAGGATGGTGAATTCGACAACGTGGTTTGCACGCATGTCATCGAACATATTCTGGATTACCGCGCAGCAATTGCCGAACTACGTCGCATCACGCGAAAGAGACTGATTATCATCGTTCCGCGCGAACGAGAATACCTGTATACTTTCAACCCACACTTCAATTTCTTCGCTTACCCACATTCGTTTCTACGCGCGATGATTCCGGTTCCGGATGACTTTGTTTGTATTGATATCGGGCGCGACATTTACTACCGCGAAGATATAACCAGTTAAGAAAAACGGTTAGTTCTCGCAAAGCCTGTTGAGTAGAACAGCGCGGGAAATGCCAATTCAACACACAGCGCGCATCATATCCGCACCTGAAACCCACCCAATTATGCTGAAAAGCATAATGCTCAGCTGAAGGCGTGGTTTGGAGCTGCAATGCGCGGAAACCAGGGCCTCCGACAGCGGTTCGTTCAACAAGCACTAACGACTTGGAAAAAGTCCCTGCGCTTCGGGTCAACCGATACCTATGATGGGATTTCCTTCAGGCCGAGTATCCGCCAAGGACGTCTTGTTCGCTTGTTTCGTGACCGAAAGGCATGTGAACAGGGGCACACCCGATCCGGTTCACTCCGGTCTCACCGGATATCGATCCCCTTTTTCGTCAATCAGGATCAGCCGGTCGCCGCTGCGCACGTACAGATCGCAGCGACCGAACCCGTTGCGGTAAGCGATGCAGACGCTGCCGTCCTCGACGATGGAATAGGTGCCAAAGGCGGCGTCTCCGCTGGCGTAGGTGTAGGAATAGGCACCGCCAGCCGAGAATTTGGCCTCCCCGTCATCAAAGAAAGTCAGCGTGCGTCCGGCCAAAGCGTCCAGTTCCTCGGGCGACAGGGGGACGTCTCCGGGTTTGGTGGGCCATTCGGCGGCAAGGGCGGGGCCAGCACTCAGCAAGGCGAGGATCAAAAAGCGCGTCATAAAGGCAGTCTAGACCGAACTGCTCTGCAACAGGCATAACGTTGCAGTGACAGGTCAGGCGACCATCTGTTCGGCCTTTTTCAGGTCGACCGAAACCAGCTGGCTAACGCCCTGTTCCTGCATGGTCACACCGAAAAGCCGGTCCATCCGTGCCATCGTCACCGCGTGGTGAGTGATGATCAGGAACCGCGTGTCGGTCTGGCGGCACATCTCATCCAGCAGGTCGCAGAAACGCGTTACGTTGGCATCGTCCAGAGGCGCATCGACCTCGTCCAGCACACAGATCGGCGCGGGGTTGGCGAGGAACACACCAAAGATAAGCGCCGTCGCTGTCAGGGTCTGCTCACCGCCCGACAACAGGCTGAGCGTCGACAGTTTCTTGCCCGGAGGCTGGCACATAATCTCAAGCCCCGCATCCAGCGGATCGTCGCTTTCAACCATGACCAGATTGGCCTCACCGCCGCCGAACAGGTGTTTGAACAGCATGGCAAAGTTCGAGTTCACCTGTTCAAATGCGGTCAGCAACCGCTCGCGCCCCTCACGGTTGAGGCTGGCGATGCCGCTGCGCAGGGCTTTGATCGCCTCTTCCAGATCGGCCTTTTCGGTGTTCAGAGTGTCGAACTCTTCCTGCACCTCTTTCGCATCCTCTTCGGCGCGCAGGTTCACGGCACCCATCGCGTCGCGCTGACGCTTGTGGCGATTGACTTCGGCCTCCAGCGCGTCAGCGGCGGGCATCTGGTCAGGGTTCACGTCCAGTTGGTTGAGCAACTGGTTCGGGGTCAGCTGCTGATCCTCGGCTATGCGTTCCGCCGCGGCGGACACGCTTTCCTTGGCCGCATCACAGCGTGCCTCGGCGGCGGCCCGGCTTTCGCGCGCTTCCGAGGCCAGACGTTCCGCATCCCGTTCGGCCATCACCCATTCGCGCTGCTGAGCCTCGGCTTGAGCCAGCTTGTCAGCAGCCTCTGCCCGGCGCGCTTCGGCGGTTTCGATCAGCTCGTTCAGTTCCTCGCGCGCCTCTGCGATTTCGCCGGGGGCAGCCATCGCCTCGGACAGCTCTTCCTCAGAACTTTCCTTGCGTTCGACCAGTTCCGAGATGCGCTTTTCCGCCGTCTCCAACCGGTGTTTCCAGCCGCTGAGGTCTTTCTTGACCTCCTGGCTGCGGCGGGTCCGTGCCTCGCCCTCGCGGCGCAATTCGTCATGGGTCGAACGGTGGGTCAGCATGGTGATCCGCGCAGCCTCGACCGTTTGTTTGATGTCCTCAACCTGCGCGCGGGCGCTGTCCAGATCGCCCAGACCCGCCAGCGCGCCCTCGGCCTCGCGCAGTTGGGCGCGGGCGGACATGGCGTCTTCCTTGTGGCGATCCACGGCCAGCGTCAGGGTTTCCAGCTTGCCCTGCGCCAGATTGCGATCCGCCTCGGCCCGACTGAGCGCCCGTGCGGTTTCCGCCATACGCTGATCGGCGGCACGTCGGGCCTCGCGCGCGCGGCGGTCGGCCTCGGTTACGTCGGCCAATTGCTGAGACAGCGCGTCATGCGCTGCACGCGCACCATCTGCCTGCGCCTCGGTGCGGGTTAGTTCCTGTTTCAACGCTTCCAGTTTGTTCAACTGCTCCAGCCGCAACGCCGCCGCACTGGGCGCGTCCTCGGCCCAGGCGCGGAACCCGTCCCAGCGCCACAGATCGCCCGAGCGTGACACCAGCCGCTGACCGGGTTTCAACGCCGCCTGCAGCCGCGCGCCCTGATCTCCGTCAACCAGCCCGATCTGCGCGATCCGGCGGCTGAGGCGATCCGGCCCCGACACATGCAGCGCCAACGGCTCAACCCCATCAGGCAAAGGCTGATCCGCGTCATAGCCCGCGACCTGCACCCAACCCGAAGGGCCGTCGCCCTCGACCAAAGGCGCGCGCAGATCATCCGCCAGCGCGGCACCCAGCGCCTTTTCATAGCCCGGAGCAACGCGCAGCAGATCCAGCACTTGCCCGCCCTCGGCTGTGTCGCGTTCAACCAGCTTGGCCAAAGCGGAGGTTTCGGCCCGGATGGCCCCCAACTCTCCCTCGGCCTCGGACCGCTGCGCGCGGGCCTCGGCCTCACGCGCCTGCGTTTCGCTGCGTAGCTCATCAGCTGCGGCCAGCGCTTCTTCGGCGGCCTCGGCGGCCTCGCGGGCTTCTTCCTCGCCTTTCTGCGCGGCTTCGAACGCCTCAGCCGCGCGGGTCAGAGCCTCACGCGCCTCATTCACGGCACCGCGCGCCTTTTCTTCTTCGCCTTCGGACCGGGCCAGCGTTTTGCGGCTGTCCTCGACCAAACGTTGCGCCGATTGGTGACGGGCGACCAGACGGGCCATATCCTCGGTCTGTTGCGAGAGGTGATCCTCGCGATCCTGCAGTACCGAGGCTGCCTCACGCGCGATTTCCGCCGCCTCGGCCACCTTGTCATCGTGACCCTCGGCGGCCTTGGCCAGCTCGCGCGCTTCCCATTCCAGCCGTTCGATCATCTGACCCGCGTCACGGTTCAAACCGCTTTCACGCTCGATATCATTGCTCAACTGCTGAATACGATTGGTGAGCGTTTCGATGGTCTGACGGGCGCGGGTTTCCTGGTCGGCCAGTTGATCGCGCTGCACCTGCTGGCGCTGCAACACCGCGGCGGCGATGGCCTCTTCCTCGCGCAGGGGCGGCAGGGTTTCCTCAATCTCGGCGCGTTTTGCGGCGGCGGCGCGGGCCTCCGCCTCAGCGCGCGAGGCTTCGGTGATGCGTTCGCGCAGCTTGTCCTCGGCCTGCTGGCGGGCCATGTCAGCCTCTTTCCAGCGGCGGTACAACAGCATCCCTTCGGCCTGCCGTAACAGCTCACCAATCTCGCGATAGCGCGCCGCCTGACGGGCCTGACGCGCCAGTTGCGCCAGCTGCGTGCCCAGCTGTTCCAACACGTCGTCAACGCGGGTCAGGTTGGATTCAGTGCCCTTGAGTTTCAGCTCGGCCTCATGCCGCCGCTGATAGAGACCCGAGATCCCCGCAGCCTCTTCCAGAATGCGACGGCGGGCACGGGGTTTGGCGTTGATCAGCTCGGCGATCCGGTTCTGCCCCACCAGCGCAGGCGAATGCGCGCCCGTTGAGGCGTCGGCGAATAGCATTTGCACATCGCGTGCCCGCACATCCTTGCCGTTGGTCTTGTAGGCGCTGCCCACGTCGCGGGTAATGCGGCGGATGATCTCCAACTGATCGGAATCGTTGAATCCCGACGGCGCCAGCCGTTCCGAGTTGTCCATGGTCAGGACCACCTCGGCAAAGTTGCGCGCGGGTCGCGTGGCCGCCCCTGCGAAAATCACATCTTCCATCGCGCCGCCGCGCATGGATTTGGGGCGGTTTTCGCCCATCACCCAGCGCAGCGCCTCTAACAGGTTGGACTTGCCGCAACCATTCGGTCCCACCACACCGGTCAGCCCGTCCGCGATAATCAGATCGGTCGGATCGACAAAGCTTTTGAAGCCGGTGAGTTTGAGTTTGCTAAAACGCAAAGGCAATGAGTCCCGTGATTCCTATACGCTGGAAGTCTGCGCAACGGATTGGGGTCGAGTCAACGAACTTGCGCAGGATATGGGATATCAGCCCGAGTTATCCACAATATCTTGGCAAAATACGCAGGAATTCGCGTATGTCAGTAGGCAGTACACTCGAACACCTGATAACCGTAGCCATCGCCGATATCGTCGAAAATCCCCGTATCCACGCATTCGTAGTTCGGGATAGCCACCGCAGTCTGCAGCAAACGCTCACCCGCCTCTCGGTCGCAACCCAACACCCCAACCGTCACAGCGGCATCGCCCAGCACATCCAGAATTGGGCACCCCGAAACCTGAGCCATCGCCTGAGCAGCGCGACCACGGATCGGCCCGAGGCGCGGGGCGTATTGCATGTTCACCCGTACTGCTTCCGCCAGATCATCGCGCACGCGCACATCAAAAACGCTACCATTCACCGCCACACGCGTCGCGGGCACATCGCGGAAATGAGGCGTGCCCGCCGAACATGCAGCAAGGACCAACAGGGCGAAGTATCGGATCATGTTCTCTATGCTGAGGGGAAATGGTTAACAAACCCTTTCCACTAGTGGCGCAGAACTTGACCCAGACGTTTTATACCCTCTCGTATCGTGGCCTCGTCCGAGTTGGAAAAACTCAACCGGATTGTATTCCGACCCGAGCCATCAGGAAAAAATGCGCGCCCGGGTACAAAAGCCAGCTGTACCGTTTCCAACGACCGTGACAAAAGATCGGCTCCGTCATGTCCTTGGGGCAGGGTCAACCAGACGAACATTCCGCCCTCGGGCTTGGTCCATTGCACCCCTTCGGGCATTTCCCGCCGCAAAGCGTCCAGCATCGCATCGCGCCGCCTGCGATACGTTGCCCGCACACGCAAGATGTGCGTGTCGAAACAAGCACGTGCTACTTCGTTAATCGACATCTGATTGATCGTTGGCGAATGCAGATCGGCCGCCTGTTTGACCAAAACCAACTGCGAGATGACCTCTCGCGAAGCAACAACCCAACCCACGCGCAAACCGGGCGACAGGGTCTTCGAAAAACTGCCGCAATAGACTGTCCGGCACGCCTCGATCGTTCCCTTTCGGGCAAGCTCCAAGGCAAGAATCGGCGGAATATCTTCACCGTCATAGCGCAAGGCCTGATACGCGCCATCCTCGATCATTGCGATATTCAGGTCTTCAGCCAGATCAAGCAGCGTCTCACGTGCAGCGCCGTCAACAGTTTCACCCGTCGGGTTTGCGAAATCCGGGGACAAATAAGCGAATTTAACCTTTCCATCACCTGATGCAGCTGCATATTCAGCCGCCCGGCGGTTCGCCTTCAAGTCCAACCGATCAAAACGGGGCTCATATGCGTCGAAGGCGTTGATTGCGCCCAGATAGGTCGGCCAGCCAACCAAAGCCGTATCTCCGGGGGACAGGTAGAGTTTACCCAAATAATCCAGCGCTTGCTGCGAGCCCGAGGTGATCAGGATGTTTTCCACGGAACATTTGATTCCGATCTGCTGCATATGCCCGACAAGCCATTCACGAAGGGGAAGATATCCTTCGCTGACCGAGTATTGGAGCGCATGAGGCCCATCCCCAAGGCACGATTGGAACGCATTGGCAAAGGCATCGGCAGGAAACAAAGCCGGGTCGGGAATACCCCCGGCAAATGAGATGATCCCCGGCTGATCCAGCAGCTTCAGCAATTCACGAATCTCTGAGGCTTTCATCCGTGAGGTCCTGGTCGCAAACAAATCTGGCGTTGACATAAGGCTCCTCCGTTTAGAGGCAGCGTAATAGATAATGCATTAATGTCAATATTGCTGACCTAGTAGTGTCATGTCCTTTCTAGGCATTCTTGAACCGGGCCTGAATCCGTGGTCATATGATTTGACCAATCTGGAAAAGTGTCCCGATGCCCTTTCAAAAAATTCAGACCGAAAAGCTATCGATCGCGGTGGTTCGACAGATCGAACTGCTGATCCTTCGGGGTATCCTGCGCCCCGGCGAACGACTTCCTGCCGAGCGCGAACTGGCCGAGCGGCTGGGCGTGTCGCGACCGTCGCTGCGGGATGCGATATCGGAACTGCAAGAACAAGGGTTGCTGACGGCCAAAGCAGGCTCGGGGATATACGTCGCCGAGGTCTTGGGCTCGGCGTTTTCCCCTGCTCTGATCCGATTGTTCGGCAGCCATGAAGAGGCTGTTTTCGATTATCTCTCATTCCGACGGGATATGGAGGGCTTGGCAGCTGAGCGCGCAGCGAGAATGGGATCTGAAAGCGACTTGAAAGTCGTCCAGACGATCTTTGAAAAGATGGAGGCCGCCCATTCCCGCAATGCGCCGGAAGATGAGGCTAATCTGGACGCCCAATTCCACATGGCCATCATCGAGGCCAGCCACAACGTCGTGATGCTGCATATGATGCGGTCGATGTTCGATCTGTTACGACAGGGCGTCTTTTACAACCGCCAAATGATGTTCAATCAGCGCACAACCCGAGAAGCCATCTTGGACCAGCATCGAGCGATCAATACCGCGCTACAGGCGCGTAACCCAGAAGGTGCCCGCGAAGCCGTCCAAAGACACTTGAGTTTCGTTCAGCAATGCACACAGGATCACCAAAAAGCCTTACGGAACGAAGAAATCGCAAGGCAACGGCTGGATCACGAAACACGCTGACCTGGTACGCCGCACCGCCTGAGTTTCAGCAATAGTCACAGCTTGCGAATAACTCGTGCAAACCTGTGCTTCCAAAGACTCACGTTCTTTATCGGTTTTGGATCGCAATCGGTCAGTCCGGGAAAACTGCTATCAGCTTCGGACCAACTCCGCAGCTTGGTAGGCGCGGCCAGAACGGATTTCGTAACGGCGTCAGGGCTATCTGCACTCTGCTTTTCGTTGGCTATTACAGCCAGCATTTCTGCATGATAGGCGTCTATTGCTTCTGAACGTTGGCCCGTGCGGAACCGAAACGCACCGATCTTGTCGTGAACGGGGATCAGTTCGGCATAACGTGAAAACCGCAGCCAAAGTTCGCCATCCACGGCCAAGGACAGGCGCTCGTCAAGTTGTCCTCCGGCTTTGTCCCAAAGGCTGCGTCGCCAAAATGTCGACTCCTGCTGCACCCACTGATAGTCGCCCGCAAGAAACCGTTGATATGAAATTGGTCTTGGGCGTCGAGAGGCCAAGATACGTCCTGCCTCGTCTATCGTCGTGAGCTTGCCGGTCACCCAGTCCAACTTTGACTTTAGCGCAAAAAGAGACCCAACAAGTCCGAGCCCACCCGGCATTAGGACATCATCGGAATTGATCCACCCCATGACCTCGCCAGTGGCGAGAGCAAACCCCTTGTTGACCGCGTTGGCCTGCCCTGTATCCGGCTCGGATATGATGTGTGTGAATGCCCCGCGATATTTTTCGACAATATCAAGCGACCCGTCTGTGCTTCCCCCATCCGACAAGATCAGCTCAAGATTGGGATAAGACTGGTTGACAATTGACGTAATGGTCTGCTCGAGAAATTCGGCGCAGTTCAGGTTTGGAACAACTAGACTTATCTTGGGCATGTTCGTCATGCGTAATCCTACCACCCAAGACCAAGCAGCATTGGTGCAGCAAAAGGGTTTCTGTGCGACTGCATCATTTCTGACAATCTGATCATTGCAACAGCTTCTTTGGAATACGCTTTCCGCTGCCGGGGCCCATATGCTCGGTCTGTGCCAAAGTCATAAGACCGGGGTCAATAAAAAGACGTTTTCCCGCGCTACGCAGCGAATGATGCAGAGTCGTATGCTCGCAGGTGATTTGACCGGTCTCATCCCGTGGCTGGTACGTCGCACCGCGCAAAGCTTCGGTCTTATACAAGCCCAACCCGCCGAAAGCACTCTCCACCTCAATCAGAGGAGCGTCGGTCGGTATTGAGTATTGACGATTATAGATGATTTTCCGCTGCATCCGTCGCCACCAGACACTGCGTAACATCCGTGGTCGTGTTAACTCCGTAAGCTCTCGCCACGGGTCTTGATCGCACCAGCCTGCACATCGCAACGCGTAAAGATCATAATATGCAGGCAATGAGTTGGCAAACACAGCGTCCCATTGTGGCACCTGACGCGCCGCCGCGTTCAGCACCTGATTTGGTTCCATCTGCGTATTGGGTCCGTCCATATCGAGAACCAGTGTCAAAGGATGGACCGGATTGGTGGCAAGAAGATGGTCAAGAACTGCATTTCTGGCCGCAGCAATACGTTCGACTCGTTCTTCGACCCTTTCAATCATACTATCCAGAAACAGAACATCGACACCCACGGTCTTAGCCGCATAGTCCTTGAGGATGTCGTCGGTATTGTCGGAGTTATCGTTGGTCGCGATAATCACGCGACTGCTGTTTAGCTGTGCCCGCAGTTGTTTAATACGCAAGAGCGTTGCGGTCAGAGATTCTCCACCATTTCGAACGACGCCGAGAATGTTCATCAGAATTCCAGCAAATCAGGCGAGAGCGTATCTAAAATGCCATGACCCGAAAGCAAGCTTTCGGGTCATGGTTCAAACTGTATTCAGCCGTCAGTGCAGCTTTTCGCCTACATCCGCGATGGACGCGTCGATCAGCTTGTTGGCCTGCGTAGCCGTCATCTGCTTTGCCAGAACCGCGTTGGCTGCGGAAACAGCAACGGTGATGGCCTGATCGCGCACCTCTTTCACGGCAGAAGCCTCCGCCGATGCGATCTGGTCCTGTGCTGCCGCCAAACGACGGGCAATGGACTTCTCCAGATCGACCTTGGCTTGTTCCGCCGCCAGTACCGCGTCGTCCTTGGCCGCTGCCACGATGGCGTCCGCCTGAGACTGCACTTCGCGCTGCTTACGCTCGTAAGAGGCCAGCAGGCTGCGCGCTTCTTCATGCAGGGCGCGGGCTTCGTCCAGTTCGGACTTGATGCCTTCCGCCCGCTTGTCCAGCGCGCCACCGATCATGCCGGGCACCTTGAAGTAGAACAGAACCGCGATGAAGACGATGAAGCCCAAAAGGACCACAAAGTCGGTGTTGCCAAGCGAGAAGAACGGGCCACTTGCGGCCAGCGCGGGGCTGGCAGCGCCGAGGGTCAGGATAAGGGCAAGAGTGTTCCGCATGTCACTTATCCTTTCATCTGCGCGTCTACGGCACCGTCGATGGCTTTGGCATCCGCCTCACCACCCAGTGCTGTAACCAGTTCAGCTGCCGTATCCTTGGCAACCACTTGAATGCTTTCCAGCGCACCGGCACGGATTTCGGCAATTGCCTTTTCCGATTCAGCCGCTTTTGCAGCGATTTCAGCATCCGCCTTGGCAATCGCGTCATCCAGACCAGACTGAATTTCCGCGCGCGCCTCAGCAGCGATACGCTGCGCTTCGGCACGGGCATCGGCCAGCGCCTTGTTATAGGCCTCTTCGGCCTCGACCGCCTTGGCCTTCAGATCTTCGGCCGCAGCCAGGTCATTTGTAATGGTCCCCTGACGTTCAGCCAGGATTGCCGCGATGCGGGGCAGAGCCACGCGGGACAGGACCAGAAAGATGACGACCAGCGTAATGACCAGCCAGAAAATCTGGTTGGGGAACCAATCGAAGCAGAGCTGCGGCATGCCGATCGCCGACCCATGAGAGTCAACGCAGGTGCCAGCTACTTCTTTGGCAAGGGGTTCAGTCGCCATGATGTCCTCCGTCGGAACGTTGTCTTTACAACAGGTGGGCCGCTATGGCTTGGGCCCACCTGCGCGTAAGGATCAGGTTCCGCAGATTAGACGGCGAACATCAGCAGCAGCGAGACCAGGAATGCAAAGATCCCCAGGGCTTCTGCGAATGCGATACCGATGAACAGGGTTGCGGTCTGCGAAGCAGCCGCCGAAGGGTTGCGCAGGGCGCCGGCCAGGAAGTTGCCTGCCACGTTGCCCACCCCGATTGCGGCTGCGCCGGAACCGATTGCTGCCAGGCCTGCGCCGATGTGTGCGAGATCGCCTTCCATGATGTTTCTCCTTACGAATTGGAAGTTTCGATGTTGGGTGTTCGGACCTTAGTGCGACGGATGCAGCGCATCCTTCAGGTATACACAGGTCAGAATGGTGAATACGTAGGCCTGAATGAAGGCCACCAGGACCTCAAGGCCGTACATTGCCGTGATCGCCAGAACCGACACGGGCGAGATCACGGCAATCGCGGCAAAGCCTGCGAACACCTTGATCACCGCGTGGCCCGCCATGACGTTACCGGCCAGACGAATGGAGTGGCTGACCGGGCGCACAAAGTACGAAATCAGCTCGATGATCGCCAGGATCGGGCGCAGCGCCATCGGGGCGCTGGAGACCCAGAACAGGCCAAGGAAACCGGCGCCGTTTTTGACAAAGCCCAGGATGGTGACGGTCAGGAAGACAGCCAGCGCCAGCGGGATGGTCACGGCAAAATGCGATGTGGTGGTGAACGAGGTCGGGATCAGGCCAAGGAAGTTAGCTGTCACGATGAACATGAACAGGGTCATGACATAGGGGAAGAACTTGACGCCTTCCTTGCCGCAGATGTCTTCCAGCATCTTGTAGATGAAGCCATAGGCCAGTTCGGCCACTGACTGCATCCGGGTCGGAACAATCGCGCGCTTCGAAGTCGGCACGATCAGCAGCAGAACAATCGCAACGATCGCAAAGAACAGCCACAGCGTCACGTTGGTGATCGTGAACATGCCCACCGCACCGTCGCCGAACAACGGTTTGACGATGAACTGGTCCATCGGGTGGAATACCAGGCTGCTGCCTTCTGCTGCGGTGGTCTCAGTTGCCACGTTCAGTCCCTCTCGTCCTTCTCGGCGGCCGTCGCCGCCGTTTGTTTCTCTTGAGCCTCCTTCGCGCTGCGGAGCATAACCTTCACGCCCGCGACAAGGCCCAGCAATGTAAACAGCACCAGAAAGATCGGGATTGTCCCGAACAGGCTGTCCAGCCCGTATCCGATGCCAAATCCGATCCCCAGACCGGATACCATTTCGATGACCATCCTCCAGGCAAGCTCGCCGCCGGATATGTCACTGTCTGCGCGTTTGGGGGGCTGTTTGGCCTTTTTCGCCGCGTCGATCTTAGCCTCCAGCTGCGCCATACGCTGCTTTTGGTCATCATCGGTCACGGGCGTTTCCTTCGCACAGTCTTGGGTAGGGTGCTAAGGCGATGCGGGCGTAGAGTCAACGGTGTATAGGTCGCACCCGAATTATGATTAAGCTTATGTTTTTATGTATTAAAATATTCCACCACCTCATCGCTGGCGCACCCGTTGATCCTGTGCGGGCATGAATGGACCGGATCTTTCATATTCAACCAAATGGTTGACCAAAGCAGACCGCTGTGATTGAGCGGAAGCATGTCCAGTGATCTCGATACCGTTTTCGCAGCCCTTGCCGACCCCACCCGCCGCGCCATCCTTGCGATGCTGCTGGAGGATGACATGGCCGTCACCGATGTTGCCGAACCGTTCGAGATGTCACTGGCCGCAATCTCGAAGCATCTGATGATCCTGACAAAGGCTGGACTGATCAGCCAGGAAAAACGCGGCCGGGTAAAATGGTGCAAACTGGAACCCGACGCGCTACGGTCGGCCTCGGTCTGGATGCAGGGGTTCGGACAATTCGAGCCGGTCAACCTGGATGCGTTCGAACGGTTTCTGGAAACCGAACTGCCCGCTTCTAAAGAGCGGTAACTTACCTGACTACAAAGACCGACATTTTTGCGTGATTGGCCAGATACCCGGCGTGACTGGAAAAGATATAGTCCGTGATACGTGGCGCATGGGTGCCCACGACAATCAGATCGGCACCGATCTCTTCAGCTGCGCGGGCCAAGTCACCATCCACCTCAGCCGCCACGTCAACTGAGTGAATGTTGCGAAATGCGACTTCGGATCCGCTTTTTGTCGACAGTTGTTCGGCAAAAGCCTTGAGTTCTTGGTTTACTGTGGCGTCCGTTTGTACAAGATCGCCGGGCTGGGTTCCCGTAACACTGACCACCGTGATCTTGGCGGCCTGCCATTTTGCAACTTCTGCGGCGACATCCGCAGCTTTGCGAACCTCTGGCGGCAAATGCAGATCCACAGGAAACATGATGTGTGAGTACATGATCCAACCCTCCTCTGCTCAAGCATAGAGAAACTTGCATGTATCAGCTTTGATCTGCCTCAATGCTCTGATTTCCCTCTAGCTGCTCCTCGGGCCTGAGCAGCATCAGCAAAGCGACGCAAGTCAAGGCAACACCTATCAGAACCAACGCGGTGGGGGTTCCATTACCCAGCGCGATTTCCCAGAGTATTACCCAACTGGGGACAAGATAAGTATAGGCCATAACCTTGGCCGACGGCAGACGCAGGGCCGAAAACTGAACCAGAACAAAACTGGCGGCGGTGGCGAAGATCGACAGATACAGCAACCCGACCCACACGATCATGGGCAGGTTGGCCCAGTCGGTGTCGCGAATGTCAGACCACGCATAGATCGTCAAAAGCAGGCAACCTGCTACCATGGTTCCGAAACTGAACACCACGGCGGGTTCGCCGCGGTTCAGTTTACGCACCATCGGCGTATAAACAGCATGAGCTATACACCCCCAGAAATAAATGACCTCACCCTTGTTGATCTGAAAGGCCGTGAACGCCTGCCAATCCGCCCGGAAGATCACCCAAAGCGCCCCAACGGCACCAATGCTTAGCGCCAGTGCCATCCTTGGCGTGGTGACCTGACGCAACAGAAACCATCCGGCGATCGCTGATAAAACCGGAGTCAGGGTGAAAACCGCAGCCGCGCTGACCGGAGGGGCGGTTTTCAACCCGTGAAACATAAGAACAAAATAGGTCGCAAAAAGCCCGCCCAGCACCAGGTAACGCCAAGGAGCTTGCGCGGCGCTGCGCGGCAAGCCTGTGGTCATCAACGCTGTTGCCCCGATCACGATGGCCGCAATTGCAAACCTCACGGCGGTGACCGCCTCGGGCGAGATCTGGTTGGCAATCATTGAGCCCAGTGAGAAACTGCCCGCGACCAAGGCAGAAAAGACCAGCATGGCCAAATGGCCACGCGCCTGAGGGGTCATGGCTGCCAGCCTTTGGATTGCTCTTTCAGATAGGACAGGAACGACTGCACCTTGGTCGTGCGGTGCAAATCCACATGCGTCACCAGCCAAAGGTTGCCGAACCACTCGGACAGCGGCGGGATCACCTCGATCAGATTGGAGTCACGGGCAGCTTCCCACCGCGCCATGAAACCAATGCCTGCTCCAGAAAGAACGGCCTCGCGGATGCAGAAATTGTTGGTGCAGCGAAAAGTGATGCGATCAGCAGGGACCGTTTCGCGCAACCAACGCGAAAAAGGCGCGCGGCTGGTTTCGTCATCGGTACTGATGAAGAAATGGCTGGCAAAATCCTCGACCCCGGCTGGTTTGCCGTGACGTTCGATGTAAGCCGTGCTCGCGTATAAGCCGACCTCTTGTTTCATGAATGGCTGCACAACATTGTCGGGTTGATCCGGCGCCGACCCGGCGCGGATCGCCACATGTGCCTCACCATATTCCAGCCGGAACAGACGGTCACCGGTCAGATAGCGGACGATCAGATCAGGATGCAGGCGCTGGAATGTGCTCAGCACCGGCACAACCAACGGCGCCAACGAGGACAGAGAAGTCACCACCAGTTCTCCGGATACGTCATCTCCGCGGCCTTTCATGCGCCCAACCAACTGGTTGAACTGATCTTCGGTCGCTTGCGCTACGCGCAGAAGGTCGTCGCCCGCCTCGGTCGGCGTGTATCCACGGGCGTGGCGCTGGAACAGTTTGACCCCCAGCCGCGCCTCGATCGCGTCGATATGGCGGATAACGGTAGCGTGGTGAACGCCCAACACTTCGGCGGCACCGCTGACCGTCCCCATGCGCGCCACTTGATACGCGGTTCTCACTTCATCCCAATTGTCCATCGCATCTTGCCCATTGTGCAAATTTTAACACTTACTGTTGGGATATCAGAGTTTTGTTCACCAACGCAACGTTCATATTGGGACCAGACACAGAATTCACCGCCTGAAGGAGACCATTATGACCAAGACGGTTCTGCACATTGACGCCTCGGCCCGCCGAACAGGGTCAACGACCCGTGACCTTTCTGACCGTATCGTCAAGCACCTTGGTGCCAACCGCATCATCCGCCGTGACCTGGCGACCCCGCTGCCATTACTGACTGAAGCTTGGATCAATGCCAATTTCACGCCCGCCGATCAGCGCGACGCGGTTCAGCGTGACCTTCTGTCCCTTTCAGACGCTCTGGTGTCGGAACTGCAAGAGGCCGATACGGTCGTGATCGGCCTGCCCATCTATAACTTCTCGGTGCCCGCGGCGTTCAAGGCGTGGATCGACCTTGTTGCCCGCGCCGGACTGACCTTTTCCTACAGTGAAAACGGCCCAAAGGGGCTGCTGGACGGCAAACGCGCAGTTCTGGCCATCGCTTCTGGCGGCACCGCAGTCGGGTCCGAGATCGACTTTGCCACCGACTATGCCAAGCATGTTCTGGGCTTCATCGGCATTCATAATGTCGACGTCATCGCAGCCGATCAAATGGCACTGGACGCTGAAACGACCCTTAGCAACGCGCAAAAGGCTGTTTCAGAATTGGCGGCCTGATTGACCGTTACGCCCTAAAACGTCCAGTCTGCACCTGAACAGACAATTGCAGACTGGACACCGGGCATGAAAAAAATCGGAATTCTGGGCGGTGTGGGCTGGGCCTCGACCGTGGACTACTACCGCGCCATTGCCGAGGGCGCGAGCCGCCATTTCGCTGAACGGGGTCATACATCTCCGTTGCCCATCCCTCCGATGACCATCGAATCCGTCACGCAGGCCAAAACGCGCGCTTTGCGCGGTATCGCCGGGAACGAAGAGAGTTGGTCCGCCTTCGACGCAGTCTTTCGCGAGGCACTGCTGACGTTGGAACAGGCCGGATGTGATTTCGGCATCATTGCGTCCAACACCCCCCACGCTCGACTTCATTCGATACGACAAGGCGTGGCGATGCCGATTCTCAGTATTTTCGACGCCACTGCAGAGGTGACGGCGCGCACCAAAGCCTCGGAAGCGCTGGTTCTGGGAACAACCGTCACGATGGAAGCGAGCAACTATGCCGAAAAGCTGGCCGAACATGGCGTTGTCGCCAACAAGCGGCTGCCCGACGCCGAGATCGCCGAGATGCAAGCAATGATCGACAGCGACTTTTACGGTGGGGCGTCCGACGAAGCGCATGCCCGTTTGCTTGCGTTCTGCAACAAACATGCGCGCACTGGCACCGCGATCCTGCTGGCCTGCACCGAACTGCCGTTAGCCTTCCCCAACCATCTGGACGATCCGGTGTTTGAGGCAGACGGGCATCTTTTCATCAACCCTTCCGCCGCACATGTCTCGGCCGCCTTGACCCAAGCGCTGGGGGACTGATCAGGGCAACCAGTTAATCTCGACCCCGGTACGATCACAAAACGCCAGCAGATCGTCCCGTGGCATTGCAACGGTGCGGTCATTGACCAGCGGGTGCATATAGATGACATCCGCCTGCTTGGCTGCACTGTCCATGAAGAACCGCACCTCATTCTGCACCCCGTTGATCATCGCCAAAGGGCTCACCGCGCCGGGACGGATACCAAGGTTCTGCAGCAAACGATCCGCCGACCCAAAGGACAGGTTACCGACACCCAGATCGGCCCCCAGCGCCTTAAGGTCGATCTCGGCGTTCTGCTCCAGCGTCACAAGATAGTTCCGCTTTTTCTTGTCGCGCAGATACAGGTTCTTGACCCGCAACGCGTTTTCACCGGGCACCATGAACTGATCCTCGACCGCCTTTGATTCCTCAACCGTGCGCAGCGGCACATGGGTGTGCAGCGTATAAGTCAGGCCCCAATCGTCCAGTTGCGCCAGCAGCGCGTCGGAACTCAGCGGCAATGTGTCCTGAAAAGCAGATGATGCGTCCATGGGTATCTCCTGTTTGGCGCGCTCATCGCGCAACATGCGGACAAATTCAAGCCAGACAGCGTCGGAATTCAGTGCTAGCGTACCGCCATGAAAGTCACGCGCAATACTCCGAACCAATTGATCCTTTCTAATACGCCCTGGTTCATCGGCATCTCACTGATCTTCTTCATCCTTGCCTTTGTCGGCGCTGGTCTGTTCATGGCAACCGATGGCGGCGAGGGCATTCTGTTCGGTCTGTTCTTTGCTGTGTTCGGCGGCGGGATGGGCATCGGCGCTTTCTGCGTCTTTGTGCGGCGCGTACAGGTGATTTTGGATCGACCCAGCAACAGCGTTTTGATCCGCCGCCAATCCGTCTTTGGCTATGACACCGTGGAACATGAACTGCGCAACCTGTCCCACGCCGAGGTGGAGACCACCACGTCGACCCGCGACAGAACCACATCCAAGATGCACCGTCCCGTTCTGATCCTGGAAAAGGGCATGAGTGCAGGCCGACACCCGATTGTCGAAGCCTATGTCAGCGGGCACGGGGCGCAGCGGCTGGTGGATGCGGTCAATAACTGGCTTCCGGCGCGAGCGGTTGACTCTGACAGCCAATCGGCCTAAAGCCCACCCCAATCATCCGGAAGCGTCTGATCTTCCGGTCCCTTGAGTCGTTCAGGGATCGCCCCCCACCAGCGAGTTTCGCCCGTGGGGGCAATTGTGTATTTAACCGGTGTTTCCTACCTAGGAAGTGCCACCAGATAACCGGCTAAGGAGGCCGAAGGCATGTTTGAAAATCTATCCGAACGCCTTTCCGGCGTCTTTGACCGGCTGACCAAACAAGGCGCGCTATCCGAGGAAGACGTCAAGACAGCTTTGCGCGAAGTCCGCGTTGCCCTGCTTGAAGCCGACGTCTCGCTGCCGGTGGCGCGCGCCTTCGTCAAGAAGGTTCAGGAACAGGCGACCGGTCAGGCCGTCACCAAGTCGATCACTCCCGGCCAGCAGGTCGTCAAGATCGTACATGACGCGCTGGTCGATACCCTGCGTGGCGAGGAAGACCCCGGCAAGCTGAAGATCGACAACCCGCCTGCCCCGATCCTGATGGTCGGTCTGCAGGGCTCGGGTAAGACCACCACAACGGGTAAGCTGGCGAAACGGCTGAAAGAGAAAGAGGGCAAGAAAGTCCTCATGGCTTCGCTCGACGTCTATCGCCCGGCGGCGATGGATCAGCTGGCCGTTCTGGGCACTCAGGTTGGCGTCGACACACTGCCGATTGTGCCCGGTCAGAAACCCGTCGACATCGCCAAACGCGCCAAACAGCAGGCGACGCTGGGTGGCTATGACGTCTATATGCTCGACACGGCGGGTCGTCTGCATATCGACGAAGTCCTGATGGACGAGGTCGAGCAGGTCCGCAACGCGGTTGACCCGCGTGAAACCCTGCTGGTCGTCGACGGCCTGACCGGTCAGGTCGCCGTTGAGGTCGCCGAAGAGTTCGACGCCAAGGTCGGCATCTCGGGCGTGGTCCTGACCCGGATGGACGGCGACGGGCGCGGCGGTGCTGCGCTGTCGATGCGCGCCGTTACCGGCAAGCCCATCCGCTTTGTCGGTCTGGGCGAGAAGATGGACGCGCTTGAAACCTTCGAGCCGGACCGGATTGCGGGACGTATTCTGGGCATGGGCGATATCGTTGCCCTGGTCGAAAAGGCCCAGGAAACGATGGAGATCGAACAGACCGAGCGCATGATGAAGCGCATGGTCAAAGGTCAGTTCAACATGAACGACCTGAAAATGCAGCTGGAACAGATGATCCAGATGGGCGGTATGCAGGGCATGATGGGCATGATGCCCGGCATGGGCAAAATGGCCAAGCAGATGGATCAGGCCGGTTTGGACGACAAGATCCTGCGCCAGCAGATCGCCATGATCCAGTCGATGACCAAGCGCGAACGCGCCAACCCTCAACTGTTGCAGGCCAGCCGCAAGAAACGGATTGCCGCCGGGTCAGGGATGGAGGTCAGCGACCTCAACAAGCTGCTCAAGATGCACCGGCAGATGTCGGACATGATGAAGAAGATGGGCAAGATGGGCAAAGGCAAGATGCTGAAACAGGCCATGAAGGGCATGTTCGGCAAAGGCGGCCCCTCGCCCGAGGACATGGCCGCAGGCATGGACCCCAAGGCGCTTGAGGCTGCAGCCAAGGCGATGGGTGGCAAGATGCCCGGTGGCATGCCCGGAATGGGTGGCGGCATGGCCCTGCCTCCGGGGCTTAGCGGGTTTGGGAAGAAAAAATGAGCCGCACTATGAAATACATTCCCTTGATCGCCTGTGTCGCACTTGCCGGCTGCGGAGATCTTGTAACCATTGATCTGGACACTGCTCCGGATGGTCCTGTACGGGGCGAGTATCGCACCGTGCTAAGCGGCATCCCTGCAGACGTAACCGCTCGGGCCCACGAGGCTGAGGTCAACTTTACCGAAACCGGTAGCAGCATCGGATATGGCAAGCTGTTCGCGCTGGCCGACACCGAGCTGCGGCGTGTGACAGGCTGCCGCGACGTGGCCATCCTCAGCGATGATGTCGAGCAGATTCCGGGCGGCGCGCGCAGTGCGTTTGTCTTTGGTCTGGATGAATGCCCCGCAGCCTAGAGACCGATGACGTGACAACCCCTACCCTTCATATCCCCAAGCTAGAGACTGAGCGCCTTATATTGCGCGCACCGTCCGAGGCTGATTTCGACGCCGAAGCGGAATTTTTCGCATCGGATGCGTCGAAATTTCTGGGCGGACCGAAGCGGCCGGATGAAACCTGGCGCTTGATGGCTCAGCTTTTGGGGCATTGGGTCATACGTGGCTACGGGTTCTGGGGTGTCGAAGAAAAAGAGACGGGCAGATATGTCGGTCACGTTGGCCTGTGGTTTCCGCATAGTTGGCCAGAACCCGAAATCGGCTGGACCTTGATGAACGACGCCACCGGCAAGGGTTATGCCACCGAGGCAGCGCTGGCTGCTCGGTCCCATGCCTATGATGTGTTGGGATGGCAAACAGCCGTTTCCATGATTGACCCGGAAAACATCGCCAGCAAAGCCGTCGCAGACCGGTTGGGCGCCAAGTTTGACTACACCTATGAACACCCAGCCTTTGGCGCGATGCAGGTCTGGCGGCACCCTGCCCCTGCCGATCTGGTGAATGGCGGGATGGAGGCTTACGCATGACCTCCTACACGATCCCGACTGTCGAGACGGAAAACCTGATCCTGCGTGCGCCGCAGGCTGATGACCTGCCCGCCATGACAGCGTTCTTTGAAACAGAGCGCAGCCATATGGTCGGTGGGCCGAAGACGGCGTTGGAAACTTGGCGCTCGTTCATGGGCCGGTTCGGTCACTGGGCGGTTCTGGGCTATGGCGGCTGGCATATTGTCGACAAAGCCAGCAATGCGTTTGCAGGCTGGACTGGCATCATTAACGCGCCTGGCTGGGATGAACCCGAACTCGGCTGGGTCGTTCTGGGTGGGTTCGAAGGCAAAGGGATCGCGTTCGAGGCTGCATCTGCCGCCCGCGCCTATGCTGCGCGCCACAACGGTGTGAACGCTCCGATCTCGTATATTGCCCATGACAACGACCGCTCGCGCGCGCTGGCGAAACGGCTTGGTGCCACTTATGAGCGTGAAGGCGAAGTCGTTGGCACGCCCTGTCAGGTCTGGCGCCACCCGAAGCTCGACATTTCCGACCCTGCTTTGACGGCTGAGAGGACCGCCCAATGACCGACCCCGTGGCACAAGCTGCCGCGCTGCTGAAAGAGCATCGCGAAAGTATCGACCGGCTGGACGCGATCCTTGTCTATACGCTGGGCGAGCGGTTCAAGCACACGCAGGCCGTTGGCAAGCTAAAGGCCGAACACGACCTTCCCCCGTCCGATCCCACGCGCGAAGCTGCGCAGATCACTCGGCTCGAAGACCTGGCGAAAGAGGCCGATCTGGACCCCGACTTCGCCAAGGCTTTCCTGAATTTCATCATTCAGGAAGTCATCCGACACCACCGGAAACATCAGGAATGACCCGTCGTTTCCACCAATAAGAATACCCGGTCCGTGACCGGTCACGCCATCTTAAGGAGATACAACCATGGCAATGAAAATTCGTCTCGCCCGCGGCGGCTCGAAAAAGCGTCCCTTCTATCGCATCGTTGCGGCTGACAGCCGTATGCCCCGCGATGGCCGTTTCATCGAGAAACTGGGTACCTACAACCCGCTGCTGCCCAAAGACAGCGAAGAGCGCGTGAAAATGAACATGGAGCGCATCCAGTACTGGCTGGACCAGGGTGCTCAACCCACCGACCGGATCGCACGTATGCTCGAAGCAGCAGGCGCCCGCGACAAAGCCGAGCGCAACAACCCCAACAAGGGTACCCCGGGCAAGAAAGCCCAGGAGCGCGCCGAAGAAAAAGCGGCCAAGGCTGCTGAGGCGGCAGAAGCTGCGGCTGTACCGGCTGAAGAAGCGGCTGCGGAAGAGTAAGCAGGCAAGCGCGTGCGGGATCAGACTTTCACTGACGATTTTCGCGCGCAGTTTGACCTGTTGCTGCGGCTCCGGCGCGATGTGCGTCGGTTCCGCACCGACGCGATTGACGAGGCAGTGCTGACGCGCTGCCTCGACGCGTTTCGGCTGGCCCCTTCGGTGGGGTTGAGCGAACCCTGGCGCGTGATCCGCGTCGAAAGCCAGCCCGCGCGCGACGCGGCGCTGCGAAATTTTCAAACCGCCAATGCGCAGGCGTTGGAGGGATATTCCGGCGAAAAGGCGCAGCTTTACAGCCGCCTGAAACTGTCGGGGATGCAAGAGGCCCCGGTGCATCTGGCCGTGTTTTGCGACGATGCCACCGACAAGGGGCAAGGTCTGGGCGCAGGCACGATGCCCGAGATGCGGCGCTATTCGGTGGTTTCGGCCATCACCCTGTTCTGGCTGGCCTTGCGGGCCGAGGGGCTGGGGTTGGGTTGGGTGTCCATTCTGGACCCAGACCAGATGGCGCGTGATTTGGACGTACCCGAGGATTGGCGGCTGATCGGCTATTTCTGCGTCGGCTGGCCGGAAACGCCATCGGACACGCCCGAGCTGGAACAGGTCGGTTGGGAAAACCGCGACGACAACCTGCCCCTCGAGGTGCGATAGGCGCATGTTCGGGTTATTACGCCTTCCCATCCTGCTGATGATCGCCTTTATTGTCGGCGTGTTCTTCGAACGCTCGAACCAGCGCGAGGCGTGCGAAGGGATCGGACAATGGGATGACGGGTTTTGTGTGACGGATGGGGCAAATGAGTGATCTGATCTGCGTCGGCAGCATTGCGGGATCATATGGCGTGCGCGGTGAGGTGCGGCTGAAAAGCTATTGCGCCATCCCCGAGGATATCGAAGCCTATTCCCCGCTGACCGATGAGGCTGGCGGCGAACGCTATCCGCTGGTCCTGACCCGGTCGATCAAGAATGGTTTTGCGGCGCGTCTGGGCGGAGTTGAAACCAAAGAACAGGCGGACGCGCTGAAAGGTCTGCGTCTGTTTGCGCGGCGTGATCAACTGCCCTCGTTGCCCGATGATGAATTCTATCACACCGACCTGATCGGGCTTGAGGTCTATGACACCGGCGGCACCCTGCTGGGCCGGGTAAAATCGGTGCAAAACCACGGCGCGGCGGACCTGCTGGAACTGCACGGGCCGGGGCTAAAGGCCACCGTTCTGCTGCCCTTCACGCTTGAGGCCGTCCCCACGGTCGATCTGGATCAAGGCCGCATCATCGCCGACCCGCCCGAAGGGCTGATCTGATGCGCCGCGTCCTGCTGCATCTGGGCCTGCACAAAACAGGCACCACTGCGGCACAGTCTTTCCTTTATGAAAATCGCGAGTTGATCTGGCCCCATTTCGCGTTGGTCCTGCCCTATCGAACGCGCAACTCGGGCCTGTCGCGGGCAGCGACCAACCATTCCGTTTATGGCACCGTCGGCACCTTGTCCGAGTTCGGCAGCCAGATGCGCGACTTCCTCGACACGCTGGATTTCGGGGAAAAGCGCGGGATGATCCTCAGCGAGGAAAACTTCGCGGGCCTCCGCCCCAGTCGCAATCTGGAACAGGGCTACGCCGCAGCCCCCGATCTGGCCGCCTGTCTCGTGGATTCGATCCACCAGAGGTTTTCAGGGCAGGAGGTCGAAATCACGCTTTACCTGTCTTTGCGTCAGCGGGGCAGTTGGCTGCGCAGCCTTTGGGCCCATGATTTGCAGCGAATGCGGCAGGTGCAGGATTTCGATACATTCCGCGACAGCATCGACCATTTGCCCGCGTTGCAAGAGACCGTGAACCAGATTCGTGACAAGCTGCCAACCGTCACCGTGACCACGGACTGGCTGGAGGAGCTGCAATTGCGCCAGTTCGGACCAGGTACGCCTTTTGCCGAGTATCTGGACTTGCCCCATGACAAGGCGCAACAGCTGGTTCCGCCCTCCAAATCGAACACTCGACTGCCCGAGGACGTTTTGGCCGAATTGCTGGACCTGAACAGATCACGTCTGGACGAAGCCGCCTTGGTCGCGCAAAAGGCCGCCGTAGTTGAACGGGCGCAGCAGGCGCTGATGGGTGCGACATGACCGAAAAACCGTCAAAATCTCATGGGCGCAAGGCGATCCGTCCGACCCTGAAACCGCGTGAGCTGCTGACCCCAACGCCCGACCTGCACGGGGTGTGGAAGGCTAAGATCATCACTCTGTTCCCTTCAGCTTTTCCCGGTGTGTTGGGCGAAAGCCTGACGGGTAAGGCACTGCAAGAGGGCCTGTGGCAGTTGGAAACCGTCGATCTGCGCCAGTTCGGCGTCGGCAAGCACCGCAATGTGGATGACACGCCCGCCGGCGGCGGCGCGGGCATGGTGTTGCGCGCCGATGTACTGGGCGAGGCGATTGAACACACGATGGCGGGGGTGCGGGGTAACTGGCCGCTGATCTACCTTAGCCCGCGTGGCCGAAGGATGGATCAGCGCATGATGCAAAATCTGGCGCGCTGTGACGGTATGACCCTGCTATGTGGTCGGTTCGAAGGCGTCGATGAGCGGGTGTTGGAACATTACGGCGTGCAAGAGGTCTCCTTGGGTGATTTCGTCATGACCGGCGGTGAGATTGCTGCGCAGGCTCTGATCGACGCGACTGTGCGGCTGATCCCCGGCGTATTGGGCAATCAGGCCTCGGCTGAGGAAGAGAGCTTTTCCTCGGGCCTGCTGGAACACCCGCAATACACACGCCCCGCCGAATGGAAGGGTCGCCCGATCCCGGACATTCTGATGTCGGGCCATCACGGGCGCATTGCCAGCTGGCGGCATGAGATGTCCGAGCGGATCACACAGGAACGCCGCCCCGACTTGTGGGACGCCTACTCCAAAGCCAAGTCCGAAGGCTAGCCGTTCTTCCACCGCGCCCAGATCTCGGGCGGGCCGTTGAAGGTGTTGATGTCCACTGGTCCCTGCACACCGGGCACAAGCCCCGTGCCCGTGTATTGCCAGAACCGCCAAATCGCATTGGGATAAACGTTCCTTGGATGCCCGGCGACGGACCTCAGCCAGAACTCTGTCTTGGGCAGGCGCCCGATGTCTGTGTCAGCATAAAAGTCCACAGTCGTGTAGACAATCGGCCGCCGCCCGTAATGACGTTCGAGAATATCGAGAAACCGTTGAGCTTCGGCACGAACGGTCGCACCGTTTGGGCGCAGAGTGCAGGTCTTGGAATGGGGCGTCCATTCCATATCCAGAACATGCGGAAGGTCCGATCCTTTGGGAACATTCTGGATAAACCACCGCGCCTGCTCGCGCGCTGGGCGGCAGAAATAGTAATAGTGATATGCCCCCCAAGGCACCCCGGCGGCCTTTGCTCCTCTGCTGTGGCTTGCAAACATCGGATCGGCAACGTCACCACCTTCGGTCGCCTTGATGAAAACAAAGCTAACCCCCGATGCCTTGGCCTTGTGCCAGTCAATCGGCCCCTGCCAGCGTGACACGTCCAGCCCGTGCACAGGATAATGGCCCGGATGGCGCCCCTCCCACGGGTGCGGATCAGCATCGCCAAAAGCCGGGAAAATCACCGAAGGTGAGGTCGTGTCCAGAAACGCGTTGGCCTCGACCTGTTGCGGCGGCGGGCTGCTGCGACCGCAGGACAGGATGGCAAAAGCCGCGACAGCAAGCATCAATGCGGTGCGCATGATCTGTTCCTGTTTGAAATGACTGCTCTTGTAATTGCCCTCAGAATGCCTGATCGACGGATCAAAGCAACGATGCTGTTTCGAGGCGGCGGAATCCCACCGTTTCCTGACACTTTAGGCTTGATCCCTGCACATAATGCCCTTAAACGACCGCAATCCGGTGCCGCGTCATGCGACTCCGGTGTTTTGGTTTGCTCCATGTCGTGACGCCCGGCTTTCTTCGGCCAAGGCGCGGCGGAACAAACTAGACTAAGGAACATTCGATCTGACCTCTGGCGGGCTGCATGCAGGACCCGGTGAAGACCAAGAGCTCTCAGCCCGTGCCCAAACTTCGTGGACCAACCACGAGCAGATAGGAGTGAATGCGATGGACCTGATCGCACAGCTTGAGGCGGAACAGATTGCCGCCCTGGGGAAAGACATCCCCGATTTCAAAGCCGGTGACACTATCCGTGTCGGCTTTAAAGTGACCGAAGGGTCGCGTACCCGTGTGCAGAACTACGAAGGCGTCTGCATCGCGCGCAAAGGTGGCAGCGGCATCGCCGGTTCGTTCACCGTCCGCAAAATCTCGTTCGGCGAAGGCGTGGAGCGTGTGTTCCCGCTGCATTCGACCAACATCGACAGCATCACCGTTGTCCGCCGTGGCCGCGTCCGTCGCGCCAAACTGTACTATCTGCGCTCGCGCCGTGGTAAATCCGCGCGTATCGCCGAAGTCACCAACTACAAGCCCAAGGCTGGCGCCGAGGCGTAAGGAGCGGAAAGATGAAAAAAGACATCCATCCCGATTATCACGTCATCAACGTCAAAATGACCGATGGCACCGTGGTTCAGATGAAATCCACCTGGGGCGCCGAAGGCGACCAGCTGGCCTTGGAAATCGACCCCTCCTCGCACCCCGCGTGGACCGGTGGTTCGTCGCGCCTGATGGACGCCGGCGGCCGCGTGTCGAAGTTCAAGAAGAAATACGAAGGTCTGGGCTTCTAAGCCAGATCCATTTCAGATCCGAAAGGCCGTCCCAACGGGCGGCCTTTTTGTTTGTCTTCTCAGCGGCATGTGGCGCTGGCTACGGTTGGAATCGATCCGCCTTGTTCGATGCGAGCAGCTCCCTCAAAGCCGCATCAGGAGCTGTGGCTTCACGTGTTCGGTTAATCAGTTCAACTTGCTTGAAGACGACCTCTATCGTTTCATCGTTGAAGGAGATCGTCCAAAAGCGGGGTTTCAAAGCCTTCCAGCGTTCGGTTTTTTCTGATCCCGTGACCTCTTGAAAGTCCCATGGTTTGACGGGGAACTCGGCGGCCCGCAAACCTTCGACAGTCATTGGGTCTATCCGAAATTCGATAACATCATCAAATTTCAGTATCGCGACCCCACCGCCCGACACCGGTGCAATTTCGTAAGACAAAAATACAGTCCGCCCGTCATAGAAAACAGCGGGGTTTTCTACAGTCCCAATTTCGGGAAAGCTAACAGTAGGGGAAATGCCTTCAACAGCCAATGCTTACATCCTAATTTGATCCCTATTTCCCAAGTGACCATCCCACTTGGGTGCTCCTCGACGCTAGTGGCTCTAGTCTAATTGGCTGTCAGATCGGCAGCGCTGTGCAGTGGTGGAATTGGTCCACGCAGCAATAGCAGCGCCAACGCCATCCCCAACAAGGCTGCCATCGCCGTAAAGACCATGGCGCTGTCAAAGGCATTGTCCTGAAGATCCCGAAGGGCCTGGGCCAGCGCGCTTCCGGCATTTGGCTTCAGATCCGCCAGAATCTGCTGAATCTGACTGGGTGAGCCATGGGTGAGCGCATGTGCCAGATCCTCGCGCGGGGCCGATCCGACAGGCAAGGCATTGATTACTTCTGACAGTCCCTTACGGGTAGTAAGAGCCTCGGCAAGGCCACAAACGACGGCACCAAGCGTAGCGCCGAAATACAAACACGCATTGATCACACCGGACCCTTGCCCCACGTGCTTTTCGGGTAGCAGGCGCAACCCAAGGCGAGGCAGCAGTGAAAAACAGATACCCAGACCAATGCCGACAATCATAAGTTTCCACCAAATCTCGGCGTATTGTGTTGTATTCGTAGTTGCGGTCAGCGAAAGGAACCCAACCGCCATCAACCCCAACCCTATCGCAACAGGCCATTGGAAACTGTAGGGCGCGAGGAAACGCGGCGCGGTGACCGAGATGACAAACATGCTTAGACTAAGCGGCATGATCGCCAACCCGGCCTCGACCGACGAATATTCGAAGGCATCGGGTGACTGGACGAACGTGTTGAAATAGACAAAAAAACCGAACAGGGTAAACCCGGTCAAAAACATGCCAGCCGCAGCCATGAAGTAACGCGGATGGCGAAAATATCGCAGTTCGATCAGAGGGTCTTGGCTGCGGCGCGAAGCGATGACAATACAAACCATTGCGAATGCGGAGACCGCCAGCGGCACCAATGTCGAAGGCGTATCCCATCCAGCGCTTTCGCCATTGCTGAGTGCAAAAGACAACGGCCCAAGAAACAACAGAACAGCGCTTGCGCCAACGTAGTCAAATCTTGCGCCCGCAAGCCGCGTGTCGGGTACATAGCCCCGCCTGCTGACCGTTAGACCTATGGTAAAAGCGCCAGCCAGCAAGATCAGGTCGGTGGCAAAAACGGCTCTCCAGCTGATGTAATGAGCAAATGCCCCACCCAAGATAGGGCCCACGCCAATCGCCAACCCTACAATTGCGCCCCAGGCCCCGGTGACGCTTGCCCTCCGATCTTCGGGCGTTGCAGCCGTCAGCAAGGACAGAGACGTTCCGAACAAAGCCGCTGCCCCTGCCCCTTGCGCGGCGCGTCCACTCAGCAGCATCGCGCCGCCATGCGCAAACATTACAGTCGCTGAACCAAGGGCAAACATCATCATTCCAAAGAAGAACACGCCCATTTTGCCCGTTATATCGCCCAGTCGGCTAACAATTGTAACAAGCGAAGCACTAGCGACGGTATAGGTTGCCATCACCCATTGAAGCTCTGCGGGAGTAAGGTCAAACTCGGCTTTGAGGTTGGGCAGGATCGTGGCAACAGCCGTCGTATTGAAACCAACCACCATCATACAAATCGCCGTCATTGCCAAAACAACACGCGCTTTGTGCTGAGGTGATTTCGCATCCGACATCGCCAAGCCCTCGTATCCGCCGGGTATTTACCCGACACATCAGAATCTTAGCAGAATTCATCCTTCAACATAAGGTCAGATCCAATAAGACAACGCCAACGGTAAAACGAGAATGGTTGCCAATGTCGAAACCAGAATGAACCCCGCAACGTCCGGTCCGTATTCGGGCATGTGCTGATCAATGAACAGATAAGTTGCGACCGATGACGGCATCAGACAACACAGGATGACCGCCCCACGTTCAGCCCCCGTGAACCCGTTGGTCCAAACCAAAACTGAGGCAATAAGTACCGCCATCCCAAGGTGCAGCATGGTCAGAAGCACTGACCGGCCCAAGCTTTGAACGCGTAGACCAGCCAGCGTGTGGCCCAGCGTCAAAAGCATAAGTGGGATCGAAAGGCCGCCCAGGATGTCGAACGATTTGGCCACGGGTGCAGGCAAGCTGTACCCAGTCGCCATCAGGCCCAGCGAAATAGCTACAGCGTAGATAATAGGCGAGGTTACCAGCTTTTTGGCCGAGAACGCTCCGGCCGGTATCCACATACCTACGGTAAAGACACTGATCAACACGACGACCACGAACGCCATCGTGTAGGCCATCCCGGCATCGCCCAGCGCCAGCAGAGTAATCGGCAGACCGATATTCCCGACATTCCCATGCATCAACGGAGTCAGAAATGCCCGCACCGGCAACTGCATTGCCCTAAGCGCGACCAATCCCAAAATGCCGAAGCCCGCAATCGCCAGAGCCGCGGCAGCCATGACGTCGACAAATGTGCCAACGGCAATATTCGTTGTCGACAGATGCGAGATAATCAGCGTCGGATACCCGACCCGAGAAACGATCCCGCCAACAACTGTGTTGTCGAAAGGCGCCCGAGTGATGGCCAAAACGTAACCGATCCCCGCGCAGATAAGTACAGGCAGCACCACATTGAGCACATTCAGGAATATCTGTTCCATCTCAAGCCCTTCCCGCTGCCGCCTCAGGCCCACAGTGAAACAAGGGTGCCACACTGGCAAGCAACACGTCCATTCTTGGGTCTGTGAATTCGCAACAGGCTTTCAGAATGGCGTTTCGGGTTCTTCCCTTCCACGTTTCCACAACATATAGTGGTGTTTAACAACGTGTGGTCAAACACGGCGGGACTTGGGAATACAGGCATGGCACACATTATCGTAGTGGGGAACGAGAAGGGCGGCGCGGGCAAATCGACCGTCTCGATGCATGTGGCCACTGCGCTGGCGCGGCTGGGTCACAAGGTCAGCACTCTGGATCTGGATTTGCGCCAACGCAGCCTTGGCCGGTACTTCGAAAACCGTGCCAATTTCCTGAAAAACTCGGACCTGTCTCTTCCCAGCCCCCGCCATCATGACCTGCCCGAGATTGACGCGACCAAGCTGAAACCGGGCGAGAACATTTATGACCACCGCCTTTCGGCCGCCGTGGCAGAACTGGAAAGCGACAGTGACTTCATCCTGATCGACTGCCCAGGCTCGCACACCCGTCTCAGCCAGGTTGCACATTCGCTGGCCGATACGCTGATCACACCGCTGAACGACAGTTTCATCGACTTTGACTTGCTGGCCCGCATTGACTCGAAAGGCGAGAAAATCCTTGGTCCTTCGGTCTATTCCGAGATGGTCTGGAACGCGCGCCAGTTGCGGGCACAGGCCGGATTGAAGCCCATTGACTGGGTCGTCGTAAGAAACCGTGTCGGAACCCAGCGTATGGTCAACAAGGAAAAAATGCAGCGCGCGATCGAGATGCTGTCACAACGCATCGGCTTCCGCGTGGCCTCGGGCTTTTCCGAGCGGGTCGTCTTTCGCGAACTTTTCCCACGCGGCCTGACTTTGCTGGACCTCAAGGATATCGGGGTCAAACAGCTCAACATCTCGAACATCGCGGCCCGTCAGGAACTGCGAGACATGATGAAAGAGCTGAACCTGCCGGGCGTCGAGATCGACTTTTAGGTCCCTCTCGCAAGTCAAATTTGCGGAGTTTTCTGCCGCCCAAGCCCTCGGGTCGAACTGTCACAAACTGTGCTTCTGGACATTCGCGCCCGGCGAAGTATCCGCTTTTCAAGTCCGAACCAATCATTGAAGTCTAGTCTGTGCGCGACTTTTTGTTGATGTGTCTTCGCCATTGCCCCATAGAGGCAGTGCGCTGGGTGTTTGTCAGGCCACGCGCCCAGAGGGCAGGCAGCGAAAGCCAGACGAAGGACCCTTGTGGCCATCCCCAGGACAGCAACACTTGCAACGGAATCCATGTCACTCCAACGTCCGGAAGAACGAGCCGCACTTGCGGCAATAGACTCAACCGGCGTACGCATCATCAAGCGCATGGCGCTGTTCCTGCTGGGCCCGTTTTATTTCCTTTTCGTTGCGTTTGTGCCCTTACTCTGCAGTAAACGGCGGGGCTTTCGCGGCTGGTACTGGCGGCTGGTCAAACGTGCTTGTTCGCGGCTTTTATGGTTGCTGAGCATCCGGACCGAGATGACACAGGCAGAAGAGGCAATGTTATCCGCCGACACCGGCAGCATCATTGTGATCAACCACCGCAGCCATCTGGATGGCTTCGCCCTTATGGATGCTCTGCCAGAGGCCAAGTGGATCACCTTTGCCGCTAAGAAAGAGCTCTGCGACGCGGCCCTTTTACGCCGTGGGTTCAAGGGCGCCGGGCTTGTTGAGGTTGACCGCAAGAGCGGCAGTGTAGCGCTTGAAACACTTACCGCTGCTATCCAAGCAATGCCCACACGCTGCTCTGTCGTGCTTTTCCCCGAGGGCACACGCACCCGGTCCGAAAGTCTTGGCACGTTCAAGGCGGGAGCCGTATTGGCCGCGCGCAACACGGGCCGGACAATCCGACCCATAGTCATCCACGATTCCGACCGCCTGTTGCCACGCGGCAAACACCTCCCAAAAAGTGGAACGATCCGGGTCGAGGTTCTGCCGCCATTCGAATGCGACCCATCCGCTTCAGTAGACGAAGACGTGTCTCGATTGAGAAATTCGATGATAGCCGTTTTCAATAATCGAATGCGTCGCTAATCATTCAAGAGACGTTCGCTATCACGCCAGCAGATCAACTGGATCGGCGCCTTCATTGACAGCCTTTCGTCAGTTGCAATTTTCTGATGTTAAACGGAACCGGCTGCAGTGCGCTCGCAGCCGACGCCTAATCTCCTGGCCGGTAGACCGTAAACAGCTCTTTCGGTTCGGGCACGCCACGCAGCATGTAGCGCCCGACCGAGATCAATTCCTTGCCGCAAGGCTGAGCAGCCCGAGCCACGTCATCCGAGATCAAAATGCGCTGACCCAAAGACCGATGCATCCCGGCAATACGCGCAGTCTGGTTCACCGCCGGACCAATGACAGTGAAATCCAACCGGCTTTCCGACCCGATATTGCCATAGAGAATTTCGCCGGAATGCAGGGCCAGCGTGTAATTGGCCACCGGCAAACCATCTGCTTCGCGCGCGGCATTCAACTCTTCGATCCGGGATTGCAGCATCGGCACAGCCTTAAGCGCAGCCCGCGCGTCCGCGTCAATATCGCCAACATCAAACATGGCCATCAACCCGTCGCCCATGAACTTCAGGATATTTCCGTCGTTGTCATGCACCACGCCCACCGCAACCGCGAGGTAATCATTAAGCATGTCGATGATCTCGTTTCCCGGCAGCTCTTCTGACAGGCTGGTGAACCCTTCAAGGTCGAAATTCCAAATCACTGCATCGATTTGCTGCAATGACCCGCGTCGAATCTCGCCGGACAGCACACGGCGACCGGCATCGCGGCCCAGATACACACGCATAAGATCTTTGGAGACTCGTGCATTCGAAGCCGATTTCAGCGCCAACCCAAGATGAGGCAACGCGGTGTGAATCAGTTCCAGATCGCTGTCTCGAAATCCTTCCGGCGCGTTCGAAGTCCAGGATAAAAGCACCCCGTCCACCGCCTTTTTGGCATCGGGCGGCATGTTGTGCGTTGGCACGTCAAAAGCCACGCTGGTGGCATAGTAATCAGTTGCACCAACCTCTCGAAGCTCATTGATCAGAGGGTATTTGCTGGGTTCGTTCTGATCGACGATGCGTTCATGCACAAAGTCGATGTCGTCATTGAGGATCGCGAACAAAGGACTGTTCTGCCAATCTTCGCTGACATCTTCGGAATACTTGAATTTTTGATAGTCTCCACCTCGTCCCTGATACCAGCTATAGCCAGTACCGCCATAGACAGGGTGCAGGGCCGATTGGGCCGCGTGAAACCGCATCAATGGCACGCCAAGTTCGACCAGACGGGTACAATACCCATCCAGCAATTCTTCCTTGTCCGCGCCCTCGAGGCCGCGTGTCACTATCCAGTTGATCAAATCGGTTGATTTCGCCGCGTTGGGGTCCGGGGCTGTCATTTATTGTTATCCTATGTCCGCTCTGCACGTCATCTGGGGGCAATGGACGACAATTACCAGAGGTCACCCCATATCCGCCAGCTTTCTCAACATCCCGCGGAGCTGAGAGGCGTCATCTAGCCCTATCATGTTCACCAATCTGGCGTCGTATCGCTTGGCGACCTCGCGCAGGTCCCGGTAAACCGACTGCCCCGCTGAGGTCAGCGTCAGATGCTCGACCCGGCGGTCGTTCTGGCTGGGCGTACGCGTTAAGTATCGCCGTTGCTCAAGCTTGCTGACGGCGCGACTGATCTTGGTTTTGTGAATGCGAGCCCGTTCACCAATTTCTTTGGCTGTCATCTCACCGTAATTACCCAAATGAAACAACACCCGCCATTCGGTGCGAAGCATCCCGTACCGTTCTTTGTAGACCCGTTGAAACTCCAACGAGCACTCCTCGGCCGCTCTGTTCAGCAGATAAGGAAGGAAATCCTGCAGATCAAAGGCATCATTTTTTGCGGGGTCAGTGTCGGTCATGCTTGTTAGTTACAAAAACAACTATTATTTCACAAGCAGCAATGAGGAGGAGTACAGGATGAACCGTCCGACTGATCCACACCAGATGACCCAAGCCAGCAGCACCATTGGCACACATGCAGGCTATATGCCCGGCTTCGGGAACGACTTTGAAACCGAGGCCCTGCCCGGCGCGTTGCCACAAGGCATGAACAGCCCACAACGCTGCAACTACGGCCTTTATGGTGAACAGCTGAGCGGAACGGCCTTTACTGCGAACCCGCCCGAACGGACGTGGTGCTATCGCATCCGGCCTTCGGTCAAGCATTCACACAGGTATGAGAAGGTCGATCTGCCACTGTGGAAATCTGCCCCTTGCGTTGATCCCGATGTGATCAGCCTGGGGCAGTATCGCTGGGATGCAGTACCGCATTCCGACGAGGGCCTGACATGGCTGTCAGGCATGCGCACCATGACCACGGCGGGCGACGTAAACACGCAAGTGGGCATGGCCAGCCACATCTATCTGGTCACAGATTCCATGGTGGACGAGTATTTCTTCTCGGCCGATTCCGAACTGCTGGTGGTGCCACAGGAAGGCCGCCTGCGTTTCGCAACTGAGCTGGGGGTCATTGATTTGGAACCCAAAGAGATCGCCATTCTACCGCGCGGACTTGTGTATCGCGTAGAAGTTCTGGACGGTCCTGCGCGCGGCTTTGTATGCGAAAACTACGGGCAGAAATTCGAACTTCCGGGACGTGGCCCCATCGGCGCCAACTGCATGGCCAACCCGCGTGACTTCAAGGCCCCGGTCGCGGCGTTTGAAGACCGAGAAGTGCCCTCGACCGTCACAGTCAAATGGTGCGGGCAGTTCCATAAAACGCAAATCGACCAAAGTCCGTTGGACGTGGTCGCATGGCATGGCAATTACGCGCCCTACAAATACGACCTGCGCACCTATTGCCCGGTCGGCGCGATCCTGTTTGATCACCCCGACCCGTCGATCTTTACCGTGCTGACGGCCCCATCAGGTCAGCCGGGGACGGCCAATATCGACTTTGTCCTGTTCCGCGAGCGTTGGATGGTGGCCGAGGACACCTTCCGTCCTCCCTGGTATCACAAGAACATCATGTCCGAGCTAATGGGCAATATTTACGGCCAATACGACGCCAAACCGCAGGGCTTTGTTCCCGGCGGGATGAGCCTGCACAACATGATGCTGCCACACGGGCCGGACCGCGAAGCCTTTGACAAAGCGTCGAATGCAAACCTCGGGCCGGACAAGCTGGACAATACGATGTCCTTCATGTTCGAAACCCGCTTTCCGCAGCACCTGACCCCGTTTGCCGCAAACGAAGCGCCCCTGCAGGACGACTACATTGACTGTTGGACCTCTCTTGAGAAAAAGTTCGACGGAACGCCAGGGAAAAAGTGATGGATGCTGGTTACATAGTAGTTGCTGTGTTCCTGGGCTTTGTATGCTTGTTTCTTTGGAGTCGGCGTGCGCGCTGGAACGGCAAGCGGGACCACTACAACCACAATCCAATGCCCGGCCACCGGCAGGACGGCTCATCCGGCGGAACCGACTTGAGCGACTGATCAACAGAAACAGGCACAAACGGCGCGCCCCGTCACGAGTCGCGCCGATAAAGACGACAAGGAACGCCAATGACCCTTTTGAAATCCTGGATCGCCTCGGCCAATAACGCGACCCACCCCTTTCCGCTGAACAACTTACCTTATGGTGTTTTCGCGACAGAAGGTGCCGAGCCGCGCTGTGGCGTTGCAATCGGGGACATGATTTTCGACATCACCAGCGCCGAGGCCGAAGGTTTGATTAACCTGATTGACGAACCCCTGTTCGACCTGCCCTTCTGGAACCCATTGATGGAGCAAGGACCCGCCGTCTGGGCCGCCCTTCGCGCGCGCCTGACCAGCCTTTTGGCCGCGGGATCAGAAGAGCAAGACAGAGTTGAGCCCCTGCTTGTGGCGCAGAGCAACGCCGTATTGCATATGCCCTTCGCGGTTAGTGAGTACACAGACTTCTATGCAGGCCGCCACCACGCGCAAAATGTCGGCACCATGTTCCGCGGGTCAGAGAATGCGCTGCCCCCCAATTGGCTGCACATTCCGATCGGCTATAATGGCCGCGCCTCTTCTGTCGTTGTGTCGGGGACAGATGTTCGCCGTCCCTGGGGCCAGCTGAAATCGCCCGATCATGACCGTCCCGCCTTTCTGCCCAGCCGCCGTTTTGACATTGAGCTTGAGATGGGTGCCATCGTCGGCACACCATCGGACGGTCCGATCTCGGTCCAAGAGGCGGACGACAATATCTTTGGTTATGTTCTGCTAAACGATTGGTCCGCGCGCGATATCCAGGCGTGGGAGTACCAGCCGCTCGGACCGTTTCAGGCCAAAGCCACGGCAACGTCGATCAGCCCGTGGATCGTGACCAAGGCAGCGCTTGAGCCCTTCCGCTGTGACACACCCGCGCGCGAGCATGAGCTGTTGGATCACCTCAAGGATTGCGGCCCAATGTTGTACGACATCGACCTTTCCATCACGATGGCTCCGTCCGGAAAACCAGCAAGCACCATCGCCCGCACGAATTACCGCGAGATGTATTACTCTGCCGCGCAACAACTGGCGCATCACACGACGTCGGGCTGCCCAATGAATACTGGTGATTTGCTGGGCTCAGGCACCATCTCGGGGCCAACGAAACCTGAACGCGGCTCGTTACTGGAACTCAGCTGGGGCGGGAAGGAACCGCTGACGCTGGACACGGGCGAGACCCGCAGCTTTATCGAAGACGGCGACACCATGACCCTTACCGGCGCGGCAAAAGGCGACGGTTATTCGATCGGCTTTGGCAATTGCGTGGGAACAGTATTGCCCGCACTTGAAAACCCATTCGCACGATAAGGAACCCAACATGGCCAAAGCATTCGCGTCCCAGGGGGACATGTCCGAGAAGAAGACCTCATTTACCGAAATCGGTGACGGGCTATATGCGTTCACCGCCGAAGGCGACCCGAATTCCGGCGTCATTATCGGCGATGACAGCGTCATGATTATCGAGGCCCAAGCGACACCGCGTTTGGCACAAAAAGTCATCGACTGCGTCCGCTCGGTCACTGACAAGCCAATCACCCACGTTGCGCTAACCCACTATCACGCCGTGCGTGTGCTGGGCGCCAGCGCGTATGGGGCACAGCAGATCTTGATGTCAGACATGGCCCGCGCGATGGTCGTGGAGCGCGGGCAGGAGGATTGGGACAGCGAATTCCAACGCTTTCCGCGACTGTTCGAGGGGCATGAAAGCATCCCCGGCCTGACATGGCCCACCACCACCTTCAGCGATACGATGACGGTCTATCTGGGTGATCGTCGGGTTGACCTGATGTATCTGGGCCGCGCTCATACGGCGGGTGATATCGTCATTCATGTACCCGATCAGAACGTCATGTTCACCGGCGACATCGTCGAATACCACTCGGCCTGCTACTGCGGCGATGGGCATTTCGGCGATTGGGGCGATACCTTGGATGCAATCAGCCTGTTCGATGTCGACGCCATCGCTCCGGGACGCGGAGACGCCCTGATCGGCAAAGAGATGGTGAATGCAGCTATTGAAAGCACCCGTGATTTCGTCGACAGCACATACCGTCCTGCAGCAAAGGTCGCGGCACGTGGTGGTTCTTTAAAAGAAGCATGGGACGCCGTGCGCGCTGAATGTGACCCGAAATTCGCGGATTACGCGATCTATGAACACTGCCTGCCCTTCAACGTAGCCCGTGCCTATGACGAGGCACGCGGCATTGACACGCCACGCATCTGGACCGCCCAACGCGATCTGGACATGTGGGAGGCCCTGCAAGGTTAAGGACAAACCGTCGCATTTGATCCAGATCGTTTTTCGCAGGCGTATTCGATGGAACCATTCCCATAGGGCTCTGGCCTAACCTCGCCAGAGGCAAGCAGTTGCGTCAACGCATCGGGGAGAGAAACCATGAACAAGATCTTCGAAACACCGCTCTATGCTTATGAGCGCAGCCCGGATCAGGACACTGCGACGCCTGTACGCCACAAAGTGATCGTTGTTGGCGCCGGTCCGGTCGGCCTGACCGCAGCCATCGACCTGGCCCAGCAAGGTGTTGGGGTGGTTGTTCTGGACGACAACGACAAAGTCAGCTTTGGCAGCCGGGCGATCTGTTTTTCGCAACGCACATTGGATATCGCCGACCGGTTGGGGTGCGGCAATCCGATGGCTGAAACCGGGGTTCAATGGGAGGCGGGCAAGGTCTTTTTCGACGACCGCAAAGTCTATGAGTTCGACTTGCTGCCCGAAAAAGGCTTTGCCAACCCCGCCTTCGTGAACCTGCAACAATATCATCTTGAGAATATTCTGGTAGACCGTGTCCGCGCTTTACAGGCCGAAGGCGCACCGATCGAAATTCGCGGCCGCAACAAGGTCGAGGCGATCGGCACCCATGCCGACCACGTCAAGCTTGAGGTCGAGACGCCAGAAGGCCCCTACAACGTCGAAGCCGACTGGCTGATTGCGTGCGATGGCGCGCATTCTCCGACCCGCCGGATGCTGGGGCTGGATTTCGACGGGCGGGTATTCGAAGACAACTTCCTGATCGCCGATGTGGTGATGGAGGCCGATTTCCCGTCCGAGCGCTGGTTCTGGTTCGACCCGCCCTTCAACCGGGGTCAATCCGCGCTGCTGCACAAACAGCCTGACAATGTCTGGCGCATTGACCTGCAACTGGGATGGGACATCGACAAAGAGCGCGAGAAACGCCCCGAAAACGTCATCCCTCGCCTCAAGGCGATGCTGGGCGAGGATGTGGAGTTCGAACTCGAATGGGTCTCGATCTACACATTCCAGTGCCGCCGGATGGAGAGGTTCCGCCATGGCCGTGTCCTCTTTGCCGGAGACAGCGCCCATCAGGTCAGCCCGTTCGGCGCGCGCGGGGCGAATTCGGGCATTCAGGACACCGACAACCTGTGCTGGAAGCTGAAACTGGTGATCGAAGGGAAAGCACCTGAACTGCTACTGGATAGTTATAGCCGCGAGCGTGTTCAGGCCGCAGATGAGAACATCACTATGTCGACCCGCTCAACCGATTTCATCACGCCCAAATCCGAAATGTCGCGTTTACTGCGCGACGCGGTACTGGACCTGAGCGAGCAATACGAATTCGCACGCCCTCTGGTAAATTCCGGACGTCTTAGCGCGCCCTGTACGTACAAGGGATCATCGCTCAGTTCGGCGGACGCATTGAATGGCCCAGATATCACATGCCCGGGCTCGGCCTGTCCGGACGCGCCTTTGGGCGACGAATTCCTGCTGCCGAAACTGGCCGGAAAATTCACGCTGCTGACGATAGACGCCGAAGCGCCTGAGCGCCTTGAAGAAGGCGGTATCGAAGCCACGCGCTTGGCATTGTCCGTGAAGGATGACCTGACGCTGGAGTTAAAGCGTCGCTATCTGGGGGATGCGGACAGCGCGGTCTATTTGATCCGCCCCGACCAGCACGTGGCCGCCCGGCGGGACACTTTCGAAGAAAACGCGTTTCGGCAGGCGATGCGCCGTGCAACCGGAAAGGAGTAAGTGGGATGGCTGACTTGATACTCACACCGAATTTCGACAATGCAGACGACTTTTATGCCAACCTGCTGGCCCTGCATGACGGGCTGGACAAGACAGACAGCGACGCGCTCAACGCACGGCTGGTTTTGGTGCTGGCCAACCATATCGGTGACGCTGACGTCTTGTCTCAGGCTTTGAAAACGGCAGAATTGGATGACAACCAAGACTGACAGGAGGTAAGGATGAGCGTCATATTGTATGATTTTTGGCGCTCTTCAGCCAGTTACCGCGTGCGCATCGCGCTGAATTTGGCTGGGGTCGCCTATCGCGCGGTTTCTGTCGATCTGGCCAGTGGTGACCAAAAGTCTGACACGCATCTGGCACGTAATCCGCAAGGGTTGGTCCCCGTGCTTGAGATTGACGGCCTGCGGCTGACTCAATCGCTGGCGATCATAGATTATCTGGACAACACGCGGGGGCTGGGTCTGTTGCCCGCTGAACCCGCAGCCCGCGCACAGGCAATGGCCTTGGCACAATCCATCGCGGTTGATCTGCACCCGGTCTGCAACCTATCGGTTGCGCGCCACGCCACCTCGCTGAGCCACGATACCGACAATATGCCCGGCGACTGGATGCGCCATTTCATCCGCCCCGGCCTTTTGGCGTTCGAAACCCTTTTGGGCGATTTTGAACAATCCCCCTACTGCACAGGCGCACAGCCCGGTTTGGCCGATCTGTGTCTGATCCCTCAGCTATACAACGCACGTCGCTGGCAGGTCGATCTGACCGGGCTACCCCGTATCCTGAGTGTCGACGCTGCCTGCGCAGACCTGCCCGCTTTTGCACAGGCGCACCCGGACCGGCACGCGCATGACTGACCGCACAGGGTCTGTGTGCGCACGTTAGTAGGAAATAGAACCGCGGTGGCATAAAGTCTTCTCAGCAAGGATGGAGGCCCCTATGCCCGAGATCACCGGCTATCACGCCCATGTCTATTTCGATGCTGATACTCAAACACTCGCGGAACAGCTTTGCCAAGAAGCAGGTCGCCTGTTCCCCGTCGAGATAGGTCGGATGCACGCCAAAAATGTTGGCCCGCATCCGCGGTGGAGTTGCCAATTGGCATTTGCCCCGGACGCCTTCGATCAAGTCATTCCGTGGCTGATGCTGAACCGGCAAGGATTGACCATCTTTACGCATCCCGAAACCGGCCAGCATCTTGAGGACCATCGGGATCGCGCCATCTGGATGGGCGAGATGCTGAAGCTGGACCTGTCGATCTTTGACCGAATGGGTGCTTAGCCCAGCGCTTTAGCCCGATCGCGCAGCTTGAACTTTTGAACCTTGCCGGTCGACGTCTTGGGCAGCGGCCCGAACACCACCGTCTTGGGCGCTTTGAAATGGGCCATGTGATCGCGACAGAATGCTATGATGTCTGCGTCACTCGTCTGCGCGCCGGGCTTAAGTTCGACAAATGCACAGGGCGTCTCGCCCCATTTATCATCGGGCCGGGCGACCACAGCAGCCTCCATCACGGCGGGGTGTTTATACAGGATATCTTCCACTTCGACCGATGAAATGTTCTCGCCCCCCGAGATGATGATGTCTTTGGACCGGTCTTTGAGCGCAATATAGCCATCGGGGTGCATTACCCCCAGATCGCCCGAGGCGAACCATCCGCCGTTGAACGCCTTGTCGGTCGCATCGGGGTTTTTGAGATACCCCTTCATCACCACATTGCCCTGCATGAATATCTCGCCCATGGTCTCGCCATCGGCGGGCACAGGGGCCAGCGTTTCGGGGTCGGCTACCATCAGCCCGGACAAAGCCGTGTACCGAACACCCTGCCGTACCTTCAACGCAGCGCGTTCGTCTGCATCTTTAGTGTTCCACTCGTCTTTCCAGGCGCAGACAACCGAAGGGCCGTATGTCTCGGTCAGCCCATAGACATGGGTGACCTCGATCCCCATCCCTTCCATATTCGCGATAACTGCCGCAGGTGGCGGAGCACCAGCGGTCATCACTTTGATCTGGTGGTCGAAATCCTTGAGGTGATCCGGCGCGTTCGCCAGCATGTTCAGAACGATTGGCGCGCCGCAGAAATGCGTAACCTTTTCGTCGCGGAAAGCGGCATAGATCGGCTCGTCCCGCACAGCGCGCAAGCAGACCGAAACCCCCGCATTCGCCGCCATCGCCCATGGGAAACACCAACCGTTGCAGTGAAACATCGGCAAGGTCCACAGATAGACCGAGTGTTTGGGCATATCCCAATCCAACAGATCCGACTGCGCGTTCAGCATCGCACCCCTGTGATGGTACACAACACCCTTGGGATTGCCCGTTGTACCCGACGTATAGTTCAGGGTGATTGCGTCCCATTCGTCATCTGGCAAAGACCACGCGAATTCTGGGTCGCCTTCAGCCAGCAGCGCGTCATAGGTCAGCGCCCCAAGCTTCTCACTGCCTTCAAAGCTTTCATCTTCTATGTCGATCACCAGTACGTCGTGATCGACCTGTTTCAACGCCTCTTTGACGACGCCCGAGAATTCAGGGTCAACCAGCAGGGCCTTGGACTCTGCGTGATTCAGGATAAACGCGATGATCGGTGCATCCAGTCGCGTATTGATGGCGTTCAGTACCGCCCCGGACATTGGGACACCGAAATGCGCCTCGTACATCTCGGGGATGTTGGCGGCGATGATCGAGACGGTATCGCCCTTGCCGATCCCGCGCGCAGCCAAAGCGCCAGCCATTTGGCGGGACCGGGTATATGTCTCGGACCATGTGTACCGGCGCGCGCCGTAAACAACGGACGGATAGTCGGGATAAATCTGCGCGGTCCGCTCGATGAAACTTAGCGGCGACAAGGGCGTAAAATTTGCCCGGTTCCTGCCCAGGTGGCGCTCATAGATATTGGCTTCGGTCATCGTTTGCCCCTCCCTTGTTGCACGGGACTTGATCACAATCCTGCGGGCAAGACAAATTCGTAGAAATACGCGCACAGTCATGGACTGGCGATACGCGATGATGCAATCTGGCCCTATCTACGGATGGCCATTCGCGGTGATCTGAGCCATCAAGAACACACAGGCCGGGGCCCAGTTCCCGCACCTTGCGCACCCATACTTTGTGAAAGGACATGTCATGGACGGCACGTTCAACGAAAACGATCTTTCCCGCGTGGTCGAGGCCGACCGCGCCCATATCTGGCATCATCTGATCCAGCATAAGCCGTTTGAAACCAATGATCCGCGTATCATCGTCGAAGGCAAAGGCATGCGCGTTTGGGACCAGAACGGCAAGGAACATCTGGACGCCGTCTCGGGCGGGGTCTGGACGGTCAACGTGGGCTATGGCCGCGAATCGATCTGCAAGGCGGTCTATGACCAGTTGATGAAGCTGTGTTATTTCGCCCAGTCGGCAGGCTCGATTCCGGGCTCGATCTTTGCGGAGAAACTGATCAGCAAGATGCCGGGGATGAGCCGCGTTTACTACATGAACTCAGGCTCTGAGGCGAATGAGAAAGCCTTTAAGATGGTCCGTCAGATCGCCCACAAGAAATACGGCGGCAAGAAGACCAAGATTCTTTACCGTGATCGCGACTATCACGGCTCGACCCTGGCGGCGATGTCGGCGGGCGGTCAGGATGAGCGCAACGCGCAATACGGCCCCTTCGCGCCGGATTTCGTGCGCGTGCCGCACTGCATGGAATACCGCAAGCACGAGCTGGACGGCGCCCCCGAAGAGAATTTCGGCGAATGGGCGGCTGACCAGATCGAAGAGGTCATCCTGCGCGAAGGCCCCGACACCGTGGGCGCCCTGTGTCTTGAGCCTGTGACGGCCGGTGGCGGCGTGATCGAGGCCCCCGAAGGCTATTGGCAGCGCGTGCAGGAGATTTGCGACAAGTATGACATCCTGTTGCATATCGACGAAGTTGTCTGTGGCATCGGTCGTACCGGCACATGGTTTGGCTATCAGCAATATGGCGTGAAGCCTGACTTCGTGACCATGGCCAAGGGCGTCGCCTCGGGTTACGCCGCCATCGCTTGCATGGTCACCACCGAGGAAATCTTTGACATGTTCAAAGACAATGCAGACGACCCGATGAACTATTTCCGCGATATCTCGACCTTTGGTGGCTGCACCGCCGGTCCGGCGGCGGCGATCGAGAACATGCGGATCATCGAAGATGAGAACCTGCTGCAAAACTGCACCGACATGGGCGCGCGTATGATGGGCAACCTGCAAGGGCTGATGGAGAAACACAAGGTCATCGGCGACGTGCGCGGCAAGGGCCTGTTCCTTGGCGCAGAACTGGTTGCGGATCGTTCCACCCGCGAGCCGGTGAACGAAAAGATGGCACAAGCCGTTGTGGCCGACTGCATGGCGCAGGGCGTAATCATCGGTGTGACCAATCGCTCGGTCCCGGGCAAGAACAACACGCTATGTTTCTCACCAGCGCTGATTGCGACGGCGGACGACATAGACCAGATCACCGACGCGGTCGACGGTGCGCTAGGGCGGGTCTTCGGTTAAACCCGTATAATCCTAAAAAAACCGGCGCACGAACGGCGCCGGTTTTTTTCGCGTAGTCCAACCATACACATAACTTGGTGGGCAGAACTGCAATCCGGTAACGTGATCAGTTCATCACGAAAGCAACCTCACGCTTCGTTCAGAAGTGCCAGTCTTCGAGTAATGACTCCAGATTATAGGTCCAAAACTCTGCTTCCTCCGCACCGGAAACTTGCCAGGACATGAGTGGGGAATCACTATTTGACCCATCGGAAAGCCCGATTTCTATCCAATTGGTTGATGTATTGCTGTCCGAGTCACGCCCCGTAGCATGAAACACAAATGTATCTTCGCCGCCCCACGCGTTGGTGTTGGGCGCCGCTTCATTGTTTTGAAAGGAAATACCTTCAGCCTGCAAATTCCAACCGCCACTTGCCTCGACAGCACCTGGATCAACCAGCGCCACAGTCCCAGAATTGCCTCCAGTGCCCGAGGCGGCTGCATCAGTGGCAAGCTCAGTCCGCAGATCATCAATAAGGTTGGGATTTAATGGCCTTCCGCAGTGTCCGCACATTATCGCTTTCTCCAATCGAGTACGTTGACGGGCATACAAACCTGTCGATTCTAAAAAGTTTCTATAGAACCGTATTTTGGAATTACGGCAGATTTTTGGCCAGTCACACCAACCAATTACCTGAATCGCTGCGCTAAATTTGCATCGTGGAAGTACGCCACGTGTAACGTATCAGACCGGATAGCGGCAGCCTCGGATGAAGCCTTTACCGGGGATCCACATCGCCTGACAACATACCGGCTACAATACGGGATGAAAAAAGCCGCCCCGAATGGGACGGCCTTTCCTTCACTGTCTCTGTATTCAGAGGATCAGGCAGTCAGAGCGGCCTGAGCTTTGGCGACGATCGCGCCGAACGCTTCCGGTTCGTGCACGGCCAGGTCGGCCAGAACTTTGCGGTCCACTTCGATACCGGCCAGGTTCAGGCCGTTGATGAAGCGGGAATAGGTCAGAGCCTCGTCATGCGAACGGACAGCAGCGTTGATACGCTGGATCCACAGCGCGCGGAAGTTGCGCTTGCGGTTCTTACGGTCGCGGGTTGCATACTGGTTGGCCTTGTCGACGGCCTGACGGGCAACCTTGAAGGTGCTCTTGCGGCGGCCATAGTAACCTTTGGCGGCCTTGATAACCTTCTTGTGACGGGCGTGAGTTACGGTTCCACCTTTAACGCGGGACATCTCTTAATCTCCTCTTAGCGGTCGTAGGGCATGTAGCCCTTGACGATCTTGGCGTCGGGGGCGGACAGGGTGGTGTTGCCACGGGCATCGCGGATGAATTTCTTGGTCCGCTTGATCATGCCGTGCCGTTTGCCGGCCTGGCCAGCAAGGACCTTACCGGTCGCAGTCACCTTAAAGCGCTTCTTGGCGCTCGACTTGGTCTTCATCTTAGGCATTTCCGTCTCCTTCCAGGGTTCGGTTTCAGACGCGACTCGGCATGCCATCTCGGCCGGTCACGCAACAGATGCGCCGTTTACGCAAGTTCGATCATACTGGCAAGGGGGTTTGGACCAGAATCTGCGGATTCTGCAACTGGTCAGGCACCGGGGCGACGCATGCCGCCCCGGTGAAAGGATTTAGTGGCCGAACTTGCGGATTTCACCACTTTTCAGCCGAGCCACATAGCTGGCCAATTCCTCACGCACCACTTTCATCAGGAAGTACAGCGCAAAGACGTTCACGACCGCCATGGCAAAGATCGCCGCGTCCGAGAAATCGATGACCGGGCCAAGGTTGGCTGCCGCACCGATCACCACGAACACACAGAAGATGATCTTGAAGATCAGCTCTTTGGTGTGGCCCTCGCCAAACAGGTAGGTCCAGGCCTTGAGGCCGTAATAGGACCAGCTGATCATGGTCGAGAAGGCGAACAGAACCACCGCGATAGCCAACACGAACGGGAACCAGCCAAAGGCGCTGCCAAAGGCCGCCGAGGTCAGGCTGACGCCCGAATTGCCGTCAACGGTTGCAATACCGTTGCCCGCTTCGTTCAGCACGTACAGGCCAGTTGCCGGATCAACGATCAGCTGTTGGGTGATGATGATTACCAGCGCTGTCATGGTACAGATCACAACCGTGTCGATGAACGGCTCCAGCAGGGACACGAACCCTTCGGTGATCGGCTCGCTGGTTTTCACCGCCGAGTGCGCGATCGCAGCCGAACCCACGCCCGCTTCGTTCGAGAATGCCGCACGACGGAAGCCCTGAATCAGCGCACCGACCATACCGCCAGCGACGCCAAGCCCGGTGAAGGCACCCGCAAAGATCTGGCCAAAGGCCCAGCCGATCTGATCCGCATGCATGATGATAATGACCAGAGCGGCCAGAACATACATGACGCCCATGAACGGCACGACCTTTTCGGTCACGCGCGCGATGGATTTCAGGCCGCCCACGATCACAAGGAAGACGATCAATGCGAAAACCACACCCGTAATCCAACCCGGATAGTCGCCCACGATACCCGCGATCTGCTGGTGCGCCTGGTTGGCCTGGAACATATTGCCCCCGCCCAGCGCGCCAAGGATACAGAAGATCGAGAACAGAACCGCCAGAATTTTGCCACCTGGCAGGCCCATTTCAGCAAAGCCCTTGGACATGTAGTACATCGGACCGCCCGAGACGGTGCCGTCTTCGTATTCGTTGCGGTATTTCACACCCAGCGTACACTCGGTGAATTTCGAGGCCATGCCCAGAAGGCCCGCCACAATCATCCAAAAGGTCGCGCCCGGACCGCCGATCCCGATGGCCACGGCCACACCGGCAATGTTGCCCAGACCGACCGTACCCGAAAGCGCCGTCGCCAGCGCCTGAAAGTGGCTGACCTCACCCGCGTCATTCGGGTCGGAGTAATCGCCTTTGACAAGGCTGATCGCGTGCCCGAAGAAACGGAACTGCACAAAGGCGAAATACAGCGAAAAGACCGTCGCGGCGATAACCAGCCACCCTACGATCCATGGGAAACCCGAGCCGGGAAACGGCGCGAAGATAAAGCTGACGAACGGACCGGTAAAATCGGCAAAAGCCTGATTGATCCTGTCGTCCAGACCCGCGGCCTCTTGCGCCATTGCAGGGCTGGCGCCCAGCATCGCGGCGGCGGCCAGCGCTGTTTTCTGATAGATACTCATTTTCATCGCTCTCCTCAGTTCACGACAGTGACCGGTACATCGGCATGCATGACCAGATTCTGGGTCGAACTGCCGAACAGCCGTTTCTTGAACCCATCCGCCGAGGCACGCCCGACGATGATCTGGGTGCCGCCATTTTCGACCGTGATCGCGTTCAGCGTTTCGGCCACGTCGCCGTGGCGCACGATGCCCTGAGCCGTGAACCCGCCCGAGGTCAAAGCCTCAACCGCAGGCGTAACGATGCGCGAAGTCGCCAATGCAACTTCTTCTTCGCGCCGCTTGTGTCGCTGGGCGTTTTCTTCCGGTGTCTGGAAAGTAAAAGGGGACCATTCGATGACGTAAACCACAAGTAATTCACACGTTCCGATCCGCTCGGCCAGGTCTTTGGCAAAGGCGATCGCGCGCTCTCCGGTTTCTGTCCCGTCCAGTCCGATGACAATCTTGGTTGTCATGACGTTTCTCCAATATTGTTGATTATACCGGGGCCCGTGCCCCCGGGCGGGCAGCCGGAGTCTGGAACGAATTCAATAGACTACCCGTGAAAATCAGTATCCGAGAAAAACAGCGAAAAACAGAGGGGAAACTGCAGATTGCCCTCAAATTTCACCTATATATATGTTTTTAAAGTGTATATTTTGCCTATTTATTGAGCAATTCAGGACCTCAACCCGGATCTGTGTTGTAAATCAAACGCTCATCACAGGGCGCGATACGTAAGATATTGGTGGTGCCCGGCACATTAAACGGCACACCAGCAGTCACCACGATCTGATCAGTTTCAGCGGCAAAGCCCCCAGCACGAGCTGCACGGGCTGCATTCACAACCGCGCCCTTGAATCGCTCCAGTTCGGGCGTCATCACGCAATGGCACCCCCAGCTCAGGCATAGTCGCCGCGCAGTGCCGGTGGCCGGGGTCATGGCGATAATCGGCACTTCGGGCCTTTCTCGGGCTGTCAGTAAAGCAGTAGTCCCACTTTGGGTGAAGCAGCAGATCGCCTTGATATCAGTCTTTTCCGCAATCTCGCGCGCAGCGGCAACGATCCCATCGGCGATCGTTGTCCCCTTGGCCGTACGAGACGAGGCAATAATCTGGCCATATGTCGGGTCCGCCTCGACCTCGATGGCGACCTTGTTCATTGTCTGCACAGCTTCGACCGGGTAGGAACCCGCAGCCGACTCGGCACTGAGCATGATAGCATCGGTGCCCTCATAGATCGCGGTGGCCACGTCCGAGACCTCGGCCCGAGTGGGCATTGGACTTTCAATCATGCTTTCCAGCATCTGCGTCGCGACAATCACCGGTTTGGCCGCGCCCCGGCACTTGCGCACCAGACGTTTCTGGATCGGCGGCACAGCCGAAACCGGCAGTTCAACCCCCAGATCGCCACGCGCCACCATGATCCCGTCAGACGCATCCAGAATGTCGTCAAACGCCTCGACCGCGGCGGGCTTTTCGATCTTGGACAGGATCGCGGCCCGACCATCGGCCAGCGCGCGCGCCTCAAAAACGTCCTTGGCGCGCTGCACGAAGCTCAGCGCCAGCCAGTCGACACCCAATTGGCAAACAAATTCCAGATCATCGCGGTCCTTGGCCGACAGGGCCGCCAACGGCAGCACCACATCAGGCACATTTACGCCCTTGCGGTTAGAGATCGTGCCGCCCACCTCAACGGTACAATTGGCGAAATCCTGACCGCACTCCTGCACGATCAGGCGGATTTTACCGTCATTGACAAGCAGGCGTGCGCCGGGTTCCAACGCGGCGAAAATCTCGGGATGCGGCAGGCAAACGCGATTGATGTCCCCGGCCTCCGGGTCAAGGTCCAGCCGGAAGGCCGCGCCTTCTTCCAATTCCTCAGAGTCGTTGGCAAAGACGCCGACACGCAGTTTCGGCCCCTGCAAATCGGCCAGAATGGCAATCGGGCTGTCCAAGTCCTTTTCAACCTGACGGATAATCCGGTGGCGTTCGCGGATTTCATCATGACTACCGTGGCTCATGTTCAGGCGGAACACATCGGCCCCGGCCTCGTGCAGGGCGCGGATCATGTCATAGTCATTCGACGCCGGACCCAGCGTCGCCACGATTTTCACATTTCTCAGGCGTCGCATTGTTGGTGCTCTCCTCATGTATTCCCTGGGCGTCGCGCAAATGTTACCGCAAACATTGCTTCAAGCTGCTTATTGCGCAATTCCCTTTTATTAGCAACTGCCCTACACCTGCGACAAACCAGATGACAGGCTTATGACGTATTCTCCGTTTTTTATCCACGGCGCAGATCGCCCTTCGCGTTGGCTGATCACATGTGACCACGCCACCAACACCGTCCCGCATGACATCAATGGCGGAGACCTTGGCCTGCCGCGCGAGGATATGGAGCGTCACATCGCCTATGACGTAGGCGCCTATGAGGTCTCGAAACATCTTGGGGAAATCCTGAACGCGCCCGTTGTGGCGGCCAATTTCTCGCGTCTTGTGATCGACCCGAACCGGGGCGAGGATGACCCGACCATTCTGATGAAGCTGTATGACGGATCAATCATCCCCGGCAATCGTCACGCCGACGCGGCCGAGCGGGAACGGCGGCTGAACATGTGCTATCGCCCCTATCACAATGCTTTGGCCGAGCTGGCGGCCCTGCCCCATGCGGTGATTGTGTCCATGCACTCTTTTACCCGACAGCTGCGGGGGCGCGAGCCGCGTCCGTGGCATGTTGGCGTGCTGCACACCCCGGACGAGCGTTTTGCGCGCCCGCTGATCACCCGGTTGCAGGCCGAAGACGACCTGTGCGTCGGTGTAAACGAACCCTATACCGGTGTCCTGCCAGGAGATGCCATCGACAAGCACTGCACCGCTTTTGGCCGCCCCAATGCCCTGATCGAGCTGCGCAATGATCTGATCGCCGATCACGCGGGACAACGGGCTTGGGCGGAACGTTTGGCCGTTGTGCTACAGGACGCGCTGGATACCAGCGACCTTTAATCACACGCCATTGTGAGGATACCTCCTGATCCCCATATATTCGGCGAAAGGGGATCGCCATGACCCAGGAATTCGCAACCTCTGTGTTTGGTTGGATGGCCGCGCTGAACATCGCAGTGCTGTTGTTCACAACATTAATGGTCCTGCTGCTGCAGGAGCAGATTGCGGGCATTCACAGCAAGTTATTCCAGATGGAGCGGTCGGAAGTGAAACGATCGTACTTCCGGTATCTGGCCAACTACAAGGTCCTCACATTGATCTTTTGCATCGTGCCTTGGCTGGCCTTGAAACTGGCCTGACGTCCTGTTTGTTGAAACATCGCCTCCGGGCCGCTAGGTCAAGGACAACGATACTGTCATCCGGAGTCAGCACATGGACAAGCAAACCGAAATCGAACTTCAGGCCGCAGCCTTCCGCCGGTTGCAAAAGCACCTGATGGAAGACCGCACCGACGTTCAGAACATCGACATGATGAATCTGGCCGGGTTCTGCCGCAACTGCCTGTCGCGCTGGTATCAGGAAGCGGCCAATGAAAAGGGCATCGAGATGGGCAAGGACGAGGCCCGTCAGATGTTCTACGGCATGACCATGGATGAATGGAAAGCCAATTATCAGACCGAAGCCAGCCCCGAAAAACAGGCCGCCTTCGAGGTCGCCTTTGACGAAAACGTCACCAAAAAAGGCTGAACGCTGAAATCAAAAGGCCCGCCGGTTTGGCGGGCCTTTGTGTTTAGATCGCCGCCTTGCGGCTTTCATCCAGATAAATCTCACGTAAGCGTTTGGCAATCGGGCCAGGCGTGCCATCGCCCAGCGCGACGCCGTCAATCTCAACCACCGGCATGACAAAAGCGCTGGCCGAGGTGGTGAACGCTTCATCCGCCTCTTTCGCCTCATCAATCGTGAACAAGCGCTCTTCGACTTCCATCTGCGCCTCAGCTGCCATGCGCAGCACAGCCTTACGCGTGATGCCGTGCAGGATGTCATTGGACAGCGGACGGGTCACGATCTTGCCGTTCTTGACGAAATAGGCGTTGTTGCTGGTGCCTTCGGTGACATAGCCATCCTCGATCATCCACGCATCATCGCATCCGGCGGCCTTGGCCATCATCTTGCCCATGGACGGGTACAGCAACTGAACCGTCTTGATATCACGGCGACCCCAGCGGATGTCGTCAATCGAGATGATCTTGGCGCCCTTCTGCGCCGCCGGGCTGTCGGCCAATCCCGGCTTGTTCTGGGTGAACAGAACCAGCGTTGGCTTGGTTCCCTCAGCGGGAAAGACGAAATCCCGGTCGCCATCGCTGCCGCGCGACACCTGCAGATAGATCAGCCCCTCTTCGATCCCGTTTAGTTCGACCAGCTTGCGGTGAATCTCCAGCAGGTCTTCCTTGCTGCAAGGTTCGGCCATCTGCAGCTCGTCCAGCGAGCGTTTCAGACGCACCGCGTGGCCGTCAAAGTCGATCAGCTTGCCGTCCAGCACGCTGGTCACCTCATAAACGGCGTCAGCCATCAGGAAGCCACGGTCAAAGATCGAGACCTTGGCCTCGGTCTCGGGCAGGTACTCTCCGTTCACGTAAACGGTGCGGGTCATGTCACTCTCCTCAGCCCCAGAGCGCCGCTTTTGGCGGATGCACTCCGGCGTCATCAAAAATCAGCGGGTTGGTGCGGTCTTCGGCCAGAAGAAGCGGGCCGTCAAGGTCCGTTACCATCGCACCCTGCGCCAACAAGGTCGCAGGGGCCATCGCAAGCGAGCTGCCGACCATGCAACCAACCATGACATTATAACCCTCGGCCAGTGCCTGTTCGCGCAGCGCCAACGCCTCGGTTAAACCACCGGTCTTGTCGAGCTTGATGTTGACCACATCATATTTGCCCTTGAGGCCGGGCAAGCTGCTGCGATCATGACAGGACTCGTCGGCACAAACGGGCACCGGGCGCTCCATCCCGATCAGCGCGTCATCTTCACCTGCAGGCAAGGGTTGCTCGACCAGCGCCACACCCAGACGCACCAGATGCGGGGCAAGGTCGGCATAAACAGCGGCCGACCAACCCTCATTCGCGTCGACGATGATCTGCGCGTTCGGCGCGCCCGCGCGCACAGCTTCAAGCCGTGGCATGTCATCCGGTGTGCCCAGCTTGATCTTTAGTAGCGGGCGATGCGCATTGGCCGCAGCTTGCGCCTGCATCGCCTCGGGCGTGTCCAGCGACAGGGTATATGCGGTGATCTCGGGGCCGGGCACCGGCAGACCGGCCAAGTCCCACGCCCGTTTGCCCGCACGTTTGCACTCCAGATCCCACAGCGCGCAATCTACGGCATTTCGCGCCGCCCCAGCAGGCAGCAGATCCATCAATGACTGACGGGTGAAGTCCGCAGGCAATCCCGCAATCTCGGCTTCGACCGACTCCAGCGTTTCATCATACCGCGCGTAGGGCACGCATTCTCCCCAGCCCTGATGCACCCCGTCCGAGATCCGAACGGTAAGCACCTTGGCCTCGGTCCGCGATCCGCGCGAAATGGTGAACACCTGCGCCAACCGAAACACATCCCGCGAAACGTCTATCCGCATTACACATCTTTCCCCAATAGTGCGACCAAGATTTTTCGACGAAAAATCTTTGCCAGACCGTGTTACAGCGCCGCCAGCGCGTCAACCAGCTTACCCGCGCCAAAGCGGTACGGGTCGGTGGCGGGCAGGCCCATCTCGGCCTCGACCTCGGCGATGTAGGCGCGCGCCTCGTCTTCGCTCAGGTTCTGCGTGTTGATCGAGACGCCAACAACCTGACAAGCCGGGTTTGCGACCCGCGCCAGCGGCAGGGCCGTATCGCGCAAGTCCGGCAACGATGGCAGAGAATACTCGGGCAAGCCCCGCATATGCGTCCGTGTGGGTTCATGACACAGGATCAGCGCATCGGGCTGACCACCATGAATCAGCGCCATGGTCACACCAGAATAGGACACGTGATACAGTGACCCCTGCCCTTCGATATGATCCCAGTGATCCGCGTCATTCTCGGGCGTCAGATACTCGACCGCACCGGCCATGAAATCGGCCACAACCGCGTCCAAAGGAACCCCCTGCCCGGTGATCAGGATACCCGTCTGCCCCGTGGCGCGGAAGGTTGACTTCATGCCGCGCTTGCGCATCTCGGCATCCATCGACATGGCGGTATACATCTTACCGGCCGAGCAATCGGTTCCCACGGCCAGACACCGCTTGCCGCTGCGCTTTTTGCCATTGGCAATCGGATAGCCAACGGTCGGCACCCGCACATCATGCAACGTGCAGCCATGGGTTTGCGCCGCGGCCACCAAATCGCCCTCATCGCGCAGCAGGTTATGTAGGCCAGAGGCCAGATCAAACCCCATCTCAAGCGCCTCGATCAGCACCTTTTTCCACGCCGCGCTGATCACACCGCCCCGGTTGGCAACGCCAATGACCAGCGTTTTCGCCCCGGCAGCTTTGGCCTCGGCCAGAGTCAGGTCGGTCATGCCCAGATCGGCCTTGCAACCCTCCATCCGGTACTGGCCCACAGCGTTCTCGGGACGCCAGTCCCGGATGCCGATGGCAACTTTTGCGGCCAGCTGGTCGGGCGCATCGCCCAAAAACAACAGATACGGTGTCTCGATCATTGCGGTGCACTCCTTTGATTCCGACGCAGGCTAGTGGAGCCGGCAGGCGAGAGTTTCGCGAATTCCTTGGGCAACATAAGGCCGGTTGGGAAATTTTTGCACACCTACCCAAATTTCCGCAAAAATCTTTCATGTTCACAAAGCGATTAAACTTTAACCACCGGAGACGCAGCGTATTTTAGTGAATGCTGCGAATGCAATGCCGCAACTGCACAAAGGCGCTTGCGCAGGCTTGCGCAATTTAATACCCAATGAGGCAAGAAAATCGTAATTTCCTTACTCGCACGAGGTCCAGATGAGCTTTCGCCTTCAACCCGCCGCCCCTGCCCGCCCCAACCGTTGTCAGCTGTTCGGCCCCGGATCGAACACCAAACTGTTCCCTAAAATGGCAGCCTCGGCCGCAGACGTGATCAACCTGGACCTGGAGGATTCCGTCGCCCCCACCGACAAGGACGTGGCCCGCGCCAATGTGATCGAGGCGCTGAACAGCATCGACTGGGGCGGCAAATACATGTCGGTCCGTATAAACAGCCTCGACACGCCCTACTGGTATCGCGACGTGGTCGATCTGCTGGAGCAGGCCGGCGACCGTCTGGACCAGATCATGATCCCCAAGGTGGGCTGCGCCGAGGATGTTTACGCCGTCGACGCGCTGGTCACCGCGATCGAACGCGCCAAGGGCCGCACCAAACCGATCAGCTTTGAGGTCATCATCGAGTCCGCTGCTGGTATCGCCCATGTCGAAGCCATCGCGGCATCCTCCCCGCGTCTGCAGGCCATGAGTCTTGGGGCAGCAGACTTTGCGGCCTCGATGGGGATGCAGACCACCGGCATCGGTGGCACGCAGGAAAACTACTACATGCTGCGCGAAGGCGAAAAGCACTGGTCCGATCCGTGGCATTGGGCGCAGGCCGCCATCGTCGCCGCCTGCCGCACCCATGGCGTGCTGCCGGTTGACGGCCCGTTCGGCGATTTCTCGGATGATGAGGGGTATATCGCACAGGCCAAGCGCTCGGCCACGCTGGGTATGGTGGGCAAATGGGCGATCCACCCCAAGCAGATCGCGCTGGCCAATCAGGTCTTCACCCCGTCGGACGAAGCGGTGTCCGAGGCGCGCGAGATCCTGGCCGCGATGGAACAGGCCAAAGCCAATGGCGAAGGCGCAACCGTCTACAAAGGGCGTCTGGTCGATATCGCCTCGATCAAACAGGCCGAGGTGATCGTGGCACAGGCCGAACTGATCGCCGCCAACGGTTAACGAAGCAAGGCGCCCCGCGGGGCGCCTTTTTCTTTACCGACCGAAGACGTCGTTGGGCGTCCATGTAAAACGCTCGCCCTTCTTGCCCGATTTCATCATCAGGCAGGATGTGCCATATTTCTGAAAATATGTGATCTTCAGCGGATACCACCCGGCTTGTGGCACTTCGACCTCGGTTCTCTGATTGGCTTCGCAGCCTTGCCGCCCATTGACATAGCCGATCTGCTGCCCCCCGACCCAAGCGTCGATACCGTCATTCGACCAAGTCTCAAGCTCGTAGACACCCGGTGAATCGAACTTGATATACCCAGTGACTTCGGCTGCGACGTTGAACGCCTCGTTGAATGTCAAAACCGGATCGCCTTCGGTCGTATCGCGATAATCCAAGCCTCGCAGTGGTTTACCTGACTTGGCTTTCTTCAGAAGAAAACCAACTTTGGCCAAGTTTTGAATTTTGCGAGGAGGATTCCCTTCCCATGCGTATTTCACATCCAATCCGGGTTTGGGATTGGGTTGCGGGTTTGCCGGTTGCAGTTTCAAGGGTGCAGCCAACGCACCCCCGGCGAAAATCGCCAAGGCAGCGGCAAGTGCTCCGGTTCGAACGAGGTTCATGGTCTTCTCCCTGATACGGTCCCTTTGAGGTTATTCCCCATTTTGGTTGGGACATTTGTCCAACACTAGGACGTCGGAAATTACCCGGCAAGAGAGTTAACAATCACATTTTCGCAGTCATCCGCGCATGTCTTTGGGAGAACCCATCACCACATATGACGTGATCGAGGTGACATGCGGCAGTGTTCCCAAAACGTCGGTGTGGAATGTTTTGTAGGCCGGCAGATCTTGGCACTCTACGCGCAACAGGTACTCGATCGTCCCGGTGATGTTGTGGCACTCAACCACCTCGGGCGCGTTTTGCAGTGCGCGCTCAAACCCTTCCTGCGCCGCTTTTGTATGCTCGCCCAGCCCGACACCGATATAGGCCACAAAGCCCACCCCTAACTCCGCCGGGTTCAATACTGCGCGGTAACCTGAAATTACGCCTGAGCGCTCCAGCTCCTGCACCCGGCGCAAACAAGCCGAGGGGGACAGGCCCACGCGGTCGGCCAATTCCAGGTTGCTGATACGGCCATCTCGGGTCAATTCACGCAATATATGTTGGTTTATTTGATCTATCTTCGACATTTGTTGCTAAAAATAAAGACACACACACAATTTTGCAATTTCATTTGCTGTTTTCTGGGCAATGCTGCGCGCCATGACCTACGACTTGCTTCTGGCCCTGATCACCTTTGCCTTTGTCTCTTCCATTACACCGGGACCGAACAACCTGATGCTAATGGCCTCGGGCGCAAATTTCGGGTTCCGCCGGTCAATCCCTCATATGCTTGGGATCGGACTTGGTTTCACCTTCATGGTTGTTTTGGTTGGGCTGGGTCTGGCGGCTGTCTTCGACCAATACCCAACCAGTTACACGGTGCTGAAAATCGCATCCGTGATCTATCTGCTATTCTTGGCCTGGAAAATCGCCAATGCCGCGCCTTCAGGTCAAGCGGCCGGGGCTGGAACGCCCATGACATTCCTGCAAGCTGCCGCATTTCAATGGGTTAATCCCAAAGCGTGGGCCATGGCCCTGACAGCGATCACGGCCTATTCTCCGGGCCGCACGCCCGAGGCCATTTTGATCGTGGCGCTGATCTTTGGCGCCGTCAATCTGCCTTCGGTCAGCACATGGACGGTACTTGGACAGCAAATGGCGCGAGTCCTCACGAACCCGCGCCGCTTGCTGGTTTTCAATTGGACCATGGCCACGCTGCTGGTTGCATCGCTCTATCCGGTCCTTTGGCCTGCTTGATTTACTTGAGAGGCAGGCAGATTTCGGTCAGCAGTTCATCGGGCGGCGTATCGCGTGGGTCGTTGAGGTAAATCTCATAGCAGGGTTGATCCGCAGGCTCTTCGCCTGAGTCCGGCAGCCAATTGCCGAACAGGCTGTGATAGGCGGCGTGAATACCGGAATAGGGACCTTTGTAGCGCAAGACAGCCGTCTTACCGCCGGGGATACTGAGGTCTTCCATCCCGTCCGGGGCCGCGTCTCCACGATATTCCGCGCCTGCGTAACTGCGCAGGTCTTGCTCGGGCACCTCGTCGGGGCTGTCTAGGTAAAGACCAATGACCGGGCCTAATTGAGGCCAAAGCTTGCGGGATTCGCACAACGCGCCGAAGGTTTCAAAACTCCTGCCGATCTCGGCATAGTTGCCGCGGTGCTTCAACGCGACAATCCGGCGGGCAGGTTCGGTACGGGTTTCAACGGGGTGCATCGGGTAGTCTCCTGTTTTGAAATGTGGATGTGCTGGCAGAAACAGACCGGCCTTGCGAAAGGCGGCTGGGCTGGTGCCATAGGCGTCAGAGAACGCCCGCGCAAAGGAGTTCAGGTTCGGATAGCCCACGTCGTTGGCCACTTGCGCAACCGGCACGTCGGTCTGCACCAACCGGCTGGCGGCACGGTGCAAACGGATCCGACGCACTGCCTGCGCACAGGTTTCGCCCGTTATTGCCCGAAACACACGGTGCCAGTGAAATCTCGACATCGCCGCCACATCCGCAAGTGCATCCAATGACAGATCCCCTGCGGGGTTGTCGTGGATGTATTCAAGCACACGCAGGATGCGGGTTTCATAGCTGTTTGCCATCCGGCTTCGTCCTTCTTCCTTGCCCCCTCACACAAGCATATTGCCGATCCACAAATCTTGCTGAGTTGCATCCCAGGCGACGTCAGGTCATATAGCAGGGAACTTCCGCGTTGAGAGGCGTCATGACCCAGTATCTGGATTTCGAAAAACCGCTGGCCGAGATCGAAGGCAAGGCCGAGGAACTGCGCGCGCTGGCCCGCGCCAACGAAGAAATGGACGTGGCCGAAGAAGCCGCGGCGCTGGATGCCAAGGCCGCCAAGCTGCTTGATGAGTTGTATGGCGATCTGACCCCTTGGCGCAAATGCCAGGTGGCGCGGCACCCCATGCGCCCTCATTGTCAGGACTATGTCAAAGAGCTGTTTACCGAATTCACCCCTCTGGCCGGCGACCGCAATTTTGCCGACGATCTCGCGGTGATCGGCGGGTTGGCGCGGTTCAACGATCAGCCCGTGATGGTGATCGGCCACGAAAAAGGATCAGACACCAAATCGCGGATCGAGCGCAATTTCGGCATGGCCCGCCCAGAAGGCTATCGCAAGGCCGTGCGCCTGATGGAAATGGCGGGGCGTTTTGGCCTGCCGGTGATCACCCTGATCGACACGGCCGGGGCCTATCCCGGCAAAGGGGCCGAGGAACGCGGCCAGTCCGAAGCCATCGCGCGGTCAACCGAGATGTGCCTGAAGATCGGTGTGCCGCTGGTTTCCGTGATCATCGGAGAAGGAGGTTCGGGCGGTGCGGTTGCGTTCGCGACGGCTAACCGTGTCGCGATGCTGGAACATTCGGTCTACTCGGTGATCTCGCCCGAGGGCTGTGCCTCGATCCTGTGGAAAGATGCCGAGAAAATGCGCGAGGCCGCCGAGGCGTTGCGCCTGACCGCCCAAGACCTATACAAACTTGGCGTCTGCGACCGGATCATCACCGAGCCCAAGGGCGGGGCACATCGCGATCCCTCGACCACTGTTGAATCGGTGCGTGCGGCGATTGCCTCGATGCTTCAAGAGCTCGACGGCAAAGACCCGGCAGCCCTGATACGCGACCGCCGCCAGAAATTCCTGGATATCGGTTCGAAAGGTCTGGCGGCCTAAAGCGCCTAGCCGCCCAACCTGCGCAACAGCGCGACCGAGGGCTCTCCGGTCACCGGAAGGCCATTGGCGCGCTGATAGCCGCTGATGGCGGATTTGGTGTTGTTCCCAATCACCCCATCAGCGCCTTGCGTGTCGTAACCCGCAGCGGTCAGACGGCGCTGCAGCTCTTTGCGGTCCTCCAGCGTCAACCCGGTCGCATCCGGCCCGAATGAAGCCTGAAACGGCGCGCCCCCCGCGATCCGGTCAGACAGGTGTCCGACTCCAATCGCGTAGCTATCCGAGTTGTTGTACCGCTTGATCACCTGAAAATTGCGGAACACGGCAATGCGCGGCCCCGGCACCTGCGGCTGCAGCACCGCGACGGGTGTACCGGAAACCGTGCCGACCTCACCCCCCCAGGGCTGCCCACGCTTCCATCCCGAACGGGCCAGATAGGCCGCTGTCGACGCGAGCGAATCCGAGGGGTCCTCGGACCAGATGTCACGCCTGCCGTCGCCGGTATGATCCACGGCAAAGGCCAGATACGAGGTCGGGATGAACTGAGTATGCCCCATTGCACCGGCCCAACTGCCGGTCATCTTGTCCGGGGTCGTATCCCCCGCCTGAATGATCTGAAGCGCCGCGATCAGCTGTTTTTCGAAAAACGCACCGCGCCGCCCGTCATAAGCCAATGTGGATGTTGCCGAAACCACCGGCACATCCCCGCGCCGCGCGCCATATCGGCTCTCTAACCCCCAGACAGCGACGACAACCTCTTTGTCGACACCATATTGCGCCTCGATCTGCGACAGAGTTGCGGCGTGCCGAACCATCATCTGTTGACCTGTCTCGATCCGCTCATCCGAGGCTGCGATAGCCAGATAATCCTCGAGCGAACGCTTGAACTCGACCTGATTGCGGTCACGTTCGATAACTCCGGGCAAATAGCCTGCCCCCTGGAACGCACGGTTGAGGGTTGTCTGCGAAATCCCCTGCGATGCGGCGCGGGTTTTGAAACCGGCTACCCAGGCGTCCCACCCGGCATTCGGAACCGGCCGCATCCGCGATGCGGGAGCTGTCGTTTGCGTACCACCTGAACAGGCGGCCAAAAGGGTCGATCCAAGACCGACAGAAAATACCCGACGATTGATCATGTTTAAAATCTGCTCTTGTTGTGATTTGGGATCAGAGTAACCCAGACCCTCCGTCCAAGCCAGAACTGCTGTCGCGAAACAAACGCACGCGGCAATGTCGGCAAATCGCCGCTTAAGTTACCAGCATCCGCAGACCCTGCGTCACGTCCGAACGAACCGCAAGACGCAAACCGGGCTCATCCCCGGCCTTGAGCGCGGCGATGATCAGTTTGTGATACTGCGGGGGTTCTGTACGCCGCAGCCGCCCATAAAGCGCCCGCATGGTCGGCCCAAGTTGCAGCCACACAGTCTCGGCCATCGCCAGCATAGCTGGAGCCTGCGCCCTCAGGTACAAAGTGCGGTGGAATTCGAGATTTGTGCGGATGTAGCCGACGGCATCGCGCTTGGTAACCATCTCGGCAACGATCATGTTGATGCTCTGCAATCGGTCGATCAGGGCCATGTGCGCGCGCGGCAGGGCCCGGCTGGCAAGCTCGACCTCTAGAAGCGCGCGCAGAGCGGCAAGTTCCTCGATACGGTCATTGGTCAGCTCTGGTGTCGACACCCGCCCGGATGAGGACAGAAACAAGGCGCCTTCGGCCGCAAGACGCCGCACAGCTTCGCGTGCGGGCGTCATGGACACCCCGAATTCTTTACCGATCCCACGCAGGGTCAACGCATGCCCCGGGGCGATTTCCCCATGCATGATCCGCGCACGCAGGGTCCGATACACCCTGTCATGCGTAGCTGTCTGCGAGTCGGAAGGACGCGTGCTTAACATTCGACCATGTGATCACAAAATGATTTGGGGTCAACTCACAGGAGCGTCAAATCTGTACTGATGCAACTGCGCCCCGTTGTCGCGCAACCAACGCCGCTGTTCACGGTAGTCACCAAATATCCGCTCAACCTGGGCCCAGAACGCTCGGGAATGGTTCATCTCGACCAGATGGGCCACCTCATGTGCAGCGACATAGTGCAGAATTTCAGACGGCGCGAGGATCAGCCGCCATGAAAACATCAAACCACCGGCCGAGCTGCATGACCCCCAACGCGACCGCGTATCGCGAATAGTCAAGCCAGAGTAACTGCGCCCCAACATCGCCGCGTAGTCATCGCAGGCACCGGTCAACCGGTCGCGAGCGAGCTCTTTCAGAAACCGGGCCAAACGCTTTGCCTCGGCGCCCTCGGGTACGGCGATTTCGTCGCCTCTGAGAAGCACGCGCCGCCCTTCTGCCGGGACGATTCGCCGTTCGGTTCCTTCGATTGGCAACATCTGACCAAATTGCACCACCGCAGGATCCGGACGATCTTGCAGATGTTGGCGTATCCAGTCTGCCTTGAGATGCGCAAAATTCAACGCCTCAGACTCGGGCACACCATCGGGGTAAGTTAGTGTAACACGTCCATCCAATTGGGAAATCCGCAGGCTGATCCGCCTGGCAAGCGCTGATTTGCGCAATGTCAGCCGCACACGGGGTGTGCCGGGCAGTGCGTGCTCTCCCATTGGTTATGTTCTCCTGTGCAAAGGCTTTGACAGTGCCCGCTGCATGTGGCACGTGACCTGAATCGTTATTACGACTCACCTGATATCAAGGGGATTTCACATGCCCAAGGAAGAATGGGGCGTTAAGCGCGTTTGCCCGACAACCGGCAAGCGGTTTTACGACCTGAACAAGGACCCGATCGTCAGCCCCTACACCGGCGAGATCGTTGAGCTGGACACCGGCAAAAGCCGGATGATTGCCGCTGACGCAGAAGACGCGGCCTCGGCCAAAGCGCGCGAGAATGCGTCGGACGAGGATATTGTTCTGGACGATGACGACAATGTCGATGTCGATCTGGAAGATGACCTGCTGGATGATGATGACGACAACAGCGATGACGTCTCTCTGGACGACATCAAAGACATGTCGTCTGAAGACGAAAACTAATACCGTTCAGAGGCGGCCCAGCGCCGCCTCGAACCTTCCCGGACGATGAGCGGAAAGATTTTGCCAGAATCCATTTTTGGACTTGCACTCGCTGCCGCCGTCTCATAAACGTCCGTCCACTGCTTCGGCAGTCCCTAGATGGGGCCTTAGCTCAGTTGGGAGAGCGCTTGCATGGCATGCAAGAGGTCAGGGGTTCGACTCCCCTAGGCTCCACCATTTTTCTCCTCAGTTCGAATTCACTCGCAGTCACACGGCTTTGTAAATAAGGCCTTTGACGTGTCAGTCTTTCTCACCCCCAAGGAAACTTGGGCTCTGCCAGAATTCCCATTGTGTGGGTCTGTGTGGGGTTCGCCAGTGTGAAAGTATGCAAGATGACCAAACTGACAGACAAGAAGATCAAGCTGGCAGATGGCGGTGGCCTCGCCCTGATCGTTCACCCAAAGGGAAGCAAGACGTGGGTCTGGCGCTACAGGGTCAATGGTAAGCAGCGTGAGATGACCTTGGGCTCCTATCCCTCTGTTGGCCTGAAGGACGCGCGCCAGCGCGTCAAGACGCAGAGAAACCTGCTGGACACCAATATCGCCCCTGACGTGGCGGAGATGCGCGCGGAGGTACAGGCTCGGTCAGGTCTGACGGTCACCACCTTCGCCGGGGTTGCTCGCGCGTGGTTGGCGGAGGAGCGCTTGCACTGGGGAGAGAAGACTTATGTCCGCGCCAGCAACCGGATCGAAAAGGATGCCATCCCTCTGCTGGGGACTGTGGAGGTCGCGGACATCACGGCAGTCGATATAAAGGCCGTTGCTCTCAAGATCGCGGATCGTGGGAGCCATGAGACTGCGCGCCGGGTCATCCGCATCCTGCGGCAGGTTCTGGGCTATGCGGAGGCCGAGGGCCTAATCTCCACTGTGCCGGGTGCAAACGTGATCGACAGGTTCAAGCCCAAGCCCAAGAAACACCACCCCGCCATCGTTGAGCCAGAACGTCTGTCGATGTTCCTGCAGGCGCTGGATGCGTGGCCGCACCCGACGCTGGGCAAACCTCTGGTGCAAATCGTTGCGCATACCGGTCAGCGTGTCGGGGAAGTGCGCAAGATGCGCTGGGCGGACATCAACATGGGCGTGCGTGTCTGGAACAACGTGGTGACCAAGACAGGCATCACCATTGCCATTCCTCTGACGAACCCGGTGATCGATATCCTGAGTGAGATGTCCAAGCTGAACGGTCACCGCGAATACGTCTTTGCCAGCGACAACGGCCCCGTGTCTGCGCCCGCTGCAATGGACATGATCCGCAAGATCAGGTTCGAGAAGGAGACCAACGGCCACGGCCTGCGGGCCACGTTCCGTACATTGGTGGTCGAGCGCCTCGGGTTCGACAAGGAGCACGCAGAGGCTCAGTTGAGCCACGCGTCTAAGGAACAACATGGCCGCGCATACGACCGCACCATCTTCCTCGGCAAGCGCAGGGTGATGATGGAGGCCTATTCGCAGTTTCTGGTTCAGTTGCAGGCAAGCCGTGCTAACGTGGTGCCGATGATTGCGGCGGCAAAAGTATGAGCAAACACGATACGGTGGAGCATATTGAGAAGACGTTCAACGTGGAATTCGCGCGTCTCGTTCAGTTCCTGATCGCCATTAAAAGCGATAAGGCAATGCCCGCACGCATCAGGAAATGGGCTGCGCTCTATGCGGCCAACAATTTCTTGGAATCCCTGCCAATACTGAATGCTGATCCTGACCTGCTGGCACCGATCAATGCAATCATCAACGATCTGGCTGGGCCGATGAAACGAGGTGGGCGAGATCGCGCTCATGACAGGCTGGTCCATGAGGCGCGGGCAGTGGTTGATATCCTGAAATCGAAAGGTTGGTCTGTTGAGAATGCGTGTACGCGTATTGCATCCATCATGACGAACAACGGCAGGCCCACGGCTTGGGGTACGGTGAGGGACTGGACTGTCGGACAGCGCCGCGATGAAGACATCCTCGCGATGAGGGTAATCAAGGACTATGTCGCTGTCTGGAAGCCAAGCATTATCAATGACGATCTCGACACCGTTGATCGCGCGCTCCTGCACTTCGAAACTCAAGCGCGGCGCTGGGCAAAGTTCGAAGACTAAAACGGACACGCGTGGCCAATTTCAGGGACCTTGTCGATCACCGGCAAGGTCTTTTTTCGTCCGAAAGTTCAGAAAGTGGAAACCTCCTGTTGCTCTCCACTGCCGATATGGAATTCTTATTGAAGCCAAAGAGACACCTGCTCGGAGGCCAATATGTCAAGCGCCCAGACATTTCTGGATCAGAAGCCCTACATCACCGGGGGCCGTATCATCCCTGATCGTTTCTACACCGATCGTGAAGCCGCCATCATGTGTGGTCTGAAGGGTCCGGAGTACCGCGAATTCATGACAGGTGCAGGCGTCGCGCCGACCGTTGTCAAAAGCCGTGAATACTGGCTGGGCCGGGACATCCTGATCGCACAGAACGTGGACGTGCTGAACGGTCTCGTCATTGAGGTGCCAGCATGAGTGTCGCCCGCATGCCCATTCACCCGGATAATTTCCCGAAAACAGGGAACGTCACCCTCAAGCAGCTATCCACTCACAGTGGTCAATTGGGCATGTTCCCCGGATCGCCATCAACGTGGTTGCGTATGGTGGACAGCGGCGATGCGCCCGAGCCCATCCAGATCGGTCGCCAGCATTTCTGGCGCGCTGAACACGTCCGCGCAATCGCCGCGGGTATCGACTGGCGGCTGGTGAAGATCGACACGCCAGACCTCAGGGCAACTGCAGCGGACCGGATCAACGACAAATGATCTGAATACGAGGGGCGTTATGTCAAAAGACACGATCCCGGTCACGATATGGCAGAATAACGGCGGCGTGCTGTCGAAGACCATAAGCGCTGGGCCTGACGGCAAACCCGTCTCCGATGGCAGCGCATGCAAGATGAGCAGAGGAATAGGCGAGGTGAAGAAGTTGGGCGGTCTCAACGGCCTCGCCCAAACCATCGACACCATGAAGTCCTCTGTGGCTTTGAGCCTTGTCTGCGGCAGTGGGCTACGTGACGAACGGAACAAATCTGGCGCTCAAGAACGCAGAGGGCGCGACAGTTCTGCGCCTGCGCAAGACGCTAGAATAGGCACCGCGCCTATCGGAGCGAGAAGGGACAATCAGCCGACTTGTTCAAGGCAATATCAGCGAGAATCAAAGGTCGAAATCCCGAGCGGATCATAGACGTTGGACTGCGTTGATTGCGAGTGATCGTGATAGTGGGCCTTACTGCGTGCGTGGCGTAGCGACGCCATCAGCACACGTTCCGGATTATAGATGAGCTGGCCTGCATCGGCTTCGTCATGTTCTCCATCTGCTGCGGGAGGAGCGGGCTGAAGACGGCCTTCAAGGACAGTTCCCCACACATTGATATCGGCCAGCGTCAAAGGATCCACAGTTAGCGGATTTTCTTCAAGGATTGTGAAGTTGGCCAGTTTGCCAGGCTCGATGGAACCGATTTCATCCTCCAATTGCAGTGAATAGGCTGCGCCGATGGTGATACCTTCCAAAGCGTGTTCTGCACTGATGCGCTGGTCCGGACCAACGACACGACCGCTCGTGGCTATCCGATTGACAGCAGCCCACATGTATTTCAAAGGCTCCGCAGGAGCCATCGGCATGTCCGAGTGCATCGAGAAGGGGATACCTGCTCGAACGGCATCGCCTAAAGGCACCATGCGCTCTGTACGCTCGCTACCGACGCTGCCTGCGGCATAGCGATCTGCGAGGGTCGGCGTATAAACGGAATTGCCGCTGACAATCGCGCCAAGACGTTTAATGCGTGCGATCTGATCAGGTTGAGCGTAGCCAAAGTGCACGACGACGGTGCGATGGTCATATCTCGGATTGCGCTGCATGGCAGCTTCGAGGGCATCCAGAAGAATGTCCAGACCGCCGTCTCCCAGATTGTGAACATGGACCTGAAAGCCTGCGTCCCAATAAAGGTCGAAAACCTGCTTGAAGAAATCGGGCGTCATAATCCATTCACCTTCATGCCCGTCCAGGTAGCCATCGCGCATGATCATCAATTCACTGAATATCGCTCCATCTAACAGCAGCTTGACCTGCTTAGGTAGGAACTGGGTTCGGCCTTCGCTCCAAGCCAGCATGGCTTCGGTTTCGGCTAGTACTTTTTCGGGGCCCTCTGTGTTCAGAAATAAACCGCCAAGCGTCCGACCGTCCGGAATAAAGTAAAAGTTGAACGGTGTGTCGTCTGGCCCGAACGCTTCTGCTACGAGTGCTTGGGCGTTCTGATTAACAGGGCCAGCAGGCTCTGCAAGGGTCGTGATCCCGCTGCGGTGATAATAGTCCTCTGTGAACTCCAGCGCTGCCATGACCCTGTCGATAGACGCATAGACCGGAGCAAACTTCTCAAAGAACACATGCTCCCAGAATGCAGCTTCAAGGAAGAGGCCTTTTTCAAGATTGGCTTGAGACCGGGCCAACTCGCTCGACCAGCTTTCAATGTATTCTTCGGTGATATCCAGTTGTTCGATGGCCGCCGAGTTGAAGTACATCTCGTGGGTAGAGCGCTGCCATACAGCCAGCGGAATGTCGGGGGCCAGTTCGTCCAAAATCGCACGGTTCATGTCGCCGTGCCACGACGCGTGATACCCCCAGACCATCAACGGCCGCCCACTGCTAGGATCATATGTATTGATGACCTCGGACAGGCGTGCGCGAAACTCCTCCTCGCTATTGGCAAGAGGCGCAAATCCGGCCGGCGATTGCCAGTCCTCGATGGAAATGATGGCATCCGACATCATCGCAAGTGCGCCCAGAAGCGGGTGTAAATGCTGTTCAATGAACCCAGGCACAATGACTTTGTCTTCAAAACTGCGGTCAATTGCATAGCTACCTTCGGGCAGCCGACCCTCGATACCCTCTAGGGTTCCGACGTCGACAATTCGACCGTTTCTAACTGCCACGGCCTCAGCCAACGGGGCGTCCGGGTCCATGGTAAGAACTTCTCCACCGACGTAGACAGTCGTGCCGGGAAACTCAGGGAAACGTTCGAAGGCGTCTTGCAAAGAAGGAGACTGCGCAGCACCGTGAAGCGGCATGAGGGCGAAAGCGAGTATGGTTAGAGACTTAGAGAAACTCATTGATGCCTCCGAATAGGATTGCGGACATTAATAAATTGCTTCGATCAGAGCAGGTTGGTCTGCGATGTGTCAACCTAAGCCGTCAGTCTCAAAACACCGACTGAGCGACATAAATTTGAAAGCCACTTTCGCGGCCCGCTGTTGTCTCGTGGCAGACATTCGCCGAAATTCACAGAATGACTGCAATGCGAACAAAGTGGATATTTCACCAGGTAAGGGAGAGCGGCAGTAATTCTCGAATTCCCGATAAAACGGACTATGCTTTGCCGAGCAAAACTACGTTGTTCAGTTCTTCGAAAACCCGATTTCAACACGCTGGCCGCGGCCATACTTCAGTTGCAACTCATTTGGAGCGATACTGCCATGCCAAACACTTCATTACTTTCAAAGTCCAATTTTCCAGTTTTTGCGCTTATTGGAGGTTTGATTATGCAAAGCCTTGGAACATCTCCTGCACATGCTGAAGACGACCCATACGCTACGCCGCGAGAAGACTTTTCCATCCGTGACCTACGGAATGGTTACACGGCCGAGCAAGCCTACAACCTGAGTTCTGAATGGAATTTGCAGAAGTTTCTCGACATCACCGAAGCCGGGGCGTTTTCGTACATGAACCTCGCCGAGTTCCTGCCAAGCTCGGTAATTCGCCGCGACGGGGCCGTTGCGATGCTTGCGACAAACCTTAACGACGCCATAGGTGCCACGAGCGTCCCGGGCGCTGATGGCGATGCTGTCTCGCTTGACGAGATGATTAATGCCGATAATTCCACGGTGCAGGGCGTTATGGTTCTTCACAAAGGCGAAATCGCTTACGAGGCCTACCCAGGAATGCGACGGACGGACAACCACGTCTGGATGTCCAATGCAAAGATCCTTTCGAGCTTGTTGATCGGTCAATTGGAAGATGAGGGTAAGATCGACGTACAGAAAACAGTTGGCGACTATGTAGATGGCACCAAAAGAACAGCTTGGGAAAACATAAAAGTCATCGACGTCCTGAACATGCAGTCTGGTTTGGATCTGGAAGAGAACCCCCTCTCACGCAAAGGCGACACACCATATGGGCGTTTTGTTAGGGCTGAGCTTGGTGTTCCAAACGAAGCAGGCGTCCTGCAAACGCATAACGAAGCCCTGTTTGCTATACCCAAACTGCGGGAACCGGCTGAGGCCTTCGAATACTCCTCTGCAAACACACAAATGCTTGGTCTTGTCATTGAAGCCGTTACGAACCAGCGACTTGGCGAAGCGATCACGGAACGGGTCTGGAGCAAAGCTGGGATGACTGGCGATGCCACCCTAGCGCTGTCGCCTCAAGGAAACGGCATCATACACGGTCTGATCAGCAGCCGCTTGATCGACATGGCAAAGATTGGTCTGCTCTACACGCCAAGCTGGGACAAGACAGCGTCAGACCGCATTGTATCTGAAAAGATGATCGACACAATCCAAACAGCGGGTGTCGCCGAAAACTACATGAAGGGAACACTTGGCCCGCACCTTTCTGACGCATTCCGCGAACAACCGATGGCAAACGCATACCAATGGGATGCTGTTTTTGCCGATGGCGATTTCTACAAAAGTGGGATGAATGGCCAAGGAATCTATGTCTCTCCAAGAAAAGACACCGTTGTCGTTTGGTACGCAACCGGAGGTGCCAGTATCGACATGGAAGCTTACGCCAGAGGTATTGTGACTTCTCTGTAAGTCGGATCAAGCACTGGCATCTGTGGCCACAGGTCAATGGATTGTCGGTCGTTTGGTGACTAGAGCATCCATTCGACCGGCAGCCACCTGACAACAGCCGTAAGGGCACGCTGCAAACCGTTGGTTTCCGGGTCCACGGTGTGAATGGTGGCTGTCCCATCCTGCTCTTCTTGCAGCCATATCATCTCGCCGCTGTCGTTGAGTTCGACGCGATAAGAAAACTCAGGCCGGTTCAATTGCTCCGCAAGCGCCTGAGTTATAGTTGGGCTTTCGATCATAAGGCCCATTTCTGTATTCAGCCGCGCGGACCTGGGGTCGAGGTTGTAAGAGCCAATAAAGATCCGTTCTCCATCCGATCCAAAGACTTTTGCGTGTAAACCGGAGGCCGATCCGGCCAGCATCTCGGGCAGGCTGCGCTCACGATGCTCACGCCGCAAAGCTCGTAGCTCAAGCAACTCTACACCGCTGTTCAGCAAGTCTTCCCTGTAACGCATATAGGCCGCGTGAACAGGCATAACATCCGTGGCATCCAATGAGTTGGTCAGAACGCGGACCTTCACTCCGGACTCTGCCAACCCTTCCAAAACCTCCGCGCCTCTTTCGCCCGGAATGAAATAGGCTGAGACAAGATCTAACGAGGTCTCAGAGGTTTTGGCGAATTCGATAAGTTGCTCGACAATCAGATCTTCACTCTCGACTTCACCCAACCCTTTTGACGGGTCGTCGACGAAAAGAGTGACTTCGCTCCATTCGAATTTCAGATCGCGTGCCGATATCCGGTCGGCCAGTTCATTTTCCTGAATTGCTCTTTGATAACCTGCGCCAACCGCAGTCTGGCGAGCGGCGTCTGCCTTCGTTTTCAGACTTTTTCCCGACGGAGGCTCCAAAAATAACTCCGCGTCGTACGCGGAGCCACTATTCCAGTATGCGTCGAAGGATTGCGATACCTCCTCCACAATCGGGCCGATAGCTATCGCGTCCACATCAAGATAATGCGTTCCTGCCCCGTAGTCGAAATAGATGTCACCTATGTTGCGTCCGCCAACAATTGTGGCGACCCCGTCCACTGTCATTGATTTATTGTGCATTCGCCGGTTCAGGCGCCCAAAGTCAAATGCATAGGACAGAAGTTTTGGGTTTCTCAAAGTGAACGGATTGAAAATGCGAACATTTGCATTTGGCAGAGCGTTCAGTTCGGCGAGCAATTCATCCAATCCGGAAATGCCGTTGTCATCGACCAATAATCTGACACGGACACCGCGCTCTGCTGCTGCCCTGAGCTCTTCCAGAAGCATCAGGCCGGTCACGTCATCTTGCCAGATATAGTACTGAGCATCGATTGAGGATGTCGCTTCTCTTGCAAGGATCGCCCGGGCCGCAAAGGCTGCGCGTCCATTTCCCAACGGCCTTACGCCGTCGAGCCCGGGATTGCGTTCAAGTGCATTTTTTATTGTTGCACCCAGTGGCCCGCCCCAATCGGCATCTTGCTTAAGCGTTGGCTCAGAGAAGTTTTCTCCAGGAAGCGGAAATGTCAGTCGTAACCCCATAATGATCAATGCGATCACCGCTACCAAAATCAAACATGTTCTGATCAGCCGCATTCAGGGTTCCACAAATGGCAAGTTGGATTTGCCTTATAGTTGAGATTGGCCTATCGACAGACAGTTTTTCAAGAGCTTAGGTTGGAGCAACAGACAGAGAACCGAGCTTTGTCCACTTTAGGCTCGGAGCTGACCTCGGAGGCAGCGCAGCATGACGTAATAGGCTGGATCGGTCAACGTCGTGTTGTCTTTGTGGGAGTGCATGGCGGATCTCGACCCGAAACAGCGGTCGACAACACCTGTCGCACTGAACCAACGCAAATCCGATCAGCGCCATAACCGCGGCTATGATGACGTATGACAATTGAGTTGCCGCAGGGTTGTCGTAATAGTTTCTCTGCGAGCGCTCAGCGAGAAAATCCTTGGTCACCTGCGAGCTCGTTTGCGACTTCAGAGCCGCTGCGGAAAAGGTTTCTGCCCAACTCTTAACTGATCACGCGGACGGCCCAGAGCCGACTTCCAACCCGTTGTTTCGATGCTGTGATCGCAGCCCGTATTGCAGACTTTCGCTACACGTGCTCGATAAAGTACCCACGCTGATCTCCGAATTTATGTGGCTTTGTGTTTGGTAAGGGTTAGGGAAACGATCGGCGGCAGATTATGCTCTTTTGTGGAAACGGACCATCGTTCACGGCAAATATCTATCATTTAACTGGCGGACGCCGGACTGCGCGGCAAGCGCGCGCCTTACTGGAGCAATAGGGCTTGATCGAAGGGCAATCGGCTTATTCTAATTGTTCTGTTGCTTGGAATTGGTGATGGTGGTGCCAAGGCAGCAAATACAAGAGGCGCTGTTTGGCCAATGTTGAATATTCCAAGAGAAACGATCAATAACTGGCAGAGAATTGTGAACCTCATCGCCAGATTGGCGGATGTGCCTGCCAGTCTGGTGATGCGCACCCACGCCCCCGAACACTCAGTCTTCGTCAGCAATGACACTGCGGACCACCCTTATGACGTCGGGCTGTGTTTCAGGCTGAACGAAAAACTCTACTGCCATGGCGTTCTGGAACGGGGCGAATTAGTGGTAGAAGACGCGCAGCACGATCCCCGATGGACGGACAATGACGACATGGAACACGGTATGAGTTTCTATGTCGGCTTCCCACTCTACTGGCCGGACGGGTCTGTTTTTGGGACAATCTGCGTATTGGACTCGAAATTGAACCGACGTGCTCTGATGTTTCGCGAAGGGCTGAAAGAGTTTGCCCGCGTAATCGAAGCGGACCTTAAACTGCTTGTCGAAGCGGACCGGCGCGTCCAGCTTGAACGACAGCTTCAGGAAAGTCTGGATCAGCTGGAAACACGTGTCGAAGAGCGTACGGCCGAGTTGGAAGAGGCAAACATCGCCCTGCGCGTTCTGCTGCAAAGCGTTGAGCGGTCACGCGATGACTATGACCAGAACATCATGCGACAGATCAAAGGGGTGGTCGCACCGACCTTTGCCAAGCTGCGTAGCCGGGTCGCAGGAAACGACGCGGCTCTGGTCTATCTTGATATCCTGGAAGAGAATCTAAGATCCATCACCGCCTCGATGTCCGACGAAAAGCGGGATGCATTCGAACAGCTGACCCCGTCCGAGCAGGACATCGCCCAAATGATCATGCGCGGCCAGACCACAAAGGATATCGCGCAAGTTCTGTCGCGCGAGCCCAGCACGATTGAGTTTCATCGCAATAACATTCGCAAGAAACTGGGCTTGCGGAAAACGGGCCAGAACCTGCGCAGCAAGCTACGGTCCCTGCAATAAACATGGGGATTACCCCCATGGTTTACCCTTGGTTTTCTCACACTCATCTGACTGAATACCGTTGGTACCCTTTTGCCCAAGGCACCCATCCGGGTGCCGGGCAACAACAGGGAAACACAAAATGGAACGAGAAGACCTAAATCTGAAACCAACATTGGTGAATGGCAAAAAAGACGATCTGACGCCGGGCCTTTCACGACGTTCGTTTTTTATGGCCGCCGGGGCAGCCGGGGTGAGTGGGGCCGCATCTTTTCTGTCCAGCACATCCGCTCAGGCGCAATCAACGGACTGGACCCAGCCAGGCAACAACAATGGTGTCATCGAACTGCAGAAAACCACTGGCACTGCGGTCGACGGCGATCTGGGGATCGACTTCTACGGCCACTGCGCACTGAAATTCACCTCGCCGGGCGGGGCGACGGTGTTATTCGATCCCTGGCGCGATGACCCGTCCGGTGCCTGGGGGCTGTGGTTCAAGAACGAATTCCCCGAGGTGCCAGTGGACATCTGCATGTCCACCCACACTCATTTTGACCATGATGCCATCCACCGCCCGGTCTCAACCATGGTACTGGACCGGATGGTCGGAAACTTTGAATTTGCCGATATCAGGATCACGGGGTTTGCCGACAAACATGCGTGCCAGGCACCTGGCTGGTACAATTGGACAAATGCCTTGGCCGAATTCGGCGTTGAAGCCTGCCCGCCCAATAACGTCAGCCATATGGACATGGTGGTCTATGTGATCGAATCCGGTGGGCTGCGAACGCTGATCTGGGGCGACAACCGGCACAACCCACCGCAGGAGTTCTGGGATGCCATCGGGGAAATCGACATCCTCACGCTGCCGGTAGACGGATCGCAACATATCCTCAGCTATGGTCAGGGCGATGATATCGTGTCGCGCCTGAACCCCAAGGTTATCATTCCGACACATTATCTGAGTGAGACCACCAGCTATACCCTGACCACCTTGCAGGACGCGGATGAGTGGGTGAAATCCCAGGCCAGCTACAAGATGTTGGACAGCGCCAACCTGTCGCTGAACGCGGCAGATGTTAAGGGTATGAACAAAGAGTTCATGTACTTCGGCAATCACGCTCAAACGGGGTAAGGGTTGGCTTCCCAACCTTGGAACCCTCAGTGCTAAACGCAGTAGAACGGCCAGCGAATCTAACGCTGGCCGCTCGCTAGGTGGACAGTTTGTTTGCGAAGCCAACATAGACTGGCAAAATTAATTCGAATTGAAAGCTCGCGGCCCAAACCGGGCTTTGGTCACCACCGGCTTCGCCGCAGTGCAGCGGTTCCGACGGCAGACATTGACGAAGGATCGCCGAGCTTCCGCCTCTCTGAGAAAGCACTTTGCCAATCGATCCAACTTCAGTACGACGCGCCCGGAATCCTATCAGTATTGACGTGACTGGCTTTGCATGGACGATTTCATATGATCGGAATTAAGACACACATTTCTTCAAACGCATCGAAATTTGAAAGTTCAAGCCATGAGTAGTTTTGCAGAGACGGCAAAGGGCCAGATATTCATTGGCGCGGTCGTCGCCATTTTAGGTTCTCTCTTTGGGGCCTTGATAACCTGGATCACCTTGAAAAATGAGCCACCGTTGGCCGACCTCGTTCCAAGTGTGCTTGAAGCTGATGCCAATCAGCCAATCAATTTCAGCGCGGCCGGCTCAAGCGATCCCGAGCAAGATAGCATCACCTTCCGTTGGAGCCTAAACGGTTTGCCTTTTGGCGAGAACCCTGCCGCAAGCTGTACGCCCGCAAAAGATCCCGCTATTGTCAATTGTCGCTTCGTGATGCCTGGTACTCACGCGGTGACGGTGGAGGTTGAGGACGGCGCCGGCCTACTCGCATCAAAGTCGGCCTCGGTCACGGTGTCTCTCAACAATGGCTATCTGAGCCTTGTTCTGAACGCACCGGGTGGGGCAGAGGCGCAAGCAGCGGCAGAACGGGCCTTTCTTTACGCGATCGATTGGCGAGAAGTGCAGGCACTTGTCGGTCGCCCGATCATCCTCTTCGACCCGGATCGAGGCGCGTCGATCTATGCCGCGACGGTGAACCGCGATCTGGAAGCGGCAATGGCGGCGATCAATGCGCCAGAAGCATCGTTCGGTGGTCTTAAGATCGGAAATTTTGGGCTCCGACCGAATGTCCAGGACCTGATCATGATCCAGGCCGCTGATGCCGGGCTTTCCATCACCTTCTTTGCATTGCCTGCTGGCGAAGTGATTACCGGGATTGAACGCGGAATTGGTGAAGGTGGTTTCACCTTGTCGAACTCTCCTGCGGCCTTCGATGCACTTCGCGCCGATATCTGTGCGAACTGCTAGATGAACCACGCTGATCCTATTTGATCCAAGCGCGGGCCCATCCTAAGCTTGCTCGCAATTAGAGCTGCTTAGATTTTTTTGAAGGATACCATGCCCCCATTTCCGACACCGGTTGCATTTAACTACACTCCTGAACGGGAAATCCGTGCGCTGCGCCGGTACCGCGATTCGGAACCGGGTCGTGATATCCCTCGCAAGCGGGCCAACAGGTTGCTGCTGGCGTCCTGGAACATTGCCAATCTCGGCGACCCCCGTCAGCCTCGGCACCCCAATGATTATCAAATCATGGCGGAGATGATCTCGTGGTTTGATCTCATTGCGATCCAAGAGGCTAAAGAAGACCTAGTTGGCCTAAAAGGCGTGCAGGCGAACCTGCCATCGTCTTACCGACTGATCTTCACAGACAAGGCGGGAAATCAGGAGCGTTTGGCCTTTTTCTACGATAGCGAAAAGGTCGATCTACAGGAACTCGCAGGCGAGGTGGCCGTGCCGCCCAAGGATCATCGCCATATCAAACTCCCTGGGATTACCCGGAAATTCCGGGGTTTTGATCGCAACCCCTTTGCGGTGGCCTTCCGTCAAGGCGGCTTGCGCCTGACAGTCGTCAATGCGCATTCGTTTTTCGGTAGCGCTTCGACCGGCGATGTGAATAGGCGGGCGTTGGAAACCTATGCGCTAGGTCGGTGGGCCGATCTGACAGGCAAAAGTGCTTTGGCCTATACGACGGATGTCGTGGTCATCGGAGATTTGAACATGCCAATGTCGCAACCCGGCGATCCTATCTTCGACGCCTTGACCAGACGCGGCCTTCATGTGCCTCAGCATTCGACACGCATAGGTTCAACGATCACCAATGATGCGCAGTACGATCAGATCGCTTTCTTCCCAGGTCGAACGTCAGATGATTTTGTCGCCTCTGGGGTCTTTGATTTTGATGGTGCCCTTTTTTCGGAGCTTTGGCAAAGAGAGAGCCAGACCATCTTTAATGCTTATATGCGCTATCATATCTCGGATCACCGCATTCTCTGGTCCCAGTTTCAGACATGATCCACTGAAAAATGCAGTGTCCGCGACAGTCTTCCCATCCAAAGAACTGCAGCACTCTCCTTCACGCTTGCCATAGGAGGCAACGCCGCATCCACTGGCGCATGTCGCCCAAAGTCTTTGGAGACGGCCTTTTGCTGCCGTCGGGCATGGCTAATGATGCTGCGAGGCAGCCCGTAAAATCGACCATTCACCACGCGTGGAGAACAGGGCCGCTGGGTTCGCGCCTGCTATTTCACCTTAGCCAGAAAAATGGGAGGTCCAGAGTTAGAACCAGTTTGAAACCGAAACTCAGAGACCAGTAGACGGTTCAAAGCTGTGCAGCTCGAAAGTTCTCTTTCCATCGGCGCTGAACTTCTGGACTGAGTCCCCGACACGCAGCACTGTCATGCAGCGATAGCGCCCCTTGTCGGCGGCCATGGAAACGCAAACCTTATCTGTATCGGTGATGGCAAATGCGCCTGCACCATTCCAGCCACCGTTCGTAAGCTCTCCGCTCACGACATTGTTCGGGTCATAGAAAAAGCGAAATCTCTTCTCTCCCGACGTGGCTGTGACAGTATTTCCGATCAGAAGCTCTGCGATCTGATCGGCATTGAGGCGCTCGGCACCGTTATTCAATGCCGCCTCAAGATCCGTTTCAGCGAATGCCATGCTTCCCGTCAGAGCGATCGCGGCCGCCATGCAAAGTGTTTTTAGTTGTGCCATATCGTGTCTCCTTTTTGCTTCAGATAACGTTGCGGAGCGCGAGCCCCCGAAAACGCTACGCCCGGCGAACGCGCCGGGCTTGATCGGATGCTGATTTTTTCTGACATTCATCTGACAATCCGCAAACTTCGTTGAGCCAAAGACATGGCGGAGTGTAGGTTTCAGTATGTACCGTTTCTTAGAGTTCCAACTTGATCCGACACAGGGATTGAACCGCGGCGGCGAACCGGTTGCTCTGGAACCTCAGGCCCTTCAATTGTTGGAATTTCTCGTCAGGAACCGAGACAGGATTGTTAGCAAGCAAGAGATCATTGACGAGATTTGGGGCGGCGCAGCGATCACGGATGCCGCGCTGAACACGCGCATTCGGTCCGTGCGCAAAGCCTTGGGCGATACTGCGGCAAGCTCAGACTACATCAAGACCTTTCCAAAGCGCGGGTTCCAATTTGTGGCCCCGGTTGCATCGGACGACTCGCCTGAGCGTATTGCCCAGGCGCCCAAACGTGGCTTTCTAGTTGCGGGTGTTCTGTTGACCTTGGCAATCGCCATGCTGTCGCTCTCCATATTTGCCGACCGGCAGCGATTGCCGGACACCGGAAAACCCTCTTTGGCCGTTGTGCAGTTCGACAATATCGGGGACGAAAGAACGGGTCAGTATTTCGTCGATGGTCTAACTGACGACCTGATCGCGCATTTGTCGCGCAACCGGGAACTGTTCGTTGTGTCCAGCGCAACGATGTTCTCTTACGCGAAGGATCAGGCAACCCCGATTGAAATCGCACGCGACCTGGGGGTTGGCTATGTTGTCCGCGGCAGCGTCCGCCGCGCCGATGGTCAGATGCGCATCAGCGGAGAACTCATTGATGTCGACAGCGCCGAAACCATCTGGGCCGAGGTTTTTGATCGTCAGGTAACGGATGTCTTTGACGTTCAGGACGAGATCAGCCGGGCGATCGCAGGCCAGCTATTGCCGGAGATTTATGAATCCGGCGAAGCACGGTCGCAGGAAAAACCGACCGAGGACATGGGGGCATGGGATCTGTATCTGCGCGGCCGGGCGCGGCAGGCAGTGTTTTCGCCAGAGGCTCAACAAGACGCGGTGACGTTTGCACAGTCCGCCATCGCAGCGGATCCGGAATTCGCGGCAGCACACAGCCTGTTGGCCCGCGCGCTGGGAACGATATTCTTCTTTCAGTGGTCAGATACTCCTCAGGACACGTTGATTGCCGCTACTGAGGCGGCCAAGAGAGCAATTGAACTGGACGATCAGGACGCGCAGGCACATGCGGCTCTTGGCTATATCTACCGCTTTACAGGAGAGGCCGATCCAGCCATCGCAAATCTCGAACGCGCTGTCGCGCTCAATCCCAATGATGCGCAAATACGGCTGGAATTGGCACATACCTATGACTGGTTCCGCATGCAGGACCGCGCCCTGCCCGAGATAGAGATGGCAATCCGGTTAAGCCCGCGCGATCCGATGTTGCAAAACATGTACTTCTACCAGGGTCATATCTTGTTTCATCTGGAACGCTACGAAGAAGCGCTGGACGCAGCCCGGCAGTTGGGCGCGGTGGCAACAAGCAATACTTGGCGACTGTTTCATCACCTGTTGAGCGCGGCCACTCTCGCCGAGATGGGCAGGCAAGACGATGCTCAAGAAGCTGTTAACGATGCGCTTGAGATCAACCCGAAACTGTCAATCTCAGCGATGCGCAGGCAATTCGCAGGATCAAAAAACCACCCCGAAAACCGACGGATCTGGTTGGCTAGTTTGCAAAAAGCGGGCGTGCCCGAATAAGAATTGTTGCCAGACTTGGCGCTACCCTATGCCTTACCGCGCCCTGTCGGTTAAGGTCTCAATAGAGCCCAACTTGATCACTCATCACGACGCAGCGAATGTCGGGTCTTGCACCCAGCTCATCACGGGGTGAGGTGCTGGATGAAGGATGTGAGGCGAAAATGGAAAGGTTCTGTCGCTGGTGGCAGAACTATGTGTCGCCTGACAAAGATTGTCGGGCGACACATAGTTTTGCCATTCAACTACAGCTAAATCATTGATTTTGAGTCATTCGATTTTTTATGGCCGCACGGGTTTTGCCATTTGCGACTCAAAGGCTTTCCATCACGTTGGAGCACCCGAAAGAGTCTATTCTGGTTTTTGATCGCCCTCATCCGCACAGATCGTATCTAAAACACTCAAAATTCCGGCCAGTTCTTCTCTGACAAGCTTTAGCCGTGCTATCGATATCGCTTCGCTCCGTCCTGCCAATTCGAGTACAACCGCGAAAACTGTGTCTGAATGCTTCATCAATGCGATCAGGTTTTCGCCTGTTGGTCCGTATGAGCCAGATATCCAGTTCTTAGCCGTTCGTTCACTTGCTCCAGTCCACCGCATCGTTGATTTTGTAGCTCGCCCTGCCCCACCCAGTTCTTGAGAAAGAGCGTCTCTAATCGCCTCCCTGTATTCTGACGCCGAAACGCGCTCGTCGCACTTTCGATGAAACGTGTTGCCCTTTTTATGAAACATGTTTCCGGACCTCTCCCATTAGGATTGAGAAAGGAATCGCAGTGTTCCCGTACAGGTTTGCAAATTTGAGTGGTGGGAGCCGCAGCATTGAGTTGGCCGAAGAACAAGACAAATAGGGAAAACCGCCGGAACGCCGCACAGTACGTTCGCATGTCGACAGAGCATCAGCGCTACTCGACCGAAAACCAGGCCGACGCCATCCAGCGCTATGCCGATGAACGCGGCTACAGAATTATCCGAACCTATTCTGATGCAGGCAAAAGCGGATTGAGAATTCAAGGCCGCGCAGGCCTATCGCAATTGATCGACGACATCGAAGCTGGCCAGACCGAATTCGGAACTGTTCTCGTTTACGATGTCAGCCGTTGGGGGCGCTTCCAGGACGCGGATGAAAGCGCCTACTACGAATATATCTGCAAACGGGCGGGCATTTCGGTCGAATACTGCGCGGAACAATTCGAAAACGATGGCAGCCCAATGTCCACCGTCGTCAAAGGTTTAAAGCGGGCTATGGCTGGCGAATATAGTAGTGAGCTTTCACAAAAGGTCTTTGCGGGGCAGCAGCGGCTGATCGAGTTGGGCTATCGACAAGGCGGCGCAGCCGGGTTCGGGTTACGGCGGATGCTGATTGATGAAGCAGGACGGACCAAGGGCCTTCTTTCGCGAGGGGAACACAAGAGTATTCAGACCGACCGGGTAACACTTGTTCCGGGTCCCGCTGATGAAATCGCAATAGTGAACCAGATCTTCTTGAGGTTTGTGAACGACAGTTGGTCTGAAGCTGAGATAGCGTCAGACCTGAACCAGCGCGGAATTCGAACCGATCTGGATCGGGACTGGTCACCAGCGGTTGTGCGTCAAATTCTGACCAACGAAAAGTACATTGGGAACAATCTCTGGAACCGCAATTCCTTCAAACTCAAGAAACACCATGTCCGGAACGATCCGGAAGACTGGGTTCGCGCTGTTGGTGCCTTTGAAGCAATCGTTGACGCCAATCTGTTCGACGCTGCCGGAGCAATCATTGCAGCCCGCTCCCATGTGCTGTCCGACGAAGAAATGCTGGATCGGCTGAAGGAGGTTCTGGAGAAAAACGGGTATCTCTCGGGCTTTGTCATCAATGAAGCGCCAAAGCTCCCATCCAGCGGGGCCTATCAGAACAGATTTGGTAGCCTATTGCGCGCTTACAGCCTCGTCTGCTTCAAGCCTGACAGAGATTACCGGTACATTGAGATCAACAGACGATTGCGCAGCCTGCATTCCGACATCATCCGGGACATCATCGCAGGAGTCGAAGCCGTTGGCGGAGATGTCGCCTGTGACCCCAATACAGATACCCTCATCATCAATGACGAGTTCACCGTTTCAATTGTCATTGCGCGCTGTCTTCAGACAGGCGCAGGTTCGTATCGCTGGAACATTCGTTTGAACACCGGCCAGCTCCCCGACATGTCCATCGTCGTCAGGATGGGGCAGTCAAACAGAACGCCGCTCGACTACTATTTGCTGCCTACCTTTGACATGACCAAATCAAAGCTGCGCTTGGCGGAAAACAACGGTTTGTCCCTTGATGCATTCCGCTTCGATAACCTGGCTCATTTCTTCGACATGGCCGCACGTACGCCAATACTGGAGGCAGCGTGATGGACCATGCGCCGGTCGGACGCGCTGTTCTTGTTCCTGTCGATGCAATTACCGTCGTCAACCCAAGGCTTAGGAACAAAAAGGTTTTCGACGAGATTACCGCGAACATCGCGGAGCTTGGGTTGAAAAGACCCATAACGGTTGCTGCGCGTGAGACTGAGGACGGAAGTGAGCCAGCATACGAATTGGTCTGCGGCCAGGGCCGTCTTGAGGCATTCAAGGTTCTTGGCCAATCTGAAATACCGGCGATCGTCATAGATGCCAGCAGCGAAGATTGCCTTGTTATGAGCCTGGTGGAAAACCTGGCGCGCAGGCACCACCATTCGCTGGACTTGCTCAGAGACATTGGGCGCCTCAAAGAAAGGGGGTACTCTGAAACTGAAATCGCCGCCAAGACCCAGCTGTCCAAGAAGTATGTCCACGGCGTCATCAAACTTCTGGAAAGTCACGAACACCGCCTTCTGCGTGCAGTGGAAAGCGGTAAGATTCCGGTCAGTGTTGCCGTTGACATTGCGGACGCGGATGACGTCGGCGTGCAACGTGTGCTGAGGCAAGCTTATGAGAAAAAGCTTCTGCGCGGCGGCAGACTCCTGGCGGCCAAGCGTCTTGTTGAGGCGCGCCAGAAGCATGGCAAGGGCCGCGCGCCCACTGGCGAACGACCGCGTAAAAGCCTGTCGGTCGAAAGCCTGCTCAAGACTTATGAAAACGATGTCGAGAAAAAGAAGGTATTGCTGAGAAAAGCAAGTGCTACGCGGAGTGAGCTGCTCTTTCTGACAGAAGCGCTCAAGACCCTGATGACTGACGAAAACTTCGTTACTTTGCTTCGCGCCGAAGGGCTAACCAATCTGCCAAAGCAGGTTGCAGACCGGTTGGCGCAATCCGAGGAGGTGTCCGCATGACGGTGACCAGGAAAGAACGGACGGTTGTAGCTGCTTTTGAACAGGAGCTGGTGACGCTCTCATTCGAGAACATCGCGCCGCTCTATGTGCTCACGCCGCAAAAGAAGTCCAGCATCAAATTCAAACAGATCGCCGCATCAGTTCATGAAATTGGCCTTGTTGAACCTATTGTTGTGTCCCGCGACCCATACAACGCTGGTCAATACACTCTGCTTGATGGGCATCTACGCCTTGAGGTTTTGAAAGACCAGGGTCAGACACATACGCGATGTCTTGTTTCCACAGACGACGAAGCCTTCACCTACAACAAACGCATCTCTCGTCTCGCGACCATTCAAGAGCACAAGATGATCCTGAGAGCCCTCTCTCTTGGTGTACCGGAAGCCCGTTTGGCGAGCGCGCTTAATGTCAACATCAAGACCCTGAAGCAGAAACGCCAACTTCTGGATGGTATCTGCGATGAGGCGGCGGAACTGCTGAAAGACAAACAAGTGGCTTTGACCGGGTTTCAGATTCTGAAAAAGATGAAGCCAATCCGCCAGATTGAAGCGGCGCAACTGATGGTTGCGATGAACAAGTTCACGATCAACTATGCCCGATCGCTTCTGGCCGCGACACCCGAGCGCCAGTTGGTATCAGCGGCAACGCCGAAAAAGATCAAAGGCATTTCGCGCGAACAGCTGGAGCTGATGGAGCGCGAGTCTGCCAATCTGGAACGCGAGGTCCGCCTTGTCGAAGACAGCTACGGTGCGGATCATCTCGATCTGGTCCTGACACGCGGGTACATCGCGAAACTGATGCGCAGCGAGCAGATCACACGCTACCTTTCGCTGCACCATGACGCGTTCTTACCCGCGTTTGAAAAGATCACAGAAAACGAGGCCTTCACTTCCTGAACCCTCACGGCTGATTGGAATTGATTTTGGGGACCCGGACCCATCAAGCGCGGGGACCGCAGGAGACGCCGCACGGTGGGGCGGATCAAGCGCGGCGATGGGGATGGCGGCGGACCCGTCGGAGCCCATCACGCCGGGCCAGATGCCCGGCAGGTTTCTTGATAGTCTGCGCGTGTTTTCTGGTTCAGAGGCGCGCAGACATCTCCTTTCCGAAATGCTACGACACAACAAATCGCGAACATCGCTAAACAGGTGTTACGGTCAAGCGATCCCGCATTTGATCTATCAAAATAGCAGAGGTCACGGAATGACTTCTGCCTCATCTACTTATCTGCCAAAGAATTCGGCAACTGCGTCGGTCGACGCTTTCACAGCCTCGGGCTTGTAGTAGAAGTCTACGTGACTGAATTCATCAAAGGCCAACTCCTTATGGTCGTTGGTCAGTTTTGCGACAAAAGCGGTTGAGCAAATCGCGGTAGAGGCGTTTGTGCCGTAGATGGTCAGCGAAGGCTGTACGATCTTGTCAACGTAAGCTTCACAAATCGAGAACAAGGACTGCATGGGTTGATCACCGATATGCATGTTGGTGTAGTTTGGCACGGCAACCGGCCCTTTGGCACCATCGCGGCCATAGTAGTCATAGGTCTCGCCAGCCATTTCCGGATAGGCGGCCGCCGATGTGAAGTCTTCGCGCGACATATCGTCGTTCAGGCCGAAGGGCGCGACGTAGTCCGGTTCACTGGTTTCATATTGCTTCTGCATCGACGCGTTTGCGGCGGCGATCATCTGGTTCACCATATCGCGGTTGGCCCACTGGAACGCGTCCGACGCCATCATGCCCGACACCATGGCGATTTTCTTGATGCGGTGGTCTGTGACCGCCGCCGAGGCGATTGTCTGACCGCCCTGACAGACGCCCAGGCCATAGATTTCTTCGACGAATGGAAGCGTGCCCAGGTAGGACACCGCGTCCCACGTGTTTTCGATCAGGCGGAAATTGTAGCGCGATTGCTTGAATTCGCCCGACAGCGCAGGGCTATCGCCCATGCCGAGGTAGTCGAAGCCGAGATAGATAAAGCCGCGTGCGGCCATTTCTGGTCCATAGGTTGCGGGGATCTGGTCTTTGACCTGCGGGAATGGGCTGGCCCCCACGATGGCCTTGTAGGTCTTGGTCTCATCAAAGCCTTCGGGCAGGTAGAGATCGCCCGCCAGATCCACGCCAAAGGATTTGAAGGTGACTTCGTTTTTGCCCGCGGTGAAATTTTGGGTTGTCATGGTGTTGGTCCTTTCGGGGTCAGACAGCTTTGCGCCTTGCTAAAGTAAATCGTTGTGTTTACTTATGGTGGGGAGATGGTGTTTGTAAACACATCTTTTTACTTTTTGGGGCTAAAATCGTGAAACGTACTGATAAAAAAAGAAAAGATATCATCGATGCAGCCATCGATGAGTTCAAAGAACAGGGGTTTCTGGGGGCAAAGACCACTGCAATTGCCAAAAAGGCCAACGTATCGAGTCGCACGCTCTACAATCATTTCGAGAGCAAGGAGGCCCTTTTCGAGGCGATCTCACAGATCATGCTGGAGCAGAACCGGAGCATGGAGCCAGTGCCCTATGATCCGGATCGCGACTTCGTCGAGCAGTTGAAGGAAGCCTTGTGGCGCTACATTGGGGTGATCACAGATGAGACCGCCATCGGATTAAACCGGATGGTTATCTCAGAATTGATCCGTGACCTTGACCGGTCCCGGCAATTCTTCAGTGAAACCGCGACACATGACTACCCAATAACGAGGCTGATCAGCGAAGCCATGGACGCAGGTGTAATCCGAAAAGCTGATCCGGTTTTTGCGACCAACCAGCTTTTGGCACTCGTCAAAAACTTCTTCTTCTGGCCGGAGTTCTTCCTTGGCGAGAACCCGACGCCTAAAGATGTACTGGACGATTTCGTCGCCATGTTTCTGGCTCACTACAAGGCTGACGTTTGACCGGTCACCACTTAAGACAGCAGTGTTGCGCATCGTAGTCTTCGCCAAAACAGAGCTTGATCGGCCGAATTTCGCAACCAATGCACGAATTGCAGCGTCATAACAAACCGCGAACATCGCTGAAGCGGTTTTATGTGAAGCGATCTCTGGTTGAGTGGCGGCCATTCAGTGGGACGAGTACAAAAGGCTGCCTCGCGGACTTTTCCACCATTGGCCAGCTTGCGCCGGAGGGTAGCAGACGGCCCAAACCGGAGCTTCGTCGTCGTGCTTTGCAAACGCCGAAATGCGGACAAAGCCCCGATTGCACTTAGGCCTCTGGATGCCCAGTTTCAGCCCAATAGCGTACGATTGAGTCCAACGCTCGGGGCGGGAAGCGGACGTGTTGCTGCGACCGCTCCAAAGTCTCCAGTCACTTCAACAAAGCGGACGTTGGAGCGGTCTGCTGTTGCCGCAGTGTTCATGCGCAATTGAAGAGGAGTTTCGTCAGTTTTCCACGAAACTCGGCCAGTTTGTCAAATCAAGGAGCGTCTCATTTAGTTTTATGTCCCAAAACATGGCCTTGCTACTCAGCCGTTCAAGGTCTGGCTCTGGTCATCCCGTTTCAATCAAAATGAAAGCCCATTATAGAATCGATTGCCCTGCAGACTTCCAATCAAAAAGAAACTGTTCAATGCCAGCGTCCGTCAGCGGATGTGCGACTAGTTTGCGGATGACGTACGGGGGTGTCGTGGCAATGTCTGATCCGGCCAAAGCAGCCTCGGTTATGTGATTGGGGCTTCTGATGGATACTGCAATGATTTCAGTTTCAATGTCATAATTGTTGAAGATGCTCCGGATACTTCTAATGAGGTCGACCCCATCCAGATTGATGTCGTCCAATCTGCCAATGAAAGGCGATATATAGGTTGCACCCGCTTTTGCCGCCTAGAGTGCCTGATTGGCTGAGAAACAGAGTGTGACGTTTGTGCTGATCCCTTCCTTTTTTGATGAGCACAGGCCCTGAGGCCATCAAGTGTCGGCAGCAGTTTGACAACGACGTTGTCGGCGATTGCTGCAAGATGCCGCCCCTCTGCAATCATTCCCGCAGTGTCCAGGGCTGCAACTTCTGCCGACACGGGTGTATCTGTCAGGGTGCAAATTTCGGCGACAACTTCTTTGAAATTGCGATCGGACTTGGCAATCAGGCTTGGGTTGGTGGTGATACCATCTACTAATCCAAAGCCTGTAAGGTCTTTGATCTCGTCTACTTCTGCTGTGCCCACAAAGAACTTCATGAGGTTTCCTCATCGTGAATGGAGTGATTTTGGTTGCACCTGAACCCGCTGAGAGGTGCTGCTTTAACGGATGGGCAAATCCAATGCGCAAATTCAGAATGCGTAGCGCATCCCGAATTCGGTGTAATTCTGGTTCAGTGTAAGATCGGCTTTCCGGCTATCACGGATGACACGTTCAACGTTGGGCAGATCGTTCGTTTTCGCGCGTTGCAAGGCGGCTTTCGGATCAAATCCAGGCTTGATCCAACGGTGTTGCAACCGCTTTTCGAGTTCACCCATGTTTGGGCTGACAAAAACCGTCGCAACACAAACATCCGCTAGCATTCTCCACGGGTCGCTATCCATCAAAAGGTCTTTCGCCTCGACAACAACGGTAGGAGTGTCCGGATGAACCGCAATCGCGTTGGCAATGGTTAGATCCATTTGACGGTCAAAATTGGGGTGAAAAGACTCGTCATGCGCGGATTGTAACACTTTGATTGCGGTGCAAAATCCAACTGCATCGAAGCTCTCTGACGCGCCTTTTCTCGCCAACCAACTCCGCGCTTCAAGTATACGGTTGTCCACATGGAAGCCATCCAAAGGCACCAGTGTAGCCAACGGAACCGTCGAGCTCTGTTATGCGTTCAGCAATTGCACAACGGTTTCCGCCAGTGTCGATTTTCCTGATGCAGGGGGGCTGGCGATTGCGACAATCGTCCGAACCCCAACCTGCCTCCGGGAGGTGATCAAGTCGCACACGCGCCTTGCATCCTGCTCAATCAGGCGGCGTCTTCTTTTGGTGGTTCCTTGGCTCCGGTCATAAAGGCCACAGCGTCAGACATCGTGTAATCCTTGGGGTCAATCGTGCAGAGTCTTTTGCCCAGCCGGTGCACGTGAATTCGGTCAGCGACCTCGAAGACATGCGGCATGTTGTGACTGATCAGGATGATCGGAATGCCGCGAGCCCGCACATCTTGGATCAGTTCAAGTACTTTGCGGCTCTCTTTCACGCCCAACGCAGCCGTCGGTTCGTCCATGATGATGAACTTGGTCGCAAAGGCCGCTGCGCGCGCAACGGCCACGCCCTGTCGCTGGCCACCGGACAGTGTCTCTACCGCCTGATTGATCGACTGGACGGTAATCAGGCCAAGCTCAGTCAGTTTGTCCCGTGCGAACTTCTCCATGGCGGGGCGGTCGAGCTGACGCATGTACTTGCCCATGAAACCCGGTTTGCGGATCTCTCGCCCCATGAACATGTTGTCCGCAATCGACAGGGCAGGAGACATGGCAAGTTGCTGATAGACGATTTCGATACCCATATTCCGGGCGTCGATTGGAGAGGTAAAGTTTACCTTCTTTCCTTCAATCAGAATCTCGCCTTCATCCGGGATCGTGGCGCCGCAGATTGCCTTTACGATGGAAGACTTGCCCGCGCCGTTGTCCCCGATCACCGCCAGAATTTCTCCTTGCCGCAGTTCAAAATCGGAGTGATCGATGGCGGTCACGTGGCCATAGCGCTTCACGATCCCACGTCCTTGGACGACTGGAGTTGCGTCTGACATTAGCCCGATACCTTTCTGATCCACTGGTCAACGGCGACCGCTGCGATGATGAGAAGACCGATGAGCAGGAAGGTCCACTGCGCATCTGCACCCAACAGCCTCAGCCCAAGAGTGAACACACCGACGATCAGTGCCCCGAACAACGACCCCAGAATCGAGCCCCGTCCACCGAACAGAGAGATGCCGCCGATCACAACCGCCGTGATACTTTCAATGTTGGCCAATTGGCCGGACGTTGGCGAAACAGATCCGATGCGCCCGATCAGAGCCCAACCCGCGAAGGCGCAGATTAGACCAGACAGCATGTAGACGGACATAAGGGTTCTGTGGACGTTGACACCGGACAGCACGGCGGCCTCGGGGTCATCCCCGACCGCGTAGACATGCCTGCCCCAGGCGGTGTGTTTCAGCGCATAGGCAAGCACGAAAATCAGGATTAGCATGAACATCACGCCAACAGTGAATGTGGCGCCGCCGATGCTGAACTTGGTGCCAAAGAATTGCAGGAAGGGGGCGTTGGCCTCAATATCCTGACTGCGGATGGTTTCGTTTGCGGAATACAAGAAATTGGTGGCCAGAACGATTTGCCACATGCCCAGCGTCACGATGAACGGGGGCAGTTTAACGCGACTGACAAGCCAGCCGTTGATCGCTCCGATTGCGGTGCCAACGGCGAGGCCGCAAAACACTGCAACGGGCACGGGGATACCATATCGAAAGGTGAACTGCCCCATGATCACGGACGAGAACACCATGATCGCACCGACGCTCAGGTCGATGCCTGCGGTCAGAATGACAAGGCTCTGTGCTGCCGCCACAATGCCGACAATCTGAACCTGCTGCAGGATCAGGGTCATCGCAAAGGGCGAGAAAAACTTGGAGCCCAAAAGCAGCCCGAAGATCAGGATTGCACCGACCAGAACGATCAGGGGCACGAAAGATGGGTTAACGTGGAGAAGATGCTGCAACTTCCCCAGAACGCCGCGCCGATGGTCTTCGAACTCTGCAACAGTTTCTGTTCGACTGGCCGCAGTTTCGAATTCCTGGGTGCCTTGGTTTGCTTCGGACATCTCTCCCCCTTTTCGTGGATCGCGTTGTCCCACGAGGTCAGCTTACAGGAAGTTTCAGTTTTATGGTGAATGGAATGATGAGGCGCTCAGGTGCGCCTCATCCATAAAGTCTTTGCTTAGCCCCAGCAAAGCTCCAGACCTTCTGCGACTGAAATGGATTCCACCCCATCAACCGGCTGATCGGTGATCAGAGCAACGCCCGTATCGTAGAAGTCCTTGCCAGGAGTGTTTTCCGGCTTCACGCCTTCGTCGGCCCATTTCTTGATGGCTTCAACGCCAAGTGACGCCATCAACAGCGGATATTGTTGGCTGGTGGCCCCGATAACGCCAGCTTCCACATTCTGGACCCCGGGGCAGCCGCCATCGACCGAGACGATCAATACATCATTTTCGCGTCCAATGGACTTAAGCGCCTCGTAGGCACCGGCTGCTGCCGGTTCGTTGATCGTGTGTACAACGTTGATGGACGAGTCCTTGGCCAGCAGGTTCTCCATCGCGCGACGCCCGCCTTCTTCGTTGCCGTCCGTCACGTCACTGCCAACCAGTCGTGCGTCGGTTTCGTCTCCGATGACGTTAGGATCTGCCAATTCCACCCCGAAACCGTCGAGGAAACCCTGATTGCGCAAGACGTCTACGGTGGGCTGGCTAACGTTCAGATCAAGCGTTGCAATCTTTGCATCCGCGGCTGCATCGCCCATCTTGGCCTTCGCCCACTGTCCAATAAGCAGGCCTGCCTTGTAGTTGTCCGTGGCAAATGTAGCATCGGCAGAGTCAATCGGGCTTAGCGGTGTGTCCAACGCGATCACCAAAAGACCGGCATCCCGCGCCTGCTGAACCGCAGGGACAATCGAGCTTGTGTCCGACGCAGTAAGCAGGATGCCTTTTGCGCCGTCGAGAATGCAGGTTTCAATGGCTTGCACCTGCGTTTCATGGTCGCCGTCCACCTTACCTGCAAACGCCTTAAGGGTCATTCCAAGCTCTTCAGCTTTGGCCGTTGCGCCTTCTTTCATCTTTACAAAGAATGGATTGGTATCTGTCTTAGTGATCAGGCAAACGGTTTCTCCAGCCGCGTGAGCAGACGCCGCAGCCACTGTAAGTGCGGTAGCAGACGCGGCAATCTTGAATAGATTTTTCATGTTGTCCTCCCAGAAAATTGTTGTTGCCCCGCATGGCCCGCCAACGAGGCTCGCCCTCATCCCCTAATGAAGGTCTTTTTCAAGAAAAAGTGATTCTAGCCTTCCTGTCAATAAATAAATAAAGTTTATTTATTAATTTACCCAGACGTCTTTTCATAAGAAAACAAGGTGTTTATGTTCAGGATTATGGAGAAAGAGGCGCTCAGAACACTGACCGGCGGGGTAAGTCAAAGCGGGGTTCGCGATCACAACGAACGTCTGATTTTGACAGTTTTACAACGACATGGCCCCACCGCAGGCGCCGACGTCGCGCGATTGACGGGCCTGTCTCCTCAGACTGTATCAATTATTCTGCGCAAGCTTGAAAAGGATGCGATTCTTAAGCGTGGAACCCCACTGCGCGGGAAAGTTGGAAAGCCCTCGATCCCAATGGAATTGAACCCGGAAGGTATCTTGTCGGTTGGGATGAAGATCGGGCGGCGTAGCGCCGACCTGCTCTTGATCGACTTTACAGGTACACCACGCCGCCAGCTTTCCACCGCTTATGACTATCCGCTACCAGAGGTCATTTTCGGGTTTTTGGAAACTGGTTTGGACACGCTTTTGTCCCACGAGGCTCAGAGGCTTCGTGATCGTGTTTGTGGGATCGGGATCGGGACCCCATTCGAACTTTGGAAATGGCACGATCTGTCTGGGCTTGCCGCAAAAAAATTCCGGTCCTGGAGAAACGTGAACTTCTTTTCCGAGGTTGCCAAGTTCAGCGATCTGCCGGTTTTTGTGGTCAACGACGCAACAGCCGCATGTCACGCAGAACATCTGTATGGGCGTGGGGCAGAATACCGTGACTACTTCTACTTCTTTATTGGCTCAATGATCGGGGGCGGTGTTGCGCTGAACGGCACCGTGTTCGAGGGCAACCAAGGCAATGCCGGTGCATTGGGCGCCATGCGCACGACGGGCCCATTGGGTGAGAGCCAGCAACTGATCGACACGGCGTCGCTGTTTTTGCTCGAGGACCGATTGATCGAAGCGGGTGTCGACCCGGGGATACTATGGGAGAAGCCGCAAGATTGGAGCAGCATTTCTCGATATGTCGAGCCGTGGATTGGCACCACAGCGCAAGAATTAGCTAAGGCCGCTCTTTCAATCTGTGCTGTCATCGACTTCGAGGCCATTTTTATCGATGGCGCGTTCCCGCCTGAGGTTCGGGAAGAACTGGTGTCCAGGGTTCGCCGTTACTTAGTCAACCAAGACAAACGCGGCTTGATTCCTCCGGTCGTTGAGGCCGCTGCAGTTGGGGAAAACGCTCGCGGCATTGGGGCGGCTAGCAGCCCAATTTTCCGCCAGTTTCTTTTGAATACCAATGCTGGGCTTTCTGGAATGTAACCGAAGTTTATCGCGTTCAAAACTTCTAAGCGGTCGTTCGCGGCTGGCATACGGTCCAATCCAATCTGCGCTTGCGCGTGCCAAAGCGACGTTCAAAGGCCGCCACCCAAAGCATGACCAGCGGATACTTCCTACTTTGAAATACTATGTCGCATGCTTATCACCTGTCGTCGAAAGTGGGTAATAGGCCGATTGCACATATTACACCGCCGTGGCCAACGTGAGTTTGCTACGTCCACTTCCTGCGCATTGCTGAAATTGGGGCATCACACAGCATCGGTCAAAGTGGGCTCCTTCGAGTCCTTCGCCGCGTCCCGCCTAAATGTCAGGTTTTGAGTGCTCGGAGGGAAGATCTCAGACAAAAGCCATTGGACATTGCGGAACGGGTGTTACGTGAACCACCTTCTAGTTACATCGTCACCCATCTGGGTCCTCATCGCTCCATTGTCCAATTTCGTAAACACCCTGCTTTTTCATGCGACGTATGAACGCTAGATAGTTAACTACGCGGTCGATCTCATCCAATTCTCCAGTGGCATAGGCGACCGCAATCATCTTGAATTGGGCCTCAAGATCTTCCGCAATTTTTTCGTCTCGTCGGGCGAGACCCTTTCCAGTCCCCAAAGAAACAGTAGTTGTTTCGTCTTCGCTCCACATCTCATCGAGATAGGCCCTTAGATTAAGCTCGGGACTATTCGCGCCCTGACCTGCCCCCCGCAAAATCCCTCACCATGAAGTAGAGTCTGCCCAACCTATGTAGGAGCAGACGAATGCGTAAGAGCCGTTTCACCGAGGCGCAAATCATCGGGATGATCAAAGAGCAAGAAGCCGGGATGCCGACAGCGGAGGTGTGCCGTCGGCACGGCCTGAGCCCGGCGACCTTTTGCAAGCTGAAGTCCAAGTATGGCGGCATGGAGGTATCGGAGGCTGCGCGGCTGAAGGCGCTGGAAGATGAGAATGCCAAGCTGAAGCGGCTGCTGGCAGACACGATGCTCGACAACGTGGTTTTGAAAGACCTGCTGGGAAAAAGCTGACGACACCGAAAGAGCGGCGAGAGGCAGCGCTCAATGCAATGCGGGATCATGACATCTCGCAGCGCAGGGCCTGCCGGCTTGTCGGTGTCGACCCCAAGACGGTCCGGCGCGAACGCCCGCCCGACCATCCTGAGATCCGCTAGGAGATGAAGGAGATCGCTGGCAAACGCCACCGGTTCGGCTACCGGCGGATCGGCGTGCTGCTTGAGCGAAAAGGCATGATCATGAACCACAAAAAGCTATACCGCCTCTACCGGGAGGAGGGCCTTGCAGTGAAACGGCGGCGGGGCCGCAAACGCGCCCGAGGCTCGAGAACGCCGATGCCCGAAGCCACACAGCCCAACCAGCGCTGGTCCCTGGATTTCCTGGCAGACAGCTTCGGCGCGTCGCGGAAGTTTCGCATCCTGGCCGTGAATGACGACTGCTGCCGGGAAAACCTGTGCCTGGCGGCAGACACCAGCATTTCAGGTGAGCGCGTTGCCCGGGAGTTGGACGCGCTCGTCCGGATCTACGGAAAACCTGCTTGCATTGTCAGTGATAACGGCACGGAATTCACCAGCCGGGCAATCCTGAGATGGGCCGATAGGAACGGCGTGGATTGGCATTACATCGACCCAGGAAAACCGCAGCAGAATGCCTTTATCGAGTCATTCAACGGCAGCCTGCGGGACGAGCTTCTCAATGAAGAGTTGTTCGACACCCTGGACGATGCCCGCCGCAAGCTGGCGCTGTGGCGCTACGATTACAACAACGTCAGGCCGCACTCTTCGCTGGGGAACAGAACGCCAAAGCAAGCGCGGCAGGCGCTTGAGCTATTTGAGGGCTCCGCGCCTGCCGCGCTTGCCAAACCCGAAACCGACGACTACCAAAATCAAACCCGCAGACTCTCGTCATGAGCGAGGGACCAGCGGGGGGCAGGTCATGCGCGAAACACGCGACGCGAATGGCCCAATATTCCCGATAGGGGACGTCGATCCTCGGCTGCCTGTGCACGAAGACATCATCGGCACAATCACGGCCAACGGAACTCCAGTCGCCTTTCCCCGTGCAACAGCCATGGCTGCATTGGTTGCAGGGCAAGACGTCGCGTTTGAAGATGTGAGATTGGAACTATTTGCAGGGGGCGTAAGGGCCATCGGATCAAACGGCGAAGTACGTTTGAGCCATCAGGCCTTTTGGTTTGCTTGGTCCCAGTTTTATGCGGAGACCGTTTTATGCGGAGACCGTTTTATGGACCGAATAAATTGAACGTTTGCTGCGTGAGAGCTGCACCGCAGCAGCAAGCGACTCAGTCAAGGTCCGGAATGGGCCGTCCTCGCTAACCTTAAGCCCGCCGTCGCTGAAACTGCTGCGACTGATCTAGTGGCTGCGGAGAAGCAAAGCCAATGGAGAATTAGTTGAGTTGCTGAAGACGAGGGAAGACGAACAGCGACTACGTTAAGAGAGGTGTCGATCCGGCGACAGAAAAGCATTTCTTCGTTAGCCAAAGTGTCTCAGGTGGGCTTACAAGCTCGGTGTGTTCCCAAAAACTCCTTTTGTTTCCCACGCATCATTGAATCCAAACTGGAAACAGAGCTCACGTTCGACGAGGCTATCCCTAAGATTTCCGCACATGTTGTGCCTCAAAACTCGGTGTAGCATAGGTTCATCTCCATAATTTAAACAATTTACCGTTTGTTAAGGAAGTTGCTCGAACTTGGGTGAAATGGTGTGCAAGGGAATAACGGTATGGACAGAGAATTTTTGGAGTATGCCAACGACACGGAGCTAAGGCTGGAAGATGAGGGTTGTTTCCTGACTGCACAGGCTATGCGTCAAGTTATCAGCACGTATATTTTGGACCACACTGAAAGCAAATTATATGATTTGAGCTCCAGAAACCAAGAAAACAAAACAGGATTAACCCGGCATTAACCCAAATCCCTCGACAGTGACAAAAAAGTGATTTGGAGAGGGATTTCATGAGCACCGGACATTGGTTTGTCGAAGCAATTAGTGAAATGGTTGACTACGCAAAAGCAGAGGGTTCAAAGAACACTTTGTGTGGCTTACAAACAGCTTTCGAAGTTTTCTTAGAGGAAGCAACGGTAACTGAAGCAGAGAAGGCCATCGTGAGGAACTTAATTCAAGAAAACACGGAACAGCCAAGGGTACTCATCTAGGGTCAGGACCCATTAATTTCCGTTTTGCGGCGTGATTCACGGTTCAAAAACGAGCGGCGAACATGTCTGATCTCTTCTGGCCAACGGATGCGCAAATGGCGCGTCTGGAGCCCTTCTTCCCGAAGCCCCACGGCAAGCCGCGCGTCGATGACAGGCGTGTGTTGAGCGGGATTATCTTCATCAATCGAAATAGTTTGCGGTGGCGGGATGCCCCTGCTGTCTCTGGACCGCACAAGATGCTGTACAATCGATGGAAACGGTGGAGCGACAAGGGCATCTTCGCGCGAATGATGGCTGGCCTGGCCGCCGAGCACGGCGAACAGAAGACTGTGATGATCGACGCGACCTATCTGAGGGCTCACCGGACAGCGACCAGCATGGGCGACAAAAAGGGGGGCGTGGACGCCTGATTGGTCGAACCAAGGGCGGCATGAACACCAAACTGCACGCCCATCTGCGACAGTCAGGGACGCCCGCTGAACCTGTTTATAACCGCAGGACAGGTCAGCGACTATATCGGTGCTCGGGCTCGGTTCAGCGGCATACCGAATGTCGATTGGCTACTTGGAGATCGCGGATACGATGCCGATTGGTTCCGAGAAACGTTACAAGACAAAGGGATACGCGCATGTATCCCCGGTCGGATGCAGCGCAAGACAACGGTGAAGTACGATAAGCGCCGCAACCGGATCGAGATCATGTTTGGCAGGCTCAAGGATTGGCGTCGTGTGGCAACCCGTTACGACAGGTCCCGAAGGTCTTCCTCTCAGTAATCGCCCTCGCAGCTCTCGTCTTCTATTGGCTATGAATCCTGAACCTAGTCTCAGTAGACTTGCGGTCCAAAGCCAGATTGTGCACGTTTGGCTTAGGGAATACTGACTTCAGGCAATTTTATCTGCAAGTCTCTGAGTTGCATTGCGTGTGGCAGGTTGGTTAGCGCGACCGCCGCCAAGGATTTTGCTTACATTCTCTAGGACATCTAACGCGGTTGCGACAACATCATCTTTCCTTCCAAGAAGCAGCTGGAATTGGCCGGCTGTTGCCGGAGTGTAAAGAGAAGCAATCAGGTGATTTGTGATTTCACGTTTAAACGCCTCATCAAAAATCCCCGGAAGCCCCTCACCGTCTACGAAAACCGCAACCTCTTCGGCTGTGCAAATCGAGATTTGAACCACCTCGTTCACGTCGCAGGGCTTTTTTATCAGGTCTATAACGACTCCCATGGCAACAACGTCGAAAAAATTAGGCGCTGGTACAAGCCTACCGAAACCAAAAGTCAATTGAGTTCCGAAATAGGGCTGTAGAATACTCCAAGCAGTCTCGACTTGCGCCAAAGGTCTGGCAAGCATCTCAGTCACATCCTGTATCGCAAATGGCGTAGTCGTGGTGCAAAACAACTCTTGATCCTTCTTCCAATTGAGACTCCAATTTTATTCCAAAATCATAAATCTGAATTAACGTGCGAGATTTTATAAAACTTTTTCATGTCATTGAAGTCGACAGGTTCTTTGCGGCACATCCGTGAAGCTAACAACGTTAGGCCGACGTTAAGGCTCCTGCACTAGAGATTCGGAAAGTACTGCCAGTTTCTCAAGCGTAGCGAGGTGAATTTCATGAAAGCCCTGATTTCTGCATTGGGTGTTTTTCTAACCGTTTCTACGGCAAATGCGGACACGATTAAGTCCAGCTTCTTTACAAACGATTTCATGGGCGACGGTAGAGATCGCTGGCGTTCTGCGAGTTACACTCTATTTTTTGGTTTTGAAGGAGAAAACACAGGAGGAATCGCGCACGATTTTCGAGCTAGAGCCGAAATAATTTCGCCATGGGGCGCAAGAGGTCAGCCAACGAATAGCGACCGACCCTATGTGGGGATGTTGGGGTTTGGGATATTCGCCAACGAAAACTATGGCGAACTGCAATACAATGCAGGGCTTGAAATTCTCCTGACAGGCGACCAAACGAACATCGCCGATTTCCAGCAGAGTTTTCATGAAATAACAGGAATTGCCGGTTACTTACCTGACGATATGCCTCACGAACATGTGGGCGATAGCGTCACAGGTATGGTCGCGGTTGAACTCGCGAGACCTTACAAGATATTTGACAGCTTTTCAGTAAGGCCGTTTGTAGGGGTTCAGGCCGGATATGAGACTTTCGGGAGAATTGGGGTCGACTTGCTTATTGAAGGCTATGCCAACGCCGAACGCTATGTTCGTGACCCCGTTTCCGGCTTCCTACAGCCATCTTCTCCTGCGCGAGCGTCCAGGATGGACGACATGTCTTTTCTTTTGGGGGTCGACTACACGTACATCACACACAGCGATTTCTTTCCGGATTGGTCAGATGTCGAAATGACCAATTCGCGAATTAGAGCGCGGGCAGGAGTGCAAGTGGCTATACGAAAAGCCTCAACATTTTTTGGGCTCACCTATCTTAGTAAAGAATTCGATTCACAGGTCGAAAGTCAAACAATAGGAGTTTTGTCTCTCGAATTTCCTTTCTGAGTCTCCACCTTAGGCATTTCTTAAGCGCCGTTTCATATTCTCCTACAAATACCGCACTTTATGTGCGCCAAATTCTTTAGCAAAGGGATGAGAGCAATGACCAAACTTGTGACGAGCAGTGAGCAGTTTAATTCTTCAAGTAAGTATTGGACGAAGTCCAAGCTATTTTTTGGTTGTATTGTGTTGGCTCTCTATGCCGGTGGCCCGGCGTCAGCGAACGGTACGCCCAATGGCTTTTTCTCAAAGTGGCTCTCGCCTGAAGCTTGCATTGGGAAGATAGACTGGTTTCAGGTCGGAATGGCCGACGGAAGCATGGGAATAGAGTCGAGCTATTTCAGTGTTTACGAACAGCTATGTGCGCGACGCTCAAAAACGCCTGACAGGGAGGCGTATTTCAAAGCTTACCGTCAAAGCGTACGGTCTTATTGTGATCCCGAGAATATCTATAAGCTCGCTCGTAGCGGTGCAGTCGTCATCAGCGCATGTGAGGATTCTGCGGTCATCCGTAAGGCTGTTCAGGATGGTTTTGCAAACCTCCTTGAAGAGTGAGCGAATGATGAGCCAGACCATTCTTAGTGTAAAGGCGTGGCGCTAACCAAATCTTTACCAATTTTCGGAATGCTCAAGTCAAATGAAGATTTTCCTCGGACTAGCCCAGCCACATTGGCTGGGCGTTCTTTTTGGGCAAACTTCTCAACAGGTTCCTATAAACATTCACATAATAAGAAATTTTTGCCGTACTGTTTTCTACTTCCGACGCTCATGCCGAAAGCCACCAATAAGTCTTGTTGGTTATTCAAACAATCGCTTCGTTTGAACTATGAACGATCAGCATCGTCAATCGCAACAGCTAACAACGTGCCGTCGAGCGGTCAGCCTCAAAGTCGGAACCGTCCCGCATCTGACCCATCTCGACAAGTGACAGCGAAAGCGCCGATTCTGTTCGGCTTAATATGGCACCTAATAATGTCCGGAATGACGAATTGCGCTGCGCTGCACTGTTTAGCGTGTGGCAGATGCAAGATCATGCTGCATAAGCGAATTGCGAAAATCGGACGGCGGGTCTGTCCGCAAAGTACCAGTCCGCCACTCGCTAAATCTCGCTGTCGCAGCGAAAGTCGGCTCTGACGGGTCGCGCTGCAGCATACCGGCCGGTAGACGAACGGCGGGATTGGGCCGCTCGCGAGAGCAACCCGTTGGCCTTAGATATCTATCGCTTCGGCGATTGCTAAGGCATCCTCGAGTTCGACGCCGAGATACCGGACTGTACTGTCCATCTTAGTATGGCCAAGCAGAAGCTGAACAGCGCGTAGGTTTCCGGTCTTCTTGTAGATCTGAGTGACCTTGGTTCTCCTCATTGAATGGGTGCCATAGGCGCTCGCCTCGAGACCGATCGATGTAACCCAGTCCCGGACGATCCGCGCATATTGCCGGCTCGAGATGTGCAAGCGCTCATGAAACCGACCTGGCCAGAGGTACTCTGAACCGACCATCAGCTCATCTTCCATCCACTTCTCAACAGAGGCACGTGTGCCTTCGGATATCTCAAAGCGCACGGGTTTCTGCGTCTTGCTTTGTAGGGCCGAAGCCCGTTCCTTGATCTGACCCGATGACATGACATCGGCGACCTTCATCTTTATCAGATCGTAGCCGCGGAGCTTACTGTCGATTGCCATGTTGAAGAGCGCAAGATTGCGATGGTTTTCGGCAAGTTCGAGGCGCACTCGGATCGCCCAGACATGTTTAGGTTTCAGCGGGCGCTTTTGACCTACAATACGCCCTTTGTTCCAGGCTGGGCGAAGTACGCGAATGGCAGGTAAGTTTGGGGTTTCCATGGTTGATCCTCCGATCCGCCATGCCCGCCCACAACGACAACCCGACGTTGAAACGATAGAATATCATAGGATACCTCATGCTGCTCCAATGACAGCAACGCGCAGATTCTCGCGGGACTTAACCTTGCTCCAATATGAGTTGTTGCATCTGGCCCAGTGGCCGCAAAGAGCCCAAACCACCCGATTGCTGCGGAGTGACGAAGGTCTGCTTACGATGTTCTGTCACCGCGTCCCCTAGGCCCGGCCTCTCATCTATACTTCATAACCAAAAAGAGCCGATCTGAAGCCAAGGTGACCTAAGAACTCGCCCGTTTGAGATTTAGTTCTCGGTGTTTGGGGCATGCGCCTTGAGGAAATCGACAAAGGTGCGGATGCGCGGAGACAAAAGGCGGCGGTCGAGATACATGGCGGAAATCGGCGTCGCGGGCGGGCGGTGCTGTGCAAGGACTTCTTCCAACGCGCCGGTCGCCAGATGTTTGCGGACCATGTACCCGGGAAACTGCGCGACACCTGCATCCTGCAAGGCCAGGTTCAGGATCATTTCACCCTCATCCGCAACGAAGTCGGCGGGCAGCTCGATCTTCTGAAGTTCCCCGTCAAAGTTCATCATCCAAGGGAAAAGGCGACCGGTTTGCGGCGCGCGAAACCTTAGTCCGCGGTGCCGTGCCAGATCGCTCGGGTGATCGGGACGGCCAGCCTTGTTCCAATAGGCGGGCGTGGCGCACACAAGCATGTCCTCATCATAAAGCTTACGCGCAATCAGGTGTTCGCTTTCCGCCAAACCTCCCGAACGAATGGCCAGATCGATGCCATCTGCCGCAAGGTCCGTCAGATGGTCCGAAAGGGTGATGTCAATCTGCACCTCGGGCCATCTTGCCGTGAACTTGGCGATCACATCCGCCAGCCACAGACGCGCCATGGGCGAGGCCGCCGAGACCTTTAACCGCCCTTTTGGACTTGCATTGGTGTCTGCCACCTCGGCACCCACAAGGGACAAATCCGCCAGCGCCTTTTTGGCACCGTCCAGGTAACGCTCGCCTTCGGGTGTCAGGCTGACGCTGCGTGTGGTTCGGTTCAGCAACTTTACACCCAGATGATCCTCAAGCCGCGTAACGGCTTTGGACGCGGCGGAGGGCGACAGGTCCAACGCCCGCGCGGCCTCATTGAATGCGCCGTGTTCTGCCACCTGCACGAAGGCGGTGATCGAGGACATGGGAGGAAGATCATTCATGACAAAAAGTGCATACTGTGTCCGTTCGGGCCCGATTTATCCTGTCTGACGTCGTCTCTATCATCAATCACATCAGCAATGAAAGGAGACACGACATGAATATCGGTATCATTGGAGCTGGCGACATTGGCCGCCTTTACGCAAAACTCTGGCACCAGGCGGGCCACGCCGTCTTTCTGAGCGCGCGCAATCCGGACAAACACCGCGACTTTGTTGCGGACTTGGGCGATGGGGCGTTCATCGGCACGCCCGAAGAAGCCGCAGCCTTTGGCGACGTTGTGCTGCTCGCCGTGTACTACCCCACTGTTGACAACGCCGTCGAGGCCATTGCGCCTCATGTTGGTGGCAAGCTGGTGATCGACGCCACAAACCCGCTTGGATATGACGCAAACGGCAAGCTTGAGGCGCTGATACCTGACAGCGACATTGCCGGACTGGTCATGGCGGCAAAGCTGCCGGGTGCCCGCATCGGCAAAGCCTTCACCTCTTTGTGGTCGGGCTATGTTGAGACCAAATCAAATATCGCCGATCCCCAGGTCGCCATGCCCTTCGCCGTCGACGCAGATGCGGACAACACGACAATGGCGCAGTTGATTGGTGAGGCGGGTCTGGTGCCTGTGGATATCGGCGGGCTTGCAGACTCAGCCGCGCTCGACCCCAGCAGCCCGGTTTGGAACGTCGTTCTGACACCGGAAGAGGTCAAGCAACGCGTCGCCGCATTTCGGCTGAAAAGCGCTGCGTAGCTTAGGCCCCCCTCATTCATTGGCGACGCGGCAGTCTGCGCTAGCAGTGCGCTCACACCCGCAACGCGTCGCCAGCGATCTAAAGGAGACACAAAAATGTCCACCTCAAAGATTCTCATAGCCGGTGCAACCGGCACAAATGGTCGCGCGCTTATCGATACGCTTGTCGCTAAGGGCGTCGCCGTACGCGCCCTTGTGCGCAACATCGAAAGCGCGCGCGCAACACTGCTAGACGGCATCGAATTGGTGCAAGGCGATCTGGGTGGGCCCGACAGCCTGAGCGCTGCGTTCGACGGCGTAGACAAAGCCTATGTCGTGACAGCGGTGCAGCCGAACACGGTTGAGCTCTTTCACAACTTCTATGATGCCGCGCAGGCTGCAGACGTTTCCCATGTCGTGAAGTTTTCAGGCATGGGTGCATCGGAGGCGTCCCCGTCCGAAGTGATCCGTCAGCACGCGGCCAGTGACGCGGACCTGCGTGCCAGCGGGTTGCCCTATACGATCCTGCGGCCAAATTCGTTCCACCAGAACATGCTTTGGCAGGCCGGTGGGATTGCGTCGACCGGCAAATTCTACCTGCCGCTTGGCGATGCCGCACAAAGCACAATTGATGTCCGCGACATTGCTGAGATCACGTCTACGATTCTGACCACGGACGGGCATATCGGCAAAACCTATGATCTGACGGGGCCGGAGAGCATCACCTTTCACGACGTGGCTCGCATCATCGCGGATGTTCGCGGCGCACCCGTAGAGTATGTGCCCATCACGCCAGAGGCCGCCGAACAGGCGATGCGCGATCAGGGCATGCCAGAATGGTCCGCACACAGCTTGGCGGAAATCCAGGCGCTGTTTGCGACGGGTCAATACGCACAAGTGACCGAGGATGCCGAACGCCTCCTGGCGCGCGCACCGCGATCTTTCCGAGATTTTGCCACCGACCACAAAGGCGCGTTTATGGTATGATCGCCGCGCATCCGCACCCCATAACCAGAACCGCCGCAGAGTTATGCCTGCGGCGGTTCTTTTTTTCAATTCGGTGGGCCTCCTAGTCCTGCATAGATGGCCGTCAGCCTTCTATTGATGACAGAAAGTGCATTCTGGCGGTCCTAGGACCCAATTTTTTGACCCCGTCCGCTGTTTTATCTTCTTTTCATCAGCAATCGAAAGGCAAAGCCATGCACACCAAACGCACCTTCCTGACCGCCACAGCCGTTGCTGTCGCAGCCAGCATCGCCCTTACTTTCTCAAGTCTTGCAGCGGACGCACCGCGTATCGCGGGCGGCACAGCCGAGCCCTTCACGATCGAGGTCCCTCAGGATCGTCTTGATCGCATAATGGCCAAGGTCCGCGATCACCAGTTCCTGCCGGAGCTCTCTGCCGACGCCACAATGGCGCCCTGGGATCAGGGCATGTCGCAGTCCTGGATGGCGCAGATGGGCCAGATCTGGGCCAATGACTACGACTGGCGCGACGCCGAGGATCGGCTGAACACGTTCCAGAACTTCCGCGCCGAGATTGACGGCAAAGACCTGCACTTCATCCACGAACCGGGCAGCGCGTCCAACCCGACACCCATCCTGATCCTGCATGGGTGGCCCTATTCGCCCTATTCGTTCGTCGATGTCATCGAGCAATTGGCGCACCCTCAACGCTTCGGCGGTGATGCTGAGGATGGGTATGACGTGGTTGTCGCCTCGATCCCAGGCGTCGGCTGGTCCGAAGCACCCGACGCGCCAGAGGGTCTGCGGGCCACCGGCGCACGCTATCACACCCTGATGACTGAGGTTTTGGGGTATGATAGCTACGTGACCCATGGTGGGGACCAAGGGGCCATTACCGCCGCCTATATGGGCATCGACTTTCCCGAGGCGGTCGCGGGCAACCATGTGCATATGTTCTACCCCCGGCATGCGGACTCGCCCTGGCTTTCCGGGACTGCAGGCGACAACCCCACAGCCGCAGAACAGGCCTTTATCGAGCGCGAGGCCGCGTCGCCCTTCACCGATCTGGCCTACATCCTGACGCACATCGCGCGCGGTGAGACGCTTGCCGCAGCGCTGCACGATAACCCTGTGGGACAAGCGGCCTGGATCTGGGACAAGTGGTTCTACTGGACCGATCAAAGCTATGCCTCGATCGATGAGGTCTATGAACCGACACGGCTGATTGACGAGGTTATGTATTACATCGTCACCGACAGCTTTAGAACGTCGCTGTGGCCCTACCTGATGCTGGCGCACGAGAACGTGACGGTCTTGGCCGAAGGTGAAATGGTCGACACGCCCACCGGCGTCACGGCCTGGCCCGACCCGACCTTCCCGCTGCCGCCCAAAGAGTATGTGGAACGCTCCCGCAGCAATCTGATCCACTACACGACCCCCGAGCGTGGCGGGCATTTCCCAATGGTCGAGGCACCAGAGCTCTATGTCGAAGACCTGCTGTCCTTCCACCGCACCCTGCGCGGGCTGGACTAAAGCCGCACCACCAACCATCAGGGCAGTCGTGCACGCGGGCCAACGCTCGCGTGCACAGGTCTGTTTGCTGCGCAGGCGGCTCACAACGCCCAGGCTCACGGTCTGCAAAGACCAAGGTTGGGTTTGTTGCAACCGGCGCATCGCGCGCCACGCCTTTTCTGCTTTGAGTCGCTACGGTGACGGAAAGCGGATGAGAAACACGCCGCCGATCACCAGAGCCGCTCCGATCACACGCTGTGGATTGAGGGTTATCTGCGGATTTCCGAAGGCCCCAAAATGGTCAAGCACAATCGCCATCAGGATTTGACCCGCGATCACCAGAAGCGCCGTTGTCCCAATTCCAAGACGCGGTGTGACGACAACGATCGCCAAGGTGTAAAGCGTCGCGATGAGCCCTCCGAGCCATATGGTTTTGGGCGCTCTGACGAGGTCGCCAAACTCTGGTAGAGGCTGGCGAAGTGCGGCCACGACAATTCCCAGCACGGCGGCCCCAACCAGAAAAATGAACAGTCCCGCGGTAAAGGGGCTTTTCGTCACGGTCCCAAGTTGGGCGTTGAACGCAAGTTGAAACGGCACCAATGCGCCAGTGGCCAGTGCGGCGCCGATCAGCATCGAGTTCTGCATCATTCTCTCCAACAGCTAGGTCCGTTGGTTGACGGCGCCCGAACGCCGCCAACGCTGAGCAAATTCACGCCGCAAGCGGCAGAACAGATTTCATGGCCACCTCAATCGATTTGGGATCGCTTAGAACGCTGGGCAGCAGCTCCTTGGCGTAGGTGCCGGGATACACATCCTCGACCGCTTGCTCGACGGCGTCGAGCGCCTCTCGTGCGACCTCTTGTGTTGTCGCCTTTGGTTCGGGGTAATTCTTGGCCAGCGCGGTATCTACCTGTGCCGGCATTGCCCCAACGACCAAGGTTCCTTGACCGGCAAGTTCTGCCCGGATGCCGCGGGTCATGGATAGTGCTGCCGCTTTTGATGCCGAATAAGACCCGGCCATTGGCATGGTGACCAGCGACAAAAACGAGAGAATATTCAGGACGGCACCGCCTCCATTAGCTTTCAGAATAGGGGCGAAAGCGCGCGTCACGCGAATGGGTCCAAGATAGTTCACGGCCATCTCGGTTTCGGCCGCCTTCAGATCATCTGTCGAAAGGAAGCCTTGGTCGAAAGTCGTTCCGGCATTGTTGACAAGCAAGGTGACGTCCTGCGCGGCTTTGGCCGCAGCCGACACCTGTGCGTCATCGGTGACGTCCAGCGCGAGCACGACGAGCTTGTCGCCATACAGACCGGCCAGGTTGGCCATGCTGTCCGTGTCGCGGACGCCCGCGTAGACCTTGGAGGCTCCGCGTTCAAAAAGTGCTGCGACCAGGGACGTGCCAATGCCGCCATTTGCACCGGTGACGAAGGCAATCGCGTTCTTGATGTTCATCTTGTTTCTCCACTTTTGGCTGTGAAAGGACCTGCCGCGTTGGGCGGGATAGTCCTGTTTCAGGAAGGTGATGGCGGCGCGGGCGAGGATCTCAGGCTCATTGCCTGCGATCCAATACCCCGCGCTTTCTCTGCGTTCTGTCATCAGTGGGCCGTGCCCGCTGGCTTTGCACGGGGAGGCCACGGTAGCCGCCCGGTGCGGTTGCGTCACGCCACCCGCGCGCGGGCGATGGGGCCAGGGTCCGCCTCGACCATGCGGAAGCCGATGCGGATCAGGTCCTCATCGCCATCGAACTCATTGTGAGCGACATGGTGGAGCAGAACGCCGATCTGTTCGAGCTGGCGCGCCGCTGAGATTGGCCCCGCGTTCACGGGTCGGAAACCAGCGTCTTCGATCAGGGTGCGCGTCGCCGTTTTGGCATCCGCGTCGCCGCCGACATAGAAGACGCTCTGCCGATCTCCGAGATTACTCCAGGCAGCAGCTTCTAGAACGGGGGCTGCCATGGTGCTGAATGCTTTTACCACCTGCGAATTCGGCAGTTTGCCTTGAAGCTGCTCTGTCGTGGAGTTCACAGCCATGAACTCGGTGTCATGGTAATGCACGAAGTCTTCCGTGACGCCGAGAGGGTTCATCGTCTCAATCACGGTTTTGCCGTCCAACGCGTCGCCGATCTCTGCAAGCACCGCGTCAAGCCGCGGCCAGTAGACTGAGAAGAGCACCACGTCCCCAAAGGCCGCGGCCTCGCGCAAAGAGCCTGTGCTCACGGATCCGCTATGACCTGCCGCTTCGATGTCGGACAGCACCGGGTCGAGTTTGTGGATCTCGCCATCCTTTGACAGCATGATCTCGTGACCGGCGTTGGCCCAGGCACGCGCGAGGCGTCCGCCGATATTTCCTGCGTTAATGATCCCGATTTTCATCTCTTTTCTCCTTGTACAATGTTCCGGGTTAGGCGGCGCGGCGCGCGTCAGCGACCCCGGCCGTGTTCTCGTAGAACTGGCCGCCGGTGATCCGTGCGTCGCGCATGTCGAACCGAGCGATGAAGTCACTGACGGCGATCTTTGCTGTCTCGCGGTGCCGGAAGACGAACCGGCCCTCGACAAAGACGCTGTCGCCTGCATCGGTGTATTTCCGGGGATCGAACTCCAGCGCTTCAAACTCCGAGAAGAGAAGCGTTGTCAGCTTGATGTAGCCTTCTTTGCCAGCATGCTCGTAGCCGGCCCACGGGATGGAGGCGCGCAAGTCTGCGTTTTCAGCCGTGCCCACGATCCAGCGAAACTCTGGCTGCGCGTAGTTGGCGAATGCCGTGTCGAAGTCTCCTTCGTATTGAGCGCCCAGAAACCCCTTAACGGCAGCGATGTTCTTGGTGTCGGTCATGTCTGTCTCCTTGGTTCATGTCTGCGTTGATGAACCAAAGATGCATCGACACTGCGCCTTGAAAAATAAGCCTTAGCGAGACAGAATGTTGTCTATGGATACAACAATAGAAATTTTGGAACTGCGAACGCTGACCGCCGTGGTGACGAGCGGGACATTCACAGCCGCGGCCGAGGCCCTCGGCACGGACAAGGCCCATGTGAGCCGGATCGTGACGCGTCTTGAAAAAAAGCTTGGCGCGCGGCTTTTGGAACGATCGACCCGTCGCCTCAGCGTCACGGAGATTGGTCGCGAGGTCTTCGAGAGAGCCTCTGGCATCCTTCAGGCGCTTGAGGAGACCAAAAATAGTGTGGCCCAGTCACAGGGGAAACCAACCGGAACCCTGAAGCTGACGGCGGGGCCGGAGTTCGGCGTGCTCGTCGTTAACGCGTGGATCGCACGCTACCTCAGAGAGCACCCGGGTGTCCGTATCGAAGCTGAGTTTTCCAATCGTGTTTCAGACATTATCCACGAAGGCATTGATGTCGCCATCCGGGTTGGCCGCCTTTCCGATTCAGAGCTGTCAGCGCGAAAGCTCGGAGAGGTCGGGTACCACTTCTACGCCAGCCCCAGCTACTTGCGGGAAAACGGCCCGATCACGCTTCTGGAAGACTTGGAACATCACGACAGCGTCGCCTTTACGCCGCGCGGCGCGCCGCACTGGACGGTTTTTCGCGCGCGGGAAAAGCAGACCATCACGCCAAAGCCGAAGTACCAAGTTGACAACAATCAAGCGGCCCTTGGCATGACGATCGAAGGGATGGGGGTTTGCCTTCTTCCGTCGTTCATGGCTGCCACAGCAGTCCGCAACCGCACCTTGGACATCGTGCTGCCCGAATGGCGTCCGTCCCCCGTTCCGGTACACGCCGTATTCCCGTCAACCCGATACCTCGCACCAAAAGTCCGCGCCTTCGTCGATCTTGCCAAGGAGAAGTTTAGCGTCGAGTGATCGGCAGTGCGGGAGCGGCGCTTGACGGCGTTTCCATGTTTTTGGCTCAAGACATCGGTGGTCCAGGGGTCGCCTTAATAGCCATCTAAGAAGTACTTGCATTGCTCGGTGCATCTAAGGCCGGAACGTTGTTGACTCTCGTGCCAGTGACTTCTGTGACCTTCGGTGTGTCGCTGCTGAATGACGTTCCAACGGTCGCTTAGGCGGCGGGTGTTGCATTTGGGCCGCGAGCGGCGAGGCCAAAGGGTAAAAAGAAGAAATCCTGCCTTGCCTCCGAAGATTGGAAGGAGTCCACTCTGTCGGCTTCTGCAAGCGGCTCGTATGGACAAAGCTTCAGAGCATGGCAGCTTGGATTGCAATACTGAGTAGTTCAAAAACACCCAACGCGTGTCTGTGGTTTCGGATCACGATCCGTGACGATTGCCGCAAGACTGTGACCCGCCGTTTCACCGGCGGGTCACGTGTTTTATTTTATCAAAAACGGAATTCGAACCCGATATTGCCGCCAAAGGCGTAGTCGCTGGCATTGCTGCCGAACCCGGTCTCGCCGGTCAGTTCGCCAAACAGCGTGGTGCGCTCGGACAGGGCGACGTTGCCGCCCAGTGTCAGCCCGGCGGTGTTCTTGCCGCGCTCGGTCAGCACGGTGTTTTGGCCAAAGGCTACCGCCGTCTCATTATCGAAGGCGTGGTAGTAATCCACCTGTCCGAACAGAACTGCATTGCCCGTCAGCGTATGCTCGGCACGCAGGCCCAGACGGGCAGTCAGCGTGTCGCCATCCTCCAGCGATCCGGTCTGACCACCACCGGCCAGATCGACCACATTATCGGCATCGATATCGCTGTACATCAACTGCGCCTGTGGCACCAAGGTCAGCCCGTTGGCAAGGGCAAAGGGTTTGCCGACCTCGATCGACAACCCATAGCCGTCACTGTCTGTGTCCACTGATTGCCCGCCATTGGGCCGGGTGGTGCTGTCGAAATCACCATAGCGCATCTGCCCGTCTACATAGAGAAGACTGTCCGCCACCCACAGAGCGCTGAGCGTCACGTCATAGGCATCGGTGCTGATATCGGCCCCGGTCAGCGATGTGGTCACATCGGTGGACAGGCTGCTTATGCCGAATTCCAGACCGCCGATCAGGGTGCCGTTTGACAGCTCGGTCAGGGGCAGCGCAGCGCCAAAGCGCAGGCCGCCGCTGTTGGTTTCGACATCGCGGTCGTCAACGGTATAGCTGTCGCGCCGCCCTTCGCCCTGCACCCAGACCAGCGGGCGGGTGGTGGATGTCAGTTCGTTCAGCGCGCGGCTGACCGTGTTGACGTCGGACGCGCCGCGCTGGGTTGCGCCCATGACACGTTGCAGGGTCGAGCCAAAGGTCAGTTGGTCATTGGCCTGCTGCACGCCCGCGGCAAAGAACGCACCGCCGGGGTTTTCAGTAACATCACCACCATCACCCGTGCCCGGATCAGTGCTGAAAGGCGTCAACACATAAGTACCCGCCGTGGCGTCATAGACCAGCCGATACGCAAGGTCGCCGTCACTGATGGCCTGCGCCCCGTCATTGGTGACGAAATCGGCGTCGACCAGCTGGAAATCACTTTCCGTGCTGTCGCCCGCGACCGTGACCAGCGTGAAAGTCTGTGCGGTGTCGACCGTGCTACCGGCGGCGTCAACGTCCAGCCCCTGAGTGGCCCCGGCGGTGTCGCCATTGACCTGTACTTGGTCGTGGGTACCGGTGGCCAGGTTCACGTCCAGTCCGATCGTGCCCGAACCCGACAGGTCGCCGCCAACGGTCAAACTATCCCCGATGCCGCCATCGGCAAGCGAGATCAGCCCGTCGTTCAGTACACTGCCCCCCAGCGAAATGGTGTTCTGTTCGAGGGACGCATCCAGGAACCGCCCGCTCGCGCCGATTGAGACATCATTGGCAAACGAGAAACCCGTATTCTGCGCCGTGATCGCAGCACCACTATCGACCCGGATCGAGGTGAACCCGTCCAGGTCAGCACTGTTGACCGTCAGATTGCCGCCATCCTGTGCGGTCAGGCTTTCGAAACTGTCGAATTTCTCGGCCTCAAACGCGCCGGTAAAGCCCGAGAAGATCAGCTCATCCTTGTCAAGGAAACCGCCATCAATTCGGCTGACCAGCGAGATGTCCGCGCCGCCTTCGATGGTCACACTATCGTCACCCGACCCAAGCTCGACGCTGCCTGCCAAAGCGGCACCATCGCGCAGGATCAGCGAGGTATCGCCGCCGCCCTCTTCACGGATGGCGAAATCGGTTCTTTCGGATTGTATCTGTGCACCTTCTTGCAGATCGATCACGGTTTGTCCGATTTGACCGAAGGTGTCGATCTGGATGGCAACGCCGGCAAACGGCACCTCACCCAAATTGCCGCCCGTGGTGGATACCTCACCCGAGACCGCAATCTGCTGCGTTCCCGCCACGCTGGTTTCGGTTTTGATCCCGTAGGTCGCGCCGACAACACTGCCGGTGGTGGTGATGGAAACCACCTCGGCACCAGAGCGTGCGTTGATGCCTGCACCCGTAGCACCCTGCACGTCCACGACGTCGATGGTCAGCGCCTCGCCGAACCGGTTTGAGGCGTAAATCCCATCACTTTGGCCGCGAACCAAGCCCGAAGAAGTGATTGACATCCCGGCAGCTCCACCAATCGCCCGAATGCCTTGATCGCCCCCGCCCGAGACATCAGCCACATTCAGGGTCACCGTGCCGCTGCCTTCGCTGAACGCGTCGATGCCCCTGAAATTGCCAGTGACCGGGCCTGACGCGTCAATTGACAGGTCTGTGCTATAACTAGAGTTCTCGGCATAAATCCCGGTCAAATTTCTACTGGTGACGGTCGCCGCCTGAATGGTCAGCGCGCCCGAGCCGCGGTTGTCTGCAGCGATCGCGTTCTGACGGCTCTGAACCATGTCAGTGACTGTGACAGACAAATCCGTGCCGCTGCCAAAGTTTAGTGCGTTAATGCCAACAGAATTTGCGCTGTAGACTGCCGCAGTGTAGATGGTCAGGGTCCCGCTGCCCCGATTAGCCGTAGATATTCCATTATTTAGGGCATTGATGGTCCCGGATGAGGTGATCGAAAACGCGCCGCTTTCTCCGCCACTGTTGGCCGAAATTCCACCGCCACGGTCGCTTGTGATATCGCCCACATTTACGGTCAAATCCCCGCTGCCACCATTGTAAGCGTTGATGCCATCATTGATGCTTGTGATAGCACCTGATGCGGTGATTGACAGGTCTGTGCTGTTAGAGCCGGTGCGCGCACTAATCCCGCCACCGACTGTTGCCGCATCAATGGTTAGCGCGCCCGAACCGTTGTTGAGTGCGCGAATGCCAGTCCTCTGGCCGGTGACGTTCCCCGTAGATGTAATGGATAAATCCGTGCCGTAGTTCGTGGCGAGGATGCCATATGTCGTCGTTCCGGTGACATCTTCAACGTCTATTGTCAGCGCCCCTGAACCGCTGTTAGCCGCATCAATCCCGGTCGTGCCACCTGTGACCGACCCGGTTGTTATCACAGTAATCGCATTGCCGCCGACGTTTCTGGCCGATATGCCCATAACTGAGCCATAGGTGTCATTCGTGGACGAGATCACCACGTCGCCGGTCTGAGTTTGTGCGTATATACCGTTTGTCGTGCCACCGACGGTCCCGTTGGTCCGGATCAACACTCCGGTCTGACCTTGTGCGCCAATGGCAGTGCCATTTCTTGTCAAGATCGTTGAGTCGTTTGCGTCCGTGAATTCGACGCTTTCTCCGCTAAGGTTCAGGCCGTCGCTGGAATCGACAATCAGCCCGAACCCCGGGTTCGTAAAGACGGTCAGCATATCTGCGGCGGTCAAGGTCTGCGTCCTGTCTTGCGCCGGACCTGCCTGTATAGCTGGGCCCGAGCATACGAAAGTGCTGGCGAGTTGTTCGGTACAGCTGCCCGCCTGCGCTGCGCTGCCGCCCAAACTGGCCGCAGCCCCAAGCGCCAAGGTCGAGGCGCAAGACAGCGCCCATCCCATCATCGGCGCAAAGCTGGCGACCTGCCCCTTATGCTTGGTCATCCGACCGCCGCGCAGCACTGCGCCGTATTTCATTTCACCTGTTGTCATGGTTTCTATTCCTGTCCTTCTGATTTTGATGTTTCGTCCGGTTGGTCCGGCTTCGAGACTGTGATTGTGCCGCTCGCCTCGGGTGTGCCCGGGGCGATGGCCAGCGGGCAAAGCTGGCCCGGCAAAAGTTCCAGATCGTAAAGTTCGGCGACGGCCCCATCCAGGCGCAGCCAGTCCACGCAGCTCTTGCTGTCCAGATCGATGATCTGGATGCCGCACCATGGGTCGCTGTCGGCCTTGGTCAGGCGCGCGTCCAGTTCCAGCCCTTCGAACCGCTCATAGCGGGGTTTCGACAGGCCGACGACGGCGTATTTACCCCGTATCGCCAGCCCGCGCGCAAAGCCGGGGCAAAAGACGCGGGGAACAAAGCGGCCCATGCCATTGGCGTCAAACTCGACCTCGCCCAGCTCCCCCCGGCCCGAGTTCAGGACCCACAGTTGCCCGTCGTGCCAACGCGGCGAATGCGGCATCGACAGGCTGGTGCAGACGATCCGGTTGGTCTGAACATCCATGACGATCCCGCCATCGGCACGCCGGTCGCGCCAGCCATCCACCGTGTCGGACCGGCTGACCGCCGTCACATAGCGGGGCTGGCCGTCCTGCATGGCCAGACCGTTCAGGTGGCAACGATCCTCATCCACAAGGGTCGAGATAAAGGGCGGACGCCAGATTTCGCGGAAACTGTGGCGGGGGTCAGGGGTCGCCAGACAATTGAACCGGGTGTTGACAAAAACCGGTCGCCCATCCGCGTCAATGCCCAGATCATGCAGGTCCAGACGCCCGGTAAACTCGCTGCGACGAGGCATGAAGCCCGCGTCGAATATCTGGTTCATCCGCTCATGCGGGTCCAGCACGTTTTGAAGGTGCAAAATCTGGTCATCGGCGGCAATCGACAGGCCATGCGCCCCGTGGCGATGCACCCCCATCGGACGCGGCATCGCCATTTGATGGATATTGAGCCCTCCGTCCGGTTTGACCCCCACCAGATACAGCAGGTTCGACTGATAGGATGAGAACGCCAACCCGGTCCCGAGGCCGGACAGCCGTGTCGCCAGCCCCGCAGACGTCGAGAACTTGACCTCCTGAGTGTCTTTTTCGCCGACATTGTGGTTCAGGGTCAGCGGGTCCTCCGCTGCCGGTGGGTCTTGCTGCTTGTCTTTGATGGTCACGGCTCGCACTTACTGTTTCGCGGCCATCTCCATCGCTGTTTTACCGGGCCTCAAACCCGTTTCGCAGACTGCAAAAACGGGTGCGGCCAAGGGCATTGGCCGCGCTCAGGCACTCAACTTCAAAGTATGACTGCTCGTTTCGTTTTAGCCTTTCGGCGCCCCCTGAAGGACGCTCAGGCTTTTGTTTGTTTGGCTCGCCGAGCATCCAAACTCGGAAACACGGAAACAGAAGACCTTTGCACCGGCGCGCCTGATTTGTGACTAGCAGCGCCGATTGGTTTTCATCAGCAGGATACCTGGGGGATCGTGGAATTTTCGCGGATCAGGGTGGGGGATCGTGGAATCCTACGGCTGAAACGTCATCATTTTGGATGCAATGCGCCATTCTTTCATGGTGACCGCACGCCACGACCAAATGAACTGAAAAAAGCTGTACCGCCGACCGGCACGCGTCATGACATATCTGCCATCCCGGCGTTCGATGATCTTGTCTTCGACCAGCTTTGAAAATTGCTTGTGTATGACGCTATAAGAGAACCCGGTGCGGTTGGCGGTGTCCCGTATCGTCGCCCCTTTGGGGCCGGCCTCCCATTCAATCACCACATAAGCGGCAATGTACGAGAACTCCATCTTCACAAGGCGCGCAGTCCGGTCCAAGGATAGAAGGAACATCAGGTAGTTACGCCAGGAACGATCGCCGCTGGTTGCTTTGAAAAACGTATAGAGGAATTTGCGAATATCCGGACGAATGTTGCGCTGCCACAGCCGCATTCTTCGCATGAACATGACCTGGCCGTGTCTGGTCAGGGTGATCCCAGTTCCAGTTCGCTCATACTCGCCGTTTTTCAGACCGCGATTCATATGATCACGGATAATCGCCCGATCCATCCGTGACGCATGAGCCAGGCTTGAGATCGTCCAGGGCGCATCAGAAAAAACCTTGAGGTAGATTTCAATGATACACTTGTTGCGCGAAAACCCAGCGCGGGTCAGGGCAGAGATAAGTTCAAGGCCGATCAACTCTAGCCGATGCCTGCGTACGGTATTCTCAAAGTCCAAGTTAAGTATCTGGCCCCGGCACGTTTTATTATTACTGTATGTTCAAACCGCTTTAGCGTTACCCGAGAGGGTCCGAGTCAATGTCTATCAAGTGTTTTTTACAGATTGCAAAGTGTCGTAGGCGAATTCACTACCTTTTGATGACAGGTATGACCGATGGCAATGTAAACGTGTATGGAATTATCTCCGTTTGGATTGTCGAACCACGTTTGAACGGTCGCTGTTGTGGCACTTGCCGTAGCGCGATGGAAACAATGCTGCATTAGTGAGCGGATGTTGCGCCAGCGAAGACGGAGGTTTGAATGACGCTAAAGTCCCGTGATCTGTGAATTCGTATGACGGTTCGTTTTGTTCGTGCAGTGAATGGCCGGTTTGGTGGGCCGCACTGCAGCGATGGGGGTCCTTGATCAACGGCAGGTTAGGGCCGCTTGCCTCACTTGATCTGCGAGAATTTGCTGAGCAATGCTACGGTTTGTTTATAGTATTCTCAGGTGCGAGCACAAACCATCTTCAGGAGCGCATGAGTCCGATCTATGACGCTACGGACCTCGGGAAGAAATCTGTCATCGTGGTGCGAGACGAGCCATTGGTCATGGGCCAAATCATCGATATGGTCTGATATACGCGTTAGCGCGGGCTCGGCTTCGCCAACAAAGGTCGGCAGGACGGCCCGGGCAAGACCAGCGTTTGCAAGATCGAGAGCGTTTCGCGGGGCAGTCACTTCAATCGAGTTTGCGGAATCGGAGTTCTCCTTTACCCATGCCGCCGACGGCGTTTTGGACAGGACGTGCGCCCACGTCGAAACACATTCGTCCGTCGCATACACAGCAAATTGCACCCGCCCGATTTTCCGACCGGCCAAACCGACGCTCTCTGGCCGGTGGTTGCGCACACCGATAACCGCTTCTCGATGTCCGATATCCGTCAGGTCTTCGGATGAGATGAAGCGCAGTCGAACAGGAGTTGAGCCGATGATGTCATCGATCGCGGCAATCAATACGCTGGTGACCCAGGTGCCTGCAGAGATTTTCACCAAGGGGCGGGCCTTGGACTGAGGCCTTTCTGCCATCGGCAAAATACTGGCCTCGATCCCTTTTACCTTCGCGTACAAGGCCGAACCTTCTTCCGTCAATTCGTACCCACGTGGCTTCCGCAGAAACAGCTCGACCCCAAGGCCACGCTCAAGTTCGATCATCCTCCGACCAAGCGTAGGTGCGCTTTTCCCAGTTAGTTTCGCCGCAGGGCCCAGACCACCCGCCCGAGCAACTGCCAAAAACAGTCTGAGGTTGTCCCAATCAAAGTCAATTTCATCCATGAAATGATGATTACATTTTGTGTTGTTGATGAAAATGCGGCAATCGGGTCATTTCCTGATCATCGTTTTGATTATGATACTGGAGAACAAGCTATGCAGTTTCTTGACACTGAAATCGCTCCGCTTGGGATGGGATGCTGGCCAATTGGCGGTGCAATGTATTCGGGCGATCAATCGCTCGGCTATACCAGGGCGGATGACAGCGTCTCAATCCGAACGATACACGCGGCGCTGGATGGCGGAATCACTCTGTTCGACACTGCCGCGGCATACGGGGCGGGACACTCCGAACGACTGCTGGCCCGCGCGCTAAAAAACCGTCCCGAAGCCCTGATTGCCACAAAAATCGGCCATGGCATCGATGAGGCAAGCAAGCAGATCACGTTTAGAGACTTCTTGCCCAGCATGGTCGCCCCTGCGGTAGAGGGGTGCTTGACGCGGTTAGAACGCGACCGGCTGGACCTCCTCCTGCTGCACGTCAACGAGATGCCGATATCTCAGGCGGAGGCGGTGTTTGATGAACTGGACCGGCTGATAAGCGCAGGCAAATTGCGCGCATATGGTTGGAGCACGGACTACTCTGAACGTGCTTCAGCGCTGTCGACCAAACAAAACTTCAAAGCGGTCGAGTATGCTATGAATGTCTTCTTCGACGCGCCCAGAATGCAGAAGGTAGCCCAAGACGCAGGTTTGCTGTCCTTGATCCGCTCACCCTTGGCGATGGGCGTACTGAGCGGAAAGTACGATGCGCAAACGGTCTTGCCGTCAGATGACGTTCGTGCCTCCCGTGAAGACTGGATGGAATACTACCGGAATGGTGCGGCTAACCCAGCCTTACTCGAGACCCTGGACGCGATCCGCCATTTGCTGACAACAGATGGTCGCACGCTTGTGCAAGGGGCGCTCTCCTGGCTGTGGGGAAAGTCGGTAGTCAACGTTCCGGTTCCGGGAGCCCGCACTGAAGACCAGATTCAAGGCATCGCAGAAGCGTTGCATTTCGGAGCTCTTCCAATTGAGGTCATGGAGGAAATTGAAACACTGATCGAGCGGGACGAAACGGAACCTGACCGGCCGAGATGACTTTACAGTCTACGCTCGATCATGCGATGCTCAAAGTCCAGTAGATGGCGGCGCGTGATGTTTTCCTTCGATCGTTTCGCTGCAGATCAAGCATGTGCCTTGGCATAACTTGATCACCACTGGATAAAGGACGCCAACTTGTTGGTGTCCCCCTGCCATCCCCATATTTGATCTAAGGAGACTGAGAGCATGATCTCAGCTGAATATTGCCGCCTTTTGGCCCGCTACAATGCTTGGCAAAACACGTCCCTGGTAACTGCTGCGAATGGATTGACCAGTGCACAGCGCCGACAAGATCGTGGCGCGTTTTTTCAATCAACGGCCGCCACGCTCAACCATCTCTATTGGGCAGATGCCTTGATACTGGAGCGTTTAAAAGGCAACGAGAGGCCTGAGGAAACGATCATTCATTCACTGATCGAACCATCTGATTGGACGGAATTCAAAGCTCTGCGCTCAGAGCGAGATACAGACATATCAGCATGGGCGGCCGGGTTGGACGATACAGATTTCATCGGAACGCTTGTCTGGTACCCAGGCGATGGGTCCAGCCGCATGGAGGTACCAAAAGCGCTGTGTGCAGCGGAGCTTTTCAACCATCAAACGCACCACCGTGGTCAGGTCCATGCCATGTTGACAGCTGCTGGCGCACATCCTGAGCCAACCAATCTTTCGGTTTTGCCTTAAGACTGAGGTTTCAGGGGCGTTCTGGCCGTTTTGGCGAAACTGTCAGCCGTTGCGTAGCGAGCCTGGACGATCATGCAAACGTTTCGAAGGCGTTTGACAGTATGGAGATATCTTAGCGAATGAAACTAATGTGTCTGAACGGCTGGGGCGGAACACTCCATGAAAAATTATTGCCTTACCTTGGTGAAACATCCCCTGACATTTTGTGCTTGCAAGAGATCGTACATAGCCCCGCATCGGAAAAGGGCTGGCTGACTTATCGCGACGGCGATCACATCCTTCCACAGCGCGCCAACCTCTTTCGCGACGTCGTCGATGTGTTGCCGGAGCACACCGCGATCTTTTGCCCGGCGGCACAAGGAGTGCTTTGGGACGACGATGAGCCGATCCCATCCCAATGGGGTCTCGCAACCTTCGTGCATCACTCACTTCCAATTATCGGACAAGTCCAAGACTTTGTTCACAAGGACTACTCACCCATAGGCTATGGCGATCATCCCCGTTCGCGCAGTGCACATGGGGTGCGCGTTTGGGACTATGAGACTAACTGGGCTATTGCCGTTTTACACATGCATGGTTTGCGCGACCTGAACGGAAAAATGGATACAATCGAACGTACGGATCAGGCGCAAAAGCTGCTTGATCTTTACCGGCAACTCGCGAAAGCGGGTGACCTGGCAATCATTTGCGGCGACTTCAATGTCGAACCCAGCAGCGAAACGCTGTCGATACTAACTAGTGCCGGCATGACTGAACTTGTGACGAGCCGAGGGTACGAAAGCACGCGCAACTCTCTGTACAAAAAGCCGGGACGCTTTGCCGACTACATGATGATTAATCGCGAAGATGCCGTGAAAAGCTTCGATGTGATCTATGATCCCGAAGTGTCGGATCATTGTCCGTTGATCCTTAAAGTGTAGCGACATTGAATAAAGCGGAGCGGCTGCCAAGGCGAGTCAAATGCCAATTTGCCCACCACTCACCTAAGCCCGCACCGAGCGGCAGCTTCGGCGGGCCGCACCACAGCGACGAAAAGTTGAGGTCGATGCCTGCTTTAGCGCCCAACTCGTCGCGCAAATGCCGACGGTAGCCAAGGATGCCGTCTTTCGAAAGCGGTGTGATGGAGATGGGTCATGCTGAACTCCTTTGGTGGGGTTCAGTCAATTCAGCACACGGCGGTCAGCGGGCCGAATTCGGCTAGATGAGCGGTAAAGATAATGGGGACCCATTATCGTATCCTCAACCAGTCCAAGCCTTGAGTTGGATTTGAAGGTCTGCTCTAGGGAAGCTGCAATGCAGCATCGAGCCGCACACCCAGCGTCCGCTTTGGGCCGCAATTGGCAGATAACAGACTACACAAAAGATCGAACAGTTGCGAGTTACAGCGACTGATCTGGGGTCCTGGATCTCACCCGTTGATAAAAGAAAATTGACTTGGGGTGCTATCTTATGTCGAGCGTCCACCGATTATCTGGTCCAACTATGACGGTTGAGCCAGGCAGGTGTGACGTTCAACAAGATATGTTGAACGTTACTGATATTTGACCCAATCGACAGCCAAAACCTCAATAAATCTGCAATTCGCGTCATCCATTTCTGGCCCAAACGTCAAGCATTTCTGACCCAATAGCGGTTGCGGCTATTCATTGACGTTGCGGCTAGGGTCTGTTGAGGGCCCGTACTTGCCATGCCTCAGCCACAACGTGAACATCGCACAACAAGCACGGGGTCAGCTGCGCGTCGCGGCAATGGCAGGTCGCAAGCACTCGTCAATGGCACTTTGCCAAGAGGCCGAGTCCTGATCACAGAATGATACGCGCGCATCGCCTTCTCGGTCACCCAGCCCATCAACTTTACTGGCGATGATCGCGCGCCCTGCGGCAAGGGCTTCGTCCAGCACAAGTCCGTAGGCCTCCCACCGTGACGGAATTGCGACGATATCAACAGCTTGATAGGCATCTGCCGGGTCTTCGGCGTGGCCGCGAAATTCAATACGTGGATCACCCTTTGCCAACTCCTCTAGGTGTGACCGCTGACTGCCTTCGCCAAAGATCAGCAGGCGGGCCTCGGGGATATGGGTTGACCGAAAGCCCCGGATCAAGATGTCGAACCCCTTCTGCCGCTCCAGTCGCCCGATGGCACCAATTGTGGTTTTTGACTTGGGAGGCATCGTCTTTTGCGACAATTCCTCAAGATCAACGATCGGAGGAATGACGGTTAGCTTTTCCGAAGCGGCCAGACGGCGTTCTTTCATCCAGTCCGACTGCGCGTGGCTGACCGCGACCACCTGATCAAAGAAGGAATAGATCACCCGCAGCATCGCAAAGAACCGGCGTTTATGTGGGACGTTCAAAGTGGTGAATGCCCGGGTGTAACTGTGCTCGACATGTACCAGTCGCGTATCCAGATGCATCGCGCGCAGGGCCGAGAACGCGGGCAGGCTTCTCCAACTTGGCACGACGTGGGACACGATGACATCCGCATTCAGGTTTCCCCACGAAAACGCGGTCCGTTTGACCTTCAGCACCTTTTGTTCAACCGCACCGGACAAGTCTGACTGCGCCAAAAGATGGTCGAGCATTCGCATTACGCCGCCCGCTGTCATGTCATCTACAAGATGGAGGATCTTTTTCCGTGTCATGATGATGCCTCTCTCAAATCGATTGCAGTTTGGATTTCATTTGCCCCAGCCGGGAGATCGGGCCGGGCCCAATCGTTTTCAGCACAAGGGCTGCGGCGAAAGTGCTGAACGATTTCATAGGTTCCTCCAACACCGGGCGGAGGCTTTCCTGGACGCTTCGCGCAAACAACTCCCAAGCTGTGTCCCGGTCGTGGTTGGTGACGGCCCGCCGCGCCAGATAGCGCAGCTGATAAGCGCGGGCCGAGGGTTCGTGCTGGGCGAAGAATTCAGGGTTAAACGGACGTAGTTTTGCGACCATCCGCTCCCACGCCTCTAGCTGGCGATCCAAAGCCGCCGAAAGCCCGCCTGCATTGATCCGGTAGTGGGTCAGCAGCCCCGAAACACCTTCGATCTGCCAATCGGTCGTCAACATCAGCCGCATCCAGCATTCGATATCTTCGGACTGCCGGAAGGTCTCATCAAAGACCCAATCCCGCTCGGCCTCAAAACTCGGGCGGTAGGCCAGAGCCTCCAGCACCGTCTTTCGAATGACAGCCGCCGATCCGTTACCGATTGGGTTGCGGTTCAGAACATGGGCTGCGGTCACGTCCTTCAGACGGGGTGCTTGCTTGATCCCCATCATGCACCCCGCCTCGTCGATCAAGGCACTGCCGGAATAACTAATCCCCACATCCGGTTCGGCCATGAGATGGTGGATGTGGGCCGCCAGCTTTTCGGGCATCCACAGATCGTCGGCGTCGCAAAAGCCGATGAACGCACCTCGCGCGACGGCGATACCGGTATTTCTGGCCCCAGCCAGCCCACGGTTGGCTTGCCCTACAAGTCGTACGCGTAGATCGCTTTGGTACTTGCGGGCGACCTCGGCGGTCGAGTCCTGCGATCCATCGTCGACGATGATGATTTCGAAATCGTCAAAGGTTTGCGCCTGCAGTGATGCGAGCGTTTCGGCCAAAGTTGCTGCCGCGTTGTAGGCAGGTACGACAATGGATGCTGTGGGCATGGTGATCTCCTTCGGTATTCTCATGAAAACAAAGCGCTTTTGAGTGCTTGCGGCAGGATCGGGGCCAGCGCGGCCCCTGCTGCGGTGGGCAGACCTCGGCGCAGGGGCAGCAGGAAACTGCGCGCATCCAGACTCAAACCGTTGCGTGTGTAAAACAGGGCCTGATCTTGATGCCCCAGCCGCAATGCCCGACGCGCGAGATAACGCAAATAGACGGCCTCGGACGATCGGGACGGGAACACACCATAAGACGCAGCCGTTTTGACCGCATAGGCCCGCCCAAAGCGCATTGCGGCCAAATCCGAAGACAATCCCCCGGCGCTGGTGCGATACCAGACCTGAAAATGATTGACCCCTTTGATCGTGAACTCTTCGCCTGCGAGGCGGATCAACAGCTCCAGGTCTTCGTTATGAACCGTTCTAGTGTCCAAACCGCCCACTGCGTTGAAGACCTCACGACGGATCGAAAGATTTGACATGGTGCAGACCGGGTTCTCAGCCAACAGGTCCTGAATGGTCAGGGGCGCGCCAGGAACGGCCGAGTATGTCTGAGAATCTCCGGGCAGATCGGCAAAGAACCGTATCTGTCCGAAAACCGCGTCCGTAGAGGAAGGTTGGAAGGCATCGTTTAGTTGCGCCAGCTTGTCCTTGTGCCACAAGTCATCCGCGTCGCAGAACGCCAGTATGTCACCCTTGGCCAGTTCCGCCCCATAGTTACGCGCGGCACTTGGGCCATCGAAGGGGCTGCTCGCGACCTGGATGCGCGAATCTTGCGCGATGTGATCCAGTACGATGGACAAGCACGCGATTGAGGGACGGTCGCCGACGCAGATCGCCTCCCAATCCTTGAAGCTTTGTGCGCGAATGCTGGTCAGCGTGTCGGCAATTGTATCCGCGTCGGTGTGAAACGGCACGATGATGGTAAAGCGGGTCATTGGTAGCCGAGCCTTTCTGTTGTTTGGTGATCCCGTGGCAGCAGCAACCAAGAGGCTGTCAGCATCAGAGCAGCACTCGTCAGCAAGTATCCGGTCGCCACCGGCATCAGCCCGAACGGCGCCATGATCGCGGTGTTGAGGATCAGTGCGAAGGCCAAGGCCGCGCTGACCCGCAACTCGGTAATCGCGCGATTTTCGGACCGCAGCCAACCTGCAACGGCGGACCAGATGACACTGGGCAATGCGGCAAGGCACAAGACCGAGACCACCGGTGAAATCTGCTGCCACTCGGGCCCCAGCAGCAACGGCACATAGACCGGCGCAAGGGCGGCTTGCAGTAGAACCAGCGGGCTCAGCACCAGGAGGGACGTGCCGAGCCCGTGACGCAGCGCCTTGGTTTTGTTCGGGGCTGCGCACAGATGTGGGAAAAGAACGACTGAAAAGGCCTGCGTAAACGATGTCGCCAAGCCAAGCCCGGCGTTGAAGGCCATGAAGTAGATACCAAGGCTCTCAGCCCCCAGCATCACGCCGACCACAAGCTTGTCAGCCTGCAGACGCAGAACTTTGACAACCTCAACCCCCAGTACAGCCCAGCCGAAGCCAACAAAGGGGCGAAGGGCGGCAAACCCTTGTTTGGCGTTAGGTGCCCAGGAACGCAGGCGGCGCATCAGGACCAGCCAGATCGGCGCCGCCAGCAAACGGGGCAGTACCAAAGCCAGCGGCGAGGCCCAGAGCAGCGCCAGTAGCGCCGCCATGACATTCGCACCAATTACCTGGCCACCGGCAATGGCGGCGGTCTGTTGCAGCTTGCCTTCGCGCATCGCAAGCGCGGCCTGCACCAGACCGGCGGGCATGAACAGATACTCTCCGGCCAGTATGGCGAGCAGCAGCGCCAGGGTCTGGTGCCCCATCACATAGAGGAAGGCAGCGATAGCCAGTTGCAACAAAAACAGCGCCCCGCACCAGACCCAGAAAATACGATGCGCGGTGTTGCAGCGCTGCTGCAGCTCGGCATGCGGGGCTTGGATAATCCTCTGCCCCGCGCCGTTCTCGGTCAGCGCCTTCAAAATATCCCCAGCCGCGAGGGCAGCAGCGGCCAGACCGATCGCTTCGGTGCTTAGGCTGCGGGCCACGACCACAACTACCAAAAGACGCGAGGCTTTTGCCGCCACTTCGGATGCCGCATAAGCCAGCAGGTGCCGCAAGAAACCGGAATGTGCCAATCGCTGAGTCATGTCGCCAAATGTCCAAAACAGTGTTGACAACAGTTCTAAATGGCCGCGACATCCCCGTCCCGGACGCGGGCGGACAGCCGGACGTACCATCCGGCGAGCGACCTATCCGAATGGGATAAACGGCAATCCTGATGCCGGTCTGACGCAGATCAAGACACTGCTGTAGCTGTGGATGCAGTTCAGGAGAGTACAAAATGACACGACATTTCAAAGTCTTGGTTTTAGGGGCCGTCAGCGCAATTGCTTTGTCGGGTTGCAGCAGCATGAAAACCCCGCGCAACATCGAAGCCGTTGCTAAGGGCGACAGTTATCAGGCGCAGTACCGTGCCCCCTCGCGGCGCCGGGCAAATGCACCCTTGCTGCAAGCGGAACATATGAATGGGCGCGCCTGTATGCCTCAGACCGGGGATCAGGGCGCAAACGCCTTTGCCAAATGGTCACAGCCCGCGCTTAGCTCATTGTTGGGCGAGAAGCTTTCGCGCAATGACATGGTCCAGATCACCATCGACGGGGATGAGCTTCTTAGCGACACTTATGTTGTGTCCCGCGATGGCGACCTGAAGCTGCCCTACCTGCCGCCGGTGCGCGCGCAGGGCAGAACAACCGAACAAGTGGAGCGGGACGTCGCCCGCGTTCTGGTGGCGGCGCAGTTCTACGACAGCTCCCCACGCGTCACGGCACGCATCAGCGATTTCGCCTCAGTCACAGTCGGCGTGAAAGGCGCAGTGTTCGAACCCCACTCGGTCGAGATCGGAGGCATCCCCGGCGATGCGCTCGATCGAGGGCGTCAAGGCGTGCTGGGGGCCTCGACCGAGGCGCGCAATCTGTCGGCCGCCATTCGCGCCGCCGGAGGAGTACGCCCGGATGCGGATCTGTCAGCGGTCGAGTTGCACCGACAGGGCACGATCTATCGGATGGATCTGCGCGGAGTATTCGAAGGCTCGGACCCGACCGACATCATGCTGCTGACCGGGGATCAGATCGTGGTCAATAGCCGCGGGTGTTTTCAGGACGATCTGATGCGCCCCAGCCCGATCAGCCCGCCCGGTGTGACACTGTATATGTCCAACCTTACGCAACCAGCCACGGGCAACGCGCAATCCGCTATTGGACGCGACGTGCGAGAGGTTCCCTATGGCACGCGCTATCTGCAGGCCGTGGTCGACACCAACTGCGTCGGCGGGGCCAAGACGACCAATGCCAATCGCAGTGCGGTCCTGTTTACACGCAACCCGATGACCGGGAACTCGATCGTCATTGAACGCAACATCGAAAAACTGCTGCGGCGCGGGGATCGGGATGACTATGACCCCTATGTTCTGCCGGGGGATGCGATTGCCTGCTACGACAGCAAGGTGACTGGCCTGACCGAGGTCGCCCGCGCGGTTGGCATCGTCGGCGCAGCGGCGCTGCTGGCCCCCTAATTCAATCCCCAGCGGGTGAGGCTTTCGCCCGCTCCCAAACGGCGGAAACTGCGGCGAGTTTGTCTTTGATATCTTGGTTTTCCTTTGCTGCAGTCTCTACCGCAATTAACGCCTCTCGAAACTCCGCCGCCCCGAAGGTCGCCGCGCTGCCAGCCAGTTTATGACAGGCCTGAGCGATCTCGGACAACTCTGACTGGTCAAATGCACCGGTTTCGAACTGCCCAACTAGTTCATCACCTTCGGCAATGAACTTGGCGTACAAGCGGGCAAAAACTTCGGGCCCAACGCTGTTTCTCAACTCTGCCAAAGGATCAGACGGCGCGCTTTGCGAAACCTGCCCCCTGGTACGCGTAACCACCGAAAGCGCCTTTCGCAGGGCGTCAACCGAGATCGGTTTACCGATGAAAGCCGTCATGCCAGCGGCGCGAAAGGTTTCGACTGCGTCTGGCAGGACATTGGCCGACACTGCGATGATCGGCACATCTGCCGACCGCCCCCGACCGTTGCGAATATGGCGCGCAGCGGTTGGCCCATCCATAACCGGCATACTGATATCCATCAGGATCGCGTCGAACCGCTGACTGCTGGCCTTATCGACGCCAACCTGCCCGTTCTCCGCCGTCGTGACACTGTGACCATCCAGCGCCAGCATGTTGCAGATGACCTCGAGGTTGATCTCGTTGTCTTCGACCACCAACAAGCTCAGCGGGAGAGCGATCTCGGTATTGATCTGAGCAGCTTCTCGCAGTTGGTCGCGCGCTGACGGCCGCAACGGAATCCGCAGCCAGAAAACGCTGCCTTCGCCCAAGGTGCTTTCCGCCCCAACCTCACCGCCCATGGCCTGCGCGAACCTGCGGGCAATTCCCAGACCAAGCCCGGTCCCCTCGGCCGTGCGACCGATTGAGGGATCGCTGGTGTAGAAGTCATCAAAGATGGCATCGATCTCATCCTCGGCAATACCGGTCCCGGTGTCGATCACACGCACTTCGTAGACATGTGCCTTACCCTGACCCGAAGGTTCACATCTTTCGACCTCGATCGACACACGGCCATTTTCGGTAAACTTGATCGCGTTCCCCACAAGGTTCAACAGAATTTGCCGCAACCTTTGCGCGTCAGTCGCGACGTTCGGATGGGCTCCGCCCACCCATTGCCACGAGATCGAGTTGCCACGCGAGGCCGCATTGCCGCTTTGGCCATCCACCAAGTCCTGCAGCATCGCACTCAGGTCGGTTGGCTCGTGCGCGACCGACAGCTTGCCGGCCTCGAACCGAGCGATATCCAGCACCGCATCCACATGGTTTTGCAGAATCTGGCCCGAGATTTCCATGTTTCGGACAAACTGAGACTGCTGTTTGGTCGTGCGTGTATTCTTGAAAAGGGTGAGGTTGCCCAGCAGCCCGTTCAACGGCGTTCTGATCTCATGGCTCATAACCGTCAGAAAATCCGACTTGGCCTTTTCCCCAGCAAGCGCGCGGTCTCGGGCCGAAACAAGCTCTTTCTGATCGGCCACGCTTTGCGAGATATCGCGGACGAAACCGATGACGATCTCCTCGTTCCCGGCCTGGGCGGATTGCAACGCGAGTTCGACGGGAAAGACCTCACCATTCTTGCGCATCGCCTCAAGCTGGACGCGGCCCTTGCCAACGACGTGGCGGTCGCCTCCGCTTTGCATCCGCTCCATGCCTTCGTTATGGGCCGCGCGCAGATGTGAAGGCACAATCAATTCACCGATCGACTGCCCTTTGGTCTCATCCTCGGAATACCCGAAAATCGCCTGTGCAGCCGCGTTGAATTCCAGCACTTCTCCGGCGGCGTTCACTACGATGACGGCGTCCAATGAGGTCGCCAGGATCGTATTCATACGCTGGTTTGCCTGCCGAATCGCCTGCCCCCGCCGATCAGCTTTGCGGTTGACCACCAAGAGGTACGCGCTGACCGCAGTCAACGTCAGAAACAACCCACCGGACAACATGGCCAGTTGAAACAGGCTGAGCGCGGTTTCCTCACGCCGCTGATCCGACTGGCTTGCGAAGTACGAGATTGCCGAAACCGAAAGCTCACGCACCTGCGTAGATATCTCTTGGGCCATCTCATAGAGATCCGGCAACCCCGCAATCAGGTCAGAATCTCCGGCGTCGATTGTCGGAACGGACGCCTCCAGATAGGCGGAAACGTCGTTCAGGGGTTCGGCGAATTTCGGATCACTGCGCAGGGTTTCAAACAGGCGCGAGGTGCTCAGAATATCAATCCGACTGTACAAAAGATCGAACCGGCGTCGTACAAGGTCCAGATTTTCTTGCTTTAGCTCCGCATCCGAAACACCCGCCTCAAGCGCGTTGAGGTAGAACAAGAACTCGACCTCGACCTGCGTCAGCGTCCATTGCACGTTATCTGTCCGGGCTGACTGCCGGTCGCGCAGGTCGGATATGACCTTGACGGATAACAACACGACCAAAGCAAGAGCTCCCAATACAGCAATGCCGATGAGCCCGAAAGCCCACCGGCGCCGCGAGTGGTATTGGTAATTTCTTGTCAAAGTCTGGCCCGTATCACCCACTTCATGCTGTAGTGTAACCCAACGCTATTTAACGATTTCCAACCTGTCGAGCTGCCAAATACTGCGAGAATAAATCACCTCTGTCTGGTACTGGGTATCGCTGTCATAAGGATAGACGATCCACAGCGGACCTTTCTGCCGTCTGGACATCGCCGCCCCATCCATCTCGTAAGCGACAATTGGGTCCAGCGCCGAGATTGAGCTTACCGGAATCTCAACGGCGTAATCGTTGATCGCTGTCGCTCGGATCACCGCACCATCTGCACCGATCTGTTCCAGCAAGACCGACAAAGGAACGCCGACAAAGCTGGTCTTGCCTTCAGTCCAGATCGTCGAGGTTTCAAAGCTGCGCGACGGCAGCGCCTGCAACATTTCCATATCGAACTGTGCCGCCCCGTCGGGCCCGATCTGCGCGATATGGCCTGAAATGGTTAAGACGACCTCTCCTGTTGGAGTTGCCAAACCTTCGGCTTGCGCAGGCGTCAGGCAAAAGGTGAACACCGCTGTGAGGATAGCAAAAAACAGACGCATCTTAGTCTCCATTTCTTTGAGCTAAAGAAACCAGAAAGAGGTCCGTCGCGACAGATGGGCATGGGGATACTCACCTATCCGAACGGATAGGTGCCTCGGTCTCATGCGGCGGCAGACATGAGGTTCATGCGCTGACGCAACATGGATTTGAACCCGTCACGAAGCTCGGCACGTTCCAGCGCAAAGACGGTGGTTGCCTCAAGATATCCGGCGACCGACCCACAATCAAAGCGCTCTCCGTGAAAGGCGAAGCCGTGGCATCCGGTCCTTTCGATATCCGCCGCAATAGCATCGGTGAGTTGAATTTCATTACCCGCGCCGGGTGCCAAACCGTCCAACTGATCAAAGATCGAGGGGTGCAGCAGATACCGCCCGACAATGCCAAACTCGGACGGAGCCTGATCGGCAGCGGGCTTTTCGACCAACCCTTTCAGAAGCTGTACCTGCCCTGTCCTATGCGCGATATCGACCACGCCATAGGCGCTTATCCGGTCGGACGGAACGGCTTCGGTTGCGATCATGTGGCTGCCTTGAAAGTTCTGGACCATTTGCGCCAGGACGGGGCGCTGCGCGTGGATCACATCATCCGGCAGGATCACCGCAAAGGGCTCATCACCGACAAAGTCGCGCGTCAGAGACACTGCATGTCCCAGACCGCGTGGGCTGTCTTGTTGGATAAAGTTGTATGTCTCATCATCAAGATTCGATCGGCGCAAACGGTTCAGCAGGTTGGTTTTGCCGCCATCCTTCAGTTTGCGCTCCAGCCCCGAGTTGCGCCCGAAATACGCCTCGAGCACGGATTGTCCGGTTGAGGTGACGAAGATGAATTCATCAATCCCGGCGGCGCGCGCCTCGTCCACAGCGTATTGGATCAAAGGGCGATCGATCAGTGGCAGCATCTCCTTGGTCACCGATTTCGTGGCGGGCAGAAACCTTGTGCCCAGTCCCGCGACCGGGAAAACAGCTTTGCGAATACGTGTCATTTCAATACTCCTAGGTTTGATCAGTAAGCACCGCGACCCGACACAACGGCGCGTACGGTCATTGCGATGAGGATGACGTTCAAAAGGGGCGAGCGGGATCGGACATAGGCCGTATCCAGCTCGATCATGCGGTCAAAACCGATGCCAGCGCGGCCTGAAACCTGCCAAAGGCCGGTGATACCCGGACGCACCTGCAGGCGCTCCAGTGCTTGTTCTGGATAGGTGGCAACCTCTTCAGGCAAGGCTGGGCGCGGGCCGACCAACGACATATCTCCTTTGAGCACGTTGAAAATTTGCGGCAGTTCATCCAGCGAGCACCGGCGCAGAACTTTCCCGACACGGGTGATGCGCGGGTCGTTTTTGACTTTGAAGCACACGCCCTCACGATCTGACTGGACGAGCAGGTCGGCGCGCCGCGCTTCGGCGTCCTGCGTCATTGAGCGGAACTTGTACATCGTGAAGGGCACCCCGTTTCGACCAATACGTGTCTGCCGAAAAAAGGCGGGGCCGCGACTGTCCAATCGCACCACTGCGGCGATTGTGGCCATGGGCAGGGCCAAAACCGACATCACGACCACCGCCAAAGTGAGGTCCAGCAGGCGACATGCTGAGACCCTTGGAAGCGCATTGTGTACGGCACGCCCGAGGAATTCGAAATTGCCCAGTAAATATCTTCGGGCCATCCGGCGGGGCTCCATCGCCAACCGCCATGCCCATTCCATCCGGGCGCGGCGAACGATGCGCGGTGCCCGGCGCACATTCCCGGCAAGGAAGTCGAACAAAGCGCCTACGCCAAGCGTAATGCGCGGGTTCAGTCTGTGGCGGTTCTGCATGATCCACAGCTCCTGCAGCGGGACGCCCATCGCGACCAACAAGATGTCTGCGCCGGACTGGTTGATATCGTCGATCGCCTCATCAACCCGCGAGGCACCTTCATAGCCATCGCGCGTACCAGCCACGACCAAATTGGGGGTCGTGTGCTGCAACCGCGCCGCCGCTGCCTGAGCTGTTCCGGGGCGTCCCCCCAACAGGTAGACCGACTGCCCAAGACGCGCCGCGCGTTTCAGCAGCTTGGGCACAAAATCCGTGCCGTTCAGATTCTCGGCGAACTGAACGCCTTGCAACTTTGCCGCGACCTCTACCCCAATTCCGTCAGGTAGGATCATATCTGCCCGGGCCAGTGCCGCTCGATAGGTATGGTTACGGGCCCGTATATTTGCGCAATGTGCATTCAGGAAAAATACCGTCTGGTGGGTCCCATCCAGCAGTTTTGAGATCACCTGCTCGGATCGGGCGTTAACAACTGGCAAACCCAAAATCTCGGTCTTTTTAAGCGATGGTCCTAGAGTTGGTTGCGCGCCTTTGTACATATCTTGGACTGACAGGAACTGCATAGAACTCTCCGATCAACGATGACAATCTGTGGCTTCAGTCTGTCGTCGAGACCCCGCAACCGATAGGCGAGCATCCGGAGAGAGATCGGAGAATAGGTCTATTCAAACGACCCTGCAGCACATAGCGTGGCGGAAACGGCCCGCTGACCTATCCGATTGGATATTCACCTGTCCGTAAGGCAGGCTTCATGCCATGCCTTCAATGGTTTATTAACGCATTTGCGTGTGGTTGGGGGCAGACGGAGATTTGAGATGAAAATTCTTATTGCTGACGACCACGAGCTTATTTTGGATACGCTCGTCGCCTTCATTGACGCCGCAGGCGGAATCGAGGTTGAGACCGCGCCGGATTTCCCCGCTGCGAAATCCTTGATTGAGAACAACGGGGCCTTTGATCTGGTCCTTCTGGACCTGAACATGCCTGGCATGAACGGGTTGAGCGGGCTTGAAACCTGCATCGCTATGGACGGGGCCCAGCATGTGGCCCTGTTTACCGGCGACACCTCGCGCGATCTGGCGCAACGCGCGCTGGAGCTTGGGGCCGCAGGTTTCATCCCCAAAACTCTACCGGCCAAATCCCTGGTCAATGCGATCCGCTTCATGGCGATGGGGGAACAGTATCTTCCTGCGGGCTTCATGAACGCAGAGCAGCCGGAAGACTCTCATCCCATGGCTCAAAAACTGACCGAGCGTGAGCGGCAGGTTCTGAAAGGGCTGACTGAGGGCAAATCCAACAAGGAAATCGCTCGTGATCTGGAGCTGTCCGAGCCGACAATCAAACTGCACATGAAGACGCTCTATCGTAAAGTTGGTGTCAGCAATCGAACGCAAGCCGCCTTGGCCGCGCGCGAGGCTGGGTTGTTCTAAGCGTCTCTATCCGAAGGGATAGGGGGGTACTCCCAATCCCCTTGCCCCCTAGCCCGCCGAGCGCATGATCAGCAACCAGATGCGGTGTATCACCCTTGTAAGAAAGGGTTTTTCCATGCCGCAACAAATTTCACACTCCTCTGATTCTACGCGAGACACGCAATTTCTGCATTGGGCGCGCATTTCCCGATCCAATTTCAGATCGCTCGGGTGGCGTCGCATCGTAAAGGGCGGGCGTCTCAGCGATGCGGGTCGACTGCCCCGGTATGTCGCGATGTTCCTTCTGGGGGCAAGCTGCATCTGGGCCCCGATCAGCGGGTATTTGGCAACTGCTCCTGTCAAATACACCTCACACGCATCGTTGATCCTGCCAGGGTCTGGCGCTTCGGCGTCGGTCAATCTGGCAAATATCGGTCAGGCATCCTCCTACGCGAATTCTGCCTTTGCCAACGGGTCGATTAGCCCGACCGAGACTTATAAGCGTTTGTTGTCGGCCGACCGTATCCTCGATGCGGCAGCCAAAGCGGTCGAAGCTGATCGGGAAGCGTTTGGCAAGCCGCGAGTGCAACTGGTCGATCAAACCAGCCTGGTCCATATCGAGCTTAAGGCGACTTCTCCGGCAGACGCTCAGCAATATGGTGACGCCTTGGTGGCCGCCTTTTTCGCTGAGATTGACGCCCTGCGGGCCGATGAACTTGCCACCCGCGAGGCCAGCAGTATCGGCGCGATCGAAGACTACACAAGAGCAATTCAGGCCACGCGGGCCGAGATCAAACAGCTGCAGGTGCAGAGCAGCCTGATATCAGTCGCGCAGTACCAAGAACAGGTCGCCGCAAATGACCGTGCAAAGCAAGAATTGCGTATGCAGGAAAGCGAGCTGGCGCGCCAATCGGAACATGTCGCCGCTCTTAAGGTCGCGTTGGATCTGCCTTCTCATGCAGCGGCGGCAACGCTGAAGCTCTATGCCGATGCGCAGTACCTGTCGTTGCTTGAGGACGTATCGGTGGGGGCTGCAAAGCTGGCTCAAGCTGATGCAACCTATGGATCGAACCACCCGATCCATGTGAAGGCCCAAAACGATTATGAAGGGGCGCGATCGGGCGCTCTGGAACGCGCGTCGCAGGTTACGGGCCTAACGACCGAGCAGCTCGGTGGACTGGATCGCGCACCGGAAGGGCAACGGGCGCAGTTGCTCAGTGAGCTGGTGCGCGAAGATGCCTTGCGTGCCGGTTTAGAGGAGCATGTCGCGACACTGCGCAAACAAATTCGTCTGGAAACACTGCGCCTGTCAGACCTCGCACCCATCGCCGCTGAGTTGGAAGACCGGCAGAGAGATTTCGCAGTGGCAGAAGCCGTATTTGCCTCGGCCATCGCCCGGTCCGAGTCAAAAAAGACCGATGTCTACGCCTCCTACCCGCTGATCCAAGTGTTGGAAAACCCGTCGCTGCCGACACGCCCATCTTCGCCAAACAAGAAGGTCTCGATTGCCGCAGGGATCGCTGCAAGCCTTATGCTGCTGATGGGTTTGGCGCTGGCCTGGATCCGAAACCCGCTGATCGCAAAACTGCTGAAAGACCAGACAGAGGCCGCAGTTTAATGCATGTGGCCCCTCAAAGCCCGGCCGAAAAGATTGTCTGGTACACGCTGATCTGCACATGGCCATTCTACGGGCTGGGCGCGCTTTATGTTGTCGGTCCGGTGCTGGGTTGGATGATGGCTGCGATGGCCGGTTTATCCCTTTATCTCGGCCCGGCGATCCGCTCGGATATGCGCGCAACGGGCCCCGTCCCCACCTTGGTCTGGGTTTGGGGCGTTGGCATGCTGGTGATGCTGATCTCGCTTTGGGCAGGCCATGCAGACTGGAACCTCGGCACCACCAAAACGATCAAATCGAGCATCGGTTGGGCCAAGGGTTGGGCGTTGATCCCGTTGTTTATCCTTGCCGGTGCGGTCCTGCCCATCCGCCGCGAGGTTTTGGTCCGAGGGCAATGCGTGCTGGGCCTTTGGACCCTGTGCCTTCTGCCGTTGCTAGTGGTCGCCCCATATGCAGGTCTGCCGCATCTGCTGTTTACGTCTCCGTTGAAAGCAGTGGGCGGTCCAGGGCCTGAATATTTCTCGGTCTACCTGTATACAATCGACCCTGCCAGCGGCACGCCGCGCTGGCAGTTCTTTGCGCCCTGGTCGCCTTTCGCGGCCCTGTTGGGTGTCTGCATGGTCTTGTTTGCGTTGGAAGAAAAACATCCCAGCTGGAAAGCCATCGGATTGGCTGCCGGAGTTCTGATGATACTGATGTCCAAGTCCCGCATGGGCTTGGTCGGATTGGTGGTCTGCTCGCTGTCACCCCGCCTTTTACCGCTTGTCGCCCGCAGCTTGGGCTGGGTGTTATTGTCCGCAGCCACCACAGCCATGGCCGTTTGGGGCACTACCTTTGCCGAGTTCGGGCACCGAGCCCTAATCAGTTTCAAATCTGCGCGCGCCGACAGTACCCGCGTACGCGAAACTCTGCAGCGCATTGCGTATGAACGCTGGCAATCGGATGCGATGGTTTTCGGGCACGGCACAGTCAGACCCGGAGCACATCTTGTTGAATACATGCCGATCGGAAGCCATCACACTTGGTACGGATTGTTGTTTGTCAAAGGGTTGGCCGGATTTGCAGCTTTTCTAATACCTTTCCTCGCTCATTTCGCAATCGTGAACTTGGACGCTATAAATTCGGAACGCGGGCGGCTACCGCTCGGGCTGTTGCTCACTGTTCTCCTGCTGACTTTTGGAGAGAATATTGAGATCCAAACCTACTTGCTCTGGCCAGCACTTTTGATGCTTGGATGCCACCTGAGAGAGTTCCAATCGGTGCGCTTGAGAAAACGATCTACTGGCTGGATTCTAAGTATGCGATAGCAATGAAGGAACACTGGTAAATTTTCCCAATGCTTTGCTCCTGAGCAAAAGAAGAACGTCTCTTAGTTGTAATACTGCAATAAATCTATTGATAACAATAATTTGAACATTTCCAGGCTTTGCTTCTAAGAGGTTGAACAGATAGGAAATTGCGTAGTTTCAACGAGCTTCGACGGACAAAACAAACAGAAATAACAGGGACGCCGAAGTGTTGGATTTGAGTATATCCGCCCGCATCGCGTCGCACAAAATTCACTCAACACAGTTTTAGGACGTGCGACGCACGATACCGCAAAAGGGGACGATCTTGAAAACTCATTTTAGGGCTCTGGCCGCATTTGGACTTGCAGTAGGCAGCCTTTGCAACAGCGCCAATGCCAGCGAATACAGTTCTATCCGCGATATTCCGTTTGAAGACCCGCAATTCCTGTCCTGCCTGCTGAAAGAAGGGCACGATGACCCCGCCCTGATCGAAGGATTCAATTGCTGGGACACGCCCATCACCAGTATTAGTGAGATCCGCCACTTCCCGAACCTGACCGGTTTTGTGATGACCGGGACCAATCTGAACAGCCTCAACGCCAATATGGCCCCAAAGCTGGAAACGATTGCTTTCGATACAAATCAACTGGATCATCTGGACGTGACGGGCTTGCCAGATCTGCAGATTCTGTCGATCGAAGGGGCGACCTTTGAAACGATCGACCTCTCCAAAAATCTGAAATTGGAACGTGTGGATTTTCCGAATTCCAAGGTGAATACATTGGACCTGTCCCACCAGACCCTTCTGTTCGAGATCGTCTTGCGGGATTCGCCTGTGGAAACGCTGGTTCTGGGGCCGGTCGATGAGCTTTCAGAGCTGCAGCTTGAAGGAACACAAGTTCCCGCACTGGACCTGAGTAATGCCACAAAACTGTCCAGACTTTCGCTTCCGGGTACATCGCTGGACACGCTGGCGACGGTAGATACGTCTGGGATGAAGTTCCTGGCGATCACAGGTGCTGATTTGCGCGACACCGATATCAGTACGATGTTCGATCTGCCGGATAATTTGGGATTTTTGAACTCACAGCTCGGTCAACAGGACTGGAGCAAGCTTAACCAGTTGCGCGGTCTTGTGATTATGGACAGCACATTGGACAGTCTGGATCTGAGCGCGTTTGAGCAGTTGAAATTTCTGCGGGTACGCGGCACCAACCTTGACGGTGTGCGTGCCTCGGATCCGGGGAAATTTGGCCGCGTCGATATGGATGTACCCTTCATTAAGTAAATCTTTCGGGGCGGCTTCCCGCCCTGAAACCCAATCCGCCGACGCTATTCAACCCACCCCATCGCTCAAAACGACGCTATTTTTGCCGCGTCGCATTCAAGAGATCATATGTCTATGCACCGCATGCTTTTCTCGCGGCTGACCACCGCTGCTTTTGCAATCACCCTGCTGATCCCGGCGCAACCCGTTATGGCACAAGAGGTCAAAGATGTCTCCGTGCTTGAGCAAGAGTGCGAGGCGGGTGACATGCCCAGCTGTGTGGCGCTTGGTAACGAATATTACAACGGCGAACGGGTCGCGATGAACGACGGCAAGGCGCTGGAGCTGTATCTGCGAGCCTGCGAGGCCGACGATCCCGAGGGCTGTGCCAACGTTGGTCATATGCATCATGAAGGGCTTGGCACTGAACGCAACTTGGTTGAAGCGGCAAAATACTACGGCCCAAGCTGCGACGCAGGGGTGTCATGGGCCTGTCTCCATATCGGCGCTTGGCATATGAGAGGCCATGAGGTCGAACAAGACAGCACTTTGGCCGCACATTACCTGGGTCTCGGCTGCGCCGGTCAGGATGCCGCAAGCTGCCTGCACTTTGGTACGCTGAACGAAGCAGGCGAGGGTCTCGCACAAGACTATGAAACCGCCGCCGCCAGCTATGATGTGGCCTGCAATGGCGAATACGCCGACGGCTGCGTCAAGCTGGGCTCGCTTGTGGAACGCGGCCTGGGTGTCGCGCAGGATTTGGAACGCAGCTATCTGCTGTATGCCTACACCTGTGACAAAGGCAATCTGAATGGCTGTGCAAATCTGGGTGATCTGCTCAGCTCCGGCAAAGGTTGGATCACCGACGTCGAGCTGGCCCACTACATGTATGTTCAAAGCTGCGGCCAACACATCATGAGCAATGGTCATGGCTGTTTCATGGCCGCCCAGAATTTCGAGCAGGGCCAGGTTGTGCCCTCCGATCAGGGCAGCGCATTCCAGCTGTACCACCGGGGTTGTTCCGCCGGAGCGGCCGCGGCCTGTACGCATGCGGCGGTCATGACGTCGGAAGGGCGCGGCGTCAGCAGCATCGATCCGCAGGAGGTCGCGAAATACCTGCAACGGGGCTGCGAGATCGGACACGATCACGCCTGCACGCTTCTGAACAACCAATAAACATCTGCGCAGCCCGGTTCACGCCACGGCTGTATTGATTCTGACAAGACATGAGATTTACGACGATGACACAGATTTCCCCACGCGTCTGGCCCATTCTGCTGGCCGCTGCGCTCAGCACCCCAAGTGTTGCATCCGCACAGGCCCAGACACCCCTCGATATCCCGGCACTGGAACAGAGTTGCGACGCGGGTGATCTGGACGCCTGTTTCGAGCTGGCCGGGCTGTTTGCCTTTGGCGAGGTCGTCGAACAAGACGACGAGAAATCAACGCGCTATTACCTGCAATCTTGCGAAGGAGGGTTGCTGGAATCCTGCGCCTCGGCGGGGTATGTGCTGTATCACGCCATTGGAGCTGAACAGGATCTGCCGCGCGCCGCGCAGCATTACCAAACCGGGTGCGAAAACGGTGTTGGCTGGTCCTGCTGGCGCGCCGGTGAAATGCACCAGCGCGCTGAAGGCATTCCGCAGGATTTGCCGGTAGCTGCACAGCTTTATCTGGCCGGGTGCGATTTAGGTGACGGCTATAGCTGTCTGGCCGCCGCCAGGATGTATGATTACGGGTACGGCGTCGAAAAAGACTATACCGTATCCGCCCGCTTGGCAGAACAAAGCTGTCAACTTGGCTGGATTCCGGGCTGTACGGAATCGGGCAAGTCACATCGCTACGGCTGGGGGGTGCCCGTTGCTTCCCAGGCCGCAATAAACCGTTTTTCCTATGCTTGCACCTATGGTGACGGGCCCGGCTGCTACGAGCTTGCTCAGATGCAACGAGACGGAGAAGGCACATTTCAGGATAAAAAGCTGGCTTTCAAGTATTTTCAAAAGTCCTGCGAGAATGGTTACATGAAAGGTTGTTCAGATGTTGGCTTTGCCTATGAATATGGCCAAGGCGTAGAAAGCGACATCTCACGAGCAGTCGAATTCTATCAATACGCTTGCGAAAATGAAAACCCGCTCGCCTGCTTTAATATTGGGTCTTTGTACCGAAATGGAAAAGGCGTTGAAATCGACAACGCGCAGGCAATCGCCTTTTATACACGATCGTGCGACGGCGCTTACGCCAGAGCGTGCTATAGCCTTGGAGACATGCACGAAGACCCGCAGGAAGGCGAGGCCGATCTGGTTGCTGCCGAGCGCTACTACGAACAGTCTTGCGAGCATGGCTTTGCAAAAGGATGCTTCGCACAAGGTCTTCTCCTGAGCGCTGACGGCAGCCTGATTCAGGACTTGCCCAAGGCCTTGGCCGCATACGAGGCGGGATGTGATCAGGACTATGCCTTTGCTTGCACCAACCTAGGTTTCGCGCTTTTCTATGGAGACGGAGCCGAGCAGAACTGGGAACGTGCCAACTCAATCTACCAAAAAGCCTGCGACCTGAACGAGCCGCATTCCTGCAAGAATCTTGGTTTCAGCTACGCGAAGGGGGAAGGCGTTCCGCAAGATCATCTGAATGCGCTGGCTTTGTTCGAGAAATCCTGCAGCCTTGATCACGCTCAAGGCTGCACCGAGGTCGCGTTTGTCTACAAAGATGGTCATGGTGTAGAAAGAGATACCGCTAAAGCCCAAGAATATTTCCAGCTGGCCTGCGAAGGCGGAGATGAAGCGGCGTGTGACTTGTCGAATGGAAAGCTGCGCCTGAAGATCAAAAAAAGGAAATAGAGGGCGGATAGGCGGACGAGCATGTTTGATGCGGACATTCATGCTCGGCCTTGCTCTCCCGGAGACATTTAAAGGTCTGCGGCTGAAGCACGAACCGAGTTGCGGTTAAATCGACACTACTGAACGCTCAGCTCGATGACATCGGCTAAGATGTAGCGAAAGGTGAAATGCGCATACGAAATGATGCTGCACCAGCAAAACCCACGATTTCATAGTCCGCAAAATCCGCAACGCGGTCGTCTTCGGACCGCGCTTCGAAGGGTAGTTTTCCGCAACCACCGGATGATTGGTAACGCCACAACAAAAGTCGAACATCGCTGAACGGGTGTTATGTGAAGCGATCTCTGGTTGTATCGTCACCCATCTCGACCGTCATCATTCCGGTCTCTTAATTCATAGAACCCCAACTTCTTCATACGCCGAATGGTTGCAATTTTGATTATGACCCGATCAATCCTTGCCGCGTCTCCCGTGGCATAAGCGGCTGAAATCATCTTGAACTGCGTATCAACGTCCTCAGCAAGCTCCGCATCATTGATTTTCTGTGTGTTTCCAGCCTCCCAAGAAGCGATGGAGTCTTCATACTCTTCTGCCCACATCTCATCGAAAAAGGCCTTCGCATCAAATTCGGGATCTACCTCACCCAGCTTTTCCACGGCCTCCCATAGTGGTTTGAGCCGCTCAAAAAGGCTTTTTACATTATCAGCCATTGCTCTATGCCTCCCATTTGAGCATCCCCCGTGCTCGGTCCAGACAATTACGAGTGCATTTATCGGCCCTCAGTCCGGCGTCGCTCACAGTGAAACTCGCGTCATGCGTTTATCTCGACCGATGCAGCAAACACCCGATCACCATCTTTGCGCCGGTCCCGTTCATAGGCCTCAACATCCTCGGCAGGTACAAGCATTCCGGTCACTCGGCTTCGACTGTGTTTCATTCGCTTCTGTCGGAGGACGCCGGTTTCGATCAATCGATTTAAGTTCGGCCGGCCCATAGACCATCTTTGAACCAGTTCTTCTTTGGTGAACCCATTTCGAGGCCGCCTCGACAAGGCTTTGGAAACACCCGCTTTTGAAACCAGCAAGTTTCTCAGCGCAAGCTCTTGGCCAATGCGCCCCTTCACCACGAGATTGCCTGACAATATCAGCTCCACGATGTCAGCAACTCTGCATTGAGTACGACGTGTCACATTCGATATTGTGTAGGAACCTCTCGGAGCGGTTCGAAACACGCGCGTCCCTTTAAATATCCGATCCAGCATCCCTTGCAGGTATTCGGCATCATAGCCTTTGCGCTCCCAGTGATCCTGCCCGGTTCTGGGTCGTAGTAATTTGCGCTTTTGTAGCTCTTTGACAACGTTTTCTGAAATACCCAGAAACCCCGCGACTTCCTTCCTCGACAGAAACCTTGAACTAACCTCTCTCAATCCTTCGACAGTTTCGACGGTCAAAATGCCATCAAGCACAAACGCCCCGTTTTCATCGCGGTGACCGAGACGGCTGTCGAGCAGGATCTCCTCAAATAGATCGCGACGAACTTTCAGGTGTTTTCTCGCAGATGTGAGAGTGTGAACTCGACGCTTTTCAACTTCTTTTCCAAAGACGAGTGTACCTGCTGGAACGGGATAGCTATTTACGACATAGCGGTGCATCAATTCTCGAAACTCGCCCAAACCTTCGCAATGGTCCGGGTCTCGACACAGGACGTTGCGTAATGCACCAAAATGCGGCCAGTTATAGCGACCCCACTTTCGCTCGGTTCTTTTGGAAAATTCTGTCAAAGCGCCAAACAAATCGTTTTCGCCGCCCATCAGGACTTCAAACCCTTTCAGAAGAGCCTGCCTTTTTGCATGACAGTCCATATCTCCCAGGCGTTGTGATCTGCCATATATCAGAATAACACCCAGGGCTTCCGCAATTCTGGAAAGTAGCGGAATACTCATTTGGTCACACAAAGATTGGCCGCGTCCTCTGATCAGTCTCCTAGAGAGATAATCGTCAAAGCTATCAGCAATCATCGGATGATCGGCACGCTGGATGGCATCCCAAGCGTCCTTGATTGCCAAACTTGTATCAAAGCGCCGTCTGGACAACGACTTGCGCGCAACCGTGAGCAAGCTCTCATTATGCAAGTAGCATCGTTCTATTTGGGGAATTTGCCAGTAGAACTGATATATTTTTTCCCAGTGATACGGCGAAGCCTGATGTTGCTCCAACAAACACTTGGGGCACACCCGAACTTCAGGCCGGCTGAAAGTTCCGTATTTGAACGTCTCATGGCCGATGTGGCATCTCTCATTCGTCGTTTTAACCACAGCAGTCTTTGCAAACGTATCTTTTGGCAGACCGGCGAGGCAACATAGATGCTCAAGAGCCGCCTCTTCTCCCCGCGATACTGCGATGAGATCCAACCCGAGATCGGAACAAAAGGACACCATGTCCGGACAACCGTTGCGCGCGGCCAATCGTGACAGAAAGGATGTGGGGGTTTCCAGCGCAGCCGGGTGCAAAGTGAGTGCCAGCCTGTTCATTTGCCATCTCCCTGCGCCTGGTAACCAGTGGCGGATTTGGAAAACCAGTTTCCATCCGGCAATACGTCATCCCTGTCATAGACGCGCACCAGACAGCCATCACAAGAAATGGGCGCAATCTCGTCACGATCGAGTTGCCTTGCCAAGTGGATCGGAGCAATGTTGCGGTGAACCGCAATTTGACCCAACGTGGCATATCGCGTCTGGAATGCACGAACACTGTCCCGCGAGATGTAGGTCTTGATGTGGTTTGTATCCGGGTTGAGCTTGTTGATTACGGCCAAATAGCCTGCATCGCGAAGTTTGCGGATTGAGATGATACTGATCTTGAAGAACTTTGCCGCCTCGGTGAGCGTCAGATCACGATCCAGGCGAAGTTCATCTTTTACTGCGAAGGCCCTCTCAGAAACCTCAATTGCATGCACCCCCGCGCCTGCGCCCTGGCGCAATTGCCCTTCCAGTTCACCCGACCAAAATGCCGCAACAACCCGGGCCAGAGAAATGCCTTTCGAACGACAGAACTCCCTGAGCGGTAAGAACCCAGCCGCACCGGGCGCATCAGGCAGGCCCCCAATGCGCTGCAGTAGAAATTGGATCTCCTGACGCCGCGCATAGCGCAAGGCCGACGTTACTTGAACCTGCGTCAGTACCCCCAAACGCATGAGCGCTTTGACTTGTTCAGATCGAATGGACAACAAACTTGCGGCTTGCGACAGGTTGACGAGGTTCGCCCAAAACGCCTGAACTTTGGCAAGCTCTGATACGCGCACATCCGTGCGTTTCATGGCGTCATTTGGGTTGATGCCATCGAGATGCCCCAACAACTTTTTCAAAAAGACTGCGCCAAAACCTGAACGCTTGCGGGCCTCTTCCATAGTGAGCCAGATTTCACGGTGTGGTTTTTGCCCAAGGACTTCTTTGTCCAAAGGCACCGGATAGGTCTCGAAGATGTGCTCACGCGTTTTCGACAGAATGTCGTGCAAGGTTGGATCGTCCTGCGCGCCATGCAGCCAATCATAAAATGGTCCCAGATCAGCGCTGAAATACGGCCGTTCGCTGCGGCTGTTTTTGTGCAGCAGGTTAAGCGCGCGTAACAGTCCGTCTGGCCCGTCTGACAGGTAGGAATGTCCAAGTTCAGCCAGTCGAGGCGTGACTGACCGATCGAGACTCTTTGCGGCTATAGTGCCAACCCCCTCCAACGCTGCTCCCAGAGAAACGCAAGCCCCATGCAGGCTGGTCAGATCGAAACCGTGGAGCCAGTCTCTTTGTGGGCCGTTTCGAATGCGCTCGCGCGCATAGCCTTCGAACCTGGTCGGCGGCAGAATCGTTGCATCGGCAGCGGCATTCTCAATTATCCCCCAATGCCTGATCGCCTGGGTCGCAAAATCATAGGCTTCGTGGGAATGGCCCGCTGCCGGCAGTGTCCGCAACCCTACCCCATGCTTTTTACAGCGATGCAGGCTAAGAACCTTCCATTCCAGCAGCTCATAAATGCCATGAGCCCCTGACTGTCTCCGCGCCTCCGACACGCAGAGAGGACAAAACCGGGAAGCCGTTCGGCGAAACACGCCAGTAGAGGAATGCGTGCGCCCAACGCGATAGCGGCCAGCTGCGAGCTTTGTCGCTGACCATAGTTTCAACGCCGAACTATCCTGCCCAGTTAACCATGCGAGACGCTCCAATTGGTCTTCATGCCCAGAGCAGAGAAATGGCCATCGCATTCCAAGATCCGAACAGAGATCGCGCGGCGTGGTCCGATAGAGCCGCGCCGCTCGGCTGACGTAACCTGAAGGTGTCTCCCCCTCGATAAGGGGGAGTACAGGGTTCAGGGGGGATCTCATGCATCTTCTCCGTCGCCAGGGTCTTCCCCATCGTCCAGAAGCTTTCTGGGGTTGAGGCGCCCATAGTCGTCAGCAATGAAGACGTTCATCCACGACTCCGCTCCGTTACGTTCGGAGTAGACTTCAGCAAAATGCCGAATGCTCAACTTGGCTTCGAACCCCTGGGTGAATAGTGCATGCGACACCGCCAGGACCACGATCTCGGCCATCAGTCCAAACTGATAGTCCGCCGCATGCATCAGCCTCATGGCAAAAGCTTCGTTCTTCACCGAGGCTGTAACTTCAATCCGAGCCCGATCTGCGTATCTTTGAACGATCTTTATGACATGATCGACATCACGCACTGCGTGCAGCCGACCGATTTCAATAGGATCAACGCGGCGCGCCAACTGCGCGTCCTGATTTACGATCTTCTTGAGGTCAGGCATCCCGGACAGCAGCAACCCCACAGGCCAGACGGAGTTTTCCATCAGAGATTTTAGGGTGTTGACCACTGACTGCCGTTCTTTGTCAGTTTGGAAACGGGCCAAATCCTGCGCCTCGTCGAAGCCAAGAAAGAGCGTTCGACGCAGCCGGAGTTGCTCTTTGACCTGATCCCAGATTGCCGGCCCCTGTTTGTTACCAGAATAAGGGTAACCAAGCGCCCGCAGCGTAGCCGCACCAACAAATTTCATTGTGGCAGGGCTGGGCACCTGAAGCCCTATGTATTCACAGATCTCCTCTTGGTGATCTGTAGCCATCAATTTCCGGTATTTGTGTACGAGCTGCTGCACGGCTGTTGTTTTCCCGCTCCCCGACGGACCAACGAGCATGATGCTTCTGGCTGTGAACATCACGCCGTCCGCATCGTCTGCGCGGCGCTGCTCAAGGAGGGCGCCAAAGCGCGCATCAAGTTTTTTAAATTCTGGCCTCGGGATGTAAAGCTTCCTCAGACTCTGCACCATTTTGCGGATGTCCTTGTCAGTCCAAAACTTCTTGGCGTGCTTATTCATCGTCATTCTCCTCGGCTTCGTCAGATTTGCTCTGATCGCCGTCGTCCAACTCGTCACTGAAGAGCCACTCGCTTTCGCTCTCCTCTGGCAGTATTGGTTCTTCCTCAGGCAGCGGACCGGGAAGGTAGGGAATTTCATCCGAGAGGAATCCAACGTCCTGATCCGCAATAGGAGTGTTTTTGTCGGCGGCAATGTCCGGATCGGAACCCAAAGACAGGCCCCAGAACGTTTCGCGCTGCGCACGTTTGATCTGATCGCTGGTAAGTTTGATTGGGCCAAGCTGTCGCGCCGCGCGTTGCTCAGCGTCGATCTCCTTGATCCGCCGGATAGCACGATCCACCACGCCCTGCGTCAGGCTGGCCGCCGCGCGATTGTTTTGGCGCAGTTCAAAGATAGACCGCTCCCAGGAGGCGAACGATACCCCTTCGAGCCCGTCGACCTTTGCAGCCAGCGTTGACCACCCACTGTCATTTCCACGTTCCAGCCAAACTGAGATATGACCCATATCTTCAGGATCGATACTGACTTCGACGGTCTGCTGACCGAATTTCTGAAAGTGCTTGGCGAGGCGTTTGGAATGATAGTTCACGCCGTTCATCAGCACGCCGTGCGGGCCAGTCTCACGTTTGAATTTCAACCCAAGGATATGACGCAGCTTGTGCGCACTCATTGGTGGAGACCAACCAAACTCAGAGATGAGCTTATCCCACTTGATGTTGGGCGTTGCATATTCCAGGCCGCGGTGCTTGCGATTGTGGTAAACATCAACCGTGAACCGGACCAGCAACTCCAAGATGCTTTCTGCAGTGTGCACCGCGTATTTTTCCGATGGATAATCGCCTCTTTCTCGTGGATTGGAAAAAGTGCGCCCGGTCAGGTAGGGCATCAACAATGTCGCTATCGAACGAAATAAGCGCTCAATGATCCCCCTCAATCTGGGAACACCGGCGGGCAAAACCGAATAGTCAATCGCCAGATCAGACAGAACGGCCTTGAACTCAGCATTCACGAAAGCCGGGCCATTGTCGACTACGACATGATAGACATGCCCGTGTTGCGACCAGGGCGTTTCACAGCCCAACTGGGACGCAAGCGCAGTCTTGTCCCGCATCGCCATCCAGATAACTGCTTTCGCATCTTCTGCACTTGGCGCGTTTGATAGCTTGAGACCCAAAATTGAGCGGCTGGCTGTGTCCATTGCCACGCACACCCAGTAGCGCCCAAGTTCAAGATCACGCAGGCTCGGATGCGTGATATCAATCCCAGCGCCCTTCAGGATCGACATGAGGTCGATTTCCCATTCGTCCATTTCAACGCGAAACAAAGGGGCTTGAAGCTTAATGCCTCCGACATGGGCACCTAGCTTGTTCTTGGCATGCGCAACGCCTTTGCGCGCAGCCAACACTTCAAACCGGTCCAGTTCGTTGATACGGCGCTCGATCGTGCTCAGTGAGACCTCCGGAAGTAGATCGTCACCAGCGATGCCAAGTGCGATGTTCTTTCGGCGCACCTCACTGTTTACGGCATCCAATACCTGAGAGGGATAAATCTCATTGGGATGAAGATAGTTCGCGAGTTCGATCTGAATGATCGCTTCGACATGGGGATGGACCCTCTTGCCGTTCTGACCGTTGAAAATCGATCTTTTGACAAAGATCATCGGGTCCCGGGTCTCTTCCCAAACCCGGTACTTTTGCATGATGGTGCTGCGTCCGGGAACATGTGAAAGAAGGTCTGGGGGAACTGGCTCGCCATTTATGGCTTTGAGCACACCATCCTGAAGTTTCTGCTTCACGCGCTCATGCAGCTTCGGCAGAAACTCAAACCACCGTTTTGATGATCTGTTAAACCACCCTTCTTCTTCCCCTTCGCGCATCGCGTCACACCAGGCTTCGCCTTGGAACGCCAAGAGCTGGGTTTTGAGAGATAAGCGCGAGAGTAACGCCCGTCCTGCCCGCGCGCGGCGAGCGGCCTGACGATCCGAGAAGTAGCCATACTCGATGGAGAAATGCCCGTCTTCGAGTAGCCTGGCGAGTTCCTCATGGGTGAACGTTAGGGGAACAGCGCCCGCCTGTTTTGCGAGCACGGTAACTGTGTACTTCGTGATCTTTTGAACAAAGTGATACTCACTCATTCCGAGCACCGCATCTTCGAGGCTAAGGTTGAGTTGAAACTGAAAATCTTTCATGGCTTTTCCTCTCGCGGGCCGACGATTGTGTTGGTGGAAATGCGTTCACGCGTGTTGGCTTGCAAAAGCCCCGCGTAAATAGCTCTGAAGGCGGCGCGGAAGCCGCGCGCACCCAGGCCCAGTGGCTTGATGAGATCACCGATGGAAAGCTCGTCTGTGAGACCTGCGATGGTCTCAGCAACGAGAAGATCGGCTTCTTCATCCGGACACCGTCGAAAGAAATTCAAAAGCTCTGCGTTTTGCACTTCTTTCGGGTGGTGGTTGCGCTCTGTGATAAGGCAGACTTTGTCAGCAAACCTCTTTGGCAGATCACGACGGATTGCGGCGAGCGTGCTTCGGAAATTCAGCTTTTCGACGCGTTCGCCAGGTTTGACGGCCATCGCCACACGTGATCCATCCCGGTACTCCGCCAGCCAATCAAAGCGATGCGTGCGCTGGCGCCCTGAGGCATCAATATAGCTAACGGGACGCGGCTGATCGTGCAGGTTCCAAAGATTTGGATCCGCGAGAGCGAGTAGGCAGGTTACCCGTTCAAGCTGACTGGCTGAAATGAACTGCCGCCAGTACATTTCAGCGGGTGTCCTAGCCAGGGTAAACCCGCGCACAGTGAACTTCGAGCGCGCAGGAAACATAAGCCCGGCCGTGGTGGGTGCAGGGGGACGATAGAAATCGTCGTCGTCATCATCTTTAGACATATCTTTTGCCGTGGCTGCGGTTGTTGCCCGCGCCGTTCGGCTCCTCTTCATTTGTGGAGACAAAAGGTGACCCGCCCGCTGAAGTGATCAGCGCGGTTGACGGGTCGCCAGAATTGGGTCATGAAGGGAGTGCAAAGGGGTCGAAATCTTTTGCACGAGCCTTTCAGGAGCCCAGCTCTTGGAGGGCTCTTAGCTTTCTAGGGCTTCATTTCTCGTCCTCCTCACTCTGCAATTGGTCGAAAAGCTCTGAAACGGGCACACCTATGGCATTCGCTAGGGCCTGCTCAATCCGTGCATTTTTCAGTTTGCGGAGACCGACAAGAGACAGCGTCGTGCGGGAAACATTGAGCTTGCGGGCTTCGGCCGCCAGGCTCGTTCCGTTCAGCCTAAGGGACATTTTCAGGCGCTCGTGGGCTTCCAGCCTCTTTCGCTCGTCTTCCGTCACTCGCTTGCCCTCTCATTATCGTTCGCTTTTAGGTGCGAACCTTTACGGACTTTGCGTGTAAACCGAGTGACCTCGCAAGTCCTTGAGGAGTTTGGAATAATACGCGGGCCCCATGCTTTGAAAAAATCGTGCGGCAAAAAGATTCCGGTCAGCCCAAATTCTCCGTTAGTTTTCAGCAAACGCGGACAACAGAAAAGTAGGTCGCGCGGACAGTCGAACTTTTTTTGAAAGTCCCGATGCTGCGATGCTAAATGGGTGCAATTTGCCCACCACCGTTGAAATGTAGGACCGACATGACGGACAAAAACGATTCGAAAGCCCACAAAAAAGACGGACAGAGGATCTTCAACACCAGAGCTGAGTTAGGCTTGACCCAACAGAAGATGGCTGAAAAATTTGGTTGCTCTTTAAGAACCTATCGAAACTACGAACGCGCAATCACTACCGCACCATTAGAGTTTCGCCGAGATGTTGCAGAAGCGTCTGGCTTGGACATACATCCCATCGATCCGGAAGTAGATCCTTTTCTTTTGATCGTTCAGAGTCGGGAATTGAAAGAGGCGGCTAATTCATCACCGACATCAGAGCACGATCTGAAAAAACAATCCCTTTGGACACGCATAAGACGTTTCCGAGCGTCGAGCCAGGAATACTGTAGAAACGGGATCACACCCTTGAGACGATGGTTTGAAAATGCAGTGTTTACCGCCCAACTTACTTCTTCGTTTGTTTTGGCTATTGAATTGTTTCAGCGTTCGATTGGGGGATGGCAAACACACCAAGTCTACCACGACACCTTGCTTTTTACTTCGGCGCTGACAGCTGTGTGCCTATTCTTTCCTACCGCATTGACGATTCCTTGGGGCATTAAGTCGGTCAAGTGCTGAAGGCAGGGCGGAAACCGGCCATTCGCTGCTCGAACGATATCGTGTTTACGGCTTAACGATAGCAGACGTTGAATTGCGGAGGCGAGAAATTCGCGCGAATGAAACGGTGTAACTATCTTCAATTCTCAATATATAGTGATGATATCACCTGAACCGCCAGTATTTAGAGATATTTAAGATGCATCTTGACCCCGTTCGCCCAAGTAGAGCAGGCGATCAATTCCACTACCTTTGGGCGGCAAGACGTAGTCTGCGCCTCCTTATGCCTTCTTCAGGTTTGGTAGCCATCGCAATTGAAGGCGTTTCAGCCTCAGAGACAAGTGAGTCAAGTGGATCGAGCGGAGAGGAAGTTATTGATGTAGCTGAGTACTTTGGAAGCGAAGAGCTTTCCAAGTGCAAGAAAGTTACCTACCTCCAACTAAAGCACTCTTCCTTGAACACGGGGAAATCTTGGGTACTAGGCGATCTGAAGAAAACATTGGTGGGCTTCTACAAGAGGTACCAGGCGTTTCTGTCAGGTATTGCGGACCCGGAAAAGCAGTCAGTAGAGTTTGTGTTTCTGACCAACCGACCTGTTGCGGACTGGGTTCACACTTTGCTGGAGAGGATCAAATCAAGAAAACTGGCGCCGAGCGACGCCAGCAAATGGCAACAGATAAAAAGGTACCTATCGGCGGACGATGAAGCGGTATTCGACTTCCTTAGGCATTTTAGTATTTCTGATACGACCGATGGGTACTGGGAACAGCGGAACATCCTGCACCAAGAATTGACAGGTTATCTTCCTGGTCCAGACCAAGACGGGGCGGACCAGCTCCTGCTGTTAGTTACCAAGAAGGCGTTACCCGAAAGCTCCAGAAATCTGTCCATTCGAAAAGAAGATGTCCTTCGTGCTCTGAAGACCGACGAAGAACGACTCTTCCCTGCGCCATGCCTTATCGAAGAGGTAGATGAACTGCTTCCTCGAGAGCAGGAAGATGATTTCGTTGATGTTATTTTGAGTGAGCCCCATGATCCAGTCATTCTTCACGCTGGTGGCGGAGTCGGAAAGACTGCAATAGCCCGTAGGATATCGAACCGGCTGCAAGACGAATGTGAAGTTGTGCTATACGATTGCTTCGGAAACGGTGGATACCGAAGTACAATCAGCCCCAGACATCGGCACGACGTTGCATGCTGTCAGATAGCCAACGAATTGGCCGCAAGAGGTTTGTGTCACCCACTTATTCCATCACACCTCGCAAATGCGGCGGATTACTTGAGGGCTTTCAATCGCCGTCTGACTCAAGCAGTGGACGCCCTTTCCGTCGATAATCCACGCGCCAAAATCATCATTTTGATTGACGCCGCCGACAATGCTCAAATGGCGGCGCAAGAATGTGACGAACGGACAAGTTTTCCTCGTGATCTTTTAAGGCAGACCCTACCCAAGGGCGTTGTTTTGGTGTGTTTGAGTCGATCGCACCGCGTCGCTGAGTATCTTGCGCCACCACTGAATTACAAAAACCTGGAACTAGCGCCATTCTCACAGACGGAGACAAAACAGTTTCTCCACAAGACCTACCCGAAAGCATCCGGGCATGATTTGCTAGAGTTTCACCGGCTGACTACCCGAAATCCAAGGGTTCAAGCAACAGCACTTGAAACAACTTCGTCTCTCAGTGAAGCCTTGGAGGCATTGGGTCCCACAGCAACTACGGTCGAAGATACTATCCGCCAGTTGTTCGCTCGATCAATTGAAACATTGAGAGATCAATCACCCAACGCAGAATCGGCTCAGATTCAGTTGTTTTGCGAGGCGTTGGCAGCGCTCAGGCCGTTTGTTCCAATCAAAGTTCTATCGCTCGCTTCGGGCCTGCCAGAAGAAGCAATTAAGAGCTTCGTCGTGGACATCGGTCGCCCTCTACAGATCCGGTCCGATGCCGTTCAGTTCATAGATGAACCTTCCGAGACTTGGTTTCGAGAAACCTATAAACCGAGCCGCCGGGAAATGTCAGATTTTGTCGACAAGGTCATGCCACTTGCGACGAGCAGTAGCTACGTAGCATCAGCTTTACCGCAACTCCTGCTTGAAGCTGGTAGATACAACGACTTAGTGGAGATGGTCTTATCAGAGGCCGCGCTTCCTCAAGGCACTCCAGCAGAAATGCGGCAGGCGTCACTCAGCAGACTTCAGTTTGCACTCAAGGCGGCGCTGCGAGACAAGCGTTTGGCTGATGCAGCGAAGTTGGCATTGAAAGCTGGCATTGAAACGGCAGGGGACGATCGTCAGCAGCAATTGTTTCAAGACAATGTTGATCTAGTGGCGCATTTTCTGTCGGACGATCAAGTGCGCGAAACAGCCGCAAACAACGGATTCTCCACTTCTTGGCATGGAGGTCAGCGCGCCTACGAGGCAGCCCTACTCGCAAACAATGAAAGCACAATCTCAGAAGCAAGAAACACTCTCCGTGTTGCGAAGAGATGGCTGAAAGCATGGGCTGGTCTCGACCCAAAGGCACGTGAAAAGGAGGAGATGTCGGATAGTGACATCGCCGCACTAGCACTCGCTTCATTGAAGGTCGCTGGAGCCGCCGCTTTCGTGGCGGAGCTTGAGAGTTGGACTCCAAAAAGCGTGGCTTATCGTGCGGGGCTTATTGTTGCTGAGAAGCTAGTTGATCTCGGCTACTACGAACTCCTCGACGAGATCAGTAACGCGGCAAAAAATAACCTTTGTATTCTGCTGGCAATAACCCGAGCGCAGTCGAAGGTACTGCGGTTCCCGCCGAAGGACGCCGTGCGACGCGCCTTCAACGGTGTGGCTGCTTCGCCGAAACGTTTGAAAAAATTTGAGAACCAGCATGACTACAGGCAGCCGCTTCTATCGATCGTACGAGATGTAGCACTTGCTGCTGCCCATCACGGCGTCGCCACCCGTGCAGCTATTGCAGCCATGCTCACGCAGTATATTCCTGATCCGTCCAAAACCTACTTCAGCAATTTTTCATCCGAGCCGAAGTCGACCATAATTTCTGCTCAGTGCCTAAGAGCCAAACTAGTTGGCGACAACATCAAGTTGGAAGACTTGGCGAAATCAGAAATTCGAGAAGAGCTGGCTAAGGACCGGCAGGTACATAGTAGAGAGGCGCGAGAGTTTCTTGACGAAGTTGGACCAGTGTTTCGGTGGCATATGCTTTGGGCCAGCGTCCAGCTTGGTGAAGCAAACACAGACCAACTCAATGACCAGATAAGTCTCTGTATCGAAGACTATAACAAGAACCTAGAATACCGAGATCGCGATCGACGGCACATTGCTGGCGAAGTATCGAGACTCTGGGTGCAGGTCCTTTCTCGGATCGATGATCCAGCTCCCTGCATGTCTCAGTTCATTGAGTGGAAAAACGGCTTAAAGCGTCAGTTGTTCACGCCCGACCTGTGTCTCCTCGCACGTGTCTGTTCGAGTTCGAACCCGCTCAAAGGCTACGCGATAGACTTTGCGGTGGAAGCCGCCGAGATCCTCCAGAACGAGCGTATGGAGGCTGAGCAAAAAGTTGAGGGTTTCTGCGAAATATCACGCTCTATCTTTGTTCTAAGTCCCGGTGAAGCGAATTGCTATTTTGACCAAGCAGTCGAGGTTGCAGGTAGAATAGGACAAGAGCACCTAGACTATTGGAAAGCAATCATAGAGCTGTCTGAGCAATCAGCGACTATAGATTCACCCCAATCCGAGCTAGCATATCGTGTCTCTCGCGGAGCCGAAGTCGCCTATGAGTACGTCGCCCGCGACAAGTACTTTGACTGGGAAGGTACCGTGGAGGCAATCACGATGCTCTGTCCTGCATCGTCGCTCGCAATACTAAGCCGCTGGAGAGATCGAGGTTTTGGGTGGCAGGAGCGAATTCTACCGATCGCTTTGTCGAAGCTGGTTGATATGGGCGAAATCAGCCACTTGGGGCAACTATCCACGATCGGATTTGATATTCACTCACGGACACCTGAGTTACTTGAGGCGGCCTTGGCCACCTGCGAAAGTGAGTATCTCCGACGGAGGATCTTTGATGAGACCGCAAAATATACATTAGTCTCAGGCGCTTCATCTTCACACCTCAGCAGTTTTGTTAAAATTGGGCAGTCAAATGGCTGGCCGGTCGAACGGTTGAGCGCACATTTGTCCGTGGCAAAGTGCAGGGAAGCAAAATCCGACAACAACAGTGGTTTCGCAGGAACAGGCGAGAGAAGCGAAGAAAAGGATTGGAACCATATCTTCTCCGGATTGCAGTTAGATGATCCGGTTACCGTCCGAGGGTGTTATCAGCGGTTTAGGGGTTCTGAACCTCCGTTCTATTTATCGAGCTTTTCTGCTCGGTTTTTCGAGCGCACCAGTATCGGGAAAGAGGCCGACGCACTGAAGTCGCTGTTCTTGATGAAAGACATCAGTCTCTATGACGTGCAAGGTATATTGGACGCGGTGCCTGAGGATTGGAAAAAGCTTCAAAGCGTAAGACGAGCGCTAAGAGAAATCATAGAAGAGGTATGCCGCACCCATTTTTATGAGATAGCAAAGAGCAGATACTACCAACCTTTGCCCTTTGAATTCATTGCCGAAGTGACGGAAATATCGACATCAGAGGTTTTTGGTTTTGTAGTGGACGAAAGTGCGAAGCATCCGGATCTTTTCGGCTCGCAGCGCTTGTTAACTCTTGTTGGCCTGATAGCAAGTCAGATCTCACCGAAAGAAGCACAAGATACCTTGAGCTACGGGTTGGCTCTCTTTGAGAAAGAAATGAATGAAAGTGATGGAGACGGGGCATGGAAGCCTGAGCTCTTCCCACCTTCTGATGCGACAACTGGCTTGGCTGGGTACTTATGGTCCAGTTTGGCGGCTCCTGAAGTATCAACCAGATGGCAAGCGGCACACGTCGTTTGCTTATTGGCCAGTTTCAGTGAAACAAAGGTCTTGGGAGCTCTCGGTCGGTTGGCGAATGCCGAACAACCCAACGTTTTCTACGACTTTTCGTTACCGTTCTACAAACATGCTGCTGAACAATGGTTATTGCTTGCACTTCGGCGAACACTCAATGCTGGCCATAGTGTTCCCCAGGAATTGACAAAGTTCATCCTGGATTCCTGTTCGCCAACGGTGACCCACACAATAATACGCGGATTCGCCGCTCAGTGCGCGTTGCTATTGAGCAATAGCGGTACTGGGGCGCTTGATGAGACCGAGGTTGCAAGATTGGAGAATATCAATTTGTCCGGCTTTGCTCCAGTCTCTAAGCGTGACATTAGCACTGAACTATGGGAGCAAAGCGAGCCATTAAATGAAGATGATCGATACTACTTCGGCCATGATTTACCCCAATATTGGTTCAGTCCCTTGGCACGTGTTTTTGGGATTCCGCAAAAAGAAATCGAACGACGCGTTCTAAGTGTCATCCGAAACAAATGGAAATCAGCCGCCACCGGCGCTTGGGTGGAAGACCCTCGAGGAAAACGGGGCCATTATGAAGGTATGAAAACCCATCACTCCCACGGAAGTTATCCGCGAGTTGAGAGCTTAAGCTTCTATCGCGCATATCACGCCATGATGGAGGTCGCTGGTGCTCTGATCGATGAAGTTCCTGTCCTAGAGAACCCGGATTATTTTGATAGCCTTGAAGACTGGACCCAACGACATTGGATCACCCGTTCTGACGGCAACTGGTTGTCTGATCGTCGCGATCCAAAGCCTCCCTCCTGGCCTGATTGGAAAGACACCGAGGAAACGGATGAATGGCCCACTTCGGTAACAAAGGACGTTTTGGTAAGGCAAATCGAGCATCAAGATTTCATTCCGATTTGGGGCAGCTGGAAGGAAGTCTCCGGAGACAGAGAGCAGTTCGTTCGTATATCTTCCGCACTTGTCTCACCGGAGCGGTCAAGGTCGTTGGTTCGAGCCTTGCAGACCGCCACTAATCCAATGGATTATCGCATTCCGCCAGCGGGTGATGAACTGGAGATCAATGCGGGGGCGTTCCAGCTCCAAGGTTGGGTCGCAGCGGATTCAAGAAGTGAAGGAATTGACGAGTATGACCCTTGGGCTGGGGTCGTCCATTTTCCAAGCATTCGTCCGGCGAGTTGGCTCTGCGATCAATTCGAGCTGTCTTCTGACAGCGAAGGTCGTGTCTGGCAAAATCGTTCGGATCCAGATGGTGTTCAGCTCAGATCGCTGACATGGGGTCGAAAGGAACAAGAACGGGAATTCCGGACCGCGGAGACAGGCTCTCGTCTCGAGATGCAACGAGACGCACTCTTGGCGTGTTTAGAGCGACTAGACCGAGAACTTGTTTTTGAGGTTCAAGTTGAACGGGAATTCAGAAGGGACTCCTATCGAAATCGCGAAAGATCGTTCGGAACTTACACTCCACCATACACACTTATTCTAACCATGGGCTCCGATGGAACATTCCGAACAATCTAAGAAGATAATCGAACTTGGGAAAAGGATCGTCCAAGAGTTAGACCTCGATCAAAGCTGCGACACCCTTGGGCGCTGGATGGCCCATCATTTGGCCCAGCTAATTACCAAAGCTGAGCAAGGTCCTGAAGACGGCACGAGCGCGGCACAACAGGAATGTAGGGCCGCTATCTTTGAACTTTGGGAGCACATACTCTCTGTTCCAACTGCGACCAGACCGTTTCGCGACCTGGAACCTGTCGTTGAGACGATTAGGGCCCTGGATCCCGACGAACGCACTTACTTTTATCAGACGCGAGCTCAGGAAATTGCCGATAGCTCAGATTTACCTGAGGCTGCTAAAGATTGGCTAAAGCTATCCAGGGGGATCGATCACAGTGCAAGGATCCTAATCCAGATGTGCTTCGACCGCGTCGGGGATGAGACTTCTGGAAAACTCAAAGAGTGGATCGAACTCGCGTCGGATGCTGGGGCAAGCGAACTCCCAATCGTAAGAGTGATTCATCAGCTCCAAGATCAGCAAGGCGGCCGCGAGCGAAGTGCGGAGGAGCAAAGAAAGAAGCTTCGAGAACGCCTCGAGCGCCTAGATAGCATGGTTCGGCTGTCTGAGTTGCTCGCACACGACATTCAGCACCAGCTCAATGAACTGGACAGACGTTAGGTGGGTTTGAGGTAGGTTGTTGCACAAGTCGAGACGGCAAGCACAATTCCACGGTCGCCATGTGACCTGGGTTGATGTGAAAGGTTAGTGTTTCCTGCGTTGCGGTCGTTTTGTAAGCGCCCAGGCTAAACCTCCAGTTATTGTCCGCATTGCTTGAGAACTCCTCAGCCTCTCGGCACTAGACCATTAGCCTTCATAATCATTTGAGCCAAACCGATGCGCACAAAGTTGGAACTAAGTTCTAGCTCCAGCAACTGATCTGCAGCTCAGGATCTAATTTCGTTTCTAATAGAAGAGTTTTTTGGGGCGCCTTCCAGTGTCGAACATTCACCGCTTTTCTGGTCCAACTGTGACGGTTGGGTCAGGTTCGTGTGACGTTCAACAAGATACCAATGGCGGACCGAGGAGGATTCGAACCCCCGACCCCTTGATTCGTAGTCAAGTACTCTATCCAGCTGAGCTATCGGTCCGCGTTGGTGAGGCGGTGTTTAGACCCGGCATTAGATACGTGCAAGCCGATTCTGTAAAAAAAAATCAAAAAGTCACGTCGCCCCGTGGGAGACGGATTTCAAAGGTCGTTCCCATCGGTCCGGTTTCGGATAACAGCAGATCTCCACCGTGTCCGCGCACCAGCTCCTGCGAAATCGCCAGACCAAGCCCCGATCCTCCTTTGCGCACGCCCCCCTGAAAGGGTGTAAACAGGTTTTCACGGGCCTTGGGCGGAAGACCGGGACCGGTATCTTTGACCTCGACGCACCAGCTGTTCTCATACTCACAGCCCGAAATCGTGATTTTCCCGGGCTTGCCCGACGCCACAAGTGCCTGACGGGCATTGCGGACTAGGTTCATTATGACTCGGAAAATCTGTTCTGGGTCTGCTCGCGCAACCAAATCTTCGGGCAAGTCGTTTCGGATCTCAACGCAGGCGTCCGCGACAGCCAGCTGTTCGCTGGCCACGACGTCATCGGCGATAGTATGCAGGGGGACCATCGTCAAAGTCGGCGCAGGTTCCTCAGCCCGGCCAAACGCGAGCGTCCCTTCACAGAGAGAGACAGCACGGGTAATCGAATTCACCAGTTTAGGAGCCATACGGCGCACAAGTGGGTCATCACTGGATTCGATCCTGTCCGTGAACAACTGAGCCGACGTCAGGATATTCCGCAGGTCGTGGCTGACTTTGGCCACCGCACCGCCAAGTTGAGCAAGGCGCTCGCGTTGCTTCAGAGCCTGGGTCAGTTCGGTCTGCAACTGTTGCAGCGCCTCTTCCGCCTCGCGCAGCTCGGTTACCTTGGAGTTGGGGGAAATGATCCCTCGCGCGTCTTCGGGCGCACCTGCGTAGCGCTGCATGTATCCGACGACGCCCTTAATCGGACGCACCAGAACCACCCGCACGGCAAGGAACAAGAAAAACGCAGTAATGATTGAGATTACAAAGGACAGGCCAAGTATCCGCAGGCCGTAATCTGTCATCGCCATGTGTAACGGCTTGCTGTCAGTGGTCACCTCGATCAACAACCCCGCCCCTTTGACAGGCTCTCCGATCACTCGGATGATCTCGTTTTCCGGCGTGAACAGGCGCGCCACGGCGTCGCGGATCAAAACCCAGGGGGTCGCGTCACGCAGATCAAAAGTCTTGATGATCTGTTGGGGGATTGGCGAGGACAGCATCAGTTGCCGCACCTCGTCGCGCCGCAATACCACGTTGTAAACACCCGCATTGGCCAACAATTCGGCCTCAAGATCATCCGCAAGCATGTCATCTGCCAGCAGCGCCAGCGACGCAATTTGGGCGCGTTCAAGCCGGTTGAGCAGAAAGTCCTCGCGAAACCGCGCAATCGAAGGGACAAAGATCAGGATCTCGGCCAACATGACGAAGACCGTGGTCAGGATCAGAAATCGGCCCGACAGCGAGTTCACTTTGCACTCTCCTCCCGGTCAGGGCATCCAGCGCTGGACGAACCTGACCACTCGTTTAACTGTCTGATTCTCAAACAGCCTTGGCGAGAAATAGGCACCCGCAACGCGTTTGTTAAGCTCTCCGATCGTCGGATAGGGCGAAACCATCGCGGCGATCTGTCCCATCTTGAGGCTATTGGCCAACGCCAGAGACCACAAGTTGATCAGTTCACCCGCCTGATGGCCTATGATTGTCGCACCCACCGGGCGCCCTTTTACAACCATGACCTTAATGAAGCCTTTCGTCTTGCGCTCGGATATGGCGCGGTCGTTGTGGTGATAATCAAAGCGCGCGATTTCCATCTTGTCGCCGTGCTGCGCGCGCGCCTGCGCCTCGGTCAGACCAACCTGCGCCAGTTCGGGGTCGGTATAGGTAGCCCATGGTATATGCGCGGTTTTCGCCTTGGAGGGCAGACCGAACAACGCCGAGCGGATTATGATTCCCGCGTGATAGCCCGCTACATGAGTGAATTGCAGGCCGCCCGCCACGTCTCCAATGGCGTAGACCTTTTTGTTTGTGGTGCGCAGGGCGTCATCCACCTTGATACCGGTGCGTGTGGGTTCAATCCCCGCTGCCTCAAGGTTCAGCCGGTCAGTGTTGGCTTTGCGCCCCGCGGCCAGCAGCAGGTGCGAGCCCGAGTAGATCTGGCCGGTCTCGGTCACAACCTCGACCTTGCCGTCCGCGCCGCGAATCTGCGCGACCATGGCCTGCTCGTGAATCTCGACACCCTCAGTGCGCAACGAGTCCAGCACGATCTCTGCCGCCTCGGGGTCGTCCTTGCCCAGCGCCTGCATCCCTTCGATCACGGTGACTTTGCAGCCCAGACGGATATGGGCCTGCGCCATCTCCATCCCGATGGGACCGCCGCCGATGATCAGCAGATGCTCGGGCTTGTCGCGCAGGTCAAAGATCGTCTCGTTTGTATAATACGGCACCTGTTCCAGACCGGGGATCGGGGGCACTAATGGCGAGGAACCGGTGGCAATCACCACCCGGCGCGCGGTGATCAGATGATCGCCGGCCTGCACCTGCGTGGGTGAGACGAACTGACCATATTCCCGGATCACCTTGACGCCGAAGCCTTCGAACCGCTCCTGACTGTCCATCGGTTCGATCTGCGCGATCACATCATGCACGTGATCCTTGGCAGCGGCATAGTCCACCTGCGGCACCACATCCGCCACACCCAAAGCCGAAGCATGCGCCTGCCCATAGGCCGCCTTACCGCTGGCGATCAGCGCCTTCGAGGGCACGCAGCCAAAGTTCAGGCAGTCTCCGCCCATCTTGTGACCCTCCAGCAGGATCACATCTGCGCCCATCTGGCTGGCCCCGGCCGCAACCGACAGGCCACCAGACCCGGCGCCAATCACCAGGATATCCGTCTTCAATTCTTGCATAAGATCAGGCGTCCTTTTTGCCGCGCACAGCTTTGATCACGATGGGCAATGCCGCCAGCACGCACAAGCCAATGATAGGCCCAATCACGAACGGCTCCCACAACAAGGACACATCCGGTGTTTCGCCCCGGTCAAACACACCACCCAGGCCAACGCCGATCCAAGTATAGACGATGCCGCCCGGAATAATGCCCAGCGCGGTGGTGAACAGGAAATTGCGGAACTTCACTCCCACCAGCGCAGGCACCAGATTGGCCACAAAGAACGGCACCACCGGTACAAGGCGCAACAGGAACAGGACCGAGATTTCGTTCTCGCGCAGCCCGTCCTTCAGCTTTTTGACCGTTCCTTCCGAGGATTCCAGTTTCGCTGTCAGAGACTCTCCTAACCCCCAGCGCGCCGCCAGAAAGATCGCCGATGCGCCGATGGTGGCCGCGAAAACGTTGAACACGGTGCCCGCAAACAGGCCGAACAGGAACCCGCCTGTCATCGAGGCCACGGCGGCACCGGGCAATGAGAATGCGACGATCACAATATAAATCGCCACGAATGCCCCGGCCATGGCCCAATAATTCGCATCCCGCCACGCCAGCAGGGATTCGCGATTGTCGCGCAGGGTCTCAAAGGTCAGGTAATCGCCCAAAGTGAAGAACCCCGCCACGGCTACGGCAAGAATCACCAACAATGGAATATGGCGCGCAAGCCCGCTGCGCGGGGCCTGAGTTGTATCGCTCATGTCTGTGTCCGGTTTTGTGCGTTTCATCTACGCTCAACATGCGACGTCGCGCTGCGCTGCAACAGGGGCCTCACGCCGCCTTGATGTTTACGGAAGGGAATGTGAGGGTTTCAGGCGGCAAAACCGTCAAATTGAAACTTTTCAACTGTGGCGGTTACAGAATTGTTGCAAAAGGCAGCAAAACCCCCACCTAGGGGTTTGACTTACCCCCCGCCACCCAGTAGAGGACGGGCTTCGAACACTAGGGCAAGGCGAATCTGCGCCGCACCCGACCGCTATAGAATGGAGACGGAGCGATGAAACGCACCTATCAGCCTTCGAACCTGGTTCGCAAACGCCGCCACGGTTTCCGCGCGCGCATGGCCACCAAGGCCGGCCGCAAAATCCTGAACGCACGTCGCGCACGCGGCCGCAAGTCGTTGAGCGCGTAAGCCGCTCGACCTTTCAGGTTATGAACATGACGCCGCCGGAGGCCCCTGAGGATGGTTCACACCAACCCAGCAAGCCTCCGGCGGCGTCCGTTTGTGTGCCTGAACCTTTGATCGTCCTCAAAAAGCGATCCGATTTCCTGAAGGCCGCCCGCGCGCGGCGTCAGGGGACGTCGTCGATGATGGTGCAGGCCCGCAAACGCGCCCCGGACGAAGGATCGGGGATTCGCGTGGGCTTTACCTGTTCTAAGAAGGTGGGCAATGCCGTCGCCCGCAACCGTGCCAAACGCCGTCTGCGCGAGGCTGCGCGCGCCGTTCTGCAGGTTCAGGGTCACGACGGCTGGGATTACGTCCTGATTGGCCGCGCCGAGGTCACGGCGGATCGCGCCTTTGAGGCGCTGCTGGGCGATCTGCGCTATGCGCTGCGCAAAATCCATAGTGACCGGAAATGACCCTGCTGGCGCGTGTCTTTGCCCTGCCCGTCAAGGCCTATCGCCTGATCTTCAGCCCCTGGGTCGGGCACAATTGCCGCTACCAGCCCACCTGCTCGGCCTATGCGTTAGAGGCGTTGGAAAAGCACGGCGCCATTAAGGGCGCATGGCTGACCGCGCGCCGCATTGGCCGATGCCATCCGTGGGGTGGCACGGGCTATGACCCGGTGCCCGACGATACCGACGAGGGTTGACCGAGCGCGACCCCGGCCTGACACTCGGCCCATGACCACACGCGCCCGCGACACCCTGCCGACACATGACGTTCTGAACCAACCGCCCGAGCGCGGCGATATCGACCTCTGGACTTCGGACCCGGTACTGCAAGGGTGCGTGAACCGCGCCAAGGGGCGCGTTGACCCGCTGACGGCCTATGGTCGCGCTCTGGGAACAATCCAAACCCAAGAGGCCGCGCGCGATGCGAACCGGAATGCCCCGGACCTGCGCCTGTTTGATACCGGCGGGCGGCGGCTGGACGAAGTGCGGTTTCACCCCGCCTATCACCAGTTGATGCAGCTGAGCCAAAGCGCCGGATACGCCGCGTTGCCGTGGGATAGTCAGCCCGGTGGCCATGCGACCCATGCCGCAATGGTCTATATGGCCAGCCAGATCGAGCCCGGCCACTGCTGCCCTCTGACAATGACCTATGCGGCGGTGCCTGTGTTAAAAGCCGACGCCAATATTGCCCAGCGCTGGGTGCCCAAACTGACCGCGCATACGTACGATCCCACAATCCAGCCCATAGCGCAGAAACACAGCGCCACGCTGGGCATGGCGATGACCGAGAAACAAGGCGGATCGGATATCCGCGCCAATACCACCACCGCCACGCGGGACGGTGATCATTGGCGGTTGCGCGGGCATAAATGGTTCTGCTCGGCCCCGATGTCGGATGGGTTCCTGACGCTGGCGCAGGCCCCGGGCGGGCTGACTTGTTTCCTTGTGCCACGCTGGCTGGAGGGCGAGCGCAACGCCATCCACCTGATGCGCCTGAAGGACAAGCTGGGCAATCGCGCCAACGCCTCGGCCGAGATCGAATATCACGACGCTCTGGCCTATCAGCTGGGAGACGAGGGCGCGGGCATTCGCACGATCCTTGAGATGGTGCATCACACACGGCTTGATACCGCAATGGCCCCCGCCGGGCTGATGCGCGCCGCCCTGTCTGCGGCGCATCACTGGGTCAGCCACCGCAACGCCTTTCAACGCCGCCTGATCGACCAGCCCCTGATGCAGGCCGTTCTGAGTGATCTGGTGCTGGATTGGGAGGGCGCACTGACCCTCGGGATGCGCGTGGCCCAAGCATTTGACGGGCAAACCCCGGAAGACCGCGCCTTTGCCCGCATCAGCGTGGCGCTGGCCAAGTTCCTTAACAACAAACGCTGCCCCGTGGTCGTGGTCGAAGCGATGGAGGTTTTGGGCGGCATGGGGTACGTCGAGGATACGCCCCTTCCCCTTCTCTACCGCGAGGCACCCCTGAATGGCATCTGGGAGGGGTCGGGCAATGTGATCTGCCTTGATATCCTGCGCACATTGGCGCGTGAGCCTTTGGCCGCCGAGGTTTTGCAGGCCGAACTGGATACCGCACGCGGCGTAGATCGCGCTTACGACGCGGCGCTGCAAGCCTATCGCGGCCAATGGCCCGGCCTGCCCTCTGAACCCGAGGCGCGCTGGTTTGCTGAACGCACCGCTCTGCTGCTGACGGCTTCGCTGCTGTTGCGCCACGCCCCATCCGCCGTGGCCGACGGGTTCATCGTGACGCGCCTGACAGGTGACAGCGGGCGGGTGCCCGGATCAGTACGGGGGCTGAACACAGATGCCTTGCTCGCGCGGCTGGGCTAAGCGTCACCCTTGCCCGGTTGCGCCAACTATTGTAGGGGCTGCGCATGTTTGACGAAGCTGACGATATCCATCCACTCTTTGCCGGCGCGCCCTCGACCACCGAGTTCAAGAAGCTGCGCAAGCGCATCGTGCGCCAGACCCGAGAAGCCATTGAGCAATACGGAATGGTGGACCCGTCGGCCCATGACAAAGATGGCAAGCCTCCACGCTGGTTGGTCTGCCTGTCAGGCGGCAAGGACAGTTATACCCTGCTGGCAGTGCTGTATGAGCTGAAATGGCGCGGTCTTCTGCCCGTCGATCTGCTGGCCTGCAATCTGGATCAGGGGCAACCCGGTTTTCCCGCCACTGTCCTGCCCGAGTTTCTGGAACGGATGGGCGTACCCCACCGGATCGAATATCAAGACACCTATTCTGTCGTGATGGACAAGGTTCCACAGGGCCGAACCTATTGTGCACTTTGCTCGCGTCTGCGCCGTGGCAATCTCTATCGTATTGCGCGTGAGGAAGGCTGTTCCGCCGTCGTTTTGGGACACCACCGCGACGACATCCTCGAGACGTTCTTCATGAACCTGTTCCACGGCGGACGTCTGGCAACGATGCCGCCGAAACTGGTGAATGAAGAAGGCGACCTGTTCGTGTTCCGCCCGCTGGCCCATGTGGCCGAAGCCGATTGCGCGAAATTCGCCAACGCAATGAGCTACCCTATCATTCCCTGCGATCTGTGCGGCAGTCAGGACGGGTTGCAGCGTCAGCAGGTGAAACAGATTCTCGACCAGTGGGAAAAGAACAGCCCCGGTCGGCGACAAGTGATGTTCCGCGCTCTGACAAACGCGCGACCGTCCCATCTTTTGGACCCAAAATTGTTTGATTTCGCAGGGCTTTCTTTAGAATCCAGCGAAAAAGGCAAAATTGCTGACGAAATTCCACATCTGCGTTAACGTCTGACTCAGATTGCTTTTCTAGGGTTGACCACAGCGTGCGACGCCCAAGAAAAAGGCCCGTAATCTGATGTGGAAAAATATCTCTGTCAGCAGAGTTCTGAATGTCCTGACAACCGTACTCAGCGGCCCTCAGGCCTTGGCTTTCATCCCTGCGATCAGCCTCGCTGCCTTCTGGATCGGCGGGGAACGCGCCCTGGTCATCGTGGCCCTGTCCCTACCGGTTCTAGTAGCGATCATCCTGACGGCTGCAGACTCTGCTAAGTCACACGCAGACCGAAGCGAAGCCAACGGACTTAAATCTATCGGCAGTTTCGCCTCGGAAATCGAGGGGTTCTATCAAACGGCGCGCAATATCCGCGAAGAATCCGCCTGCCTGATCGTCGCTTTGGACAACTTCGACGAATTTGTTGATCTGCACGGGAATGCGGCGGCCAACCATATGGCAGAACAATTCTGTGTCCGCGTTTTATCTGCCATCCGTGCGCAGGATATTGCCACGCAGCTGGATCCGCACAAGATTGCCATCGGGTTGCGGCCGTCAAAACATCTTGACCTCGAGGCCTGCATCCAAATGTCTGGGCGTATCCAATCTGCCATTGAAGAGCCGCTGACTCTGAACGGTTCGGGCATCTACGTTTCCTGCTCGATCGGGTTCAGCTTGCTGACCTCGTTACGCGACGACGGGTTCGAAATTTGGATCGACGCAGCCTCATCCGCGCTGGAAGAGGCGCAAAGAAACGGGCCTTCGACGATACGCGCTTATTCCAACGAAACGCGTCGTCGATCGCGCATACGTGCAAATTTACGCAAAGAGTTCGACGCGGCTCTGGACAGCGGAGAAATCCGTCCATGGTTCCAACCGCAAGTCTCGACCGATACGGGACGCGTGACCGGATTCGAGGCGCTGGCCCGGTGGGAGCATCCACAAAAGGGCGTGCTGGGTCCGAATATCTTCCTGCCCTTCGCTGAGCAGGCCGAGTTGATGGAACGGTTTGGTCAGGCCATGCGCCACCACGCGTTCACAGCGATGCAAAAATGGGATCGCGCCGGGGTTATAGTGCCGCGGATCGGGATCAACTTTTCATCGGACGAGTTACGGGATCCTACACTCATTGATCGGCTAAAATGGGAATTGGATCAGAATGATCTGACCCCGGACAGATTGGCTGTCGAAGTGCTTGAGACAGTGTTTTCTCGCAGACCGGATGACGTGATCACCCGCAACGTGACAAGTATGTCAAAGCTGGGCTGCTGCATTGACCTTGACGATTTCGGTACAGGTCATGCCTCGATCGCTTCGATCAAACGTTTTGACGTCTCGCGCATCAAGATTGATCGGTCTTTCGTGACAAAGGCGGACAAGGACGCCAGCCAGCAGCAAATGGTCAGTGCCATTCTCACAATGGCGGAACGGCTGAATTTGGAAACTCTGGCTGAAGGTGTGGAAACTCCGGGAGAGCACGCATTGATGGCCCAGTTGGGATGCGATCACGTTCAGGGTTTTGGGATCGGAAAACCCATGCCATTTGAAAAAACGCTGGACTGGATCGCAGCGCATCAGAACAAGGTGAATGGAGTTCCCAAGATAGGGCGGCAAACTGGCTCTTGATCGGCAAATTCCGCATGAAAAACCCAATCCGCGACGGTTTGACGGGCGAATCCGCTTGACCTTTGGGGCTGCACTCTGTTGAACCCACCGGGTGTGTTTCACTGCTTAAGGTGGCTGTCCCAGATGGACGATCAGAATAAGAATCTCATCCTCGCAACCGCGCTCAGCTTTCTCGTGATCCTTGTTTGGTTCGTGCTGTTCCCACCGCCGGAACAAACCGCGCTGCCCGATCAGGCAGAAATCAGCGCCACCGACGCGACCGAGGTTCAGACGCCCAGCGCCACAAACGCGGGCACGACTGGTGAAGCGACAGCTGCTGCAGAAGAAACGCTGCCCGATGCCGAAGCACCTCGCATTGTGATCGACACACCTCGTCTGGAGGGCAGCCTCTCCCTGTCAGGTGGCCGCATCGATGAGCTGTTCCTGAAGGACTACAAAGTCTCGATCGAAGAAGGCGCGCCGATCGTGGAATTGCTTTCCCCGGTCGGGTCGGAATCGGCCTATTATGCGCTGTACGGCTGGGCACCTGGCGCAGGTGTTGCGGGCACCGATGTCCCGGGCCCGAACACGTTGTGGACTTTGGAAAGCGGTGAGACGTTGGGCGTCGACACGCCGGTCACGCTGAAATGGGACAATGGCAACGGCCTGACCTTCCGCCGCACAATCTCGGTGGACGAAAACTACATGTTCGACGTCACCCAATCGGTGGAAAACAACACGCAGGCCGAGGTGGGCATGGCCCCATATGGCATTCTGGCCCGCCACGGCATCGGTGAAGACGGTGACCTGCCCGACCTGAAGAATTTCTTCATCCTCCACGAAGGGGTCATGGTCATGGCCGACGGCGTGCTGGACGAGATCGACTATGGCGACGTCCGCGACTTTGACATCGACCCGAACGAGCGCGCGCAAGCCGAAGTGTTTCAGGTCAAGGAAGGCGGCTGGGTTGGCTTCACCGATCACTACTGGATGACCACTCTGATCCCCGAAGAAGGTGCGACCTTCAAGGCCGCTGCGAAATACGACGCCCGCCGTAAGATTTATCAGACCGAGACAGTCCTGCCCACACTGACCGTCGCCCCCGGCGCGACAGAAGAAGTGACCACCCAACTGTTCGCAGGCGCGAAGGAATGGGAAACCATCCGTGAGTATCAAGCCGAAGGCGTACAGAAGTTTATCGACAGCATCGACTGGGGCTGGTTCTATTTCCTGACCAAGCCGATCTTCTGGCTGCTGCACAACATCAATGTTCTGATCGGCAACATGGGCTGGTCCATTATCGGCCTGACCCTGATCATCAAGGCGATCCTCTTCCCGCTGGCATTCAAATCCTACGTCTCGATGGCGAAGATGAAGGAACTGCAGCCGCAGATGGAAGCCCTGAAAGAGGCCGCTGGCGACGACCGCCAGAAGATGCAGCAAGGCATGATGGAGCTGTACAAGAAGGAAAAGGTGAACCCCGCCGCAGGTTGTTTGCCGATCCTGATGCAGATTCCGATCTTCTTCTCGCTGTATAAGGTGATCTTTGTCACGATCGAACTGCGTCAGGCCCCATGGTTTGGACCATTCCAGGACCTCAGCGCGCCGGACCCGACCTCGATACTGAACTTCTTTGGCTGGCTACCGTGGGCCGGTCCGCAGCCCGATACACTGATGGCGCTGATCTTCATCGGTATCCTGCCGCTGTTGCTGGGTGTTTCAATGTGGCTGCAGCAAAAGCTGAACCCGGCACCAACTGACGCGACACAGGCGATGATCTTTGCGTGGATGCCGTGGGTCTTTATGTTCATGCTTGGCAGCTTTGCCAGTGGCCTGGTGGTCTACTGGATTGCGAACAACACGATTACATTTACCCAGCAATACCTGATCATGCGCAGCCAGGGCTACAAGCCGGACGTGTTCGGAAACATCAAGTCAAGCTTCAAACGAACTCCGAAGACGGATGACAAATGACAGGTGAAGTAACCAACCTCTGGCGACATCCGATCAAAAGCCATGGCCGCGAGGCCGTGCAGACCGTCACTTTGAGCCCCGGGCAAACCATGCCCGGGGATCGTGTTTGGGCCGTCGCGCACGAAGCGTCGAAAACGGATGGAACCGAATGGGCACCTTGTGCCAATTTCAGCCGCGGTGCCAAAGCTCCGTCGCTGATGGCAATCTCGGCCCGTACCGAAGGTGATACCGTCACACTGACCCATCCCGAACGACCCGAGCTGCGCTTTCAGCCCGACACGCAACAAGATGCCTTTCTGGATTGGGTCAAGCCGCTGATGCCTGCGGATCGTGCGGCCTCGGCCCGCATCGTCCGAGTGCCTGGACGAGGGATGACGGACAGCGATTTCCCGTCGATTAGCCTGTGCAACATGGCCACGCATCGCGCGGTCGAGCAGAAGTTGGGGCAAGACCTTTCCCCGGTACGCTGGCGCGGCAATGTCTGGTTCGACGGGCTGCCCCTGTGGGAAGAATTCGAATGGCTGGGCCGCGAAGTACAGATCGGTCAGGCTGTGTTGCATGTCCGCGAGCGTATCACCCGATGCCTTGCGACGACTGCCAACCCCGATACAGGTGCGCGTGATGCCGATACTTTGGCGGCGCTCAATACCTGGGATCATCAGGATTTCGGCGTCTACGCCGAGGTGATACGGGGTGGCGAGGTCAAAACCGGTGACAAGGTTCAACTGCTATGACCACCCTGCCCTTTCCCTTAGCCGAAACACCGGATGAGTTCGCGCAAGAGCGTGGCCGCAAACTGTTTGCCGGCGAGTCCGAGTTTGTCAAAGGCGTGGTCGCCATGAACGGCTTGCCCGCGCCAGACCGGCTTGAGGTGTGTTTTGCCGGGCGTTCGAATGTGGGCAAGTCCAGCCTGATCAACGCGCTGACCGGCACCAAGGGATTGGCGCGTGCCTCGAACACGCCGGGCCGCACGCAAGAGATCAACTTTTTCACCCAAGGCCCCGAGCTGTATCTGGTCGACCTGCCCGGCTATGGCTATGCCAATGCGCCGGTCAAGGTTGTCGAAAAATGGCAACGGCTGCTGAAACAATACCTGAGCGGACGTCAAACGCTGCGCAGGGCCTTTGTTCTGATCGACTCGCGCCATGGGGTGAAACCGGTCGATGCCGAGATCATGAAGCTGCTGGACACCAGCGCCGTGACCTTTCAGTGCGTGATGACCAAGGCCGACAAGGTCAAATCCAACGAGCGCGAAAAGGTTCTGGATCAGGTACGCGGAGCGTTGTCGAAACACCCTGCCGCCTTCCCTGAAATCGTGCTGACCTCGTCCGAAAAGGGCGACGGGATTCCCACGCTGCGCTCGATCATCGCCCATCTGGAATAGCTTGCCCCTTGGCAGCACCGGGCAAAGGCCCTAACACGGAATGCCAGAGGGACAGCAGCCATGAAGACAAGAGATATGAACCGGGACTGGATCGCCACCGCCGCCACTTTGAACAGCGCTTTGCCGTATCTGCAGCGTTATGACGATGCCATTGTCGTCATCAAGTTGGGCGGGCACGCCATGGGCAGTGACGAGGCGATGGAGAGCTTTGCCCGCGACGTCGTGCTGATGCGTCAGGTCGGTGTCAATCCGGTGGTCGTCCACGGTGGCGGCCCGATGATCAACGCGATGCTGGGCAAGCTGGACATCCAGTCCGAATTTGTAGGCGGCAAACGCGTGACCGATAAAGCCACCGTCGAAGTGGTCGAGATGGTCCTGTCTGGCCTTGTGAACAAGCGCATCGTCCAGGCGATCAACGATCAGGGCGGAACGGCCGTGGGCCTGTCTGGTAAGGACGCCAATCTGATGGTCTGCGATCAGGCCGATCCGGCTCTTGGCTTTGTCGGCTCTCCGGCGGACATGAACCCGAAAATCCTGCACGACTTGTTTTCCCATGATGTGATCCCGGTGATCGCGCCACTGGGTGCAGGCCGAACCGGAGAGACGCTGAACGTCAATGGCGATACCGCCGCAGGCGCGATTGCCTCGGCACTGAAAGCGGATCGCCTGTTGCTGCTGACCGATGTCTCGGGCGTCAAGAACGCCGCGGGTGAAGTTGTGACCGAACTGAAGGCCGGTCAGATCCGCGAGATGACGATGGAAGGTACGATCGCAGGCGGTATGATCCCCAAGACTGAAACCGCGCTGGATGCTTTACACAGCGGCGTACGGGCGGTGGTCATTCTGGACGGTCGCGCGCCCAACGCGGTGCTTTTGGAACTGTTTACCGAACACGGCGCAGGGTCACTGATCCGCCCCGACTGAGCCCCTAAAGCGGAGAAGAGATGACGCAACACGTCCCCGCCTCAGCCTATAAAGCGTCTATCAGCTATGGCTGGGTGGGACGTGTCGCGCATCAGGCCGGGTTAATCACCATGGGCGCGACCCATCCCCGTACCAGCGGAGCAAAGGGGCTGGACGGTGGCACTCTGGTTCTGTTGGGCGCGGGGCCAGGCTTTTGGCCGGTCCTGAGGGCGGCCCCGGAATGGAACGGCCCCGATCCTGTCGACCGCTGGTCAACCCGCGTGATTGGACAAATGGCCCTTGATTTGGGGGCTGATGCGCATTTCCCTTTCGGCGGCCCACCTTATGCACCTTTCATCGACTGGGCGCTGAAATCCGGGCGCACCTTCAGCAGCCCAGTGGGCGCGCTGGTGCATGACACCGTGGGTATGATGATCTCATATCGGGGTGCGCTGCATTTCGCGCAGGAGTTCGAGATACCCGAGGCGATAGCACCCTCGCCGTGCGCCACCTGTGCCGCGCCCTGCACCTCGACCTGCCCCGTGGGCGCGTTGAACGATCAGGAATTCTATGACGTGGGCGCATGCCATGCGCACCTCTCCACAGACGAGGGCCAAACCTGTATGACCGGAGGCTGCCTTGCACGTCTGTCCTGCCCTGTCAGCGCCGGCGCCAATCGCGACCCCGAACAGTCCGCCCATCATATGAAAGCGTTCCACCCATCATGAGCCTGACTCTGATCCTTACCCGCCACGCAAAATCCAGTTGGGGCGATCCAACGCTCAAGGATCATGACCGCCCCCTGAACAAACGCGGCCGGAAATCTGCACGCGCCATTGGCAGGTGGTTGAATGAACACGGATGGATGCCGGACGAAGTGCTCAGCTCGACGGCAATCCGGACGCGTGAAACTTGGGATCGCATGGGGCTGCAAGCCGACAGGATTTGCTTTCACCGCGCACTATATCTGGCCGAACCCGAAGACATGCTGATTGAACTGTCGGGTGCGACGCAGCCAACGGTCATGATGCTAGGCCACAACTCAGGCATATGTGAATTCGCCCGCCGGATCGTTCGTCGCCCCCCGGATCACCCACGTTTCTTGGATTATCCGACATGTGCGACTACCGTGATCCGGTTTAGCATCAAGGATTGGGCCGATATCGACTGGCGGAGTGGGGATGTTATCGGCTTCACCACACCGCGCGAATTGCTGGAATAGAAAAAGGCGAGGCCGAAGCCCCGCCCTTTCCTGGATTTTCGCCGGATCAGTGACCCAGAATCTGACTGAGGAACAGCTTGGTCCGTTCGCTCTGCGGGTTGTTGAAGAACTCTTCGGGTTCGTTCTGTTCCACGATCTGACCGGCATCCATAAAGATCACGCGGTTGGCGACCTGACGGGCAAAGCCCATCTCGTGCGTGACGCACAGCATGGTCATGCCTTCCTCGGCCAGTTCGATCATGGTGTCGAGCACCTCTTTGATCATCTCGGGGTCCAGCGCCGATGTGGGTTCATCGAACAACATGATCCGCGGCATCATGCAAAGCGATCGGGCAATCGCCACACGCTGCTGCTGACCACCTGACAACTGGCCGGGGTATTTCAGCGCCTGATCGGGGATTTTCACTTTTTCCAGGAAATGCATCGCGCGCTCTTCGGCTTCTTTCTTGGGCGTCTTGCGCACCCAGATCGGGGCCAGCGTGCAGTTTTCCATAATGGTCAGGTGCGGGAACAGGTTGAAGTGCTGGAACACCATGCCAACCTCGGACCGGATCTTGTCGATGTTCTTGAGGTCATTCGACAACTCGGTCCCGTCCACGATGATCGTGCCCTGCTGGTGTTCCTCCAGCGCGTTCAGGCAGCGGATCAGGGTGGACTTTCCGGAACCGGAGGGCCCCGCGATCACGATCCGCTCGCCCTGATTGACGGTCAGATTGATGTCGCGCAGCACGTGGAAAGACCCGTACCACTTGTTCATGCCGTTGATTTCGATGGCGACCTCGTCGCTCACCTGCATCTTCGAGCGGTCGATTTCGCGTTCAATTGCAAGTTCAGACATGTGTTGAACTCCTTAACGATGGTCCGTGGCAAGGCGACGCTCGAGCCACTGGGAATATTGAGAAATGCCGTAGCAGACGACGAAGAACAGAAGCGCGGCAAAGCCCAGAAGCTCCCAATAGACGCCGTTCCATTCGGTTGACGCCAGGATGGGCCCCCGGATCATGCCCACCAGATCGAACATCGAAATGACCGAAACCAGTGTGGTGTCCTTGAACAGGCCAACGGCCACGTTCACGATACCGGGGATCGAAATCTTCAGTGCCTGCGGCAGGATGATCAGACGCATCGCCTGCGGGTAATCCAACCCAAGGCTGTCTGCTGCCTCGTACTGCCCACGTGGAAGCGCTGCCAGACCGCCCCGGATCACCTCGGCGATATAGGCGGCCGAGAACATGGTGATCATGATCACAACACGCAGGAACAGGTCGACCGTGCTTTCGGGTGGGAAGAAATACGACAGCATCACCGAAGCCACGAACAGCAGCGTGATCAGAGGCACGCCGCGGATGAATTCGATGAAGATGACACAGACCCACTTGATCAGCGGCATCGACGACTGACGACCCAGCGCCAGAGCGATCCCAAGCGGAACCGACAGTGACACGCAGGTCAAGCCCAGCATCATGTTCAGCATAAAGCCTCCCAGATCACGGCTTGGAACGGCGGTGAGCATAGCACCTTCGTTGGCACCTTCCGGGATCAGAGCCCCTCCGACATTCCAGACAATCAGAGCCACTATGATCGCGCCGAAGAACCCGGCAGCGAAACTGTTGCGGCCAAGTTTCTGGAAAACGACACCCGCGGCAACAAAACCAAGCAGCGCCACGATTGGAACCAGAATGCTGCCACCCCAAATCAGCCAGAAGGCGATGAAGGGATACAGCGCCGTGAACACCAGAAGTTTGCGCGGCAGGTCAAAGAACAGAACCGGCGCCAGCGCCACCAACATAAGCACAAAGGCCAGATTTGGGCGCCAATAAGCTTCTGCAGGGTATTTGAACCCATAGATCAACTGATGCCAGCGTTCGGTCAGAACAGCGAAACAAGCGCCAGTTCTGCCATCCAGAATCTCGCGGCATTGAGCAAGCGACTCCGCGTTCCACACGCCGTTCAAAATCCATGGCAACGTGTTCTTGAGAAGCACATAGATTAGCAGGATGGATAGAACCGTTAGGATTGTGTTCGTGACGCCCGAAAACAAGTTCTCGCGCAGCCATTTGACAATACCCGTCTGGTTTGCCGGCGGTGGCGAAGGAGGAATAGTTCCTTCAGCCACAAAGGCGATCGGGTTTGTTGTTTGATCAGCCATGCTCAGCGCTCCTTCAACTTGACGGATGCGTTGTAGATATTCATCACCATCGAGATCATCAGAGAGGCTGTCAGATAGAACAGCATCAGCAACAAGACGCATTCAATCGCACGGCCCGTTTGGTTCAGCGTGATACCGCCCAGCGTCGCAGTGATGTCCGCGTAACCCACCGCAATCGCCAGAGACGAGTTCTTGGTGATGTTGAGATACTGCGAAATCAGTGGCGGGATAATGACCCGCAAAGCCTGAGGCAGGATGACCAGATTCATGATCCGACCCTGACGCAGACCCAGTGCGGCGGCAGCCTCTGTCTGACCTTTCGATATCGCTTGGATACCCGCCCGGACGTTTTCCGCGATGAAGGCACCGGTGTAGATCGACAATGCGAACCAAAGCGCAATGAGCGGACCACCGACCTTAATTCCTCCGCTGAAGTTAAAGCCTTTCAGCGCCGGGACATCCCAAGTCAATCCCATCAAAACCATCAACAGAGCAAACGGTACCAGCCAAACTGCCAGCTTCACGACCAGGGTTTTCGGACGCTCGCCAGTTTGCTCTTGTTTCAAAGCGGCACGTTTCTCGATTTCACGAGATCCGAACCAGGATCCGATCAGAACCACGACAACCAGCAGCCAATTCAAGACCGTCGCGCCAAACAAGCCGTTCGCAAATTCCGGGCGGGGAATATAGACGCCACGGTTGGTGAAGGCGAACAAATCGAACAGCATGCTTGAAGTCGGGTTGTCGCCTCGGAATGCCCGCGGCCCCGGCAAAACTGCCGTCATGATGGTGAAAATGATGATGATCCAGATGAGAACCGGAATATTCCGGAATATCTCAACATACACCGCCATCAGCTTGGAAACGAGCCAGTTGTTCGACAAACGCAGCACACCTGCGATTACGCCAAAAATTGTGGCCGTAATACATGCCAAAAACGCAACCAAAAGGGTGTTCAGAATACCGACAACAGCCGCTCTTCCGTGCGAAGACTGGCTGTCATACTCGATCAGTCGCTGGTTGATGTCATACCCGGCAGGGTCGCCCAGGAATGTGTAGGAGATATTCAGGCCCGCGGCCCGAAGGTTCTGGATCAGGTTATTACCCAGATACCAAATACAAAGCGCAATGACGATTGCCGCAATCACCTGGAAAGTAAGTGAGCGATAGCGGGTATCGTTTATGAGCATAGACAACCGAAAGTCAGCTTTCGGTGGGTCAGTCATAGTCGACATATTATGGGATCCCCGTGCTTTTCGGACGCTTCCTTCCCGGCAGGGTTTTCCCCGCTCCCGAGCAGTCCGTAGCATTCTGTTTTGGAAAAAGGGCGCAGGTTAACCCCGCGCCCTTTTCAATGGATTTTAGCGGAACGGAGGCGAGTACAGCAGGCCGCCATCGGTCCACTGTGCGTTCAGACCGCGTGCCAGACCGATTGGAGTTTCTTCGCCGATGTTCTGCGCGAAGACTTCGCCATAGTTGCCGCCCGATTTGATCGCCTTCATAGCCCAGTCAGCATCCAGACCCAGCATCTCGCCCAGAGTACCTTCGGTACCCAGCAGACGGTTCACTTCTGGGTTGTTGGTGCCAGCGGCCATCTCGTCGATGTTGGCCGAGGTCACGCCCAGCTCTTCAGCCGAGATCAGCGCGTTCAGAGTCCAGCGGACAACGTCGCCCCACTCGTGATCGCCGTGACGGACCAGCGGGCCCAGCGGCTCTTTCGAGATGATTTCGGGCAGCAGGACGTGCGCCGACGGATCTTCGAATGTGGCGCGGGTTGCGGCCAGACCAGATGCGTCGGTGGTGTAAACGTCACATGCGCCAGCCAGATACTGCTGCTGCGCTTCAGCGTTGGTTTCAATCGGAACCGGCTCGTAGCTGATGTTGTTCGAGCGGAAGAAGTCCGCCAGGTTCAGCTCGGTGGTGGTGCCGGTCTGGATGCAGACGGTTGCGCCGTCCAGTTCCTTGGCCGAGCTGACGCCCAGCGCCTTGGGAACCATGAAGCCCTGACCGTCGTAGTAGTTTACGCCCACAAATTCGAACTTCAGGTCCACGTCGCGGCTGAACGTCCATGTGGTGTTACGGGCCAGCATGTCGATCTCGCCCGAGGCCAGCGCAGTAAAGCGGGTCTTACCAGTTGTCGGAACAAACTCGACGGCGCTTGCATCGCCCAGTACGGCTGCAGCGACAGCACGGCAAACCGCAACGTCAAAGCCTTTCCATTCACCATTTGCATCGGGTGCAGCGAAGCCAACCAGACCGGTGGTCACACCGCAGTTCAGCTTACCGCGCGCTTTGACATCATCGACAGTCCCCGCTGTCGCTGCGCCTGCAGCCAGGCCTGCAACGGTCGCCACGCCCAAAATTACGGATTTTTTCATTTTTACCTCTTCCTGATTTTCCGCCCCTGTCCAGAGACGGTTCTGTCCGGCACCTTTGGCACCGGAAAGGTTTCCCCAAAGGTGTCTCCCCTTTAGTGGGCTTGAGTTTGGGCGCATTCATAAACAAACGTCAAGGGTCGGATCAGCGAAAACGATGGATCATCTTGCAGATGTCCGCGTCTTTGGCGGAATTTCAGGCGTCAGGGCTCAAACCGAGAGATCAAAGAACCGTTTGGCGTGTAGGAACGCGGCGCGTTTGACTTCGGACGCAGCATGCGCTTCGTCGTCGTGGCCCCATTGTTCAATTTGCCAAAGCTCGTCCAGCCGCGAAACTTCCCAGATGTCTTCCACCGCGCGCCAATTGGCCGAAACGGCAAACCCAAGGATCAACGACCCGGACAGGCTGACCAGATCGTGGAAGGCTGCAAGCTGGAAGTCATTGAAATCATGGACACGCTGCCTCAAGCTCTGCAGGGTCGACGTGTCCTGAGGTCTGTGCAACACGCCAGCAACGGGGACCAAACGCGCGGCGAGTGTCTCTGCCGCCCAATCCAGCGCCGGGTCCCATTGCTCGGCCTGCCGCTGCTGCAACTCTTGCGGGTGCGTGGCACGGTAACATAGCAGGTCCGAATCGCCGTAATCAGCCAACATGTCTGCAACTTCGGCGTGCTGATGCTGCACCTTGTCGATGGCCGCATTGGCAGAGCGGGTGAAGGGCATGGTGGTCGGGTCGACTTCTTTTTCCTGCGCGTCCCATTCTGCGGCAATCTCCTGCGCCATGGTCTGCGTAGGCACGATCAAACCCGCCTTGGCTGGCGTTTTCACCCGGCGGCCATCCAGCTCGACTGTAAAGCCGCCTTCAGCCTCAATCACTGCGCTTTGGGTCCAGAATCGTTTGGGTTTCCAGTCGCTCATCGTCTCAGGTCCAGATTTGTTCCAGCGCATTGGGCAACTGGTCAAAGGTTTCAATGATGGTTGTCGCAGCCTCTAGCGCGGGGCGCGCGTGATAACCCCAGGTGACGCCGACACTGCGCACGCCCGCAGCGGTGGCCATGTCCATGTCAAACCGGGTGTCGCCGATCATCACGGTATCGATTGCCTCAACCCCCGTCTCGGCCCGCGCGGTGTCGATCATCGACGGGTGCGGTTTCGAGGGGTGATGATCCGCCACCTGCCGCGTGACAAAATAACCCTGCAGCCCGTGCCCTTCGATCAAAGCATCCAATCCGCGCTGAGACTTCCCGGTGGCCACGCCAAGCAGAACTTCGGGGATGGCGTGCAACGCCTCAATCACCTCGCGGGCACCGGGATAAAGCGGCGATCCCGCCATACCCTGTTCCAGCCGATGTGCGTGGTACGCCTGTTTATACCCCTCGACCAGCCGCACCTGATCCGCATCCGAATGCTGCGGCGCAAGCTGCGCCATCGCCTTGGGCAGCGACAGGCCAACAATGGACAGGATCGCCGAGCGATCCGGCACCGGCAAGGACAGCGTCTCGAAACTGGCCGTCATCGCGGCAACGATGCTGCCCTGACTGTCAACCAGAGTGCCATCCACGTCGAAAAGCACCAAACGCAGGGGTGCGCTCATTGCAGTTCCTCGAACGGGTCGTCGGCGGCCAGATCCTCGGTCCAGCCAAAGGTGTCCCAGCTGTGTTTCATGTGATCCGGCAAAGGGGCTTTCACGGTAATCGTCTTGCGCGTCACCGGGTGTTCGAACGAGGCCTGCCGCGCGTGCAGGTGCAGCTTTTTGCTGATGATCCCGCCTAGCTGTGCGCCCCAGCCATCGCCAAGGTTTTCCTGACCCGAGCCACCGTATTTGCCGTCCCCGATGATCGGATGCCCAATCGCCGCCATATGCGCCCGCAACTGGTGGGTGCGGCCGGTGATCGGCTCCATCGCCACCCAGGCGGCGCGCCCGGCCACACGGTAGAGCGTGGCATAATGCGTATGCGCCCGTTTCGCGCCGGGGGTGTCGTTGATCTCGTTCAGATGAACGGGGATCATTTTCTCACCCTCACCCTGCTTGCCGTGACCTGCGGCCTTGACCAAACCGGTCTTGATCTCACCCAGATAGGGGGTCGGCACACCTGCGACCAAGGCCCAGTAGATTTTGCGCGTATCGCGATGCCGGAAGGCCGCCGTCAGCCCCTTGGCGGCCTCGCGCGTGCGGGCCAGCAGCAGAACGCCAGAGGTATCCTTGTCCAGACGATGCACAAGGCGGGGGTTTTCGTCATAGCCAAAGCGCAGCGCCTCGGACAGGCTGTCCACGTGGCGCGTCTGGCCGCTGCCGCCCTGTACCGGCAGGCCATGCGGTTTATTCAGCGCCAGCACGTGATCGTCGCGGTAGATCACACAAGACTGGATCATCTTGGCATCCGCATCCGAGATACGCCGCTTGACCTCAGCGGGCTTATGATCGGCATCTGGCAGGGGCGGCACACGCACGACCTGCCCGACCTCAAGCCGGGTCGAGGCCTTCACCCGCCCGCCATCCACGCGCAGTTCACCCTTGCGGCACATCTTTTCGATGCGGCCCTGACTGACATGCGGAAACAAGCGGCGCAGCCAACGGTCGATCCGCTGGTCGCCATCGCCCTCTGCCACGGTGATCATCTGTACGCCGCTCATGCCGATATCCCTTTCGCGCGCCGGATCCGCGCGGGTTGTGTGCCATTCAGTGCCATTGAAAACATGCGCGTCTGTGGCGTGACTTACCGGCAGAGTCAACCCGGTCAGATATTGGTAAAGTCACCCCCGCGCCCGGCCCCATCCCGGAACCTGCCCGCCCCGGCGGTACCTTCGCGGCGGATCGCGTCCAACCCGTTGGCCCATTCGACCTTGAGCGCCTCACGCACCGGCATCCCCCGCGTTTCGATGATCGAGCGGCGATCGGCTCGCACCGCCTCTTGCGGAAAGCGGGCGATTTCATGCGCCATGGCCTCGGCTGCGGCGCGGGCCTGACCATGGGGCACGATCTTTTCGGCCAATCCGATATTGTAGCACTCCTGCGCCTCAACCTTGCGACCGGTCAGAGCGATTTCCAACGCTTTGCCCTGCCCGACTAGGCGCGGCAACCGGACTGAACCCCCATCCATGAGCGTGATCCCCCAGCGGCGGCAATAGACACCCAGGTATGCGGTTTCCGCCATCACGCGAATATCGCACCACAGCGCCAGCTCCATCCCGCCAGCCACAGCCGCGCCCTCAACCGCGCCAATCACGGGTTTGGACAACTCCAGCCTTGATGGCCCCAATGGCCCGACCGTCGAGGGCGCAGAGCCGATGGGAAAGGACAGGCGGTCGAAATAGGCCTCGCGCAGATCGGGGTCAGAGAGCGTCGCTGCCAGTTTCAGATCCCATCCAGCGCAGAAATTCCCGCCCTTGCCCCAGAACACAGCCACCTTGGCCGGGCTGCGTTCAAACTCCAGAAACGCCTCGACTAGAGCCTCGGCATGGTCAGTGTCCACGGCGTTGCGGGTTTCGGGGCGATCGTGGATGATGGTCCAGACGTCATCGGTTTTGTCTATGGATACGGTCATGAGCTTCCTCCCTGAACTCTCATGACCCAAGCCAAGCGCGATTTTACCGCCCTGTCGCCCCTGACGCAGCGGCACTAACGATTGCGTTGGGTCCGTAACTTGGCGAAATACTCCAGCCGTTTCTTCAACTCGCGCTCGAACCCGCGCTCGACCGGCTGGTACAGGTCCGGGCGGTCCATGCCATCGGGAAAATAGTTCTGGCCCGAGAATCCATCCTCGGCGTCGTGATCATAGGCATAGCCCGCACCATAGCCCTGTTCCTTCATCAACGACGTCGGTGCGTTCAGGATATGTTTGGGTGGAGGTTCACTACCCGATTTTCGCGCCAGTTCGCGAGCAGCCTTGTAGCCCGCATAGGCCCCGTTCGATTTGGGCGCCAAGGCCAGATAGACCACCGCCTGCGCCAGCGCCAATTCGCCTTCGGGACTGCCAATCCGTTCGTAGACTTCCCACGCATGAAGCGCCAAAGCCTGTGCCTGCGGATCGGCCAGGCTGATATCCTCGACCGCCATGATGGTCAAACGCCGCGCGATATAGCGAGGGTCTTCACCCCCTTCCAGCATTCGGGCAAACCAATACAGTGCCGCATCCGGGTCTGAGCCACGCACCGATTTGTGCAGGGCCGAGATCAGGTTGTAGTGCTCATCACCCGACTTGTCGTATTTCGTCGCGCGCCGCATCAGGCGGGTTGCCAGCACCTCGCGATCCAGCGGAGTATCGACTTTCCACGCCGCAATCTGTTCGATTAGGTTCAACAACGCCCGCCCGTCGCCATCAGCCATCTCGTGCAACGCGTCACGTGCAGGCCCGGTCAAAGGTAGCGCCTGGCCCAGCTCTTTCTCGGCCCGTTGGGTCAGGCGCTCCAGATCGGTCAGATCAAGGCGTTCCAGCACCAACACTTGCGCGCGGCTCAACACAGCGGCGTTCAACTCGAACGAGGGGTTCTCGGTTGTCGCCCCCACCAGCAGGATCGTACCGTCCTCCATATGAGGCAGGAAGCCATCCTGCTGGGCCTTGTTGAAACGATGAATCTCATCCACGAATAGCAGCGTGCCCTGCCCGTTCTGATGGCGGATTTTCGCGGCCTCAAACACCTTTCGCAGATCGGGAACACCGGTAAAAATCGCACTGATCTGAACGAAATGCAGATCGGTTTCTTGCGCCAAAAGCCGCGCGATGGTGGTCTTGCCCACGCCCGGCGGCCCCCAGAACACCAGACTGGACAAGCTGCCCGAGGCCAGCATCACCCCCAAAGGCGCATCAGGGCCCAACACCTGTTCCTGCCCGATCACCTCGGCCAGTGTCTGCGGGCGCAGCCGGTCGGCCAAAGGGCGATGCGCGGGTGGCGCAGGCCGATCGGCCCCGGTGTCGAACAGATCGCTCATAGCCGGAACCGCAGCGAAACCGAGCGCCCACCACGCAGCAGCTCGAACTGTAAACGGCGGCCCGGATCGGTCAGCGCGCGGGTGACATCGTCGGGATGGGCAATCGCGTTGCCGTTGATGCTGTGAAGAACATCCCCCACGCGCAGCCCCGAGCGCCCGCCATACCGCCCGGCATCCAACACAACCACTCCGGTTTCCGTCAGCCGCAGGCCCATCTTTGAAATCACCGCCGGGTTGATACGCGAAACCACCAGTCCCGGCATCACCGTCCGGTCATCCAGAATGGTTTCATCCGCGGACGGCGTATCAGGCGCTGGGATCAAGGCGACCTCGACCTCTTCCTGCGCCTCACCCCGCAAAAGGGTCAAAACCGAGGTGCCACCAACGCCGGCAACAGACATGCGGAACTTCATCTCGGCGGGGGAATTGACTTCATCCCCGTCCACATGCGTCACCACATCGCCTACACGCAATCCGCCCTCAGCCAAGGGGCTGAGCGGGTGCAGATTGGAAATCACCACGCCCAGTGGGATCGCCAGACCCAGAGATTCCGCGATATCCGCGCTCATGTGCTGGCCCGAGACCCCGGCCCAGGGGCTTACGAATTGCTCATTGCCCGCCTGCGCCTGCCGCAGGAATTCGGCCACCAGATTGGCGGGGATCGCAAAGCCGATCCCGTTTGACCCGCCCGACCGCGTCAGGATCGAGGTATTGATCCCGATCAGATCACCATTCACATCAATCAGCGCCCCACCCGAATTGCCCGGATTGATCGCCGCATCGGTCTGAATGAAATAGCCCCGCGCATTGCCGGTGGCCGTGCCCGTCCGCGCCAGACCCGAGATGATGCCCGAAGACACCGTCTGCCCCACACCAAACGGGTTGCCGATGGCGAGCGCAAGCTCACCCACCTCAACCTGATCGGAATCGCGCAGCGGCAGGTAGGGCAGCCCATCGGCCTCCTCCAGCCGCAAAATGGCGATGTCGCTTTCCTTGTCACCCAGCACCACTTGCGCCGAAAACTCTCGCCGGTCGGTGGTGACAATCCGGATTTCCGTCGCCGTGCCGACCACGTGGTAATTTGACACCACATAGCCATCATCAGACAGGATCACCCCCGACCCCAACGAGTTCTGTACCCGTTGTCTTGGCTCGTTGAACCCGCCGCCAAAAAAATCCTGAAAGAACGGGTCCGAGAAAAACGGGTTCGCCCGCCCCTGCCGCACGATCTTGGCATAGATATTGACCACCGCAGGCGCGGCCTCTTTGACCACCGGCGCAAAGCCTAAGCTGATCTCGGCCTGTGATTGCGGCACCTTGGTTTCAGCATGGGCGGGGGTTTGCAACAGGGCAAAAGGCAGACAAAGCAAAAGCGCGCGGAGCATGTGACCCTCATGGATGTTTACGGATTGATATGTCCGCAACACCGACCGTTTGCAAGATCGCTATGAATTTGCAGACCGACCATAACCGGGACGCCCGGTGCCGCTTTGGGCCACGTCAAAGTTCCATACGATTGCCATATTGGTGATCACAGCCCCAAGGAAGGAATACAGCAGTTGCGACGGGCTAAGCACAAAGGCCGAGGCCAAAAATACCATGACATCGACTGAAAGTTGGAACCACCCAGCCTTCAGACCGGTCTTATGTTCCAGAATGATCCCCAGAATAGTCATCCCGCCCGCCGAGGCATTGTGGCGGAAGATAGCAATCAATCCCATGCCACTACACGCACCCCCAAGAACGGCGGCGATCAGCGGGTCAAGCCGTTCGAAGATGACTATTTTTCCCAACAGTTGTGAAAGCGTCGAAATCCCGATCACCACGACAATCGTCCGAATAGCAAAAACAGGGCCGCGTTTTACCCAAGCAAGTATCAGAAACGGGATACCGATTAGGAAAAACAAAGGGCCAAATCCAATCGGCAAAACATAAGAAAGCAAAAGCGCAAGACCCGCAGTTTGCCCTGTCACCAAACCAGCCGCTTTCAGAAAAACGACGCTAAGGCTTGTCATGACGATACCAAAGGCAAGGCCCTGAACATCAAATACGGACATGCGAACGGACACGAAAAGCTCCGGTTTTAGGGCAGGAAACACACCTGCGAGGTTTATCGCGATGAAATAGAAAAACCCCCGCGTCTGGGACGCAGGGGCCAAAGTCAGAAAGCGAAGCTTTCTTATTCTTCGTCTGCGGCCTCTTCGGCGGCAACGCGAGCCTTGTCGGCTGCGCCTTTGGCGTCGACGTCGCGATCCACGAATTCGATGATCGCCATCGGGGCCATGTCGCCGTAACGGAAGCCAGCTTTCAGGATGCGGACATAACCGCCCGGACGCTCGGCATAGCGGGGGCCCAGAACTTCGAACAGCTTGGCGACGTCTTTGTCTTCTTTCAGCTGAGCTGCGGCCTGACGACGGGCGTGCAGGTCGCCGCGCTTGCCCAGAGTGACCAGTTTTTCGATGATCGGGCGCAGTTCTTTTGCCTTGGGCAGAGTTGTTTTGATTTGCTCATGCTCGATGAGCGAGCCAGCCATGTTTGCAAACAGAGCCTTGCGGTGCTCATGAGTACGGTTCAGGCGGCGGTAACCACGTGCGTGACGCATTGTTCAATTCCTATCTTGCGTTTTTGCTTTGTCTGGCCGGCGATGCGTGTCACCGGCTCTCCTTGGGGCATCATCGCCCATACAGTCCCCGGCAGTCCGGGCATTGGGGAAGACGCGCTTAGAACGCGTCTTCGAATTTCTTCGCCAGATCTTCGATGTTGTCGGGCGGCCAGTCCTCGACATCCATGCCGAGGTGCAGCCCCATGCCGGACAGCACTTCTTTGATCTCGTTCAGCGATTTGCGGCCGAAGTTCGGGGTGCGCAGCATCTCGGCTTCGGTCTTCTGGATCAGGTCGCCGATATAGACGATGTTGTCGTTCTTCAGGCAGTTTGCCGAACGGACAGACAGTTCCAGCTCGTCCACTTTCTTCAGCAACAGCGGGTTGAACTCCAGACCATCGTCCTCGTCCTGGCGGCCAGCCGATTCCGGCTCGTCGAAGTTGACGAAGATCGACAGTTGATCCTGCAGGATACGAGCGGCAAAGGCCAGCGCGTCCTCGGGGGTGATCGAACCATCGGTTTCGATCTTCAGGGTCAGCTTGTCATAGTCCAGAACCTGACCTTCACGGGTCGGCTGAACGTCATAGGCAACCTTCTTGACCGGCGAATAGATCGCGTCGATCGGGATCAGGCCGATGGGTGCGTCTTCGGGCTTGTTCTTCTCAGCCGAGACGTAACCCTTGCCGGTGTTGACGGTCAGTTCCATGAACAGGTCGGCGCCATCGTCCAGGTGGCAGATGACGTGATCGCGGTTCAGAACCTCGATACCGGCGCTTTCACTGATGTCACCTGCGGTGACAACGGCGGGGCCTTTGGCATTGATCGACAAGCGCTTGGGGCCTTCGACTTCCATGCGCAGCGACACGCCTTTGAGGTTCAGGATGATGTCGGTGACGTCTTCGCGGACACCTGCGACCGACGAAAACTCGTGCAGAACGTTGTCGATCTGGACGCTGGTGATGGCCGCGCCCTGCAGGCTGCTCATCAGAACGCGGCGCAGCGCGTTACCCAGAGTCAAACCAAAGCCACGCTCCAGCGGCTCAGCAACCAGCGTTGCCTGACGCGCAGGATCGTTTCCCGGCTTGGCATCCAGCTGGGTTGGCTTGATCAATTCTGCCCAATTCTTGTGGATCATGTAATCCCTCCATTCCTGTCCGCGCCCCATGACCAACAAGGTGCAGACGCCCGAGGTTCAAAATGACGTGCTGGGGCCGTGCAAAAACACAGCCCCAGCTCAATTCAAAATCGCTTAGACGCGGCGGCGCTTCGGCGGGCGGCAGCCGTTGTGAGCAATCGGAGTCACGTCGCGGATCGACGTGATGTTGAAGCCCGCAGCAGCCAACGCACGCAGAGCCGATTCACGACCCGAACCGGGGCCCTGAACTTCGACTTCCAGCGTCTTGACGCCATGTTCCTGCGCCTTTTTGCCTGCGTCTTCTGCAGCCATCTGAGCGGCGTAGGGCGTCGATTTCCGCGACCCTTTGAAGCCCATGGTACCGGCAGACGACCACGAGATGGCGTTGCCTTGTACGTCCGAGATCAGGATCTTGGTGTTGTTGAAGGTCGAGTTCACATGGGCAACGCCCGATGCGATGTTCTTACGCTCTTTGCGCTTAACGCGAGTCTTATCACGTGCCATCAGTCAGACCCTCCCTTATTTCTTCTTACCAGCGATGGCCTTTGCGGGGCCTTTGCGGGTACGAGCATTGGTGTGGGTGCGCTGACCGCGAACCGGCAGGTTGCGGCGGTGACGAAGACCGCGATAGCAGCCCAGGTCCATCAGGCGCTTGACGTTCATCTGAACTTCGCGGCGCAGGTCGCCTTCGACGGTGAAGTTTTCGTCGATATATTCGCGAATTTTCAGAACTTCGGCGTCGGACAATTCGTTGACGCGACGGGTCGCTTCAATGCCCACGGCTTCGCAGATCGCTTTGGCCGAGGTGTTGCCGATTCCGGTGATATATGTGAGGGCGATAGGTACCCGCTTTGCAGTCGGGATGTTTACGCCGGCAATACGTGCCACGTGTCACTTTCCTTTTCGTTGCGGTTCCGTAACTCCAGAACCTTTTTTCACAACGCTTTACCGTGGCAGTGTCGCCAGAGGGTTCAGCATTATTCGAGGTGGTCGGGGCGGTTGGGACGAATCCCGCACGCGGTCTTGATTCCCCTTGGGGATGGGGGTCGATATGGGCTTTTGGCGATGCCGTCAAGCCCATATTCAAATGCGGGTCAGGTCAGGCGTCCAATGCGGCTGCAATCGCGCCCTGAACCTCGTCAATCTCGCCCAGACCATCGACCCAGGACAGGTTGCCCTTGGCGTGGTAATAGCCGATCAGCATCGAGGTTTTCTTGTAATACTCCATCAGACGGGTCTTGAGGCTTTCCTCATTGTCGTCCGCGCGACGCTTGAAGTCACCTTCCTTGCCGCAGTTCGAGCATTTGCCATCCGCCGGGATCGGTTTGGTGATGTCGTTATAGACTTCACCGCAACCGCCGCAGGTTGACCGAGCCGTGATACGCGCGACCAAAGCGTCGTCGTTCACTTCCATCGCGATGACCGCGTCCAACGTCTCGCCGGTGCTGTCCAGCAGCTCACCCAGCGCATCGGCTTGGGCCAGAGTGCGCGGGAAACCGTCAAAGATGAAACCGCCTTCAGCGCCTTGTTCCAACTTTTCGCGGATCAGGCCGATCACGATCTCATCGGTCACAAGCTGACCCTTGGCCATCACCTCGGCCACGCGGTTGCCCATTTCGGTGCCGCTGTCCTTGGCTTCGCGCAGCATGTCGCCAGTGCTCAGCTGGACCATGCCGCGGGTTTCAACAAGGTGACGCGCTTGCGTTCCTTTACCTGCCCCCGGGGGGCCGAGAAGAATGATGTTCATCGACGAGCGGGTCCCTTCCTGCCGCGTTTCTTACCTTTACCACGCAGTTGGGACTTTTCGATCAGCCCTTCGTATTGATGCGCCAGCAGGTGGCTCTGGACTTGTTGGATCGTGTCCATGGTCACAGAGACGATAATCAGAACCGAGGTACCGCCGAAATAGAACGGGATGGCAAACTGGCCCCGAAGAATTTCAGGCAACAGACAGACCGCCGCCAGATAGGCCGACCCCAGAACCAGCACGCGGTTGACCACGTATTCCAGATACTCGGCGGTTTTCTTGCCCGGACGGATACCCGGCACAAAGCCGTTCTGCTTTTTCAGATTGTCCGCCACATCGTCCGGTTTGAACGATACGTTGAACGTGTAGAAATAGGCAAAGAACACAATCATCGAGGCGAAGAACAGCAGGTACAATGGCTGTCCGGGACCAAAGTTGGCCAGAAGCCAAGACATGACCGGCCCGTTGGTTGCGCCCGACGAGAAGGTCGAGATCGTCACCGGCAGTAGCAGCAGCGAGCTGGCAAAGATCGCCGGGATAACGCCCGCCGGGTTCACTTTGACCGGCAGGTGGCTTGAGCCGCCCTCATAGATCTTCATACCGGCCTGACGGCGCGGGTATTGAATATGGATCTTGCGCAAGGCGCGTTCCATGAAGACCACGAATGTAATCACGGCAATCACCATCACGATCACACCGATGATCACAGCAGGGCTGATCGCGCCCGAGCGACCCGAAGCGAAGAACTGTGCCAAGGCGGCCGGGACTTCGGCAATGATGCCCACGAAAATGATCAGAGAGATACCGTTGCCGATGCCGCGTGCGGTGATCTGCTCACCCAGCCACATCAGGAACATTGTACCACCAACCAGCGTGATCATGGTCGACAGGCGGAAGAACAGGCCCGGATCGGTCGCCAGATCGCCCGATTCCAGCGACACCGCCAGACCATAAGCCTGAACGGTGGCCAGCGCCACGGTGCCGAAACGGGTATATTGGTTGATCTTCTTGCGTCCCTGCTCGCCCTCTTTCTTGAGCTGTTCGAGCGCGGGAACCATAGATGTCAGCAGCTGCACGATGATCGAGGCTGAAATGTAGGGCATGATGCCAAGGGCAAAAATCCCCATGCGCCCCAGCGCCCCGCCAGTAAACATCGAAACCATACCGCCGATGCCCTGCCCCGCTTGCTCCATGAACTCGCGCAGTGCTTGGCCGTCGATGCCCGGAACCGGAATGAAGGTGCCCAGACGGTAGACGATCAGCAATGCAAGCGTGAACAGGATGCGGTTGCGCAGATCGGTGGCTTTCCCAAGGGCAGACCAGCTTGTGTTGGCTGCCATTTGTTCTGCTGCTGATACCATAAATCGGTCTCTCTTATGAAAACACCGCCCGGAACCGTTTTCCGGCTCGGGCGGCGTCTTGGAAAACTCTGAGGTCTATGTAAGCGGGTCTTTGCCCGCTCACAAGCGCTTACTCTGCCGCAGCGGCTTTTGTGACCGTCAGTGAGCCGCCCGCTTTTTCGACTGCCGCAACGGCAGATTTCGAAGCACCGGTTACTTCCAGGTTCACTTTGGCGCTGATTTCGCCTTTGGCCAGTACGCGGATGCCGTCCAGCTTGCGACGCACCAGACCGGATGCGACCAACGCATCCTCGGTGATCGCAGCCGATGCGTCCAGCTTGCCGGCGTCAACGAATTTCTGGATCAGACCCAGGTTGATAACAGCAAATGCCTTACGGTTCGGCTTGTTAAAGCCACGCTTGGGCAGACGCTGATACAAAGGCATCTGGCCGCCTTCGTAGCCATTGATGGCCACACCCGAGCGGGATTTCTGGCCTTTGATACCACGGCCACCCATTTTACCTTTGCCGGAACCCGGACCACGGCCAACGCGGGTCCGTTTCGGTGCGGCGCCGGGATTGTCGCGCAATTCATTCAGTTTCATTTCGCTTCTCCTTAGCCGGATGTGACCCCCGAAGCGTGATGGGCCAAACGCGGCGTTTCTTGGTTTTGATTCTCATGGCCACAAGGCCACCGCAGCCCGATACAGCGTTGTGCCGATCTATGCAAGTTTGTTGTCAGGCTAACCCGTATTTCACGTGTCTAAAATGGGCGCTGCCGCCGGGTCGATACCGTGTTTTTCAACCAACTGCCCAACTAAACTGTTTGGATCAGGCACTCCTCCGAAACGGTTACGCAAAATCGACCTCATCCGCCTGCCGTAAAAATGGATCGAAACCGTATCGTCCTTGAGATAGGGCGACAGATCAACATCTGGTCGGGCAAGAGCTCGCCTCCGGGTAAAATTGACCGGGTAAAAGACATGCTCTGGCAGTGCGTAACGGATTTCTCCAGAGGTGTGCAGCGCCCATAAAACAGCACCCGGCCCCCAAGCGCCCCAATATACCTCGGGTACATTTATTGGAGAGCCACTGTCCAGTGCGGCCTGCAACGTTTGTCTGTGTCGTTTTGGTAACCAGGGTGGGATGCGAAAAGGATCCTGCGTGAATTCGTTCAGCAACGCCAGCGCCTCGCTGTCTGGCGGCAATTTGAGGACGCCAATTCCCATCGTTCCTTCAAGATACGCGTAGTAATGCCCGGTCTCTGTTTCGAAGGGTTTGATGCAATACGCATCCGTGTCAGCCCAAATCAGGTCAGGTTCCTGCGCCAGCATTCTATAGCGAAATTTGTCAGCATGAGGTGCAGGACTGCCGGTTCGACCGTGGGTAACGAATTCGCTATCGTGCAGAACTTCACGCGCATCACGTTGCTCGACCCCGTCAGGGACATTTGAAACTGTCCCGTAGGTGTAAAGACGGACGGGTTGCCCAACATCCAAGAAAGACTTGATGCAGAGCTGCTCTAGGAAGCTTAGCGGGCCATCGACCCACAGCATGCCAATCTGGAATTCCGTCACCCTGTTCAGCCCTTCATTCGTCCCTAATTCGCAACGTGTTTGGCGGATCATTGCGCGGGCTGCAACGCACGAAGTCCGAATTCAACGCCATCGTGTCAAACTGATCACCCAAACGCAAAGAGGCGCCTAACGGCGCCTCCTGATCTAAGCCTTCGCGCTTTCGCGTTATGGTTAGGAACAATACGCGTGTTCGCGTGCGATATCCTTGATGTCACAACGACGCACACCGATGTCGTTCAATTCACGGTCGCTCAGACCCTGAAGCTCGGTATAGGTGCGGTTGTACTCGGCGCGCAGGGCATATGCCTCTTTGACGCGGGCGACGAGTGTTGCGATGCGGGCGCTCAGGCCAAAGCCTTCGCGGGTAAAGGTTGCTGTGTTAGCCATGGTTCGATTCCTTTCTGAGCCCAAGGCGAATTCCTCGGGATACTGTGTGCGTTCCTGTTTGGGACAGCGCTCAGATAAGGAGAGTGGATATCGCTAACAACGGATGTTTCGGTCTATCCGTTATGCGTTGGCGGAATGGCCGTGCAGCTTTTACCCATTTTCGCTTTGGTAGTCGGCCCCGCGTCTAACAATTCTGTCCCGCAATAAATTATGTTCCATGGAACATCTACGGCACCCTAAGCCTGATGTTAGCCAACACTCCGGCGTGGTCAGAACCGAAAAAAGGGCGTATTTCCTGAGACCCACCTCCCGGTGCCAAAACAAAATCAAGCGGCAGCGGTACATGTCGAAGTTTCAAAGTTGGTCGAACAGGCCCAGTAAGCCGTGTGTTCGTTAGCGATGCTATCCTTCCAACACGTCCAGACCATGGCATGGAGTTAAAATCACCAGCAATGACGAGAGCGCCGTCGAGATCGGCCAGAGCTCTTTCGGCATCTACTTCGTTATTGAGGCTGTCATGGGGCCAGGGCCAAGGGATATGAACAGACACTAACCAAACCTTTGAATTCTCGATAACAACTGGCACGGCTGCAATAGCACGCGAGTTCGAGCAAATAGGCTCGCCTTGGATCGGATGACGTGACGCCAACGCGATCCCGCTCCAACTCGAAAACCTGCAAAAGTGTTGATACGGGTAACTTTTTTCCAGCAGCCTTAGAACTTCTATATTTCTATCAGAAACCTCCTGCAGCATAACAGCGTCCGCACCCGTTGCTTCAATATCGTCCACCAAAGCCGGAATTTCGGTATTAGCGAACCACAGATTCTTCGCGTAAACCTTTAGGTCGTCGCCCGGCTGTTGAGGTAAAAGAAGCCTTACCGTCGTAAAGAGCGCTGCGGCTACAACGCACGCGAAGGCCATCTTAAGCCAAAATGACCTTGCAGCGAACATACCGGCAACACAGAAAAGGCCGAAAATCGGCCGTCCTATCGAAATTGTGTCGGGAACTCTGTGAAGCTGGCCAAGAAACCCGACTATCACGAGAGTGCCAGCCACACAGCTCAATCCAATCAATACACTGCGCATCACTTTGATACTTATCTCCAAATGCCTATCTTTCAGGCACTCACAATAGTTGCATCAACGACAATTAACGGTCTGAAGTATCAGAGGTTTTCAGGTTTTTTTGTGCAGAGGGTCCGGGTGTAAAGCAAACAATCATTAAATAAAGAAAACGCCCCCGACACTGTCGAGGGCGTTTCAAGAACTTCTGAAAGAGTCGCGCTTAACCGCGCTCTTCGATGATCTCAACCAGATGCGGGATCTTGTTGACCATGCCGCGCACAGAAGGAGTGTCCTCCAGCTCACGGGTTTTGTGCATCTTGTTCAGGCCCAGACCGATCAGGGTTGCGCGCTGTTCGGCGGGGCGGCGGATCGGGGAACCGATCTGCTTGACGACGATGGTTTTTGCCATGGTACGCTACTCCTTACGCTTCGGCTTCAGCCGGTGCTTCGTCCCGCTTGGGCAGGATGTCAGCAACTTTTTTGCCACGACGTGCGGCAACCGAACGCGGGCTCTGCTCTTTTTGCAGGCCGTTCATGGTGGCGCGGATCATGTTGTACGGGTTCTGCGAGCCCAGCGACTTGGACACAACGTCCTTCACGCCCAGCATTTCGAACACGGCACGCATCGGACCACCGGCGATGATACCAGTACCTTCAGGTGCGGTGCGCATAACCACTTTACCAGCGCCGTGACGGCCTTCGATGTCGTGGTGCAGAGTCCGACCTTCGCGCAGTTGCACGCGGATCATCTGACGCTTGGCTTGTTCAGTCGCCTTACGGATGGCCTCGGGTACTTCTTTCGCTTTACCCTTGCCAAAGCCCACGCGGCCTTTCTGATCGCCGACAACCACCAGAGCGGCGAAGCCAAAGCGCTTACCACCTTTTACGGTTTTCGACACGCGGTTGATTGCGACCAGGCGATCTGCAAATTCCGGTGCTTCTTCACGGTCGCGGCCACGGCCCCGACGGTTTTCACGTTCTGCCATTTGGCATCCCTTTTCTCATGTGGCGCAAACGGCGCCGTTTTCTTCAATCCAAGTGAGCCCCGACTAACGTCAGGGCCCCCGGATCATCGGGGCAGCCGTCAAGCTGCCCGCAGGTCTTAGATCTTCAGACCACCTTCACGCGCGGCTTCGGCAACTGCCTTCACCTTGCCGTGGAACAGGAAGCCACCACGATCGAAATAGGCCTCTTCGACGCCTGCCTTTTTGGCACGCTCGGCGATGGCCGCGCCCACTTTGGTGGCCGCTTCGACGTTGTTTTTGCCAACAACACCCAGATCTTTTTCCAGGGTCGAGGCTGCGGCCAGGGTCACGCCACGAACGTCGTCGATCAGCTGAACGCTGATGTTCTTGTTCGAACGGTGAACCGACAGGCGTACGCGGCCCGCGTTGACTTTGCGAAGTTTGTTCCGAACGCGCAGGCGGCGCTTCAGAAACAGGGTTCTTTTGCTGTTTGCCATTGTCTGCGTCCTTACTTCTTCTTGCCTTCCTTGCGGAAGATGAACTCGCCCTTATAGCGGATGCCCTTGCCTTTGTACGGCTCGGGACGGCGCCATTCGCGGATTTTGGCCGCGACTTCGCCCACCTGCTGCTGGTCGATACCTTCCACAACGATCTCGGTCTGCTTCGGCGCGGTGATGGTGACACCTTCCGGAGCAGTGAAATCAACGTCGTGGCTGTAACCCAGGTTCAGCTTCAGGGTGTTGCCCTGCATCTGAGCCCGGTAACCAACACCCTGGATCTCCAGCTCTTTTTTGAAGCCAGTCGTCACACCGGTCACCAGGTTGGCAACCATGGTGCGGCTCATGCCCCACTGCTGGCGGGCACGCTTGGACATGCCACGGGGGTCGATCTTGACCACGTTGTCTTCAACCGACAGCGTAACGTCGTCGGTGGCGGTGAAGCTGCGGGTGCCTTTCGGACCTTTCACTTCGATGGTCTGACCCGACACAGAGGCGGTAACGCCGCTGGGCAGCTCGACCGGTTTTTTACCAATACGAGACATTGCAGACCTCCTTAGAAGACGGTGCAGAGCACTTCGCCGCCAACATTGTTGGAGCGAGCGTTTGCGTCCGACATCACACCTTTCGGAGTGCTGACAATCGACACGCCCAGACCCTGACGGACCTGCGGGATGTCATTGACGCCCATGTAGACGCGACGACCGGGCTTTGAGACCCGCTTCAGCTCGCGAATGACAGGGGTGCCTTCGTAGTACTTCAGGCTGATTTCGATGGCCGGATGACCGTTTGCACCGGTCGTCTTTTCATAGCCACGGATGTAGCCTTCGTCCGCCAGCACGTCCAGAACCCAACCGCGCAGCTTGGAAGCCGGGGTGGAAACGGTGGACTTGCCGCGCATTTGCGCGTTGCGGATACGGGTGAGCATATCGCCGATAGGATCATTCATATCTATGTCTCCCTTACCAGCTCGATTTCACCATGCCGGGGATCTGACCAGCAGAACCCAGCTCGCGCAGCGCGATACGGCTGACCTTCAGCTTACGGTAGTAAGCGTGGGGACGACCGGTCAGCTGACAACGGTTGTGCAGACGGGTAGCCGAGCTGTTGCGCGGCAGTTTCGCCAGTTTCAGACGCGCTTTGAAACGCTCTTCCATCGGGCGGCTCTCGTCATTCGCGATTTCTTTCAGCTCGGCACGCTTTGCGGCATATTTGGCCACCAGGCGTTCGCGCTTCTTTTCGCGTTCGATCATTGCTTTTTTAGCCATGTCTCAATCCTCGCGGCGCTTAAGCGTTGAAGGGCATGTTGAAAGCTTTCAACAGGCTCTTTGCTTCAGCGTCGGTTTTCGCTGTGGTGGCAATTACGATATCCAAGCCCCAGACCTCGTCGACCTTGTCGAAGTCGATTTCCGGGAACACGATGTGCTCTTTCATGCCCATGGCAAAGTTGCCCTGACCATCGAAAGACGGCTTAACACCGCGGAAGTCACGAACGCGCGGCAGCGCGATGGTGATCAGACGATCCAGGAATTCATACATCCGGTCACCGCGCAGGGTCACTTTCGCGCCCAGCGGCATGTCTTCACGGACGCGGAAACCCGCGATCGACTTCTTCGCCTTGGTTGCAACGGCCTTTTGACCAGCAATCGCAGTCAGATCTTCGACAGCAGCTTTCGCCTTCTTCGAGTCTTTGACCGCCTCAGCACCACAACCGATGTTCAGAACGATTTTGTCCAGCTTGGGCAGCTGCATGTCGTTCTTGTAGCCGAACTCTTCTTTCAGAGCGGCGCGGATGGTTTCAACGTACTGAGTTTTCAGACGCGGGGTGTAGGTTGCGGAATCAAGCATCGATCACGTCCCCTGTGGTCTTGGCGAAGCGGACCTTCTTGTCGCCTTCCATGCGGAAACCAACGCGGGTTGCTTTGCCGTTTGCATCCAGCAGCGCCAGGTTCGACAATTCGATCGGGTTTGCCTGAGGCAGACGACCACCTTGCGAAGTTTGCGACTGACGGGTGTGACGGATGGCAATGTTGATGCCTTCGACAACAGCTTTGCCGGCTTTGGGGTCAACCGAGGAAATGGTTCCTTCTTTACCCTTGTCCTTGCCGGCCAGCACGACGACCTTGTCGCCTTTGCGGAGTTTAGCAGCCATGATTACAGCACCTCCGGAGCCAGCGAGATGATTTTCATGAAGTTCTTGCCGCGCAGTTCGCGAACAACGGGGCCAAAGATACGGGTGCCTACGGGCTCGTTGTTGTTGTTCAGGATGACGGCGGCGTTGCGATCGAAACGGATCGCGGTGCCGTCTTCGCGACGGACTTCCTTGGCGGTGCGTACGACGACGGCCTTGCGGACGTCACCTTTCTTTACGCGGCCGCGCGGGATGGCTTCCTTCACCGAGACGACAATGATGTCGCCAACGGAGGCGTATTTACGCTTGGAACCACCCAGGACCTTGATGCACTGAACTCGGCGTGCGCCGGAGTTGTCAGCGACATCCAGATTGGTCTGCATCTGGATCATGTGGTTTCTCCCGACCTGTGGGGGCTGGTCTCGTTAGATCCCCCAGGGTTTCGACAAATGGGAAAATCCCGGAGGCTTACGCCTCCAGAACTTCCCAACGTTTCGTCTTCGATTTCGGCGCGCATTCGATGATGCGGACTGTATCGCCGACCTTGAAGGCGTTCTTTTCATCGTGAGCCCGGTATTTCTTGGACTTACGGATGGTTTTCTTCAGAACCGGATGCGTAAAGCGGCGCTCTACCTGAACGGTTACGGTCTGTTCGTTGGCGTCGCTGGTCACGGTGCCTTGCAGGATACGCTTGGGCATCTGATTACTCCTCGGATGCCGCAGCAGCGGCCTTTTCGTTCAGAATGGTTTTGACACGGGCGGCATTGCGGCGGGCCGCTTTGATGCCGGCAGTGTTTTCCAGCTGACCGGTTGCCTGTTGAAAGCGCAGGTTAAAGCTTTCTTTCTTCAGGTTGGCCAGTTCCTCGCGGAGCTGGTCCGGGGTCTTGTCACGCAGTTCTTGGGCGTTCATCGCCTTTTTCCTTTGCTCAAAACACCAGAAGGCCCCCTGACAGGGTCACCTTGGACCTGGTGGATGAATGATAGACATACGAATCGCCCGACAACGCCGGGAGATCGCAGGATGCCGCCGTATAAGGGTTTGGGGGATGGGTGGCAAGAGGAAGTTTGAGCTATCGACAGTTGTCGGACTTCGGCGAGTCCTTAACCCAACTAACACGCCCGGGCTGCCGGAATACCGGCGAACACGACACCGGTATTTACCCGTTCCTAAGAAAACATCTGAGCAAATTAGAAGAATTCTAAAAATATTTCACGCAGCCAGTTTAGAATTGATCTAAATCAAAGAGCCCGACTCAAAGTAAACTAAATAGTTCAGCAGGGAGATTACAGTTATTGGAGCTAACAATGAAACTGAAATCCAGCCTCACTCATGCAGCAATGATCGCGGTCCTGGCTACTGGTGCTCAGGCGAATGACTTGCGCAACGAAGCGCTTGATGTTTTCGACCCCCTGCCCTCGACCGTACCTGCAGTGAACGATAACCCGATCACTGTTGAAAAGATCGAGTTGGGCAAAGCCTTGTTCTTCGATCCGCGCATGTCTGCATCGGGTGTGTTCTCATGTAACTCATGCCACAATCTGGCGACTGGCGGGGACGACAACCTTGAGACCTCGATCGGGCACGGCTGGCAACGTGGCCCGCGCAACTCCCCCACGGCTCTGAACTCGGTTTTCAACGAAGCGCAGTTCTGGGATGGGCGCGCCGAAGACTTGGCCGCGCAGGCGAAAGGCCCGGTTCAGGCCGGTGTCGAAATGGCCAACACACCGGATAATCTGGTGCAAACGCTAAATTCGATGCCGCAATATGTGGAGTGGTTCTCTGAATCATTCGAAGGTGAAGAAGACCCGGTAAACTTTGACAATTTTGCCAAGGCCATCGAGGCATTCGAAGCCACCCTTATCACCCCTGCCCCGTTCGACGCCTGGTTGAACGGTGACGACAACGCCATGACCCAAGAGCAGCTGGCAGGTCTGTCCCAGTTCATGGACATGGGCTGCGCCGCCTGCCACTCGGGCGTCAATGTCGGCGGTAGCGGGTACTATCCCTTCGGTCTGATCGAAAAACCCGGCGCGGATGTTCTGCCCGTCGGCGATAAAGGCCGCTTTGCCGTGACCGAGACTGTGGACGACGAATATGTGTTCCGCTCAGCACCTTTGCGGAACGTCGCATTGACTGCGCCCTATTTCCACTCGGGCAAAGTATGGGACTTGAAAGTCGCGGTTCAGATCATGGCCGAGTCGCAACTGGGTGAGGAACTGGGCGACAACGAAGCCAACCAGATCGTTGCCTTTCTGGAAAGCCTGACCGGCACTTTGCCTGAAGTAACTTATCCGGTGCTGCCGGCCGAGACGGCGACGACCCCCCGCCCCTCGGGCGAGATCATCGCCGAATAAACACCTAAGGCAGGCCTTACGGCCTGCCTTTTAACCTTAAAGACCAGACGACCCCTGAGCATGCCACCTTGGACATAGCGGATGCATGATAACACCAAGAGGTCGCAGTATGCTGCCGCGCAAGGTATTAGCGGATGGCTTGCAAGGGAAAGCTCATTCTCCCACTCACCCTGTCTGTCGCAATGGCGATATGCATGGCCTTTTCACCCGATAGTGATAAGAAAATCCCCAAAGGCAGGTGCTATACCTAAAATACATCTTTTCAGGCCGGCAATTTTGACGATACCATCTTAAAACGACAACACTTTAAGTTGCACAAACTTTTAAAACAGCATTTAGCGTCGCATCCATTTGTGACCACATAGAACTAACAAAATTTGAGTTCAGCCAAAGACCGCCAACCATACAGGAGGCTTGCAATGAGAGTTCTTTTAGTCGACGACGATATGGACATCTTGAAGGTGCTTTCGCTTGGGCTGGCCTCGAATGGAAGTTTCACTGTAGAGACGGCATCGTCCGCGATTCAGGGCTTGGAAAAAATCGCTCACGCTGACCGTCCGTTTGATTTGTTCCTTCTGGACATTCAAATGCCCAAAATGACCGGGGTCGAGCTATGCCGCCGGATTCGATCTTTGCCTGACTATCGCTATGCGCCGATCATCATGGTCACTGCGATGTCCGACAAGAAACATGTTGACGATGCCTTTGCCGCAGGGGCGACAGATTATGTAAACAAGCCGGTGGACTTCGATGACCTGCAACTACGCATCAAGCACGCATTGCAGTCATCGGCGCGTGTTGAACGACTTGACACGACTTCGCAATACATGGCCAAAGCCGTTGCCCTCAGCGACGCAATAACAATCGACGATGTAGATGGGGTTCTAAAAGTACATTCTTTTGAAAACTACCTGACGCATCTTGGCAGGCTGAAGTTCCGGGCGACCAAGCTGCAAATCCTGACAGTTACAAATATCGCGTCCATCTACGAAAGATGCACATCTCAGGAATTTATTGACGAAGTGACCGATATCGCTGAGTGCATCTCAGACGCACTTTGCGACCATGCGCCGATGATCACCTATTTCGGACGAGGAATCTTTGGCATCGCCACTCATGGTCATTACGTTGATTCCATCGTCAACGTTTCAGACAACATCCGCCGTCAGATTTTGGAGACCGGGTTGGTGTTCCGGGACGGTAGCCCCGTGCACGTTGAATTTGACGTCATCGGAATTGGCCGCAAAACCTTTTTGTCACCCCATACCCAAGTCGCCTTCGTCGACCGTATGATCGGAGAACTGAAAACAGCCGCGCAGTCAGACGAGCCCCTGTTTCAATAAGCGTGGGATGTCACGCTTTCGACGTTAATCCCACTTGTAGTTGAAGCTGACGCTGATGCGTTCTTCTTCGGCCATGTTCATTGGCACTTCGTGGCGCAGCCAGCTTTCCCAAAGCAGCACGTCGCCCACCTGCGGCTTCATGTATATGAACGGCTGCAAATCCCGCCGCCCGCCTTTGACCCGCGTCGGTGCGGCCATCATGCGGCCCGAGCGAGGGTCTTCCAGCTTCAGCGCACTCGCGCCTTCGGGCATGGAAACATAGGTCGTGCCCGAGATCACGCTGTGCGGGTGCAGGTGGCTGGAGTGCATTCCGCCCTCGGGCAGGATGTTGATCCACAGGTCTTCCAGCTTCAGCGCGCCCTCGCCCAGATCGAACTCCAGATCTTTGGCGAAGGCCGCGACGTGTTGGTCCAGCGCCGCGACCAGATCGGCAAAGATCGGAAACCGCCAGGGCAAATCGGTCAGCGAAGCGTAACTGGTATAGCCGGGATAGCCGTTCTCTTCGCACCAGTCCTGCCCGGCCTCATCATCCTCGGCGATGACAAGGCATGAGCTTTCCAATTCCTGAGCGTCAATCTTGGGATCGAACTCGGAGAGGGACGCGCGGTAGAGACGGGTTACGAAGAGTGATTCAATCTGTGCCATGGGCCGGGCATACCGCAGTGTTTTCGGCAAGGCCAGTCGATTAGCCTCTGACGGGCCCTTTGCCACAGCGTGGGATCGGGCGACCGCCATCGGCATAGGCAAGGCACAGAACGATCTCATCCGGTTTAGGTGCGTCCGGGATGTTCAACGTCATCGTGTCGAAATGGTCGAACGACCAAGGGTTGTCCTTGTGCCCCAGTGGCAGATCAATCGCGCAACCCGGCGCGCCAAGCTTGGCGTTCGAAGGGATCACGGCCTCGCCTCCGCCCGCCGCCGCGCGCATGGGCGCGCCAAGCTTGGGATGGATCACCGCCCCGCCGTGCTCAAGATCGCCGTTCATTCCGATGATCGCCGCCTTACCGTAGGATACCGGCGCACCGTCCAGTTGGGAGATCGCTTCGGATGCGAGGTCCGGGCCAAGAAGCGCACCAATCTCGAACAACTCGGAAAGGTCGTCCGAGAACCGCCCAGCCAGAGGGTTCGCGAACACCGCCAGCGCAGCAACTCGGCTGATCGGATCGCAGGGCTGGCCCAACTGATCGGTGGTTATGATTTCCTTAACGAACATTTTTTTGCGCAGTTGAACCATAGGGCCCTCCCATTCCTACCGGGCAGCCTAGGGGCGCAGTGAGACGTGGTCGACGGTTTTTGCGGCCCTTAATTCACAAGCGCAACAGAAAACCCCCGCCGGTTTCCCGACGGGGGTCAATCTTGTCACGAACGGGGTTGCCCCCGGATCGCTTACCAGTCTTCGCGAACCACGACGCGGGTCTTGATCGGCAGCTTCATCGCAGCCAGGCGCAGGGCCTCGCGGGCGATGTCGTCATTGACGCCGTCGATCTCGAACATCACGCGACCAGGCTTGACTTTGCATGCCCAGCGGTCGACCGAACCTTTACCTTTACCCATACGAACTTCGATCGGCTTGGCCGTGACCGGAGTATCGGGGAAGATGCGGATCCAAACACGACCCTGACGCTTCATGTGACGCGTCATGGCACGACGTGCAGCTTCGATCTGGCGTGCGGTTACACGCTCAGGCTCAAGAGCTTTCAGGCCGTAGGTGCCAAAGTTCAGATCAGAGCCGCCCTTGGCGAGACCCTTGATCCGGCCTTTGTGCATCTTGCGGAATTTAGTACGCTTTGGTTGAAGCATATCTTTCCCTCCTTAGCGACGACCGCCACCAGCACCACGAGGTGCAGGGCCGTCCTGGAGTTCCTGTGCTTTACGGTCACGTGCCTGCGGATCGTGCTCCATGATCTCACCTTTGAAGATCCAGACCTTGATCCCGATGATCCCGTAGGGGGTCATCGCTTCGGCATGTGCGTAATCGATGTCGGCACGCAGAGTGTGCAGAGGCACGCGGCCTTCGCGGTACCACTCGGTCCGTGCGATTTCGGCGCCGCCCAGACGACCAGCGACGTTCACCCGGATACCCAGGGCGCCCATGCGCATGGCGTTCTGAACCGAGCGCTTCATGGCGCGACGGAACGAAACACGACGTTCCAGCTGCTGAGCGATGGACTCGGCAACCAGCTGCGCGTCAAGCTCGGGCTTGCGCACTTCGACGATGTTCAGGTGCAGTTCGCTGTCGGTCATACGCGCAAGCTTTTTGCGCAGAACTTCGATGTCTGCACCTTTCTTGCCGATGATGACACCGGGACGTGCCGTGTGGATCGTGACGCGGCACTTTTTGTGCGGACGTTCGATGATCACACGGGCAACACCGGCCTGCTTGCACTCTTTGTTGATGAACTCACGGATCTTGAGGTCTTCCAGCAGAAGATCACCGTAGTCCTTGGTGTCGGCGTACCAGCGGCTGTCCCAGGTGCGGTTGACCTGCAGGCGCATGCCGATCGGATTTACTTTATGACCCATTAGGCTTGCTCCTCAACTTGACGCACCTTGATGGTGATCTCCGAGAACGGCTTCATGATCTTGCCGAAACGGCCACGGGCACGCGGGCGACCGCGCTTCATGACCAGGTTCTTGCCAACCCATGCTTCGGCGACGATCAGCTCGTCAACGTCCAGGTTATGGTTGTTTTCGGCATTCGCGATTGCGGATTGCAGGCACTTCTTGACGTCCTGCGCGACACGCTTGTTGCTGAAAGTCAGGTCGGTCAGAGCCTTCTCAACTTTCTTGCCGCGGATCATTTGCGCAACCAGGTTCAGTTTCTGCGGGCTGGTGCGAAGCATACGGGTTTTCGCCATTGCTTCGTTTTCAGCCACGCGGCGGGGGTTCTTTTCCTTGCCCATGACTTACTTCCGCTTCGCTTTTTTGTCTGCGGCGTGGCCATAATAGGTGCGGGTCGGCGAGTATTCACCGAACTTCTGACCGATCATGTCTTCCGAGACGTTTACGGGGATATGTTTCTGGCCGTTGTACACACCAAAGGTCAGACCCACGAACTGGGGCAGAATGGTGGAACGACGCGACCAGATTTTGATGACTTCATTGCGGCCCGACTCGCGCGCTGCTTCGGCTTTTTTCAGCACGTAAGCATCGACGAAAGGACCCTTCCAAACAGAGCGAGACATAGATTAACGTCCCTTCTTCTTGGCGTGCCGCGAGCGGATGATCAGCTTCTGGGACGCTTTGTTCTTGTTGCGGGTACGCTTACCCTTGGTGTCCTTACCCCAAGGCGTAACCGGTGTACGGCCACCCGAGGTACGACCTTCACCACCACCGTGCGGGTGATCGATCGGGTTCATTGCAACACCACGAACCGACGGACGAACGCCTTTGTGGCGCATACGACCGGCTTTACCGAGGTTTTGGTTGCTGTTGTCGGGGTTGGACACGGCACCGACGGTGGCCATGCATTCCTGACGGACCATGCGCAGCTCGCCCGAGCTCAGACGGATCTGAGCGTAGCCGCCATCGCGACCAACGAATTGCGCGTAAGTACCGGCCGCACGTGCGATCTGACCGCCTTTGCCAGGCTTCATCTCGATGTTGTGGACGATGGTACCGATGGGCATGCCCGAGAACGGCATTGCATTGCCCGGCTTGATGTCGGCCTTGGCGGATGCCACAACCTTGTCACCAACAGCCAGACGCTGCGGAGCCAGGATATATGCCTGCTCGCCGTCTTCGTATTTTACCAGTGCGATGAATGCGGTCCGGTTCGGGTCATATTCGATCCGCTCGACGGTTGCCGCGACATCAAATTTGTTCCGTTTGAAGTCAACGATCCGGTAGAGACGCTTTGCGCCACCGCCGCGGCGGCGTGAAGTGATCCGTCCGGTGTTGTTCCGGCCGCCCGATTTGGTCAAACCCTCAGTGAGAGACTTGACCGGACGTCCTTTCCAAAGCTCCGAACGGTCGATCAGCACCAGCCCGCGCTGGCCCGGCGTCGTCGGCTTGTACGACTTGAGTGCCATGCTTTCTGTCTTCCGTTTAGCAAGTGCAGGGGGTTTCCCTGCTATGTGATAGGCCCCCGTAGGTGCCAAGGGTATAGGGCCCCGAAGGTCCCCGGTTACAAATATCAGAGGCCCCGGAACGAATCCGAGGCCGCAAGATTGGGAGCGTTTAGCAGTGTTGGGGGTGGGTGTCTATAGGGGAAATAAGTATCCTGACTCAGCATTATTAATCCTCCGGGTGAGACAAGCCCCGCTCATCTAATCCCCCTCATCCTCTTCGGATATGAGGAGCTTCACGTGTTTTTTGAGCTGTCCGATAGCTTTTTCCATAAAGAAGTGAAAGCGCATCTCTCTCTGTTCGTCTTTGGTGGAGCTTTCAAACTCCCAGAGCATTGCCTTGATCTTCAGGTATTTCTCATCACCTGCCTTAGTCCGTCGAGTAAACGAATACGGAACAGACCCGAGCACCGCCATAGAAACTCCGGCAACGCTAATCGAAAACGGATCAACAATTAGGCCATTTGCTTCCAAATCTCGCAATTCAGACGACAAACGCTTTTCTGCATCCGAAATCTGCAACTTCTTAACCGGAGAGCCGAAATTCTTCCTCAAAGCTTGGAACGAACCCGGTTTCGATCGCACATATTGGCTGCCAGCATTTGAGAAATCCACGGGATTAGCTTTGAGAAACTCTTCGAAGTGGCGGCCAATGTACTCATCTATTCTCTTAATCTCACTCGGGAAGGTCAGCCCCTTGCGACTTTCCAAGTGCCAAGCATATGCTGCGAAAACCAATGGCCACACATAGACTGACTTGCCAGTGACCAAGCGCGAGAACTCGTCACATTCATCTTGGTTCGGCCAATCGTTCGGGTTGGTTAGGGACAATATTCCGTAAGAAAATGGGCTAATATCTGGTGCCTGCATAAAAGAATTCCACTGTACAATTTAGCAAACCACTACTCCAACAACCCAAAACGTTCCAGACCTGAGTTTCCTTGGTCTAGAACGTAAACGATTTCAAAACCAAGCGCGGAACAAGGCCGAAGGCCGCCGCGCCAGCGACTGCCCGTCCCGGCGGGCTGGCGCTTTGGGGGCGTTTGCGCCTCGCTATGAACTCGGATGTATTTGGCACCATAAAGTGCACTGATCAGGCGTGACAGCGCCATCCCACGGGCAGTCGCTGGCGCGACTCATCACTCTGCTGAACGGTCAGGATCAAGGTCAGGTTGCCTTCACCCATAAAGCGCGCGGGCTTCGGCGAAGGATAACAGGCGGCGGCTCTTTTCGTCCCACAAATGCAACCGCGCATTGGCAAGGCTCTCACGGATGGTCATCCGGTTGCTGTTTGCCAGCTCGTCATGGTCACGCAGCACTTCGGTCAAGCGGTAGAATGGAATGCGACTGTATAGGTGGTGCACATGGTGAATGCCGATATTGGCGCTGAACCACTGCAATACAGATGGCAGAATATAGTGCGAACTGCCGTGCAGGGCGGCCTCGTGCAATTGCCAGTCCTTATCGGGATCCCATTGCGTCTCTTCGAACTGGTGCTGCACGTAAAACAGCCAGACACCCGCCGTCGCGGCCAGCAGGGTCGATGGCAGGAAGATCAGCAGCAACGGCATCACACCGCCGAAATAGTATATGGCCAGCAGAGCCAGAAGTATTGCCAGATTGGTGGCCATGGCGCTGATCCAGAATTTCAAGAGACCCGTTAGGCCAAGCGGCAGGCGGTTCTGCAGCAGAAACAGATAGCCGGGCCCTAAGCCAAACAAGGTGACTGGGTGGCGGTAGACCCGATACCAAAACCGGTTCAGAGGCGTCAAAGCCAGATACTCTGCCACGGTCAGAGTGTGGATATCGCCCATCCCGCGCTTGTCCAGATTACCGGCGCTGTTGTGATGGGTAGAATGCGTACGACGCCAGACATCATAAGGCGTCAGGGTCAGCACGCCGATCACCCGACCGGTCCAGTCGCTGAGCATCCGGTTGCTGAAGAACGCCCCGTGCCCACAATCATGCTGAATCGCAAACAGACGCAGCAGAAAGGCTGCGTTGAGAACTGCAATGGCAAAAGCCAGCCAGTAGCTGACCGACAGTGACATCCACGACAGCGCCCATAAGGCAATAAATGGCACGATGCTGACGCCAAGCTCGAACGCGCTACGCAACTGGTTCGGCTCTCGGTATTTGGCCAGTGTCGACACCCAATCCCGCGCTGCGGTCACTTGCGGATTGCCCGAGTTCGGTTGGATGGAATGTGTCATGCGCCTGCCGTGTTTTCTATCTTCACCGGATCACCTTCTGACCCGGCGTCGCAAGCGATTTATGCAATTGGCCTTTTAATCCGAGGTCAAATTTGTGTCACCGCCATAGTAAAAAACCCCCGCTTTCGCGGGGGTCTTCCGTTCTTTCCATAGACCGTTCCGATCAGAGACCGGTAGATACGTCGATGGTGTTACCCTCTTCAAGGGTCACATATGCTTTTTTGACGTCTTTCCGACGACCCAGCTGGCCGCGGAACCGCTTGACCTTGCCTTTGGTCACGGTGGTGTTCACCGCTTTGACCTTCACACCAAACAGCGCCTCAACGGCCTCTTTGATCTGCGGCTTGTTGCTGTCGATCGCCACTTCAAAGACAACCGCGCCGTTTTCGGACGCCATGGTCGACTTTTCGGTGATGATCGGCTTGCGGATCACGTCGTAGTGTTCTGCCTTCGCGCTCATTTCAGACGAGCCTCCAGTGCTTCGACAGCCGCTTTGGTGAGCACCAGAGTGTCACGCTTGAGGATGTCATAGACGTTTGCGCCCATCGTCGGCAGGATATCCAGACCTTCGATGTTTTTGGACGCTTTCAGGAACCCTTCGTTCACGGTCGCGCCGTCGATGACCAGAGCACGTTTCCAACCCAGGTTTGCAACCTGTTTGGCCAGAGCAGCGGTCTTGCCTTCGGCTTCGGCACTCTCGATCACAACCAGTTCACCTGCCTTGGCTTTGGCCGACAGAGCGTGGCGCAGGCCCAGCTTGCGGAACTTCTTGGGCAGGTCGTGGCCGTGCGAACGCACGACGGGGCCTTTGTAGATACCACCACCACGGAAGATCGGCGCGTTACGGTCACCATGGCGTGCGCCACCGGTGCCCTTCTGGCGATAGATCTTCTTGGTCGAGTAGCTGGTTTCCGAGCGGGTCTTCACCTTGTGGGTGCCGGCCTGCGCGTTGTTGCGCTGCCAACGGACCACACGGTGTAGAATGTCCGCGCGCGGCTCGAGACCGAACAGATCGGCGTTCAGCTCGATGTCGCCGGCTTTACCGCCGTCCAGTTTGATTACATCAAGTTTCATGCTTCACCACCTTCCGCGGGAGCTTCTTCCGCAGGTGCTTCGGTTGCAGCCGATTTCACAGCAGCCGGGAAAGGCAGGCCTTCCGGTGCTTTCTTCTTCACGGCGTCCTTGACGGTGACCCAGCCCGATTTCGGTCCGGGAACGGCGCCTTTGATGAAGACCAGGTTCCGGTCGGCGTCGGTTTTGACGACTTCCAGGTTCTGGGTGGTAACACGGGCAGCACCCATGTGACCGGCCATCTTCTTGCCTTTGAAAACCTTGCCCGGATCCTGACACTGACCCGTTGAGCCGTGCGAACGGTGGCTGATCGAAACACCGTGCGAGGCGCGCAGACCACCGAAGTTGTGGCGCTTCATCGCACCGGCAAAGCCTTTACCGATCGAGGTACCCGAAACGTCAACCTTCTGACCTTCCAGGAAGTGTTCTGCCGAAATCTCGGCGCCCACATCAATCAGGCCATCTTCGGACACACGGAACTCGGCCAGCTTACGCTTGGGCTCAACCTTGGCAGCGGCATAGTGACCGCGCATGGCTTTCGAGGTGCGTTTTGCCTTCGCGGCACCGGCGCCCAGCTGAACGGCGGTGTAGCCGTCTTTGTCAGCGGTACGCTGTGCAACAACCTGCAGGTTGTCCAGGTGAAGAACGGTCACAGGGATCTGCTTGCCGTCTTCCATGAACAGGCGGGTCATGCCAACTTTTTTTGCGATAATACCAGAGCGCATTCTCATACCCTCCGATTACGACTGCAGCTTGATCTCGACGTCCACACCAGCAGCGAGGTCGAGCTTCATCAGCGCGTCAACGGTCTGGGGGGTCGGATCAACGATGTCGAGCAGACGCTTGTGCGTACGGATCTCGAACTGGTCGCGGGATTTCTTGTCAACGTGAGGACCACGGAGAACCGTGAACTTCTCAATCTTGTTCGGCAGCGGGATCGGGCCGCGCACGTTCGCGCCGGTCCGCTTGGCAGTGTTGACGATCTCTTGCGTGCTGGCATCCAGGACGCGATAGTCAAATGCCTTCAGCCGAATACGGATATTTTGGCTTTGCATATTAACAGCCTTTTTTAGGCGTTGAGGTTGAGAGGAGGACAGACGCGCATCGCCAACCCTCATCGAACCCAAAAGGCGGGAATCACCCCGCCTTGACGTTCTTATCGAGAACTCGCGCGTATTAGTTGGGTTGGAGGGGTTTAGCAAGGGGTTTAATAAAGCGACTACGTTCTAAAGAAACTTAACAGTGCCCGCACTGCGAACAGCACACATTCTGGCTTCTACCAACTTTTGCTATACTAACGATACTGGTCTCGCATTCGACACAGCTTTCTTCATTGGCTACCAGTTCAAATGCTGAGTCGCACATCAAGCAAGTTGCCGTATTTCCACTTGTTGTAGTAGCTGTAGCTTGCCTTCCATCACTTAATTTGCTAGCACACGCGTCCATACAATTTGGGCAGTAAACTTTTAGCGAAGATTTCTTTGCTCCGACACATGCTGTGAAATCCTCATTGGAAACCAATGACATTGTCAATGGCAACTCATCCATTGCGTCAGTTACCGGAGATGTCCATCTGTAGTCGTAGAAGTATCTATTGGCACTTCGTCCGTCATATTTGACTCGATTTGAAAGCCATCGCCCTTCCGGCCACAGCGATCTATATTGACAACAAGACGATGAAACTAGGTAACTCAGCGAAACATCGGTAGAATGAACTCCAAGATGCATTACTTTGTTCCGAACCTGCCGCAAGCGTTGGAAAAGTGTTTCGTACTCAGGTTGCAATTGGAAACTCGTGAATGTGTTTACAGCCTTAGGTAGATCGACCGCATCCAACGTTCTCAATCCGGTGAAATCAAGGTCGCGGCCTGAGCCCGATAGAGGCACGGAGCCGTTTATGAGAAGCAAGTATGGGCTTACTTTACATATCAGCGCTTTCATTCGTAGCTCGGCGGATTGAAGCAGCATCGATATCAAATAGCTAATTTCTGGTTGCGCTTCGTGCGTGTACTCTCTCCACTCGATCAAATAGTCATGTTCCCCATCCAACTCGTGAGGTTCAACGGGATAACAAGCCGCAAAGTCGTGGTACATGTTCAGCGTTCGGGACCAAATATCGAAGTATCCGCGAAGCGCGGCTTCGTTGAGACCCTCATATGAAGGAACATTTATCAAACCCATTTTTTGCTTTCCAAACAAAGCTTCTCGTTAAGTTCTCCTTTTCACATTATCCGATCAAACAATAAAGGCCGCCCCTTTTTGGGACGGCCTTCTCTCGTTCAACGATGTGCCGGGCTGAAGCCCGGCCTACCGTGATTATTCAGTGATTTTCGACACAACGCCGGCGCCGACGGTGCGGCCGCCTTCGCGGATCGCGAAACGCAGGCCCTGCTCCATCGCGATCGGCGCGATCAGCTCAACGCCGAACGACACGTTGTCGCCGGGCATGACCATCTCGGTGCCTTCCGCCAGAGTCACGGTGCCGGTCACGTCAGTCGTACGGAAGTAGAACTGAGGACGGTAGTTCGCGAAGAACGGGGTGTGACGACCACCCTCTTCCTTGGTCAGGATGTAGGCTTCGGCCTCGAACTTGGTGTGCGGGGTCACCGAACCCGGCTTACACAGAACCTGGCCACGCTCAACGCCGTCACGGTCAACACCACGCAGCAGCGCGCCGATGTTGTCGCCCGCTTCACCGCGGTCCAGCAGCTTGCGGAACATTTCAACGCCGG